>JAUNVM010000040.1 GCA_030537635.1 Flaviflexus sp. | reverse complement strand
GGATACCGCACCCTCTATCCCACTGTGATCCCGCCAGGGGCGGCACATGTCGATGGGGTGTTCTCAACGTACTCTCCGCAAATTAAGGAGAGTGAGACTATGCTCGCCCTGAGCGCTCAATGGGCTTCTTTGCCATTTGACTTTGTGATCAGGGTGCTCGCCACGGCAAATCTCTTCGGATCTTTGATCGACCGCCTGCCTGCCAATGTGGGCTCCTCACTTAATTCGGCACTGGCTGCGCGTGCAGGTAGGCTCAATTGTCTCTCAAGGAGCTATGCACCTATGTGGACTGAGCTGACTGGTGATTCATGGACACCGCAATCCGCCGCTCGGAAGGACGAAGAGCGGCGGCAACTAATGCTGGAAATCGATGCGCTTGCAGCCATCCTGTACGGCATCACCGCCGACGAACTCTGCGCCATCTACCGCACCCAATTCGGTGTCCTGCGCAAGTACGAAGAAGACGATCTCTACGACGCCAACGGTCGTCTCGTACCTAAGGAGATCGCCAAGGCCTACCGCGAACGCGGTGAACAACTCACCGAAGCTGAGCGCCTGTGGACACACCCCCAATCGGGCGTGGAATACCTCGCCGAGTTCCCCTTCCGCGGCCACGACCGCGAAGAAGACATGAGAGAGGCCTACGCTCGCTTTGCTGAAGAATTGGAGAAAACAGGAACCGTGGAGTGAGGGTTCTCGTTTTGTGTCCGAGGTTACCGATACATTAGGAAGAAGACTACGAGGAGAGTTAGATGACGGAGCTTCTTCCGACCCGCGAGGCTGCGGATCTTGTCAGCGGCATTACTGACTACCTGAAGACAACATTCGCGTTATCGGACCATGACGCACAGGAGGCCCTCGGCCGCTTCCTCGTCGATCCTGACCATGGAATGTTCCGCGGCCCGTACGTGCGGCTGCGGTTGCCATTTGAGCCTGCCCAGGAGGACTGGCATTCGGCCCTGGACGTTTACCCGGCCCCTTTCCCTCCCTACGGTCATCAGGCCGCTGCCTTTCAGCGCCTGACCACGAAGACCGAGACGGGGGAGGGCTTCCGCAGGCCGGAGCCCACCCTCGTGACTACCGGTACCGGTTCGGGTAAGACGGAGTCTTTCCTCTACCCGATTCTTGATCACGTGGTGCGTGCTCGCGCTGCCGGTATTCACGGCATTAAGGCGCTGATCCTCTACCCGATGAATGCTCTGGCCAATGACCAGGCAGAGCGCCTCAAGAACCTTATTCTGGAGGAGGCGCAGTTTGCTGATATTCGGGCTGCCCTGTACACCGGCGAGGTTTCGGGGTCGAGAACTCGGGTGAGCGAGCGCGGGCTCATCAATGACCGCAACGCGATCCGGACTAACCCGCCGGACATTCTGCTGACGAACTACAAGATGCTCGACATGCTCTTGCTGCGTTCTGAAGATGCCAGGCTGTGGGAGCGCTCGGCCAAGAGCCTTACCTACGTGGTGCTCGATGAGTTCCACACCTATGACGGCGCGCAGGGAACCGACGTGGCCATGCTACTGCGCCGCCTTGGGTTGGCGCTCAAGTCCTACTGGCCCGCGGACCTGCCTCGTGACCGGCAGGAGGCTCAGCTCTTGGGCGGACCCGTGGAGGCGGACCGGGATAATCCGCTGGGTATGCTCACTCCGGTGGCCACCTCGGCCACGTTGGGCGGAAGCGGTGGCTCGGAAGAGATGCTCGGCTTTGCTCAGACCGTGTTCGGTGTCCCGTTCGAGGAGGATGCTCTCGTCACGGAGACGCGAAAGAGCTTTGATGAGTGGGCGGGTAGCCGCAGTGAGTCCGGTAAAGCTCGGCGTCTGGAGGACCTGACCCGGCTTATTCCCGAGACGGTGGAAAAGACGTGGTCTGCTCACCCGGACAAGGTCTTGGAGATCATGGCGGAGGCGCTCTTCGAGGAGTCTCCCGGCCTGGGTGAAGAAAACGCGCCCGCTCTTATTGACGCCCTCAAGGCTCATCCGCTCACCCGAGAGCTGGCCGAAGGGAGCATCGACGCGGTTCCGCTGCGTGAGCTTGCGGACCGAATCTTCCCTCGGGTTGATCTCGACCTTGCTGAGGAGTTCTTGGCTAACGCCATTGCCCTCTATTCCCACGCCCGAGCCCTGGGCGGGCGCGAGGCGCTCACCGTTGAAACCCACCTGTGGGTGCGCGAGCTTTCCCGGATTGACTCCCGTGTGGGGCTCTCGCACACCTATCGGTGGGGCGATGATGGTCCGCTCGAAGTAGCTGGGGATGATGAGGGAGAGACTCTCTACCTTCCGGCCATCTACTGCCGTCACTGCGGCAAGAGTGGCTGGAGCGTGAAGCTGTGGGAAGACGGGATGACCGTCGACACCAATCAGACCGAAATTCGCTCCGCGGCCCTCAACCACTCGGCTCGCTTTGTGCCCCTCCTGCACGCGGCCAAGGAGGACCAGGTGGCGGCCCGCAAGGAGCGCACGTACGAGGAGATGCGGGAGGGAGGCCTTCGGTACTTCCACATTCAGCACCGCTCCTTCCTGGGTTCTGAGCCGGACCGCGAGCAGGCCGATTACAAGAACGGTCTCATCGTTCCCGTCCTGACCCTCATGGGAGCAGGCGATGGCAAGAGGCGTGAGGAACAGACCTGCCCCGCCTGCCTCACCCCGGACGCGATCCGCTTTGTGGGTTCGGCGGTCTCCACGCTGACCTCGGTGGCAATCTCGAACATCTTCGGCGCGGCCGATCTTGATCCGGCCGAGAAGAAGGCCCTCGTCTTCACCGATTCTGTCCAGGATGCTGCGCACCGGGCGGGCTTCATTCAGGCACGCTCCCACACGTTCAACCTGCGCTCGGCGCTGCGCGACGGCTTTGGTGACGATGGCTCGTTGACCCTCAGTCAGCTCATCGAACAGACGCTGCGCAATGCCGTGAACGGCGGGCCTTCCGAGCGTTTCAAGCTCGTTCCGCCCGAGCTCATTGAGCACGATATCTTCCGCGCCTTCTGGGCACCGAAGGATGACACGCAGGAGGCGCAAGCCCGGCGGGCCATGAAGTCGCGCCTGGAGTTTGATGGGGCCATGGAGTTTGGCCTGCAGGCCCGGCTTGGTCGCACGCTTGAGCTCACCGGCTCGGTCGTGGCCGAGGTGGATGCAGGCTCGAGCAGGCGGCTGGCCACGATTGGCCGCCGGGTCTGGGATAACTGCAGCCAGCAGATTCCCGGCCTCGCCGAGCCCACCGACCAGGAGCTGGCCGCATGGATTCGCGGTGTTCTTGTGCGGATCCGGCTCCAGGGCGGCATCAACCATCCGTGGCTCAAGCGCTACCAGGAATCTGGCGGTCTGCGCTATCACGTGTGGGGCGGGAGGCCGAAGTCGAAGGGCATGCCGGCATTCCCCAAGGGGCGCCCCGCACCAGCCTTCCCCACAACGGCACCGGCTGACGAAGAAGACCGCACGTCCTTCGTGCAGATCAACGCTCCACAGAGCTGGTACACCCACTGGACCTCCCGGAACCTCGAGGTGAACCGGCGCGATGCCGGGCACCTCATTACCAATCTGTTTGAGGCTCTCGACGAAGAGGGAATCATCTCCAGTCTGGGCCGCACCTCGGGAGCGGTCTACGCAATCGAACCGGAACAGATTCTGCTCTCGGTTCCCACGAACGAAGAGCTGGAGAACAAGCGGTGCACGCTGACCTGCAGTATTTGCCAGACGACCACCTTCGCTACCGCGCGCGTCATTGACGAACTCGAGGGCGCGCCCTGCCTGCAGAACCGCTGCGGGGGAAAGCTCGAGCGGACACGCTTTGAGCCGAACAACTACTACCGCGGGCTTTATGAGTCCAAGGTGGCCAAGCGCGTGGTCGCCCGGGAGCACACCTCACTGCTGCCGAGCAAGCTGCGCCTGGAGTACGAGAACGAGTTCAAGAGCTCGGACCAGTCGCCGGATGCTCCGAACGTTCTCGTGGCCACCCCGACTCTGGAGATGGGCATCGACATCGGTGACCTGTCCTGCGTCATGCTCGCTTCCTTGCCCCACTCGGTGGCCAACTATGTGCAGCGAGTGGGCCGCGCCGGGCGCCTCACGGGCAACTCTCTTATCCTCGCCTTTGTGCGCGGCCGGGGAATCAACCTGCCGAAGATCAGCGATCCGCTGGGCACAATCAACGGCGAGGTTATTCCGCCGTCGACCTACCTGTCAGCCGAGGAAATCCTGCGCAGGCAGTACTGTGCCTACCTCGCCGACACGGTGGCCCGGGATCCATCCGCGTCCCACCCGACCAGGGTGTCCCAGGTGATGGGTAGCCGGGGCGACAGCACCTACCTCGCGGAGCTCATGAACCGCCGGGCTGAGCATCTGGACGAGTTCCTCGACCAATTCGGCACGTTTATTGACGAGGAGCAAAAGCGTGCGCTGCGCACGTGGGCGATCGAGCAGCTTCCCGGTACGGTCCTTTCCGTTCGGGATCGCTGGAGTCAGGACCTCAATGAGATCCGTGGTCGTATCGACGATATCCAGGAGGCGCTGAAGGAGTACGAGGAGGACATCAAGAAGGCTGAGGAGATCGCGATCAATAAGGATCGAGATCCCGCCGTCATTGCCGCAAAGAATCTCTACCGCTCCGCCATGGCCCAAGACAAACGGTTGAGGGCCGAGTTTGGTGCCATGAACGGCGAGTACTGGATCTCCACACTCGAGGCCTACGGGCTGTTCCCCAACTACACGCTGCTCGATGATCAGGTCACCCTCGGGGTGGGAATCAGCTGGATCAACGAGGAAAATGGCCGCTTCGATGGAGACTCCCAGGAGTTTGTCCGCGGCGCGGCCACCGCTATTCACGAGCTCGCCCCTGGAGCCACCTTCTACGCCAACGGTATGGCGATCAGGGTGGACGCGGTCGATCTCGGGCCGAATCGGCGCGAGCTTCAGTACTGGCACATCTGCCCGGGATGTGGCTGGATTGACGAGCTCACCAGTGCTCATCCGAGAACCCATACCTGCCCGCGGTGCGGGGAGGAAGAAATCAACGACACCTCTCAGGTGCTTCCCGTTGCCAGGCTCACCAAGGTCTCGGCCGAGGTGCGCCGAGGTGAGAACACCATCGGTGACGGCGAGGACGAGCGGCGGCAGACCAACTTCGAGGTGGTTGCCATGGCCGATCTTGACCGGGCGGATGTCGAGACGGCGTGGTCGGTCAAGGGGCTGGGTGTTGCCGTGGAGTACTACCGCTACGCCACCGTCAGCTGGCTCAATCTCAACCGGCGCGAAGCCGGTGCGGCGAGAATGACGATTGCGGGGGAGGAGTACGGCAGGCCGCTGTTCACGGTGTGCGAATACTGCGGACAGCTGGACTACCGGATGAAGGACAACAAGGGCGAGGATCACCGCCCGTGGTGCCGCTTCCGCAAGTCCGATAAGAAGCACACCATCAAGCTGGGCCTCGCGAGGCGGCTGCGCACGCAGGGCGCGTGCCTCCACCTGGCGCAAAGCCTGGTCGACCGCTCGGGCGGGGCGGTGGCCTCTCTCAAGGCGGCCCTCCTGCTCGGCCTGCAGGAATCCCTGGGTGGAACCCCCGGACACCTCAGCCTGCTGCAGGTGCCCTCGGATATCCCGGGCCACACCGGCATCTTCATCCACGACACGGTTCCCGGCGGCACCGGGTACCTTGCGACGTTCAAGAAGCCCGAGCAGATCTTCAACGCACTCAAGGCGGCCCTGGACAAGGTGGCGAACTGCGAGTGCAAGTACGAGGACCGGCAAAGCTGCCACCGCTGCCTGCTGCCCTACGCCGATCACGGCAAGGCCGACCAGGTGGCGCGCGTGACGGCCGAATCCCTACTCCGCTCCATCCTCGGCATCGAGCCGGGGGAGGAAACCGAGCCCACATTTGACAGCTGGGAGGTCATCGACGAGATTGACCGGGCTGGCGACTCGGTGGAATCCCCGCTGGAGTACTCGTTCCGCCAGGCCCTGGCCAAGCGGCTCGAGGAGGATCCCGCTATTCAGGTGGTGCGCAAGCCGGGAACGTGGGGAGACACCCTCCAATTCCAGTTCCCCAGTTCCCCGCTGCACTGGAAGCTCGAACCCCAGGTGCACGTGGGCGGAACCAGGCCGGACTTCCTCCTATCGTGTACCGATGCGACAATCCCGCGGATGGCGATCTACACCGACGGACGCTTCTACCACGCTTCCACGCACCACAACCGGGTGGGTGATGACGCTGAGAAGCGCGCTGCGCTGCGCACGCAGGGCTACATTCCTTGGGCGATCACCAAGGCTGATGTCGACCGCTTTGACCGCCAGGAGCTCAGCGCGGACGCTGGCAGGCTGCTGCAGATCCGGCAGGATATCGTGGCGCGGCTCGTCGATGAATACAACCTCAACCGCAGCTACCTGAGGGCCCTGCGCGGAGGGGCCATGGAGCTTCTGTGGCAGTGGATGCAGGACCCCAACAAGGAGGCCTGGCAGCAGCTCGCCTGCGTCGCCCCTGCCCTCACCATCACCGACCTCGCCCAGGTGAAGACCGGACCGGTGGAGGAGACCGAGACTGGGATTGCCGAGCAAACCCTCTCGGAGTTCCTCGGCCTGGAGGAAGGCTCACGGTGGTGGAAGATCAGCGACGACGTGGCATTCATCGCCGCCGAGGGCGTTCCCACCGCCATCGACACCCTGCGCGGGCCCCGGATGATCGTGGCGCTCAACGACTCCAATGCCTCACTTGTGGAGGAAGGCTTCGAGATCGCTTGGCGGCGCTGGCTGCTCTGGTCCAACGTGGCCTCCCTCCACCCCGAACCCGACCGGGTGCTGGTAACCACCACCTCGGCCACCGCCAACATCCTCGGCGTCATGCCGACGTCGATGGCCGACGGAGGCGACTACGGGGCGTGGACCCACGCGATCTTTGAGGCCCTTGGCGATGATCTCGAGCCCGACGAGGAAGAGTTCTTCCAGGCACTGTCTTCCGCGGGCGTTCCCGTGGCGGTCCTCGGCGAGGAGATTGGCGGTATTTCCGTGCTCGCCCTCTGGGAGGACGCGAAGCTCGCCGTGGTCTACAACGAGGAGGAAGCCGGTCCGCTTAAGGCTGCGGGCTATGAGACCATGACGATGGACGAGGTCGACACGATCATCAACCGCCTCGGCAAGGAGAACTGACATGGCATTCGTGACGCTGGCGCGAACCGTGAGTCATGACGGCTCGCTCGACGCCAAGGTGCTGCGCTTCCTGAAGAAGCTGCAAGAAGATGACACACGTCCCGGCCTCAACATCGAGCCGATCAAGAACTCGGCTGATGACTCCGTGCGAACGGGAAGGGTTGACCAGTTCTGGCGCGCGGTACTCTTTAAGCGCACGCTCGAGAGCCAACCCCACTACATCTACTACGGGACCTACCCGCACGACGAGGCCATTGAAAAGGCCAAGACCACCGTGCTGCGCTACAACCTCAAGCTCGGCGCCCCCGAGTTTGCGCAGGAAAAGCCCCGCAAGGAGGCCTACGAGTACACCCCGCCGGCGCCGGTCCAGCCGGCGGAGCCGACTACCGTGCAGCCCGCGAGTAGCGATGCGGAGGCCGCCGATCCGGGCTGGCAGAACCGCCTCGCCGGCAACTGGGATCTTGAGCGACTGGAGGACGTGGGCATCGACCCCGAGTACGCCTCCCTCGCCCTTGCGGCCACCACCCAGAGCGCTTTCCAGAAGGCTGTTGAGGCCGCCCCGGTCACGCAGGGGCTCGTGCTGCTCGGCCTGTCGGTTGGCGACAGCATCGAGGACATCCGAGAGGATCTCGGGCTGAAGCCCGCCGAGGAAGCCACCGAGGAAACTCTGCACGAGGGCATGGCCCGCCAGCCGCACGTCTTCGCGGAGGCCGGGGATGATCCCGCCAAGCTCGAGGCCGCCTTCGAAACTGCCGACATCGACCAGTGGCGCACCTTCCTCCACCCGGAGCAGCAGCGGTACGCCACCGGCTCGTGGAATGGCCCCTACCGGGTCTCTGGCGGTGCCGGCACCGGCAAGACCGTGGTGCTGCTCCACCGCGCCAACCACCTCGCCAGGCGCGAGCCCGAGGCCCGCATCCTACTCACCACCTTCACCCGCGCGCTCGCTGACTCTCTTGAGAGCAATATGCGCAAGCTGGCCCCCGATCTGGGCCGGGTCTCTCTCGGCGAAAAGGGCCTCGCCATCCTCGGTATCGACCAGACGGCCCATGCGGTTATTTCCTCCGCCAGCCCGGATGAACTCGCCGATGCGAGCGAGAAGGTGCTCGGCTGGACGGCCCGCGAGCTCAACGTGCTCACCAAGGTCGATGCGGCGTTCACCGACGCCGTGGCGATTGCCCACCCGGATCTCGATCCGGCACTGTGCAGCCCCGGCTTCCTCGAGCAGGAATACACGAGCGTGGTGCTCGGCAATGGCATCACCTCCTCCTCCCAATACGCACGTGTCTCCCGCGCCGGCCGGGGAACCTCCCTGGGCCGCAAGCAGCGCCTTCAGGTGTGGAAGGTCTTCGCCCAGTTCCGCCGCTCCAACGAGTACGAGCAGCGGGCTACCTTCCCGGAGATCTCCGCGGTTGCCGCTCAGGTACTCGAGACCCGGGCCAAGAACGAGAACACGTACATGTGCGATCACGTCCTCATCGACGAGGGCCAGGACTTCCACGCCGCGCACTGGAAGCTTATCCGGGCCCTGGTTGCCCCCGGACCCGATGACATTTTCATCGGCGAGGATTCCCACCAGAGGATCTACGGCCAGAAGGCGACACTATCGCGCTACGGCATCGAAATTCGCGGCCGTGCCAGGCGCCTGCGCCTCAACTACCGCACGACGGCAGAGAATCTCGCCTACGCCATCTCCATCCTCACCGGACGGGACTACACCGACCTTGAGGGCGAAAAGGAGGAGAGCTCCGATTATCGGTCCTTGCGTTCTGGGCCCATGCCGATCATCGAGAAGGCGAAGAGCATTGACGATGAGAATGACATCATTGTCAAGCACGTGCATGCCTGGACCGAGCGCGGGGTTCAGCCCGAGGCCATCGGCATCCTCTCCCGCACCAGGGACAGGATCAACTCCCTGAAGACCGCCCTATCCGAGGCCGGCATCTCCTCCGTCAGCGACGAAGGCGGCGCCAAGACGGGTTCCGGCAGCGTGTGTGTCATGACCATGCACAAGGCCAAGGGCATGGAGTTCCAGTGCGTCATCGTCGCCGGCATTGGCGCCGACCAGATCCCCGCCCAGTGGGCCCTCGAGGGCCTGCCCGAGGCGGAGCGAGGAGACGCCCTCCAGCGAGAGAACTCCCTGCTTTATGTGGCGGCCACGCGTGCGCGTGATGAGCTGGTATTGACGCGGGTGGTCTGAGCATAAGAGAACGCGTTCTGATGGATTCGCTGTGGTCGACTCTCATATCGGCCGTCGCCCTGATCATCGCTGCGATCTCCGCTTTTGCTGCTGTGCGCTCTTCTCGAGCTTCACAGCGGGCGAATGCTCTGGCGGCCGAAGCAAATGCCATTGCGCAAGAAGCCCTTGAACTCCAGGTTAAAGAAACTCCGCCAGTGTGGTCCGCACTCGAGGAGTTCGACAAAAATGGCTTGAAGATCCAAAACACGTCGGGCGAGGACCTTGTGCTCCGTGAGATGATTGTTCATCCGATCGATTTCCAACCGCTGCTTATTGCTCCCCGACACCTCCCACTCCATGTCTCCAATGGAGATTATGTTCATTTCAGAATGATGAGGGTTGGCGGCTCGGATCCCGAGAATTTGCTGATTCGCTTTTCCCGAAAGGGATCCAACACGATCGAAGAAGAGAGGCGGCTACTTCCCTGAGGTGCAATGCCGCAATCACAATTGAGAGATGATCGGGATGAGAGCAAGCTGCGCCCCGGCGCATGCCGGTTCATGAAGCGTGGCTGTACCGCGGGACTTTTTATTGTTTTCAGCGAGTAGTGCGGCCCAAAGACAGGGGCAGGTGCGCGGTTGGGTGGCTGGTGCGTGGAGCTTGAGGCAAAAGATGCCGCACAGGATTGGGTCAAACGCCCGGAGATAATCGCGCTGGATTCCCCCGCGTTCGGGGCTACCTGTTGCGAGTTTCCAGTGCCCCGAAAAGAGCCTCGGTGAGAATATCGACTTTAGCGTCACTCGTGACAACCTCGCGATATTCGCTCACCGGCTCGAGCTGATCCACAACCCAATCGCGGTCTACCGCCTCGGCTCCTTGAGCAAGGGCGACAAACATGAGGACCTTGTACGCCTCTGTCGTCGCTTCA
>JAUNVM010000012.1:5944-62350 GCA_030537635.1 Flaviflexus sp. | reverse complement strand
GCTCGCCCCTGCCACCATTCACGTGCGCGGCCAAGACATCACCATTGACGGCGATGATTCATCGGTCGCCCTGGCCGCCAATCTCATCTCCGAGCTCATTGAGCTTGTGCGCGGCGGGGTTCCGCTCACGGTTGAGGCCGTCGACCGGGTCATCACGCTCGCCCGAGACGAGCTCATGGCGCCGACCGAGGTCATGCTCACCGACATCATTTCCTCGCGCGGCAAGACCATTAGCCCGAAGACGGTGGGGCAGAAGAACTACGTGGATGCCATCGACGAGAACACCATCGTCTTTGGCATCGGCCCGGCCGGAACCGGCAAAACCTATCTGGCCATGGCCAAGGCGGTGGCCGCCCTGGAAAAGCGGCAGGTGTCCCGCATCATCCTCACCCGACCGGCCGTTGAGGCGGGCGAATCCCTCGGCTTTCTGCCCGGCAGCCTGTCGGACAAGATCGATCCCTACCTGCGCCCGCTTTACGATGCGTTGCACGACATGCTGGATCCCACCGCGATTCCAAAGCTCATGGCCTCCGGGACGATCGAGGTGGCCCCGCTGGCGTACATGCGCGGCCGCACGCTCAATGATGCCTTCGTCATCCTCGACGAGGCGCAAAACACCACCCCGGAGCAGATGAAGATGTTTCTTACCCGGCTCGGCTTTGGCTCCAAGGCCGTTATCACCGGGGATATCACCCAGGTGGATCTGCCCAGTGGCAAGGCCTCCGGGCTGCGCCTGGTGCGGCGCATCCTCGACGGGATTGCCGACCTCAAGTTCTGCGAACTGTCAAGCGCCGACGTGGTCCGCCACCGGCTGGTCGCCGACATTATTGATGCCTACGAGCGATGGGGAGAACGCCGATGATCGAATTCCTCGACGAATCCGGTTACGAGCCGCGCCTTGATGGTCGGGAGATCTCGGCCCTGGCCGGCTATGTGCTCGAGAAGCTGCGGATTCATCCGGGGGCGGATCTATCCGTCATCCTCGTTGACGAGAAGGCGATGACCGATCTGCACGTGACGTGGATGGATGAGCCGGGACCAACCGATGTGCTCTCCTTTCCCATGGACGAGATTCGCCCGCCCGCCCCGGGGGATGCTCCGGTGGAGGGCATGCTCGGCGACGTCGTCGTGTGTCCCTCCGTAGCAGCCGCTCAGGCCCACCGGGCCGGCCACGCGGTTATCGAAGAAGTTCTCCTCCTCGTCACCCACGGGATTTTGCACGTCCTCGGATACGATCACGCGACCCCCGCCGAGGAGCGGGAAATGTTTGGCCTGCAGCGGGACCTGCTGCTCGGCTTCCTCGCGCAGCGCTCATGACGCCGATGATCAACGAGGTGCCCGAGCTACCGATTACCGCCCTCGCCTTCATTTTCCTCACCCTCGCCGTCACCTGCTCGACGGCCGATGCCGCCGTTCGCCGGATCACCCGGACGGAGGCGGCGGAGGCGGTGGCCGATGAAGTCCGTGGTGGCAGCAAGATCGCCTACGTGGTCTCGCACCGCACCGCAGCTCGGGCCGGCCTCCAGGTAGCCAAGACCGTTCTCGACCTGCTCGCCGGCATGTGCATCGCCCTGCTTGGCGCCGACATCCTCGGAGCTTGGTGGCAGGTCATGGTCGCCGGCACCGTCATCGCGATCGTCCTCGCCATCACCCTCGCTATGTCGACGCCCATCGGCCTAGCGCGCGCCAAGCCGGTCACCATCCTTTCCCTCCTGTCCGGCCCGCTATCCTGGCTCACCCGCGTTTTCGCCATCTTCATTTCCCATGTCGAGGAGGAGGGCGAGCCCTCCGATGATGATGATCTCTCCGTCATGGTGGAGCGCGTGAGCGAATCGGAGGAGCTGGAAGACGATGAGCGTCAGCTGCTCCAATCGGTCTTCGAACTGTCCCAAACGATGGTGCGCGAGGTTATGGTGCCCCGACCGGATATGGTGACCGTGGAGGAAGGCGACTCCCTTGCCGACGCGGTGACCGCCTTCGTGCGCTCCGGTTTTTCCCGGATCCCGGTCATGGGAGAGAACCTCGATGACGTCTCGGGCATCATCTTCCTCAAGGACGTGGTGCGGCGTATGCACCGGCGGCTCGACACCGAGGACATGACCGTACGAGACCTCATGCGCGATCCGGTCTTCGTGCCGGAAATGAAGCCGGTCGATGACCTCCTGCACGACATGCAGGCCGAGTCCTTCCACCTTGCCCTCGTCGTCGACGAATACGGCGGCATCGCCGGCCTTGTCACCATCGAGGATCTCCTCGAGGAGCTCGTGGGAGACATGGTTGATGAGCACGATCGGGCCGAGCCGGAGGCCACCGAGATCGAGCCCGGAATCTTCCGGGTGCCCGCCCGTCTGCCCATCGACGAGCTCGGCGAACTCTTCGGCCTCGACATCGACGATGATGATGTCGATACTGCCGGTGGCCTGCTCACCAAGGGCCTCGAACGCCTCCCCATTCCGGGGGCCCGCACCGAAATCATGGGGATGTCGCTCACCGCCGAACGATTTGAGGGCCGGCGCAAACGACTGGCCACCCTACTCGCCCAAAAGCTCCCCGAGGAGAACCGTGACTGATCAACCGATGGCTTCCACCGATCCGGATGACGGAACCCGCGCGGGTGCGCATGAGCCCGAGAAGCAGAGGATGTCGGCCGGTGAGCCGAGCGCCGATTTTCGAGCTGGCTTTGTCAGCCTCGTGGGCCGGCCCAATGCGGGCAAGTCCACGCTCACCAACGCCATGGTTGGCAATAAGGTGGCGATCACCTCCGCCCGCCCGCAAACCACCCGCCGGGTGATCCGCGGAATCGTCAACCGGCCCGGCGGCCAGGTCATCCTCGTCGACACCCCGGGTATGCACCGTCCGCGCACCCTGCTCGGCGAGCGCCTCAACGATCTCGTCCGCCAGACCCTCTCCGATGTCGACCTCGTCGCCCTCTGCCTGCCCGCAGGCGAGGCCCTCGGCCCGGGCGACCGTTATCTCCTCGGCGAAATCACGGCCGCCCGCACCCCGGTTATCGCCGTTGTCACCAAGACCGATACGGTGGATGATCAGACGCTGGCCAAACATCTCGTCGAGGTCTCGACCTTCGCTGACTTCGAGGAGATTGTGCCCGTCAGTGCCGTGACCGGCGATAACGTCGAGCACCTGGCGGACCTGCTCGTGACGAAGATGGAGCCCTCCCCGCCGCTGTACCCGGAAGGCGAGGCGAGTGACGAACCCGAACACATCGTCGTCGCCGAGCTCATCCGCGAGGCCGCCCTGGAGGGGGTGCGCGACGAGCTGCCGCATTCGATTGCCGTGCTTGTCGAGGAGATGAACGAGCGGACCACGAAGAAGGGCCCCATCATCGACATCTATGCCGATCTGTATGTTGAGCGCTCCTCCCAGAAGGGAATCATCATTGGTCATCGCGGATCGCGCCTCAAGGAGGTTGGCCGCAAGGCACGCCTCGAAATCGAGCGCATGCTCGGGGCAAAGGTCTTCCTCTCGCTCCACGTTCGGGTGGCCAAGGAGTGGCAGCGCGATCCCAAGGCGCTGCGTCGCCTCGGCTTCTAGTCCGCTGCGCGGCCAGCCGGGCCTCCTCGCGGTCTTTTGCGCCCCATCTCGGTGGGCCTGTGCGCTGCGCCTAGCCGCAGCAGGATCTCAGCCTCCTCGCCCGAGCCGGGAGGCGGCTATTTGCCTTCCGCAGGCATGACCTCAGCATGAGACTGGGCGATCCCAGTCGAGGCCCGGTGATAGTCTGGTGAGTCACACGTAAGGGAGATGACATGGCAACCATCGATCTGAATTCGGACCTGGGGGAGTCCCTGGCCGGCATGCCTGTCGGCGATGACGAGGCGATGCTCGACATTGTCTCGTCGGCAAATGTGGCCGGCGGTTTTCACGCCGGAGATCCACGCGGCATCGCCGCGACCTGCGAGGCTGCCGCTCGGCGTGGGGTCAGCATCGGCGCACATCCCTCCTACCGGGATGCGGCGGGATTTGGCCGCAGATTCATTGACTATGCGAGCGCGGAGCTCGCCGATGAGGTGCTCTACCAGATTGGCGCGGTCGAGGCCATGGCCCGCAAGCACGGCGCCAGCATTCACTACGTCAAGCCCCACGGGGCCCTCTATAACACCATCGTTCACCATGAGGCTCACGCCCGCGCCGTGGTCGACGCGGTACGAGCCTTCGGCGATCTCGCCCTGTTGCTCCTGCCGGGATCGATTGCCGCCCGTCTTGCCGAGGAAGCCGGCATCCGCGTCGTCTTCGAGGCCTTCGCCGACCGGGCCTACACCCCCGAGGGCACCCTGGTCTCACGCACCGAGAACGGAGCGGTGCTCACCGATCCCGAGAAGGTTGCCGCCCGCATGGTTCGCCTCGCCCACGAGGGCGTCATCGAGGCGATTGATGGCACGCCGATCGAGGTGGCTGCCCAGTCGATTTGCGTACACGGGGATTCTCCCGGGGCGGTGGAGATGGCGCGGGAGGTGAAGCGCGGCCTGGAGGAGGCCGGCGTGCGAATTGAGGCTTTCGCATGAGCGCTCCGGTCCGCCTCATGGGCACCCGCTCTCTGCTCGTCGAGCTCGGGGATATTGACACCGTCATGGCCTGGCATGCCCATCTGACGAAGAATCCGCTGCCCGGCCAACTCGACGTCATCGCGGCGGCCCGCACCATCCTCATCAAGACGGCCACCCGCCGCGCCTGCGAGCAGGCACTGCACGCCCTTGACTCCATCGATCCCGAGCCGCTGTCGGCGGCCCAGGCGAAAACCGTGGAGATCCCCACCTGTTATGACGGGGAGGATCTTGCGGCCGTGGCCGAACACTACGGCATATCCACCGACGCGCTCATCGAAGCGCACACCTCTGAGGAATGGTTCGCGGCCTTCGGCGGCTTCGCCCCCGGATTTGCCTACTGCACGGGCGGGGAGCGGTGGGACACTCCGAGGCGCGATACTCCCCGGTCCAAGGTGCCGGCCGGTTCGGTCGCCCTTGCCGGCCCCTTCTCGGCGGTCTACCCGCAAGACTCCCCGGGCGGCTGGCAGCTCTTAGGGCGCACCGATACAGCCATGTGGGACCTGTCCCGGGAGGTGCCACATCTCCTGCATCCGGGTGACCTGGTGCGCTATGTGGCGGTGCGTGAGGTGGCGCAGGCCGGTCCGCTTGGTGCCAGCTCCTCCACCGACATGCCGCCCTCCCGCCCCATTGGCCGCATCGAGGCCACCGGGCTGTCCACCCTCTACCAGGACCTGGGCCGGACCGGCTACGGGGATGCTGGGGTGAGTGCCTCCGGAGTCCTTGACCGCTCCGCGGCTCGCCAGGGTAATCGCCTCGTTGGCAACCCGGCCACCGCCACCGTCCTGGAGAATCTGCTTGGCGGCCTCACGCTCCAGCTCTCCACCGACGTCACCATGGCAATCACGGGAGCCGAGGTGGAAGCCACCATCACGGTCGGGGAGGAGACGAAGGCCGCGCCACTGCGCGCCCCGTTCGTCATGCCCTCGGGTGGAACCCTCACGCTCGGTCAGCCGAGCGCGGGTGTCCGCTGCTACGTGGCCGCCCGAGGTGGCTTTGCTGCACCCCGCGTGCTCGGCTCCACCGCAACCGACACGATGTCGAGGCTTGGCCCGGCTCCACTGTCACCCGGAGATCCGCTCAAGGTGCGCACCCGCTCCGATCTCAACGCCTCGGGGGAGGCCGAGCCGAGCACCCTCTCCGAGCGCACCACCCTGCGCATCGTCCCCGGCCCGCGCGCCGACTGGTGCGTCGAGGGCGAGGTCGATCATCTGTGCGACCAGGAGTGGGTGATCGGCCCCTCCTCGAATCGCACCGCCCTGCGCTTGGAAGCCCCCGAAGGTGGCCGCCCACTCATTCGCGAAGATCGGGGCGAACTCGCCTCGGAGGGAATGGTCACCGGTGCGATTCAGGTGCCTCCCGAGGGACTTCCCGTGCTTTTCCTTGCCGATCATCCCGTCACCGGCGGATATCCCGTTATTGCGACGGTGATTGCCGAAGACCTTGACATTGCCGCCCAGCTCGCGCCCGGTCAAACGCTCCGCTTGAGCCGGGTCGAGGACTGGCAGACAGGAGAATCATCATGACGCTCAAGCGCATCCTCATAGCCAACCGCGCCGAGATTGCCGTCCGGATCGTGCGCGCCTGCCGGGATCTGGGCCTCACCTCGATCGCCGTGTATTCCGACCCGGATGCCGATAGCCCGCACGTGGTCTACGCCGACGAGGCCTACGCCCTGCCCGGGGAGCGGGCCGCCGAGACCTACCTCAATATCTCGGCCCTCATCGACATTGCGATTCGCGCAAAGGCCGATGCTATTCATCCCGGCTACGGTTTCCTCTCGGAGAATGCGGAATTTGCTCGTGCGGTGATGGATGCGGGGCTGACCTGGATTGGGCCCTCACCCGAGGTCATCGACACCCTGGGCAACAAGGTGAGCGCCCGGGACATTGCCGAGCGGGTCGATGCTCCGCTGGCTCCGGGCACGGACGGGCCGATTGAGAGTTGGGAGGACGCGCACGAGTTCGCGGAGAAGCACGGCCTGCCCATTGCCATCAAGGCCGCCTACGGGGGTGGTGGGCGCGGCATGAAGATCGTCCACGAGCTCGAGGATGTTGAAGATGCCGTGGGTTCCGCCCAGCGGGAGGCCAAGGCCGCCTTCGGCCGCGAGGAGTGTTTCGTTGAGAAGTTCCTCATTCGCCCCCGCCATGTGGAGGCTCAGATTCTCGCCGACCAGCACGGCACAGTGCGGGTGGTGGGGCTGCGCGACTGCACGCTGCAGCGGCGCAATCAGAAGCTCGTTGAAGAGGCGCCGGCCCCCTTCCTCACCACGGAGCAGGCCGATACGATTCGCCGGGGAGCCATCGCCGTGTGCGAGGAAGCCGGTTATGTGGGTGCGGGCACGGTCGAATTCCTGCTCGCCGCCGACGGCACCATTTCGTTTCTTGAGGTCAACACTCGCCTCCAGGTGGAACATCCGGTCACCGAGGAGACCACCGATGTTGATCTGGTGGCCTGGCAGCTGAAAATCGCCAACGGCGAGAAGCTCGATATTCCCGAGAAGATCACCCCGCGCGGTCACGCCATCGAGTTCCGCATCAACGCCGAGGACGTGGCCGCCGGATATGTTCCCTGCCCCGGGGAGATCATCCGCTTCGAATCTCCCACCGGCCCGGGAGTGCGGATGGATGCGGGGGTGCGGACCGGCTCCATTGTTCCCGGTTCCTACGATTCCCTCATCGCCAAGCTCATCTGCTGGGGCGCCACCCGAGAGCAGGCCATTGCCCGCGCCCGTGACGCCCTTGCCGAGCTCGTCATCGAGGGCGTGGCTACGACGATTCCGTTCCATCTCGCCGTTCTCAATGAGCCCGAGTTCATCGAGGACTTCCAGGTGCACACCGCGTGGATTGAAAATGACTTCAGCGCCGACATTCAGCCCTCGCGGGTGCGCGCGAATCGGGAGGCCGGTGAAGCCATCGAGCGCTTCCACATTGAGCTGGAGGGGCGCCAGTTCCGGCTCGGCATGCCAGCCTCGCTCCTGGAACGGCTCGCCGGCGTGGCCGGCAGCGCCCCGGCTCCCGCTCCCGACCAGCAGTCCTCGTCCGTTGACGATGGGGAGGGGACCGCGGTGACGAGCCCGTATGCCGGCAGCCTCATCGCCTGGAAGGTTGATGACGGTGCGGAGGTCAGCGAGGGAGAAACCGTGTGCGTCATTGAGGCGATGAAGATGGAATCCAATGTCACCGCCCCGATAAGCGGAACCCTTCACCGTGAGAGCCTCGAAGAAGGCGATTCGCTGGCCTCCGGTCAGGTTCTCGCGAGAATCTCCTAGCGCCGGCACACCGCCTCAGATGTGAATGAAGCGCTGGGATGTCCCCAGCGCTTCATTCACTTGAGGGTTAGGGAATGAGATAACGGTGATCGGGGGCGTCGGTGATGAGCATGCGCCCGGGTGCGTGGGTGATAACAAGATCGGCCTTCGCCTGGGCGAGGGCCGCCTGCGGGGTCACCCCGCAGGCCCAGAACACCGGGATGGTGCCCTCGGGAATCTCCACAGCCTCCCCGTAGTCGGGCTGAGAGAGATCTCGGATTCCGATCTGCTCGGGATCGCCCACGTGAACGGGCGCGCCGTGCACCGAGGGGTACCGGGAGGTGATCCGCACCGCGTCGGCCACCTGGCTGGCCGGGATCGGCCGCATGGAGACGACGAGGGGGCCGGAGAAGATCCCCGCCGGGCGGGTGGGCACCGAGGTGGCAAACATCGGCACATTGACGCACTGGCTGATGTGCGCGATGTCGATGCCGGCCTCGATGAGCGCCTGCTCAAAGGTGAAGGAGCAGCCGATGAGGAAGGTGACGAGATCATCTCGCCACACCTCACTGGCATCGCCCACCTCCTCGATGAGCTCACCGGAGCGAAACACCCGGTACCGGGGCAGCTCGGTGGCGAGGTTGCCCGGTGCGATCGGCGAGGTTTCGCCGGGTGCCACAACATCCAGCAACGGCATCGGCTTGGGATTGCGCTGTGCGAAGAGGAGGAAGTCGAAGGCGTAACGCTCGGGCAGGGCCACGAGATTGGCCTGGGCGAAGCCCGGGCACATCCCCGCGGTGGGTCGGTCAAGACCCCGCGCGAAAGAGGCCCGGGCCTCCTTTGGGGTCAGGATGCCCACAGCGCCGCCAAACCGGACAGTGAGCGATATCCGAGGTAGATGGTGAGCAGCCAGGCGATGAGACCGACGATGGCGAGCCAGGTCGGATACTTGTAGCCGCCGAGCAGGTCGCGGCGGCGCCAGGCGACCCACAGAACGATCGTGAAGGCGATCGGCAAGATGAGGCCGTTGAAGGCGCCCGCGAAGATGAGCAGCTTCTGCGGGGCCTTGTCGAGGACGACGAAGAGGACCGAGGCGAGCACGATGAACGCCACCGTCATGATATTGCGGGTCCGCGCCGGGGTCTTTGAGGTCGTCACAAAGGAGATCGACGTGTAGGAGGCGCCGATCACCGAGGTGAGGCCTGCCGCCCAGTAGATGATGCCGAAGAGCTTGCGACCCAGATCGCCCGCAGCGGCCTGGAAGGCGTCAGCGGCAATCGTCGGAGAGTCCTTGGAGACGGCCGCCGCCACACCGAGAACGGCGAGGAAGAGCAGCACGCGCATAATACCCGTGACGATGATCGACATGACGGATACCCGGGTCACGTGGCCGACGTTGGCGGGTCCGGTGATCTTCGAATCGAGGAGGCGGTGGGCGCCGGCGAAGGTAATGTAGCCGCCGACCGTGCCGCCAATGAGTGTGGTGATGACGAGGAAGTCGACCGACTCGGGGGCCACCGCATTCCTCGCGGCCTCGCCATAGGGCGGATGCGAAACCACCATGACGTAGATCATGAGCAGAATCATGATCGAGCCGAGGAAGACAACGAGGCGGTCCAGCGCAACGCCGGCGCGATGGGAGAGGAAGATGCCAATAGCGAGGAGGGCGGACAGTGGGCCACCAATCTTCGGGCTGAGGCCCAGAAGGTTGAACAGGCCCTGACCGGTTCCAGCGACGTTGCCGATGTTGAACACGACGCCGCCGAGGAAGACGGCGGCGGCGAGGAACCAGCCGGCACCGGGCAGCACGGCGTTGCCGAGCTCATTGGCGCGCAAACCGGAGACGCCGATAACGCGCCACACGTTGAGCTGAATGGCGATGTCGACAATGATCGACACGACAATGGCAAAGGCGAAGGCCGCGCCAAGCTTGACGGTGAAGGTGGAGGTCTGGGTGATGAAGCCCGGACCAATCGAGCTCGTCGCCATGAGGAACATGGCACCGAGGATGGCGGTGCGGTTAGCTGTAGTCAGGCGCGCCGGCTTGATTGCCGGCGCCTGCGCATTCGACCGGTCACTTCCCTGATACTGATCGGACATAACTCCTCCTTGATGGTGATGGATTGAGCCACATTGTAGTGTCCTCGCTCGTGATTCACCACGGGTCTCATATTTCATCGTTGGTGGGCGTGGAGCCTTTAGTTCGCCTTGGTCTTGCTCCTAAGATGAGGACGAGTGGGAGGAGGGACGATTCCGTGATTGAGGTTGGGAGCGCCAGTGATGTAGGGCTCGTGCGCACCCGCCAGGAGGATCGTCGGCTGCACCGGGGTACCCTCATTGCCGTTGCGGATGGCATGGGCGGGCTGTCGCGAGGCGATGTCGCCGCCCAAACCGCCGTCGATTACCTCTCCCAACTGAACCTCATCGAGCCGAAGACCTCTCGGGCCCGCGCCGAGATCAGGGATGCGGTGGCCCGCGCCAATGTCGAGATCTCCCGTTCGTGCCCGCGCGGAACGATGGCGGGCACGACGCTCGCCGGCGCCGTCCGGGGGCAGGCAACCTCCCGGAGTGCCTGGCTCATCTTCCACGTTGGTGATTCCAGGGTCTATGAATACTCCGAGGGTGAGGTACAGCGGCTCACGCGGGATCACTCTCTTATCAGCGAGCTGGTGGCCGCCGGGGTGATCACGCCGGAGCAGGCCAAGTACCACCCGCAGCGGGCTGTCGTCACCCGCGCGATCGGCACCGAGGCCGCCGCATACCCGGACTTTCGCCTGGTGACCGATACCGGGCAGATTATTCTCGCCTGTTCTGATGGGGTGTCGGACTGCCTCGAGGACGAGGAGATAGCACGTATCATCGAAGCGGGCCTACGCGATGGTGAGGATCTCGGGGAGATCGCCCACCTCGTCGTCGATGGGGCGCTGGCTGCCGGCGGCTACGATAATGCCACGGTGGTGCTTGCCCGGTCGGTGGCCGATGAGTAGCCGACACGTTAACTAGGCGGGAGAACGCATGACAGTCTCGATTGAATTCGTCGGGGAATGGTACACGGTTGATCCGGATGAGCCCTTCCTTATCGGCCGCGAGGGACCGCTCGACCTCTCCGACAATCAGTATCTCCACCGGCGCTTCCTCACGATCAGCCGGATTGATGGCATGTACTGGATCGAGAATGTGGGTTCGCGGCTGTCCGCCACCCTCGCCGATGGGGATGGCACCACCCAGGCTTATCTGGCCCCCGGGGCTCGGCTGCCGCTGGTGTATCCGCGAACCGTCCTGCTCTTCACCGCCGGCCCCACCACCTACGAGATGACGCTGTTTAATGACGAGCCGGCCTATCTGCCGGTCAACGTCGTCGAGACGGATGATGCGGGGGAGACGACGATTGGGCCGGTCGAGCTGACCCCCTCCCAAATCCTTCTTATCCTCGCCCTTGCCGAGCCGGTGCTCACCGGCCGGGGCACCACCTCCGCTATTCCGTCCTCCCAGGCGGCCGCCAACCGGCTGGGCTGGCCGCTCACCCGATTCAATCGGAAACTCGACCATATTTGCGAGCGACTCACCCGCTACGGGGTACGCGGCCTGCACGGCGGTCCCGGGCGGCTGGCGACAAACCGGCGCGCTCGCCTCGTTGAGCACGCGGTAGCCACCCGCCTCGTGACCTCCGAGGACCTGCGCATGCTCGCAGATCCGGCCCGCTACGACGATGCCTAAGAGGAACCTCTCCACCCCGGCGTTCTCACGTTGCGGACGCCCGGGTGGTCGGAGCCGCCGCGTTGTTTAGTCTGTCGGCATGACGCATCTGCTCCTTATCTGCCGCGATCAGGCCTGACCGGCCCCTGATCGTGGAGAACGGCGCGCCGGTCAGGCCGTGATAATGGAGATAAGGAGAAGCCAGATATGAAGACCCAGGGCGTACACAACGAACAGATTTCCTCGGGCATGCCCCATGGCAAGTACCGCCACTTCCTCGACGTCAATCCGGTGTCGCTCCCGGATCGAACGTGGCCCGACAAGCGCATTGAGAAGGCGCCCCGCTGGCTGTCCACCGACCTGCGCGATGGTAATCAGGCCCTCATTGAGCCCATGGATCCGGCCCGCAAGCGGCAGATGTTCGACCTGCTCATCTCCATGGGATACAAGGAGATCGAGATCGGCTTCCCGGCCGCCTCCCAGGCCGACTGGGATTTTGTGCGCTCCCTCGCCGAGCAGGATGCGGTGCCGGAGGACGTGACCGTCTCGGTTCTCACCCAGGCCCGCACGGATCTCATCCACCGCACGGTCGATGCCCTCGAGGGCTTTCCCCGGGCCACCGTGCACCTGTACAACGCGACCTCGCCGCTGTTCCGCCGAGTCGTCTTCGGCCACGACCGACCGGCCACGAAGAACCTCGCCGTCACCGGCGCCCAAGAAACCGTCGCCTACCTGGAAAAGCGGCTCGGCGATGAGACGATCGTGGGCTTCCAGTACTCCCCGGAGATTTTCGTCGACACCGAGCTCGATTTCGCCCTCGAGGTGTGCGAGGCCGTCATCGGCGTGTGGCAGCCCGAGGAGGATCGAGAAATCATCCTCAATCTGCCCACGACGGTGGAACGGTGCACGCCCAATGTGTACGCCGACCAGATCGAGTGGATGAGCCGGAACATCTCGCACCGGGACAACGTCGTCATCTCGGCGCACAATCACAACGACCGAGGCTCGGCGGTGGCCACGTCCGAGCTTGCCATGCTTGCCGGGGCCGACCGCATCGAGGGCTGCCTCTTTGGCCAGGGGGAGCGCACCGGCAATGTCGACCTTGTCACCCTCGGCCTTAATCTTCTCACCCAGGGTATCGACCCGCAGATCGACTTCTCTCGCCTCGACCACGTGCGGGCTACCGTCGAGCACTGCACCCGCATGGAGGTGCCGGCGCGCGCCCCCTACGCCGGTGACCTCGTCTACACCTCGTTCTCCGGCTCCCACCAGGACGCCATCAAGAAGGGCTTCGAGGATCGCGAGCGCCGCCTGCGAGCCGGCGAGGCCGACATCTGGGAGATTCCCTACCTGCCGCTGGATCCGGCGGATATTGGTCGGTCCTACGAGGCGGTTGTCCGGGTCAACTCCCAGTCCGGCAAGGGCGGAGTGGCCTACCTGCTTTCCTCGACCCGGCACCTCAACCTGCCCAGGCGCATGCAGATCGAGCTCTCGCGGATCGTGCAGCGTCATACCGATATCGGCGGTGGGGAGATCACGGCCGACGAGCTGTGGAACATTTTCGCGGACGAATATCTGCCGGCCGAGGCGGGCGAGAACCTCGAACCGTGGGGCAGCTACGCGCTCACGTCCCTGTCGGTGAGCTCGGAGGAGGATGAGCACTCCTCGCTGACCGCGACGGTAACCGAGAACGGGGTTGAGCACGTTATCAGTGCCGAGGGCAATGGTCCCATCGACGCCTTTGCTGCGGCGCTCAGCCAGCTGGGCCACGACATTCACGTCCTCGACTATGCCGAGCACGCCCTGTCCGAGGGCGCCGACGCCTCGGCGGCCGCCTACGTCGAGGCCGAGATTGACGGCCAGGTCCTGTGGGGTGCCGGCATCGATCCCTCGGTGCTGCGCGCCTCGGTCAAGGCCATCGTCTCCGCCCTCAACCGTAGCTGCCGCTAACCGTCGCCGCGGCCCGCACCTGGCGGCGCGCAGCGGACCGGGCACTCCATTGGCCGTGGTGGGCCCGGTGCTCGCCCGGCCGTGGCCGAGGGCAGCCAACGGCTCATAGCGTGCCTGCCGCTGGGCAGGCTTGCCCTGTCCCGGGTCGGTGGGACAATGAGGGGGTGAAGCTCTATCGGGATGAAGGAATCGTGCTGCGCACCCACAAGCTGGGGGAAGCGGACCGAATCATTACGCTGCTCACCCCGATGAATGGGAAGGTGCGCGCCGTGGCCAAGGGCGTGCGGCGCACGAAGTCGAGGTTCGGTGCGCGCCTGGAGCCCTATTCTCACGTTGACTGCCAGTTTTATCGGGGCCGGACCCTCGACATTGTCACCCAGGTCGAGTCCCTGCACGCCTACGGCGATCCGATTTCCGCGCACTATGAGCGTTATCGGGCCGGCGGCGTGCTGCTGGAAACAGCCGATAAGCTCGTCGTGGAGGAAGGGGAACCCAATCCGCACCTGTATTTTCTCCTCCACGGCGCGGTGGCTTCGCTCGCGCGCGGTGAGCACCGCCCCGGCCTCGTGGCGGGCGCATTTCTCATGCGGGCGTTGGCCCTGGAGGGCTTCGAGGTGGCGCTGCTGGAATGCGCGGTGTGTTCCGCGCCCGGCCCGCACCTTTGGTTCTCGATTCCCGCCGGCGGGGCCGTCTGCCCGACCTGCCGACCGCCCGGGGCCGGTTCGCCGAGCCGAGAGGCTATTTTGCTCATGGACGATCTCCTGTCGGGGGATTGGGACCGAGCCGATGATCTTCCCCAGGCCGTGCGCCACGAGGCCCGGCGCCTCATTGCCGACTACGCCCAGTGGCATCTGGAGCGCAAGATTCGATCCCTCTCCCTCCTCTAGCCGTACAATCAGCCCATGCCTATTCCGCCGCCCCCGCATCCATCTGGAGCCATCTGCCCGGCCATCGCCCCCGAGAAGGTGCCCCGCCACGTCGCCATCGTCATGGATGGTAATGGTCGGTGGGCCAATGCTCGAGGGCTGCCCCGCACCGAGGGGCACAAGGCGGGGGAGGCCGCCCTGCTGGACGTCATGGCCGGGGCGATTGAGCTCGGCATCAAACACGTGAGCGCGTACGCGTTCTCCACCGAGAACTGGAAGCGCAGCCCCGAGGAGGTCGCCTTCCTCATGCGCTTCAATCGGGATGTCATTCACCGCCAGCGGGACCGCATGAGCGAATGGGGGGTGCGGATGCGGTGGGCGGGCCGACACCCGCGCCTGTGGCGTTCGGTGATTAAGGAGCTGCAGATCGCCGAGGAGATGACGAAGCACAATGACGTCATCACGCTGACCATGTGCGTCAATTACGGTGGGCGGGCCGAGATTGCCGATGCTGCCCGGGCCCTGGCCGAGGATGTGGCGAGCGGGCGCCGCTCGCCACGCTCCATCACCGAAAAGACCTTCTCCTCCTATCTCGACGTCGCCGATGATGTCGACATGTTCTGGCGCACCGGCGGGGAGAATCGGCTATCCAACTTCCTTCTGTGGCAAAACGCCTATGCCGAGCTCGTCATCACCGATGAGGCCTGGCCGGATGTTGACCGGCGCAGCCTGTGGCGGGCCGTTGAGATTTACGCCGGACGTGACCGCAGGTTGGGAGCCGCGCTCGACCGAGCCAAGGAGTCGGGTCCGGCGTCGTAAGCTGGGGGTATGCAACGACTGGATGTACGTAATGGCCAGCCATTGGAGCTGCCGCGCCCGAAACTTGATATTGCCGCCGCTATTTCCGCCGTGCGCCCCCTCATCGAGGATGTGGCCGAGCGGGGAGATGAGGCCCTGCTCGAGCAGGCCGAGCGATTCGATTCGGTGCGCCCCACCGCGATTGCCGTCCCCGCCAACGTCATCGAGGCCGCCCGGGCCGAATTGGATCCGGCCCTCGAGAAGGCGATGCGTACCGCGATCGCGCACGCCCGCATCGGCCACGAGGCCCAAATGCCCCGGCAGACCACCATCGAGGTCATCGAGGGCGGCAGCATCACCCAGCGGTGGATCCCGGCCCGCCGGGTCGGCCTGTACGTGCCCGGGGGCCTGGCCGTTTACCCCTCCTCGGTCATCATGAACGCCGTTGCCGCCCAGGTGGCTGGCTGCTCCTCCATCGCCCTCACCTCTCCGGCCCAGGAGGCGTTCGGGGGATGGCCACATCCGACGATTCTCGCCGCCTGCTCCCTGCTGGGCATCACCGAGGTGTATGCGGCCGGCGGCGCCGGTGCCATCGCCATGTTCGCCTACGGCACCTCGTCATGCGAGCCGGTTGACATTATCACCGGCCCGGGCAACATCTACGTCGCCGCCGCGAAGCGCGCCGTCCTTGGCCTGGTCGGCATCGACTCCGAAGCGGGCACCACCGAGATCGCCATTCTCGCCGACGACAGTGCCAATCCCCGCTACGTGGCCGCCGACCTGCTCTCCCAAGCCGAGCACGATCCGGCCGCGGCCTCCGTCCTCGTCACCGACTCACCCGATCTCGCCGACCGGGTCGAGGCCGAGCTGGCGCAGCTCACCGCCGCCACCAAGCATGCGGCCAGGTGCGCCGAGGCGCTCGGCGGCCCGCAGTCCGGAATCGTGCTCGTGGCCGATCTCGACCAGGGCATCGACGTCATCAATGCCTACGGGCCTGAGCACCTGGAAATCCACACGAGGAACCTGGAATCGGTGGCGGATAAGATCCGCAACGCCGGAGCCATCTTCCTCGGCCCGCACACCCCGGTGCCCCTGGGTGACTACCTCGCCGGATCCAATCACGTCCTACCCACTGGCGGAACCGCCCGCTTCGCCTCGGGCCTCGGCGTCCAGACCTTTCTCAAGTCGGTTCAGCAGGTTCACTACACGGCCGAGGCGCTCGGCCAGCTCACCGAGCAGCTCGACACCTTCGCCCGGGCCGAGGATCTGCCCGCCCACGGCGAGGCCGCCCGCATCCGCACCCCGTAGCTCCCGCCACCCGAGCCCGCGGGTTGTGCCGGGAACGAAGAGGTGGCCTGAGGCGGCGAGTGCCGGCTAGTGCCGGCGAGCGGGTCGGGCGAGTGGACTTGTCCACGGGCTGCGCTTGGCCAGGGTGAGGCCGGTGACCTCCCGGGCTCCGGCGCCGGCCAGCAGCTGGGCATACATCGACATGGTCCAGCCCTCCTGCCACAGCTGGCCGACGAGCAGTACCCGCTTGCCCGAGAGGGCCGGGACGTCGAGCCGATCGGTATTGAGGCGCACGTGCCGGGCCAGCGCGCGCACCCGCGTGGCAGGATCGGCCTCGAGCGGGGCTGAGGGGCCAACAAGTCGGCCAGCGAAGGGCAGGCCGAGGAGTCGGGAGATCGCCAGGGCGCCGTGATGGATGCGGTACTGCCCGGCCGGCCAGGGCGCCGCCACGACGACCTCGGGGCGGTGAGCCGGCCGCCATCGGGCCAGCACCCGCTCGCAGTGGGGCCGCAGATACTCCGGAAATTCCCCGTCCTGGGCAAAGTCGGTGCGGAGCCGATCGCCATAGACCGGCTCATCGAGATCGGCCAGGGCGAGTCCACCGGCAATGCGCGGAGCGCCCGGCAGGGTGCCAGCGGGCCAGCGAGGCGGGGGATCGAGCCGGTGGGGATTCGCCACCGCGCGGGCCAGGGCACCCGATGCTCGGTGGGCGCGCCGATGATCGCCAACCGGCCCGAGGATGGTGGCACCCTCCGGCTGTGGGACTGGCCAGTCGCCCTGGGCGACGTAGATGATGGGGGAGCCCGGCATGGGCAGGCGAGCTGTCGTGACAAGGCAGGGCGCTGCACGGGAGGCGGCCAGCTCCGCCGGGGTGGTCACCGCCTTGGCTGGCCGGCCAAGCTCGGTGAGAGCGACAGCCAGCACCCGGGCAGTGGCCGGGTGACGCACAATGACCTGACCGCCCGGGGAGACGAGATCGGCCAGGGTGGCCACGCGTGCGGAAAGCTCAGAAGGGATCACGTCTCACATGCTGCCAGTTTGTCGGACAAATTTGTTCCCGGGGCGGCAATCGGCTAAGTCTAGAGTGTGACGTATGACAAGCCCGTTGTAGTTGGTATTGATAATTCGGCGAGCGCACAAGAGGCCCTCGACTTTGGTGCTGCCCAGGCCAAGGCCTTAGGCTGCCCCCTGCGCATCGTGCGCATCTACTCCCCGCTCTATGGCATCTCCGGCGTAGATCCGACCCCGCCGTCCGATGATCGCAAACGGCTGGAGGATTCACTTGAGCGGGCTCAGGCGCACGTCGCCGAGAAGTTCGGCCTCGAGGCCTCAACGGAGTGGGAATCGGATGATCCCGCGGTGGCGCTGACAAAAATGAGCTCGGATGCTGCGCTCATGGTGCTGGGGGCGCGCGGGCTGGGCGCGATGCGCCGCATCTTCGTTGGATCGGTGTCGACCAAGGTGGCCACCTATGCTGACTGCCCGGTGATCGTCGTGCGCGAGGGCGAGCACGATCCCGAGGGTCCGATCGTGGTGGGCATGGCCCCGGAAAAGGAATCGCTGACAGCGCTCACCTTCGGCTTTGTCATGGCCAGAGCGCACGGCTGCCGCCTCGAGGTAGTGCGCGCCCACCAGCATGCCGCCGCCGCCATCCCGAATATGCCCGAGGGGGAGACGAAGGAGGCCGCAAAGGAAAGCGCTCGCACGGCGGTTAGCCGAAGCGAGGAGATTTTTCAGAAGTACTGCGAGTACTACTCCGACGTGGAAGCCAACTTCGTGCACGTGCGCGGACACGCCTCCGAGGCGCTCGTGGATCGGGCTCCGAGCTCCCGCATGATTGTGGTGGCCAGCCACGGCAAGGGCGAGCTGCGCGCCACCGTCATGGGCTCGGTGTCGATGACGGTGCTGCACAATGCCCCGATTGTGGCCGTCACCCACCCGCCGCACGAGGCCCACTAGTCGAAAGGGGGACGGGCCCACCGATGTGGTGGGCCCACTCTTTAGTACCCTGGGCTCGTGAGACTTCCCCTGAGAGACGAACTTCGCGGCCGCAGCCCCTACGGCGCTCCCCAGCTGGACGTGCCGGTGCGGCTTAATGTCAACGAGAATCCCTATCCCCCCTCGAGCCAGATGGTGGCGGACATTGCCGAGGCAGTGGGGGCGACCGCCGCTGGCCTCAACCGCTACCCGGATCGGGATGCGATGGCGCTGCGCGCCGATCTCGCCGACTATCTCAAGCTGGAATCACAGGTGGAGCTGCGCCCCGATCAGGTGTGGGCGGCCAATGGCTCCAATGAGGTGATGATCCAGCTTCTGCAGGCTTTCGCCGGGCACGGACGCACGGTTCTCGGTGCCGATCCGGGATATTCCATGTACGGGGAATATTGTCTCATCACCGGCTCCACCTGGACCCAGGTGCCCCGGCGGGAAGACTTCACCCTCGACGTGGCAGCGCTGGCCGATGCCGTGGCAACTCAGCGGCCCTCGGTTCTCCTTCTTGCCAGCCCTAATAATCCGACCGGCACGGCCCTGCAGGAGACCGACCTGCGCGTCGTGCTGGAGATGACCCGGGAATCGGGCCCCGATGGTGCCGACACCGTGGTCGTCATCGATGAGGCATACGGGGAGTTTCGCCGCGACGGGGTGGCCTCCGCCCTCCACCTGCTTGCCGATCATCCGCATCTGGTCGTCTCGCGGACCATGTCGAAGGCTTTCGGGGCTGCCGGCCTGCGCCTGGGTTATCTCGCCGCCGCGCCCGAGATTATTGACGCCCTCATGATCGTCCGCCTGCCCTATCACCTGTCCGCCCTCACCCAGGCGGCGGGCCGGGCGGCGCTCGGCCACGCCGTGGAGCAGCTGGCCCAGATCAATGTGCTGCGCGCCGAGCGCGACCGTCTCGAAGAGGCGCTGACTTCGCTAGGCTGGAAGGTGGCTCCCTCGGATGCGAACTTCGTCTTCTTTGGAATCACCGATCGGGCGGGCGAGGTCTGGCAGCAGCTGCTCGATGATGGAGTGTTGATCCGTCACACCGGGCCGGCCGGATGGCTACGAGTATCCGTGGGAACGCCGGAGGAAAACGATCGCTTCATCGAGGCGATCGGGAAGGTAAGGACATGAGAAGCGCAACTGTGGAGAGGCAGACGAGCGAATCGAAGATCTGGCTCAGCCTCGACTTGGATGGCGAGGGCGAATCGACGATCGAGACGGGCGTACCCTTCTACGATCACATGCTCACCGCGCTATCCCGACACTCCCTCATCGACCTCGAGGTGCGAGCCGAGGGTGACATTGAGGTGGATGTGCACCACACCGTGGAGGATGTGGCGATCTGTCTTGGCCAGGCCCTGCGCGAGGCCCTCGGCGACAAGCGGGGGATTCGGCGCTTCGGCGATGCCACCGTGCCCCTCGATGAGGCACTGGCCCGCGCCGTTGTCGACGTTGCCGGTCGGCCCTACGTCGTCCACGAGGGCGAGCCCGATGGCCAGCAATACCACCTCATCGGCGGCCACTTCACGGGCGCCATGACCCGGCACGTCTTTGAATCCCTCGCCCTCAACGCCGGCATCTGCCTGCACATTGACCTCATTCGCGGTCGGGATCCCCACCACATCGTCGAGGCCCAGTTCAAGGCCTTCGCCCGGGCCCTGCGGGCCGCGGTGGAAACCGATCCGCGAGACAATGCCATCCCGTCGACGAAGGGAGCGCTGTGAGCAACCGCCGCCGCTATGTCATCATGACCCCCTTCGCCAAGCCCGATGTCGTCGCGGGAATCTGCCAGATTCACGGCGCCGACGTGTGGGTGGTGCCGAGCACGACCGGCGCCCTGATCGTCCGCGACCTCCCGGTCAAGGAATTCCACGACTGGGACATCGCCGAGCTGCTGGGCGATGATCCGCAGGCACTATCCGACACCGAGGAAGCTCCGGCAGAGGTGCCCGCCGAGGCGGGCGAGGATGCGGCGAGCGTTGCCGGGTCCGTGCCCGGGGGCGAGGAAGGTTCCGCCGGCGAGCCGACCCGCCTCGACCCCGGCGAGGAGGGCAATGTCGATGCCGATGACGGTCAGCAACTCGCCGCTCGGATCGCCGCCCTGTCCCGGGCCGGAGCCGTTTTGCTCCAGGCCGAGCTGGGGGAGGATGTGGGGGCCGAGGCGGGCGTATCCGGCCTCGTCACCGCCTCCCAGATCGCCCCCACCGGCATCGCCGAAGAAACCCCCGCCGGGTTGATCGTGGCCAGCGCCGATCAGCTGCTCGAGGACCTTCTTATCGGCGAGACCGAGCCGAGTGAGGTCAAGGGCGCGGTTCGCTCCGGCGAGATTACTCCGGGCCTGCTGGAGAAGATGGCGGGGCGGGCCGCCCGGGCCGCTGAACGCCATCGCGCCGAGCGGGACACCGGCGAGACCGAGGGAGAGGACGCGTGAAGGTCGCGGTCCTTGACCACGGGTCGGGGAACACGCATTCGGTCACGCGCGCCCTCGCCCGGGCGGGCGCCGAGGTGACTCTCACCCGGGATATGGATGAGGTGCTGGGCGCCGATGGGCTGGTCGTTCCCGGCGTTGGCGCCTTTGACAGCGTCATGACCAAGCTGACCGAGGTGCGCGGCGATCGCATGATCGAGCGCCGCCTCGCGGGCGGGCGCCCCGTCCTCGGCATCTGCGTCGGCCTGCAAATCCTCTTTGATTCTTCGGCCGAACACGACTCGACACGGGCGGGACTCAGCCAGCTTCCCGGTCGCGTGGAAGAGCTGGACCACCCGGTTCTGCCGCATATGGGCTGGTCGAAGGTGCGCCCCGCGCCGGGCAGCCGACTGCTTGCCGGTCTGACCGATGAGCGCTTCTACTTCGTGCACTCCTATGGGGTGCTGACGGATCCGGCCGCCGAGCTCACCTGCGAACAGCTCACACCGCCCAGCATTTCCTGGGCCGATCACGGCGCGCCCTTCGTTGCCGCCATCGAGCACGGCCCCCTGTCGGCCACCCAATTCCATCCTGAAAAATCCGGCGAGGCGGGACTTGCCTTGCTGACCAATTGGATCAACACCCTAGGATAACGATGACTGCACCCCTTCAGCTTCTCCCCGCCATTGATGTCGTTGACGGCCAGGCCGTGCGCCTGCTGCGCGGCGAGGCCGGAACCGAAACCGGCTACGGTGATCCGCACGAGGCTGCCGCCCAGTGGGTGGCCGCCGGGGCCACCTACATTCACCTCGTCGATCTCGATGCCGCCTTTGGTCGGGGCTCGAATGCCGAGTTGCTCGCCGAGATTATTGCCGCCACCCCCGCCAAGGTGGAACTCTCGGGCGGCATTCGCGACGATGAGAGCCTGCGCCGGGCGCTGGCGGCTGGGCCCGCCCGCATCAACCTCGGCACCGCGGCGCTGGAGAATCCGGAATGGACCGAGAAGGTGATCGCCGAACATGGTGACAAGGTGGCCGTCGGCCTCGACGTGCGTGGACGCACCCTGGCCGCGCGCGGCTGGACCCGCGAGGGCGGTGAGCTGTACGAGACCCTCGAGCGGCTGAACCGCGCTGGATGTTCGCGCTACGTCGTCACCGACGTGGCCAAGGATGGGACCATGGAGGGACCAAATACGACGCTGCTCGCCGATGTTCTCGGACGCACCGATGCCCCGGTGGTGGCCTCGGGTGGGGTAGCCACCCTCGCCGACGTTGCGGCGCTACGCGAGCTCACCGACACCGGCCTGGAGGGCGCCATCATCGGCAAGGCCCTCTACGCGAACGCCTTCACCCTCGAGGAGGCCATCGAGGTGGCGGGCCATCAAGCATGAGGGATATTCACGCCAAGCTCAAGCCCAATCCCTTCGCGGGAGACACCGGGGAGGTCGATCCGGCCCTCGCCGCCGCGCTTGCCTTGGAGAACAAGGCCGACCGGCTTGAGGCCGTCGTCGCCCAGGTGGCGCTCTCGCGGGTTCTCGTTCCCGTCCTTGCCCACGCCCATCCCGGCCGGACGGCGGATGGTGGAGTGGTGGAGCATGAGTCGGTCGACAAGGATGTGTGCAAGCAGGCGGCAATGATCGCGGTGGAGGCGCCCGATGGGAGGGCCGCCATGCCCATCTTCTCTTCGGCCGAGGCGCTGCGAGCCTGGCGTGCCGATGCTCGTCCGGTTCCCGTGCACACGCAAAACGCGGCAATTGCTGCTGTGGCCGAGGCGGATGGTCTGCTCGTGTTGGATCCGGGATCGACGCAACCGGTGCTGCTTGGGCGTCCCGCCGTGGCCGCGCTGGCCACGGGGGAGACATGGCGGGCACCCTGGCGCGATGAGGAGTTGCCCGGAATCGTCTCCCGCGCCCTCGCCGGCATCGACGGCCTCATCGGACTGCGGATCATGCCCGGGCGAAAGGCTGAGACCGGAATTGTTCTCGCCGTGCCCGAGGATCTGCCCCGCGAGCAGGTGAGCGCGGCCCTCGCCGAGGCGAGCTCCCGACTGGGCCAGGTGCCGGAGATGACGACGCGAATCGACTCGGTGGAACTGGCCCCGGCGAGGGTTAGCAACACCACAGCGCGCGGGTAGCGCAGTCTTTGATACACTGAGAGCCGACCGCCCGGCACAAGCCGGGACGCAAGCGGAGAAATCCCACCTGGGTGCCTGAGGTGCCGGGTCATGAGAGACGCACCATGTGCGCGCCCTCTTGTGCTCCGTGAGCGAAACGTCGAGACACAGAGGAGCTATTATCAACGAACCCCGAGTCAATGAGCGGATCCGTGTGCCGAAGGTCCGTCTCGTCGGTCCGTCCGGCGAGCAGGTAGGTGTGGTGCGCGTCGAAGATGCCCTGCGCCTGGCACAGGAAGCCAATCTTGATCTGGTCGAGGTCGCCCCCAACGCCGCCCCACCCGTGGCCAAACTGATGGACTACGGCAAGTACAAGTACGAGGCGGCGATGAAGGCCCGCGATGCACGTCGCAATCAGGCCAACACGCAGCTCAAGGAGATTCAGCTTCGGCTGAAGATCGATGATCACGACTACGACACCAAGCGTGGCCACGCCCAGCGCTTCCTTAATGGAGGCGACAAGGTCAAGGTCCGCATTCAGTTCCGTGGCCGTGAGCAGTCCCGTCCCGAGATGGGACTCAAGCTTCTCCAGCGCTTCGCCGAGGATGTTGCCGATCTCGGCACCGTCGAATCGTCGCCGCGCCAGGATGGCCGGACGATGACCATGGTGATCGCCCCGCTGCGCAAGAAGTCTGAAGCCAAGTCCGATCAGCGCCGACGCCGGGAGGCCGAGCGGGAAGCCCGCCGGACCGCCAAGCGGGAGCGCGGCGGCGGTCAGCGCGAGTCCTAAAGCTCCATCCGCTAAGCGGTAAGAAAGAGGATACAACTATGCCCAAGAACAAGACGCACTCCGGTGCCAAGAAGCGGTTCCGGAAGACCGGATCCGGCAAGATCATGCGGGAGCAGGCCAATAAGCGCCACCTCCTCGAGCACAAGTCGTCCAGGCGCACCCGTCGCCTCGCGGCGGACAAGGCGGTCTCCCAGGCCGACGTCAAGTCCGTCAAGAAGATGCTCGGTATTTAAGGAAGTAGGAGGACAACATGGCACGAGTGAAGCGCGCAGTCAACGCCCACAAGAAGCGCCGGACCACCCTGGAGCGTGCAAGCGGTTACCGGGGTCAGCGTTCCCGCCTCTACCGTAAGGCCAAGGAGCAGGTCCTGCACTCGATGGTGTACAACTATCGAGATCGCAAGGTCCGCAAGAATGATTTCCGCAAGCTGTGGATCAGCCGCATCAACGCCGCGGCCCGCGCCCAGGGCATGACCTACAACCGGTTCATGCAGGGGCTTAAGCTTGCCGAGGTCGAGGTCGATCGCCGGATGCTGGCCGAGCTGGCCGTCAACGACGTGGAAACCTTCAACTCGCTGGTGGAAACCGCAAAGAAGGCCCTGCCCAAGGACGTCAACGCCCCGCGTGGCGACGCCGCCTAAGCAGAATCAAGCGTGAAGAGGAGCCGGATTCCGGCTCCTCTTTGCGTATCTGCCCCCACCCCGCTCAGCCACCCTCGCGATACCCGGCCGGTTTCAACCGGGGATCACGTGCTATCCGGACTGAGAATTCGGCGGTGAGTGCCGAGGGGGCCTGGGCGGGAGAGATAAGCCGCGATAGCATGTGTCGGTAAGGAAGGATGGCCATGCGCTACCACGAGTCGATGACCGGGCAGCTGACCCGTCTGGCGGGACTGTACGAGGCGAAGACGCGAAAGAAGTTCGGCCGCGAGATCGCCGAGGGGCTCCCGGCGGGCCTGGAGGCCCTCGCCTCTGCGCCTGAGCGCGTGCTCGACGTCTACGCCACCGAAGAGGTATTCGCCCGGCCCGAGGTGGCTCGCCTGGCCTCCGGACACTACCGGCATGCCATCACCCCCGCGCTGGCCCGCAAGATCTCCCCGAGCTGCCAGGGCCTCATCGTCTGCCTCGAGCGCGGACCGGAGGGAGATATTGACGGCATTCTTGACGGCGATCTTGCCGTGCTGGCGTGCGAGATGCAGGACCCGGGCAATGCCGGTTCGCTCATTCGCACGGCGGATGCGGCCGGAGCTGACGGGGTGCTCTTTGGTCGAGGCTCTGCCGATCACACCTCTCCGAAGGTTATTCGGTTCGCCGCCGGCTCCACCTATCACCTGCCCATAGCCACCGGAGAAGTCGCAGATATTGTCGCCGCGGCGCGCGGCCGCATGCAGGTGCTGGCGGGCGATGGCAAGGGAAAAATGCTCGGCACCGCCGAGATCGACTTCTCCGCGCCCACCCTGTGGCTGCTCGGCAATGAATCCCGTGGTCTGGGGGAGTATCGAGATCTCGCCGATCACGTTGTCTCCGCCCCTATTTTCGGCCGCGCCGAATCCCTCAACGCCACCCAGGCGGCCGCCCTCCTCATGTACGAAACCGCCCGCGCCCAACACGCCTCGGGCTGAGCGAGTCGCAGCTGGACACCGGGACCGCGCCAGGGCCGTGGTCGCGGCGAGATGGGCCGAGCACGCTAACTTGTGTGATTAATTCCTGAATACTAAGGCGATGGCTGACGCTCTGTGTCCGGCGACAACACTGCTGGTCAGAGCGGCGGTGGATCCCGCAGTGAGAGCTGGTCGATCCGCGGCACACGGGAGGTGGTGGGGGGGAGACCTATCCATACAACCCCCTTATTGACAAGGTACGGCTCACCTGATGCGCGACTGTGTGTCCGCAACGAACCGCCGCGAGCGATAGGAGAGTCCATGAGACCGAGACACAATGTGATGCTGCAGAGGGTGATGGCGGGCCTGATGGTGCTGCTTGTTGCCTTCCTGATATCCCCGGTGGGAGGTGCGTCGGCCACGGGCGATGATTCAGCCGATGAGGAGATCGTTGAGATCAAGGACGGTTATGTCATCTGGGGGATTACGTATTCGTGGCGCAAGTACGCCTGGGAGGGGCAGGAGCTATCCGAGGGCGTCGAGGTCACCGACCCGATCGGCGATGAGACCGTGGGATCGTATCGATGGCCAATTTCTTCCGGCACCTACGATCCGAACACGAAGACGACGGTCCTCAACCTTGACGGGAAGATCTGATATCGGTTGTACTGCAACCCGAAGAACATGGCTCGCTGTGCGCTGGACTCGACCTTCTTTGATCGCAAGGTCACTATCTCCCCGCATGAGCAGACGGTCTCCGGCACCGACGTGGGTATTCCTCGCGAGCACGCGGGTGGAATGCCTGAGGCCTTCTCCATGGGCTTTGCCTCCGAGTACGGCGGCGAGGTGCAGTGGCAGGAACAGCCGGTGGGCGCGGAGTTCTTCGCCAATATTGAGGGTGCGACCGCCAAGACCCTCGAGGTTGAGGCCACCTTGGTCAAGGACGGTACCGCCTACCGAGCACTCGTGACCAATGAGGCCGGAACGGTTGATTCCGAGGCGGCCATTCTCACGGTGCGTTCGGCCGCGCGCTTCCTCGGCCAGCCGAGCGACATGACGGCGGTTGCCGGCGAGGATGTCACGTTCACCGCCCCGGCCGATCCGGATATCGCGGTGACCGACCAGTCCTGGCAGTGGCTAAATGGGGAGGAGTGGCAGGACATTGTTGATGTCGACGGCATGACGGTTGACGGGGATAAGCTCGTCATCACCGCGAGTACGGACGTCGATGGCATGATCTTCCGCTCCGTCCTGACCAACAAGGTGGGAGCCACCACCTCCGATCAGGTCATGCTCACGGTCACCGAGCCGACCGAGGCACCCATGGTGTCCGAGCATCCTTCCTCCGTGCAGGTCAACGTCGGTGAATCGGCCACCTTCACCGCCTCAGCCACGAGCCAGCCCGAGCCGCAAGTGCAGTGGCATGAGCGCATCGCCGATGGCGAGTGGGCCGACATTGCGGGAGCCACCGATGCCACGTACGTGATCGAGGCGGCCGAGCTTGGCCAGTCCGGTGTGGAATATCGGGCCGTGTTCACCAACGAGGCGGGAGAGGCGATCACAGAGACGGCGGTGCTCACCGTGGTCGATCCGACCCCGCCGCCCGAGCCGAAGCCGGAGCCGGAGCAGCCCACCCCCGAGCCGGAAGAACCTGAGCCGAGCGTGGATCCGACCGTGGAGCCCACCGAGGATCCGACGACTCCGGGTGTGATTCGACGGTTGATCACACCGGTGAGACCCCATCGGTGATCCGAGTATGCCACCCTATGGGAGCGGCAGCATGCTCCACACGGGTGCGGTGTCCGTCCCGCTCATCATCGTGTCCCTTGGCCTCATCGGTCTGGGTGCAGGACTGGTGCTGCGGCGACTGAGAGCCTAATGACAAGACGGGGGCGACCACATGGTCGCCCCCGTCCTGTTGTCCAGCAGGCATTCCACCGCCGGCTCTTAGGCGCTAGCCATCATCGGGTTTTATGCGAGTGCCTTCAGCGCCTCGTAAGAGGCCCGAGCATTGTGGATTGGCCCTTCGCCCTCGGCCGGTTCTTCATCAATCATGATGTCCTGCTCGAGCACGTAGTAGCCGTCGAATCCGGCCTTGTTGAGGGCATCGACGATGGCGGGGAAGTCGATGTCGCCCTTGCCGATGGGGGCGAACATACCGGCCTTGACGCCCTCGGACCAGGTGATCTCGCCGGGCAGCAGCTTGTCGGTCATGTCGGTGTAGACGTCCTTAGCGTGGACGATGTCGACCCGGTCGGCGTACTTCTTGGTGAGTGCCACGACGTCGGCGCCGCCGGCGGCCAGGTGCCCGGTGTCCAGGCACAGGCCCACGGTGGAATTATCCAGCACCCGCTCAACCTCATCGACGTTTTGCACCATGGTTCCCCAGTGGGGGTGGATGCAGGCGGTGACGCCGGCTTCCTCGCAGACCTCGCGGATCCGGGTGAGGTTGGTAAACAGCGTCTCCCAGCCCTTCTCATCGAGCTCCGGGCGATCATCGTAGCCCTCGGCGCCAGAGTCGGCCGCGAGAATAAGGTAGCTGCCGCCCGCGGCCTCAAAGGCCTCGAGTTCCTTCTTCACGGCTGGAATCGGATCGACCTCCGGGTCATGCATGACGGCGAGGAAGAAGGATCCCACCGGGGTGAGTCCGTACTTCGACACGGCCTTCGCGCGCGCCTCCGGCTCAATCGGCAGCCAGCCCTGGGGGCCAAACTCGGTGGCCGTGAGGCCAATCTCGGTCATTTCGGTGAGGACTCGCTCCGGGGACATCTGGTATCCCCAGCCCGGTACCTCGCATACGCCCCAGGAAATCGGGGCTCCCGCGATCTTCATTGATCTTCCTTTCGGGTTCTACAGTGTGACAATGGTGCCGGTGCGGGCCGATTCCTCGGCGGCCTCGGCAATGCGGAGCGCCTTCGCCCCGTCTTCGATATTGGGGGAGGGGGTGCGCCCCTCGGCGATGGCGGAGAGGAACTCGTCGAGTTCCCTCGCATAGGCTGCCTCGTAGCGGGTGAGGAAGAAGTCCAGGTAGGGATCCATGCCCGCCGTTGTATCCCGGCCCGAGATCCGCACGGTGGTGGGCCTGAGGTTGTCGGCCTCGAGGGTTCCCGAGCAGCCAAACACCTCCAGCCGCTGATCGTAGCCCGAGGCGCAGTGCCGGGAGTTGACGATGGTGGCGGCCGCGCCCTCGGCATTGGTGAGGGTGATGACCGCGCCGTCGAAGTCACCGGTATCGGCGAGCTCGGGATCGAGGTTCTGTCCGATGGCGGCAACTGACACGATATCGCCGAGGAAGAACCTCGCCATATCGAAATCGTGGATCGTCATGTCCTTGAAGATGCCGCCGGAGGTGGCAATGTATTCGCGCGGGGGAGCGGCCGGATCGCGGGAAATGATCGTCACCTGCTCGATCTTGCCGACCGCGCCGGCGGTGGCGAGTTCGTGCACCCGAGCAAATGATGGGTCAAAACGCCGGTTGAAGCCGAGCATGACGATGGGATCCAGGCCCTCGAGATCCTTATTCAGTTTCTCCACCGACGAGGTCTCCATCGCCACCGGTTTCTCGCACAGGGCGGGCTTTCCGGCCCGAGCCGCACCGAGGATGTGCTCAATGTGCTGGGGTGTGGGCGAGCAGATGACGACGGCATCAATCTCGTCATCGGCAAACATGGTGTCCGCCGATTCGTGGCGCTTGAGCCCGTACTTGCTGGCGAGGGCCTCGCAGGCCTCGTCATCGGGGTCGGTCACCGCCACGAGGGTGGCATCGTCGGTTTGGTGGAGGGTACGCGCATGCACGTTGGCAATGCGGCCGGCCCCAATGAGTCCGATTCTCATGATGTTCTCCTTACGGGGCCGGAACGATGATGTCTCGCACCAGCATGTCGAGGTCATTATCCGCTGCCAGGAACTGGCGCAGGGTCTTAGCGGCTGGGCCGAAGGTGGCAAACTCTTCCGGGCTCATGCCGTCCTCGTCGTAGGCGCGGTTGAAGTCGGGGATGCGGCGCAGCTCCTCGAGGTACTTCTCATCCACCGGCTCACTCATCGTCTCGCGCACCTCCCAGTCGGAGTTGTTGATCCGCTCCTGCCAGGCAAACGGCGGGGAGACAACAAGGTCGCCACCCTGGACCATGGCCCACTGGTAGACATTGCGGAAGGCCGCAACGAGAACACGAGAGGTGAAGCCTCGGTCCTTAAAGATCTGGTAGGCCTTCTTCACGGCCGCGATTCCCGCCCACTCCAGGGCCGAATGGTCGAGGAAGATCCCGTCGCGCTTGACGACATGCTTGAGCCAGTCATCGAGGCGGCCCACCATGATCGTGACTACCGGGCCCATCCCCTCAACGCTGTCGCCTGCCTCCTTGCGGGCCTCAAGGCCGCGCTCGATTGCTTCGGCTGCGGCCACGGCCTGGGGAACCGAGAAGGAGACGGTGACATTGCAGGACACGCCGCGCTTTGTCGCATCCTCAATCGCCTCCAGGCCGGTCTTCGTGGCGGGGATCTTCACGACAATGTTCTTTGCCAAGCGGTGGAACTCCTCCGCCTGATCGGCAAGCGCCTTCGGATCGCGGTGCAAGCGAGGATCCGTCTGCACCGAGAGGCGACCATCGCGCCCGCCGGAGGCCTCGAAGGCCGGTTCGAGAAGCTTTGCGGCTTCCACCGACATGTCCTTGACGGCCTGCCAGCCAATCGTCGATTCGCTCCAGGTCGGATTCTCTTGCGCAATTGTCCGGATCCGATCGTTCCAGATCTCCGGATGCTTGGAAATGGTCGTATAGGCAATGACCGGGTTGCAGGTGGCTCCCACGCCACCAAAGGAAATGGACTGGCGGAGCTCATCGAGATCCGAGGAGTCATTCCACAGTACGGTGTCGAATTTGCGGGTGGCCTCAAGCAGCGGGCCATCGGTGTACGTGTCGCTCACGGTATTCCTTTCTCCCAGCGCCTCCGTTGGCAGCTGGTGCACACCACCAGTTAAGGACAACACCGCGCCCATGTCAAGCATTTGTTGTGACAAAGTGAGGGTTTCGGCGTGTCGTGGGCTGACCTGCGAGGTTCTGGAGCTTCAACGAGGGTGCCGAAAACTGTGAGATGGCGGGTGGGCGAGCCGCCGGACCGTGCGCCGGCGGGAGTGGGAAGGTCCTCGTGGGCCTTGAGTGACCGGGGGTTAGGGTGAGACGAGCGGGATGGTCACGTGGTACTGGCTGGCGTCGTAGAGGTGACTTCCGTATTCGACCACCCGACCATCGGGTCCGTAGGACGTGCGCTGCATGGTGAGAACGGCGGCGCCGGTGGGTAGCTCGAGGAGGGAGGCCTCACGCTGATCGGCATTCTTCGCCCCGACGGTCTGCACGGCCGAAACGAGTCGAATCCCCGAACTCTCCAGGCAGTCATACAGGCCGCGATCGCCGAGCTCGGAGAAGGTGGGTGCCACCCGCGAGGGTAGCGTGTTGCGCATGAGGGCGAGGCGAACATCGTTGATCCACCGCAGCCGCTCAACCGTCACCACCTCCTCGTTCTCCGGGCAGTCAAGCTTGTCAGCGAATTCCGCCCCGGCGTGATGCACCTGGTAGGAGATGACTTCGGTGCGGGTTGTGTAGCCGGCTTTAAGGAGATCCTCGTTGAGCGAGGTGAGGCCGATCTGGCGGTGTACGTGGGTCGGAGTGACCCGGGTGCCGACCCCGCGGCGACGAATAAGCAGACCGGCATTGACGAGATCCTGGAGCGCGCGGCGGGCGGTGGGGCGGGAGACCTCGAGCCGGTGGGCGAGGGAGACTTCGTCCTCGATGAGCTGTCCGGGGGCGAGCGTGCCGGCGAGGATAAGCTCGGTAATCGGGTCGGAAATCTGCTTGTAGAGCGGCACGGCAGATTCGCGATCGAGAGGGATCTGCGGGACGAAGGGATCGTCAAGGGCGGCTGGATCCGTGGTCATTGTGACTTCCTGTTCGTTGTTTCGCAGTGTCTACAGTATAGGAATCATGCTCAGTTTTTGGGTGTTGTCTCAGCAAAATCGCGCGGAAGCTTGCGTTTGCCAAGAGCCACGCCGCATCTATGTCCGAACAAATGCTTGACGTTTGCGTTGAGCTGGGCAACAATGTCAGTAGTAGTTGTCGACGAAAGGACGACGCAATGGCGCATGAGGTCCTCACGATGGGAAGGTCAGGGGTTGATATTTACCCCCTTCAGACCGGCATCGGGCTCGAGGAGGTGACCTCCTTTGGAAAGTTCCTCGGGGGTTCACCAACCAATGTGGCTGTTGCGTCGGCACGCTACGGTCGAAGCGCCGCCACCATCACCGGGGTGGGCAACGATCCTTTTGGTCGCTTCGTTCGGGCCGAACTGGTCCGCCTCGGGGTGAGCGATGACTACGTTGTCGTCAATGATTCCTTTGCCACACCGGTGACCTTTTGCGAGATCTTTCCGCCCGATAACTTCCCGCTCTATTTTTACCGCGAGCCCTCGGCACCGGATCTGGAGCTGCGCTGTGAGGATGTGCCCACCTTGGCGGTGCGCGACGCCGGCATCTTCCTCATCAGCGGAACCGGTTTGTCGGTTGAGCCCTCCCGGGCCGCGCACCACTGCGCCCTTGAGGCGAGGGCCAACGCATCGGGGCTCACCGTCATCGACCTCGACTACCGGGATATGTTCTGGAGCTCGGAAGAGGTGGCGAGCGAAGAGATTGGCGCGGTGCTTGCCCAGGTCGATGTGGCCGTGGGGAATCTTGAGGAGTGTCGAGTGGCCGTCGGGGAGGACGATCCGGATCGGGCGGCGGCGGCGCTGCTCGAACGGGGAGCCACCCTTGCCATCGTCAAGCAGGGTCCGGCCGGCACCCTGGCACTCACCGACTCGGAGCGGATCGAGGTTCCGGTGACACCGGTGGAGGTGTGCAATGGTCTGGGTGCGGGCGATGCCTTCGGTGGGGCGCTCTGCCACGGCCTGCTATCGGGCTGGGATGTGGGGAAGGTCGTTGAATTCGCCTCGGCCGCCGGCGCCATCGTCGCCTCCCGGCTGGAGTGTGCGACCGCGATGCCCACCCAGGACGAGGTGGAGCAGATGATTGAGCGGGCGGGCTCGAGGGCCAAGGTGACCAGCCGATGATTGGGATTCGAGATCTGGCCCGGGTGCGCGCCACCAAGCCCCATGCCATTGCCGATGCCCTGGCGCACCGCCGCCCGGGGATGCCGGCGGAGCGTGAGCTTATTATCGCCTGTGATCATCCGGCGCGCGGTGCACTCGGCGCGGGAGCACAGCCGCTGGCCATGGCCAATCGGGTCGAGCTGCTTGAGCGCTGCCAGGAGGCCCTGGCCCGCCCCGGCGTCACCGGATTCCTCGGCACCGCCGACCTTATCGAGGACCTCACCATCTTGGGTGCCCTCGAGGGCAAGCAGGTGTTTGGCTCAATGAATCGGGTGGGAATCCAGGGCGCGAGTTTTGAGATGGACGACAGGTTTGCGTCCATGGATGCGCGGGGGATTATCGGCTCCCGGCTCGACGGCGGAAAAGTGTTGCTGCGGATTAATCTCGCCGATCCGGCCACCGCTGCCACCCTCGAGGCGACCGCGCGGGCGGTGGGCGAACTGGCCGAGGCCGGCAAGCGCATCATCCTCGAGCCCTTTGCCACCCGTTGGGAGGATGGCGCCGCGATCAATGATCTGTCCGCCCCCGCCATGTCTACCGCGATTGCCATCGCTTCCGGTCTGGGCCGCACGTCGGCCCACACCTGGCTCAAGCTTCCCGCCCTCGCCCACGAGGTGCTCTCTGCCAGCACGCTTCCCATCCTTATTCTCGGCGGGGACGTCTCGAGCGAGGCCCCCTATGACACCTGGGCGAATGCTCTCGCCCATCCCCATGTCCGCGGACTGGTCGTTGGCCGGTCCCTTCTCTTCCCGCCCGATGATGATGTCGCGCGGGCCGTCGATAACGCAGTGGAGTTGCTATGAACGACAATGACAAGTACGTGATCCGGGCCGGGTCGACCGCTTCGGGACATTTCGAGACCGTAATCCGGGCGAAGGATGCCGGATGGGAATTCTCATCCCTGCGCATTCTCTCCCTGGCAGCCGATGAGAGTGAGGACCTGGAGTCCGGGGGCGACGAGCTTCTCGTGCTGCCGCTGTCCGGCTCGGTAAGCGTGACGGTGGGAGAGGACACCTATGAGATCAAGGGTCGTCCCTCCGTGTTCAGCGCGCTGACCGACTACCTGTTTATTCCCCGCAACACCGCCTTCTCCGTGCGCGCCTTGGGCCCGGCCCGGATCGCCCTGCCGGCGGCCAAGGCTTCGAAGGATCTGGCTGTGCGATACTGCCCGGTCAGTGAGGTCAACACTGGAATCCGGGGGTCTGGCGTGTGCTCGCGCCAGGTCAACAACTACGCACTGGGCAATGAGCTGGAAACCTCCCACCTCCTCGTCACCGAGGTCATCACCCCCGGCGGCAACTGGTCCTCCTATCCGCCGCACAAGCATGACGAGCACACCGATGACGAGCGAGAGCTCGAGGAGATCTACTACTACGAGATCGCCGAGGGCGGCCCGCAGAACACTGCGGGATTCGGCCTGCAGCGCATCTACTCGTCGGGCAAGCAGATTGATGTGTGTGCCGAGGTTCGCGACCGGGACACCGTGCTCGTTCCCCACGGATATCACGGCCCCTCGGTGGCGGCCCCCGGCCATGACATGTACTACCTCAACGTGATGGCCGGCCCGGCCGAGGATGCCGTGTGGCTCATGACCGACGATCCGGCCCACACCTGGCAGCGCCAGGCCTGGGAAGGTGAACAGATCGATCCCCGTCTGCCGATGTACGGAAAGGACGCCTAGGATGCGACTGACCGTTGGACAAGCCATCATCCGCTTCCTCGTCAATCAGTACGTTGAGCGCGATGGCGTCGAGCATCGGCTCATCACCGGAGCCTTTGGTATCTTCGGCCACGGCAACGTGTGTGGAATTGGCCAGGCCCTGTTGCAAAACGAATTGGATCCGCAGGCCGATGGTGGGGAGATGCCCTACATCATGCCGCGCAATGAGCAGGGCATGGTCAATGCTGCGGCCGCCTACGCCAAGACGACGAACCGGATGCAGACCCTCATGTGCACCTCGTCGATCGGTCCGGGCGCCCTCAACATGGTGACCGGCGCCGCGCTCGCCACGACCAACCGGCTTCCCGTGCTGCTCTTTCCCTCGGATCAGTTTGCCACCCGGATTCCCGATCCCGTGCTCCAGCAGCTGGAAAACCAGCAGACTCTCGACACCTCGGTGAACGATGCCTTCCGCCCGGTAGCCGCGTTCTTCGACCGGATCAACCGGCCCGAACAGCTCCTGCCTTCGCTCATGCATGCCATGCGGGTGCTCACCGATCCGGCCGATACGGGCGCGGTTGTGCTGGCCCTGCCTCAGGACGTGCAAGCCGAGGCCTATGACTTTCCCGAGGAGGCGTTCGCCAAGAGGGTCTGGCACGTGCGCCGCCCACCCGCCGAGCCCGCTGCCATCGAGCGCGCCGCCAAGCTCATTGCCTCGGCCAAGCGCCCCCTGCTCATCGCCGGCGGCGGAGTCATCTACTCCGAGGCGGCGGAGCAGTTGCGTTCCTTTGCCAGTGCCACCGGCATTCCCGTTGCCGACACGCAGGCGGGTAAGGGCGCGATCAATCACGATCATCCCGCCGCGGTCGGCGGGGTCGGTGCCACCGGTGGGGATGCGGCGAATCACCTGGCCGATGAGGCAGATCTGGTCATCGGGGTGGGCACCAGGTATTCAGATTTCACCTCCGCTTCGAACACACAGTTCAAGAATCCGGACGTGCGTTTCGTCAACGTCAACGTCAAGCCTTTTGATGCGGTGAAGAATGCCGGTGAGATGGTGGTGGCAGACGCTCGAGAAGCCCTCGCCGCGCTGACGGAGGCCCTGAGCGGATATCGCGTGAGTGAAGAGTACGCGGGCGAGGTGGCCGAGGAGAAGGCGGCCTGGGAGAAGCGGGTGGAGCACCACACCCATCTTGGTCACGGCCCGCTTCCCGCCCAGACTGACATCTTCGGTGCCCTCAACGAGATGCTCGACCCGGACCGCGGCGTCGTGATCAACGCCGCCGGCTCCATGCCCGGGGACCTGCAGGCCCTATGGCGGGCCTCGACCCCCGAGGAATACCACGTCGAATATGCGTTCTCGACGATGGGATACGAGATTCCCGCCGCCATGGGCGTCAAGTTGGCCCGGCCGGATGCCGAGGTCGTGGCCATTGTTGGCGATGGCACCTACCAGATGCTGCCCATGGAGCTGGCTACGATCGCCCAGGAACGACTCAAGGTCATCTTTGTGCTCCTGCAAAACCATGGCTTCGCCTCGATCGGCGCCCTCTCCGAATCCCATGGCTCCCAACGCTTCGGCACGCGATATCGGATGGGCGATGGCGAGGCGCATAACGCCGAGGGCGACCTCGTTCCGGTCGATCTGGCGAAGAATGCCGAATCCTGGGGCATCAACGTCATCACTGCGACGGGCGTTGACGGCTTTAAGGAGGCCTTCGCCGAGGCACGGGAGGCAACCCGGCCCACCCTCATCTACATCGAAACCGACCTCATGGGACCCAATCCGCCGAACTCCTCGTGGTGGGACGTTCCGGTGGCCGAGGTCTCGCGAATTGACTCCACCAGGCAGGCGCTGGAGGAGCATCTGGTGAAGAAGGAGGCCCAGCGCCGGTACTTGAACCCGCCCACCGTCTAAGTGGGCCCACCGCGCATGCGCGCACCCTCAACCTCAGAACGATAGATATCTAGGAGTATCATGACCACGATTGAACAGTGGATTAACGGCGCCAGCTATGCTGGCGAGCCGGCAGACCGGATGCCGGTGGAGAACCCGGCCACCGGCGAGAACATTGCCGAGCTGCTCATTGCCTCGGATGCCGACCTCGACCATGCGGTCGAGGTGGCGAGGAAGGCCCAGAAGGCCTGGGCGAAGACCTCGATGGCCAAGCGCACCGCCATCATGTATAAGATGCGGGAGCTGGTGCTTGAGCATCAGGACGAGATCGCCAAGGCGATTGTTGCCGAGCACGGCAAGGACTATTCGGATGCCATTGGGGAGATTCAGCGCGGCCGGGAGACCCTGGACTTTGCGTGCGGGGTCAATGCGCAACTCAAGGGCGAGTACTCCTTTGACGTCTCAACCGGCGTGGACATTCACACGATTCGCCAGCCGGTCGGCGTTGTTGCGGGCATCTGCCCCTTCAACTTCCCGGCCATGGTGCCCATGTGGATGCACCCCATTGCCCTCATCTCCGGCAATGCCTTCATTTTGAAGCCCGCCACCCCGGCCCCCTCGGCCTCCCTCATTATCGCGCGCCTCTACCAGGAAGCCGGCCTGCCCGATGGCCTGTTCAATGTGGTGGCTGGCGAGAAGGATCTCGTCACCTCCATCCTCACCCATCCCGGCATTGACGCCATCTCCTTCGTGGGCTCCACCCCGGTTGCCCGGATCATCCAGAAGACCGCCACCGAGCACGGCAAGCGCGTTCAGGCCCTCGGCGGGGCCAATAATCACGCGATCGTCATGCCGGATGCCGACCTGGAATTCGCGGGCAAGCACATCTCCTCTGCCGCCTTTGGCGCGGCCGGCGAACGCTGCATGGCCCTGCCCATCGTCGTTGCCGTGGGTGGCATCGCCGATGAGCTGGTGAAGAACGTCATCTCCCACGCCAATGACATCAAGGTCGGCCCCGGCCTGGAAGAGGGCGTGCAGATGGGTCCGGTGATTTCCGCGGATGCGAAGAAGCGGATCGTGGGGCTCGTCGATGACGCCGAGGCTGGCGGCGCCAAGGTGGTGCTCGATGGTCGAAACCTCGTTATCGAGGGACACGAGAACGGCCACTTCATTGGCCCCACCATTGTTCGAAATGTCGACATGGACTCCGCCCTGTACCGCGAGGAGATCTTTGGTCCCGTCCTCGTCATCGTCGAGGCCGACACGTACGAGGAGGCCATCGAGATCGTCAACGCCCAGCCGTTTGGCAATGGCTCGGCCATCTTCACCAATGATGGGGGAGTGGCCCGTCGTTTCCAGATGGAGGTGGAGGCCGGCATGGTCGGCATCAACGTTCCGATCCCCACCCCGGTCGCCTACTACTCGTTTGGCGGCTGGAAGGACTCCCTCCTCGGCGATCATCACATTCACGGTCCCGAGGGACTGCGCTTCTACACGAGGGCCAAGGCGATCACGTCTCGCTGGCCCACGGAATCGGGCGCCTATGAGGCGACCATGTCCTTCAAGCGCGAGGACTAACGAGAACCGGGGAGGGCCCCATGGGGCCCTCCCCACTGCGCCTCCTGGCGCTCAACCTCAACGATGAGGAAGGAACAACTCATGTCAACGAAGACCCTCGGGGTGGGGGTGGCCGGGCTCGGCTGGATGGGCCGATTGCATGCCCGCAGCTATCGACAGCTCGCCGAACGTTTTCCCGAGATTGATGCCCAGATTCGGCTCGTGGTGGCCAGTGATCCGCTCGAGACGAACCGCGATGTTGCGGTCCGCGAGCTGGGCTTTGACAAGGCCGTCAACGATTTTGATGAGCTGCTGGCTGATCCGGACGTCGACGTCGTCTCCATCTGCACCCCAAATTATCTACACCGGGACATGGCCCTCGCCGCTATCAAGGCGGGCAAGCCCTTCTGGATTGAAAAGCCGATGGGGGTGTCTGCCGCCCAATCCCGGGAGATTGCCGAGGCCGTAGAGGAAGCCGGTCTGGTCAGCGCGGTGGGATTCAACTACCGGCACACCCCGGCGATTTTGAAGATGCGGGAGCTGGTGCGCTCCGGGCGCCTCGGTCGCATTACCAATGTGCGTGCCTGGCTCATCGCCGACTATGCTTCCGATCCCGACGGTCCGCTCACCTGGCGCTATGACCGCGAGCGGGCGGGCGCCGGCGTCGTCGGGGACCTCATGAGCCACGGGGCCGATCTCGTGCAATTCGTCTGCGGGCGGATCGCCCAGGTCTCCGCGCTCACCGACACCTTCATTGCCTCGCGCCCCATCCCTTCCAAGATTGGGGTGGGGCACGGCGGCTGGGAGATCTCGAATGAGGTTGGCCCCGTCGGCAACGAGGATTACGTTGCCATGCTGGTGCGCCTCGACTCCGGCGCGGTGGGAACCCTGGAATCTTGCCGCGTCAGCGTGGGACCGCGAGCCGAGTACATTCTCGAGGTCTACGGCACCGAGGGTTCAGTTCGGTGGAACTTCGAGCACCTCAATGACCTCGAGGTGTGCGTGGGACGCACCGGCGAATTCCAGGGTTACACGCGGGTGATGGCGGGACCGGACTTCCCCCAGTTCGGCCGCTATCAGCCCGGCGCCGGCACCTCCATGGGCTTCGATGACATGAAGGCCACGGAGGCAGCGCTCTTCATCAGATCGGTTTTGGCCGATCGTCAACTTGCCCCCTCGGCAGCCGATGGTTGGGCAGCGGCGGAAGTGGACGATGCCACCGTCCGGTCCGCGTCAAGCGGCACCTGGGAAGATGTTGCCCCGGTGACCGGTCACACCACTTTCGATTCGGAGGACACCTATGTCTGAGCCCCTTCCGTCGCGGGCGGAAATCGCCCGCCTCACCGAGAATACGCCGATGTCCGGCAAACACCGGTCAATCGGCTGGGTGGCGGCGATCGCCACCTTGGGATCCTTCCTGTTCGGCTATGACACGGGAGTGATCTCCGGTGCCCTGCCGTACATGCACATGCCGGTGGGGGCCGATGGCCTGCACCTCACCTCCCTCGACGAGGGCCTCGTGGGTGCCTTCCTTCTCGTGGGTGCCGCCTTCGGCGCACTCATTGGTGGACGCCTCTCGGATAAGTACGGGCGGCGGCACAATCTGCTGCTGCTCGCCCTCATCTTCACCTTCGGCGCCATCGCGGTGGCTCTGGCACCCAACCTGCCGGTCATGCTCATTTCCCGCTTCGTCCTCGGCCTCGCCGTGGGTGGCGCCTCAGCCACGGTGCCGGTCTACCTGGCTGAAACCGCACCCAAGCGGATCCGCGGCACCATCGTCGCCATCGATCAGCTCATGATCGTCACCGGACAGCTGGCCGCCTTCACCTTTAACGCCGTCATTAACTCGATGCACGGCGGGCCGCAGGTCAACATTGCCGCCGATCCCTCCGGCCTGCTCTCCCAGGGCATGCAGCCGTGGGAGAACGTCACCGCCTTCGCCACGAAGATGTCGGATGCGGAATACCAGGCCTTCGTTGACGCCCTCGTCATCGACGCTGGCAATGGCTCCGCCTGGCGCTGGATGCTTATCCTGTGCACCATCCCCGCCATCGCCCTCTGGCTCGGCATGCGGCTCATGCCCGAGTCGCCGCGCTGGTACGCCGCCAACCGCCGCTACACCGAAGCAATCGGTGCCCTCAAGCGGGTGCGCGATCACCGCGACGCGCCGGTGGCGGAGGAGATGGATGAGATCCTCGAGCAGCAGGAGGCCAAGAAGGATCAGAAGAAGGGCACCTTCGCCGATATCTTCCACACCCCGTGGATCCGGCGACTGTTCTTCGTCGGCCTCCTCGTCGCAGCTTCCAACCAGCTCACCGGCGTCAACACCGTCATGTACTATGCGCCGAAGGTGTTGGAATATGCGGGGATGACCACCTCCGCATCCATCACCGCGCAGGTCGCCAACGGCGTCATGTCGGTTGCCGGATCGGCGCTCGGCCTCTACCTCATCTTCCGGTTCAGGCGCCGTCAGATCCTCCTCTTCTGCATCGCCGGCGTGGCTGCGAGCATGTTCGCAATCTCCGCCCTCTTCGGCCTGCAGATCCAGCCGCACCTCCACGGTGGTACCGAGCCAGCAGCCTGGGCCGCCTTCGCCGTGCTCGCCCTCATGGGCATCTTCATGCTCATCGTCCAGTCCTCCAACGGACCGGTCGTGTGGACTATGCTCGGCGAGATGTTCCCCGGCTTCATCCGCGGCATCGCCAACGGCACCGCCGTCTTCTTCCTCTGGATCGTCAACGCCCTCGTCACCTGGACCTTCCCGCTCATGATGGACAACCTGGGTGGCACCGTGACCTACTCGGTCTACGGAGTCATCAACGTCGTTGTCTTCCTGGCACTGTTCAAGTGGATGCCCGAGACATCCAACCTGTCCATGGAAGAGATCGAAGAGGAAATGGAGAAGCGCTACTCCAAGCCCGGCGACAAGTAGAGAGCGCGACGAGGCAGCCCGCAAAGCTGCTTCAGCATGTAGTTCATAGATAACAGACAACGCGATGTGCCCGCCCCGGTGGCGGGCACATCTCTGTTCTGCGCGAGGCATGGCGGCGGCGCAAGGTCTCGCCTTCCCGCGCAGGCACGGCGCTCGCCAACAACGAGGGGCAAGAAAGCGAGCATCATCGCCCACAGTGGCGCGGTCTTAGACCAGCAGGGAGATGGCGAAGGCTGCCGTGAGAAGGAGAACGAGCGCGTTGAAAAAGCGCTGGGGGATGTGCGGGGCTGCCAGCCTACCGAGAAAGGCACAGGCAATGACGATGGGGGATAGGAGCAGGGCGATCCGGAGGATCTCGGCGTTGACGAGCCCGATGCTGGCGGAAAAGGGGAGCTTGACGAGGTTGACAATGAAAAAGAACCAGGCTTGGGTGCCAAGAAACCTGGTGACGTCAAAGCGCGAGGCGAGGAAGTAGAGGGAGACAACCGGCCCGCCAGCATTCGCCGCCATGGTCGTGAATCCGCCGAGCGCCCCGTATGCGCTGGCGACCGGGGCCTTGGCCACCGAGGCCTCGAGGCGACCCGGATCGCGCCCCACGAGGGCGATGGTAAGCGCGGTGAGCGCGAGAAGGATGGCGCCGATAGAGCGCTCCATCATGCGGTTGTCGGCCCAGGCGAGGAATGCGGCTCCGCCCGCCACGCCCACAACGACCGAGGGCAGTAGCCTCGCAAGCGTGCGCCAATCGGCCTGGCGGGAGTACAGGGCAACGGCGATGACATCGCCAACGAGAAGAAGGAGCAGAAGGGCGGCGGTGGATTCGCGAGCGGGCAGTACCGTGGCAAAGAGCCCGGCGGAGACCATGACGATGCCGGGGATGGCGGTTTTTCCAATGCCCACCAGCGCCGCACCGAAACCCAGCAGGATCCACTCCGTCATGCTCATCTCTTCATCCTGGCAAAAAGCCCCCGCTGAGAGCGAGGGCTTCGTGGTTGACGATAGTTATGCGCGGATCATGCGCGTGATGAGCAGCGTGGGAATCGCGATGGAGGTCAGGAGGCCGGCACCAATCGTCATGAGGGTCGAGCCGGTGGTGATTCCGGCGATAACGGCGATCATCATGACGAGAAGGAAGACGGCGGTTACCTGGATCTCGTGCGCGGTTGGCGCGAGCGAATCGGCCTGGTAGGTGGGAGCTGCGGCTTCCACAACAGTCATGGACAAGTCTCCTAGCTTCGGGTGCGAGGCCGTGCCTCGCACGACCTTGTGTCCCTGAGGACCCTTGCGATATCCACTCTAGGCAGCGGCCCACGAAATGTAAAGACTTGCAAAGCCATCGCGGCCAGTGGATTCCCCAAGAACCGCGCCACCAAGCCATATAGTCCGCTCCTATGATTGTCCTAACAATAGGGGGGGCGGGGTGTCTGGAGTGGTTACATCGCGTTCTCACGAGTGGAAGGAAGCGAAAAGCCGGGGCATCGTGCCCCGGCTTTCCTGGCGAACACTTACTTGTCGTTGTTGAAAGCGTCCTTGATCTTGTCGGTTGCCTCGGAGGCGAAGCCCTTCACGGAGTCCGCAGCATCAGAAGCGAAGTCCTTAGCCGACTCGGCGGCCTGCTTGAGGCCGGAGGAGGCCTGATCAGCCTTGCCCTCGCCCTCGAGCTTCTCGTCACCGGTCAGCTTGCCGGCGCCTTCCTTAGCCTTACCCGCGAGCTCTTCGCCCTTGTTTTCAAACTTGTCATCCAGACCCATAGTGTGTCCTTTCTGCTGGAATGGCGCTCAGCGCCCTTACCCTCCCAGTGTGCCTTACTTGGCCGGTCAAGGGGAAACCTAGCTGTGAATTTTTCCTTCACTACCAGGGCTTTTCCAGCAGAGTAGCGATTTGTAGGCGGGACCATGTGGCCCGGTGATGGTCGAGGTAGCCGCCGGCTAGTCCCGTGACCAGCCAAGCGCTCCGGGGAAGCGAGTCGACAGGGTGGCGAGCTGGGTGGCCGCAACGAGGGCTTCAAGCTCACTTCGCTCATCGGCCAGCGCGGCCGCGAATGCTCCGTGGAGAACATCTCCCGCGCCGAGGGTGTCAGCAATCCGGGGAGCGGGGGTGATGGGAATCGTGTGGATGTTTCCGTCGATGGCGGCGATCACTTCCTTGGGTCCGGCGGAGCGGGCGGCCAGGGTGGGTCCCATGGAGTAGAGCTCGGTCACCAGCTCGATATCGGTGGCGGGATTATCCGGCAGCCGGAAATCGGCCGAGGCGATGATGTGGGTGGAGAGCCCGAGCAGGGCGTCCAGGCCCGGCTTATAGGATCCGGCGTCGAGGATGACGGGGATGCCCGACTGGCGTGCCTGCCGGGCGAGCGGGACCTGGACGGGAAGCAGATGACCATCCACCACGACGGCATCGACCCGGTCGAGAACCGAGGCATCCGGGTAGGCGGCCTCCCGACCGGCATTGTTAGCCGAGACAACAGTACGCTCACCATCGGGAGTGAGAAGGATGGTGGAGACGGCAGGGGCGCCAGAATGGGCAAGATCGGTGACGGCCACATCCGCCCCTGCAAGTATGCCCCGGGCGAGCTGCGCGAGTGGCCCGACTCCGATGAGGGAAAGCAGATGGGCCTCGTGGCCGAGCGCACTGACGGTCCGGGCCGCGTTGGTGGCTGGGCCGCCGACGTCGATGAAGGCGGTGTCAGCCTGGACCTTGGTTCCATGGGCGGGAAGGGCATCCACCTTCTCGATGAGATCGATGGTGGTCAGGCCACAGCACAGAATCTTCCGCTTCATACCCTCTAGCCTAGGGGGCTCCTTCTTGTCCACCAAGATCACGGTCGCCGATCAGGGTGCTCGGTAATGGAGGCGTTAAGATATTGGCCGGACAGGAAGGTAGATAATGACAGAGCTTGATCCACGGGATGAAACTGGGGTTGCCCAGGCGGTGGCGAATGCCAAGGAAGCCTTTGCCGCGGCGGACAGCCTCGAGGCCTTGAAGGAAGCCCGGCTGGCCCACAGCGGAGACAATGCTCCCATCACCCACGCCAATCAGCAGATCCGCCACCTGGACAAGGCGGATAAGCCGGTGGCCGGGAAGATCATGGGGGCGGCCCGCAAGGAGATCCAGACCGCACTCGCCGAGGCCACCGAGCGTCTGGAAGCTGAGCGGGAGGCCCGGGCGCTCACCGAGGAACGTGTCGATGTCACCGTGCCGACGAGGCGCGCCCCGCTCGGCGCCCGCCACCCCATCGCTGTCATCGCCGAGGAAATCGCCGACTTTTTCGTCTCCCTCGGCTGGGATATTGCCGAGGGCCCCGAGGTCGAGCACGAGTGGTTCAACTTTGACGCCCTCAACTTTGATGCCGATCATCCGGCGCGGCAGATGCAGGACACGTTCTATGTCGACTCGGTCACCTCGCCGACCGGTGAGGAGGCCCAGCCCGGCCTCGTTCTACGCACCCACACCTCTCCGGTGCAGGCCCACGAGCTGCTCGATCGCGGCGTGCCCCTGTACATTGCCTGTCCGGGCAAGACCTTCCGCACGGATGCGTTGGACGCCACCCACACCCCGGTGTTCCACCAGATCGAGGGCCTGGCCGTCGATAAGAATCTCACGATGGCCCACCTCAAGGGCACCCTGGATCACTTTGCCCGCGCCATGTTCGGCCCCGAGGCGCGCACCCGCCTGCGCCCTTCCTTCTTCCCGTTTACCGAGCCAAGCGCGGAAATGGACCTGTGGTTCCCGCAGAAGAAGGGCGGGCCCGGCTGGGTCGAATGGGGCGGCTGCGGGATGGTGAATCCCAATGTGCTGCGCTCGGTTGGTGTGGACCCGGACGTCTATTCCGGCTTCGCGTTTGGCATGGGCCTGGAGCGCACCCTCATGTTCCGCCACGGAATTGCCGATATGCGTGACATGGTCGAGGGCGATGTTCGCTTCTCGACGCAGTTCTCGACGAATGGAAAGGGTTTCTGATGCCTCTCATTCCCACCGATTGGCTCGCCGATCACGTCGAGCTGCCCGCCGACATTACCCCCGAGTCCCTCGCCGCGGATCTCGTGCGCGTTGGTCTTGAGGAAGAGGAGATTCACCGCTCGGATGTCACCGGCCCGCTCGTGGTTGGCAAGGTGCTCACTCTGGATGCGAAGAAGCAAAAGAACGGCAAGGTCATCAACTACTGCCGGGTCGATGTGGGCGAGCACAATGACGCCCCCGGCGAAGGTAAGGAACCCTCGGAGCTTCCCTCCCGCGGCATCATCTGCGGCGCCCACAATTTCGGGGTGGGTGACTACGTTGTTGTCTCCCTGCCCGGCGCCGTCCTGCCCGGCGGATTCGAAATTTCCGCCCGCAAGACCTATGGGCACATCTCCGACGGCATGATCTGCTCCTTCGCCGAGCTGGGTCTACCCGGGGATGCCTCCGGCATCATCGTCCTTGCCGGTGCCGATGAGGACAAGGGTGATCTCGAGCCCGGCCAGGATGCGATGGGTCTGCTCGGCCTCGATACCGAGACCCTGGAGATCAACGTGACCCCGGATCGCGGCTACTGCTTCTCCATGCGCGGAGTAGCCCGCGAATACTCCCATGCGACCGGTGCGCCCTTCACCGACCGGGGACTGGCCGCAAGCCTCGACGAGCCGCTGCCCGAGCCGACCGCCGACGGTGCTGTCCTCTCCGATGACAATCCCATCCACGGCACCCCGGGTGCCAGCCGCTTTGTCACCCGCGTCGTGCGCGGGGTGGATCCGACCCGGCCCAGCCCGGAGTGGATGCAGCGCCGGCTCACCGAGGCCGGCATGCGGCCCATCTCCCTCGCGGTCGACGCCACCAACTACGTCATGCTCGATATCGGTCAGCCGTTGCACGCCTACGATCTGGATAAGGTGCGCGGCCTGCTGCATGTGCGCCGGGCGAAGGCGGGGGAGAAGCTCACCACCCTCGACGAGGTCGAGCGCGAGCTCAATCCCGAGGATCTTCTCATCTGCGATGATGACGGGAATCGGCCCTCGCGGGCGTCATGGGGGGTGCCTCCACCGAAATCGATGAGAACACCACCAACGTGCTCATTGAGGCTGCCCACTTCGATCCCGTGACGGTGGCTCGCACCGCGCGCCGTCATCGCCTGCCTTCAGAATCGGCCAAGCGCTTCGAGCGCTGGGTGGATCCCGAGCTGCCCCCGGTGGCCGCTCAGCGGGTTGCCGAGCTGCTGGTGACCTACGGTGGCGGAACCGCCGGTGAGGTCTCCGACGTCTACTCCGGTTATACCCTGGACACCATCGACTTCGATCCGGCCGAGGTGACCCGCCTGACGGGTCTGGAGCTGGCTGATGATCGGGTGCGCGAGCTTCTCGCCCTCATCGGCTGCGAGGTCGACGAGTCCTTTGCCGTCACCGCGCCCACCTGGCGCGCCGATATCACCGAGCCCGCGGATCTCGTCGAGGAGGTGGCCCGCCTCGTTGGCTATGACGAGATCGCCGCAGAGCTTCCCGCGGCCCGCGCCGGGCGCGGACTCACCCTTAATCAGCGCCGCCGGCGCGATATGGTGCGCACCCTCGCCGAGGCGGGCTGGCGCGAGGTGCTGTCCTATCCCTTCATCTCTTCCGCCGCCTTCGACAAGCAGGGCATCGAGGAGAACGACGATCGGCGGGTGGCGATTCGCCTCGCCAATCCGCTCCAGGACGATGCTCCGCTGCTGCGCACCTCCCTGCTTGACACGCTGCTAGCCACCGCAGCCCTCAACGTTGCGCGCGGCAATCCCGGCGTGGCGGTCATGGAGGCCGGGCATGTTGCCCGCCCGGGAGGCATCACTCCCGCCCCGGTTCCCACCGGCGGATCGCGTCCCGATGAGCAGACGATTGCCGGCCTGTACGGCGCGATTCCTCACCAGCCGCATCACCTTGCCGGCGTGGCTACCCCGCTTGTACGGGCCGAGCGCGCCGGATTCGAGGCGGTGACCTGGGATTGGCGCGATGCCATCGAGGCCGTCCGCTCGGTCGCCCGCGTCATCGGCGCCACGGCCCACGTGGCTCCCACCGCCCGCGCCCCCTTCCATCCCGGCCGATGCGCCGAGATGTCGGTGGCCGGGACGGTGATTGGACATGCGGGAGAACTCGCTCCCAAGGTCTGCCAGAAGCTCGATCTGCCGGCCCGCTCGATCGCCTTCGAGCTCGACACCGACGCCCTGTCGGCGGCCCGCGGCGGTGAGGCGATCACGGTGGATGCCATCTCCGTCTACCCGGCTGCCAAGGAGGATATTGCCCTCGTCGTGAGCGAGGATGTGCGTGCCGAGGACGTGGCCGAAGCGATTCGCGAGGCGGGTGGGGACATTCTTGAAGATGTCGTGCTCTTCGATGTCTACACGGGCTCCCAGCTGGCGGAGGGGACCAAGTCCCTGGCCTACGCATTGCGCATGCGCGCTGACCACACGCTCACCGCCAAGGAGACGGCAGCCGCCCGCGAGCGGATTGTCGCCGAGGCCGGCCGGCGCTTTGGCGCCACCCTGCGCGCGTGAGGCCGTTCCTTCTCCTGCGGGCCCGGCCCGCAGGGCCGATTGCCGCCGACGAATTCGCCGCCATCCACCGCTACGGCAGGCTGGGTGCCGGCGAGCTTGTTGACCGCGACCTGGCCGAGCCCGGGGCCGATGATGTTGACCTCGACGAGTATGCCGGGGTCATCATCACCGGTTCGCCCTACTCGCTCCTCGCGGCGAAGGAGGCGAAGACGGCCGATCAGATCCGCGTGGAAACCCACGTCATGGCCCTGGCTGAGCGGATTCTCGAGCAGGACAAGCCCACCCTGGGCATCTGCTTTGGACTCCAGGTTCTCGCCGTGGCCTGCGGGGCCACCCTCACCCGGGACCTGTGGGAGCGGATCTCCGCCCCGGATATTACGCTCACCGCCGAGGGGCGCGCCGATCCGCTGCTTGGCACCCTGCCCGCGCGGTTCAAGAACTACGTGGGACACTCCGACGCGATTGATCGCCAGCCGGAGCAGATGACGGTGCTGGGATATTCCGATCTTGTCCCGGTGCAGCTGGCCAGATTCACCCCGAATGTTTACGGCACCCAATACCATCCGGAAATCGGCCACGTGGGCATTGCCATGCGCATTGCTAACTATGACGGGGTGTACTTCCAGGCTGATGAGCGAGACGCGGTGCTCCGCGAATGCCTCGCGGCTTACACCGAGCACCGAATCGTCTCCGCCTTCACCGCGGCCCATCGCGAGTCCTGACCCCGCCCCGCCATCAGCCCTGGCTGGCGGCCCGTCTATGAGGGGCTTGCGGCTCGCCACACCCTGACCGGTCTGCGCAGCCGGGCAGCATCACCGATGGTCTCGATAGACTGGTGGCATGAAAATTGCGATCACGGGAGCGTCTCGCGGCATCGGCCGCACCATTGCCACTACCCTCGCGGCCCCCGGCCGCCATCTGCACCTGCACGCCCGGCGGGCCGAATCCCTGGCCGAGGTGGCTAGCGAGGCTCAGCAGCGAGGAGCCGAGGTCACTGTGCACGGCGCGGAGCTCTCTGACAAGGAGCAGGTGCGCCGGTTGGCCGAGGCGTTCGGCAGGCTCGATCTGCTCGTCAATAATGCCGGGGTGGGCGGCCACGAAAAGTATGCGTGGGAAACGAGCCCGGAAGAGCTCGAGGAAACCCTGGCCGTCAATCTTCTTGCCCCGCTCATCCTCACCTCAGCAGCGATTTCTTACGCGGAAGATCAAGGAGTGCGGATTGTTGACCTGTCCTCCGGCTCGGCGGTCACCGACACCGAGAAGTCGGCGGACTACTGGATTTCTAAAACTGCACTCATGCGGCTCGGCGGCTGCATTGACAAGGCCGGTCGAGAGCGGGGAGTGAAGATCTTTGAGATTGCCCCGGGCGTTGTCGCCACCGACATGACGGCGGCCATGAGGGCGCATGATGGGCGGACGGAGTGGACGAGCGCCACCGAGATCGCCGACATCATCGAGGCGGTGGCGACCGGCGAGCTCGACGCATTGGCGGGCTGCCACATGAGGGCGGGAACCGACACTCTCGCCGAGCTGCGGGCCCGGGCCGCGAGGGGAGTGGGGAGCGAGGAGCGCCGCCTGCGGCTCACCCCGTGGGCTGACTGAGGCGCCCAGCGAGAAGAGGACTGCCCCGCTTAAAGCGGGGCAGTCGTGCTCGATCTCCAGCGCCGGCGCGCGGCGCATTGTCACATCGCGATGGGGTGAATCTCGGCACCGGGCAGACGCGTGAGCAGGTCTCCGGGCAGACGCAGTTTCGAGGTGCGCAGACCGGAACCGATGATGGCGGGGGCGCCCGGCACCTGCTCGTCGAGCAATATCCGCCAGGGAAGGCCAATCGGGGTGATCCCGCCATAGGACATGCCCGTCTCGGCCACCGCCCGCTCGGTGGGCATGAAGGAGCATTTGCGAACGTCGAGCAGCCGTTTCACCGCGTGATTGATATCCGCCTTGGTCGTGGCCCGCACACAGCAGGCGGCCAGGCGCTCATTGCCGGCCCGCTTGCCGGCAATGACAACACAGTTGACCGAGTCGAAGAGATCGGTTCCCCACAGCTTCGTCATCGCATCGGTGTCGGCGTGCTCGGGATCAATGCTCGCCACCTCGATGAGGCGGCCGTCCTCGCCAAGCGCCCCGATGGCCTCGGCCACCGGCTCGGCGACCAGGCCGAGGTGTTCAAGCACCGGGCGCCAGATGGCGTTCACGAGACCTTGAGGAGGGTCTTGCCCACCGAGGTGCCAGATTCGATGTGGCTATGCGCCCGCCCGGCATCGCTCAGCGGCATGACCTCGCCGATGAGGACGTCGAGGCGCCCGGCCATGACCGCCTCGGTGAGCTCGCGCCAGCGCCACTCCTGCTCATCGCCCAGGTAGTGGGCGAGCGTGGGCCGGGTGACGTAGAGGGAGCCACCGGAGTTCAGTCGTTGCAAATCGAAGGGCTCCACCTGCCCGGAGGCCCCGCCAAACAGGCACATGAGGCCGCGGGTGCGCAGGGTCTTGAGCGTGTGATCGAAGGAGTCCTTACCAATGCCGTCGTAGACGACGTCGACCCGCCCGGTGAGTTCCTCAACCATGCTTGGCACCCGGGCCCAATCGTCGACGACGAGGGTGTGAGTGGTACCGGTGACGAAGGCGAGCTTGTCCTCGGAGCCCACGGTTCCGATGGTGATGGCACCCAGCTCGTGGGCGAGCTGGGAGGCAATCCGGCCCACCCCTCCGGCCGCGCCGGTGAGCAGGATGCGGGTGCCGGCCGTCACGGGAAACGCCGAGCGCACGAGGTAGTGGGCGGTCATGCCCTGCAGCGGAAGCGCGGCCGCCACGTCCATACCCACGCCATCGGGCACATAGTTCGCGGCACTGGCCGGGATCACCACCTTTTCGGCGTAGGAGCCCGGGCCCTGAGCCCAGGCCACCCGGGTGCCATCCCACCAGCCCTCGACATTGTCTCCACGGCCAATCACCCGGCCGGAGCCCTCCGATCCGGGAATATGCGGGAAGTCCATGGGGTAGACGCCGCTGCGCTGATAGGTATCGATAAAGTTGAGGCCGGCGTAGTCCACCTCGACGAGAAGCTCACCCGGTCCCGGCTCGGGATCGGGCACTTCCCGCATCTCCAATACATGAGCATCGCCGGACCTCGGCGCAATCATTGCCTTCATCATGTCTCCTTCCCGCGGCTCCCTTGCCGCTGCCACCTCCAGCCTAGGTTCTTCCACCCAGATGTGCCAGGTGTGAGGGATTAAACCGCGGACTGATTTCAGGTTTAATTCGCAGACGCGTATGGTTATGCAGGTGAGTATGAATATTGCGATTGCCGGAGCGAGCGGTTATGCGGGCGGGGAGGCACTCCGCCTGCTGCTCGCGCACCCGGAGTTCGTCTTCGGCTCGCTCCAGGCCCATTCATCGCGTGGTCCGGTGCGCGATCATCATCCCCACCTTCCCATTGAGCAGGAGCTTGAGGGGCTCAATGCCGAGCGGCTGGCGGAGGCCGATGCGGTCATTCTCGCCCTGCCGCACGGGGCTTCTGGGAAGCTTGCCGCCGAGGTGGCCGAGCTCAATCCCGATGTCTTTCTCGTCGATCTTGGGGCCGATCATCGGCTCGAGAATCCGGCTGACTGGGCTGCATTTTATCCGGGCGAGCACGCGGGATCGTGGACGTATGCCATGCCCGAGCTCATCGGCCAGCGTGAGCGCCTGGCCGGGGCGCGCCGGTTGGCCGCCCCCGGCTGCAATGCCTCGGCGGTGACCTTTGCCGCCCAGCCCGCCCTGGCGGCGGGCATTGCCGAACCCGATGTTGTTGCGGTGCTCGCCGTGGGTTATTCCGGTGCCGGCAAATCGCTTAAGCCTCACCTGCTAGCCTCGGAGGCCACCGGATCTCTCGCCCCCTATCAGGTGGGCGGTATTCACCGGCACATCCCCGAGATTGCGCAAAATCTCTCCCGCGCGGGAGTGACGGCCCACGTGTCGCTCACCCCGGTGCTCGCCCCCGTGTCCCGCGGCATTCTCGCCACCGTCTCCATGCCCGCCGCTCCGGGAACCACCCAGGACGACGTGGATCGGGCCTATGACCTCTACGCCGGCGAGCCCTTTGTAACAGCGGCTTCAGAGCCGCCGTCGACCGGGCCGATCACCGGCTCGAACCTTGCGCCGGTCTGCGCTCGCCTGGATAAGGACGGCCGGCGGATCACCGCCGTGTGCGCGATTGACAATCTCGTCAAGGGAACCGCGGGCGCGGCCATCCAGTCGATGAATCTGGCTCTTGGCCTGCCCGAAACACTCGGCCTTCCGGCCGTGGGGGTGGCGCCGTGATTACCTATCCCTCGGGCTTTCGGTGCGGTTGGACCGCCTGCGGGCTCAAGCCCTCGGGCAAGCCGGATCTTGCCCTGGTCATCAACGAGGGCAGTGGTGTGGCTGCCGGTGTCTTCACCAGCAATCGGGTGCAGGCCGCCCCGGTGAAATTCACCCGGGAGCTGGTTGCGGCCGGGCACCTGGACGCCGTTGTCATCAACTCCGGTAATGCCAATGCGTGCACCGGCGAGGTGGGCATGGCCGATGCTCGGGAGATGTCCGAGACGGCAGCCCGCGCCCTTGGTGCGACGCGGGTGGGCGTGTGCTCGACCGGGATTATCGGCGTGCCGCTGGACATGCCGGCGGTGCGCGGGGGTATCGCGGCCGCCGCAGACAATCTCGGCGAGGACTGGGAAGGTTGCGCCCGCGCTATTTTGACCACCGACACGCGGGTGAAGACCTCATCCGCCCAGGGGAGCGGCTACCGCATTGGTGCGATGGCCAAGGGGGCGGGAATGATTGCCCCGGGCATGGCCACCATGATCGCCATCATCACCACCGATGCCGATGTGGATTCTTCCGGTGCTCAAAAGGCGCTGATCGCGGCGAATCACACCTCGTTCAATCGCATCGACTCCGATGGCTGCATGTCGACCAATGACACGGTTTTGCTGCTCGCCTCCGGAGCGAGCGGAATCGAGCCCGAGCCGGGCGAGTTCGCCGAACTGGTGGAGCGGGTGTGCGCCGATCTTGCCCGGCAGATCATTGCCGATGGTGAGGGTGCCAGCCACGACGTGCGAATCCGGGTGTCCGGGGCGCGCGATGAGGCGGGGGCGGTTGAGGTGGCCCGGGCGGTTTCTCGGTCCAATCTCGTCTCCTGCGCGATTGCCGGCGGAGATCCCAACTGGGGTCGGATCCTCTCGGCTGCCGGAACGGTGCCCGAGGAGAGAGCGCCCTTTGCCGAGGAGGATGTCGATATCGCCATCAATGGCGTGACCGTGTGCCGCGGCGGAATTGACGCGGGTGAGCGGGTGGATGTCGACATGTCCGCGCGCGAGGTCCATATCGACATTGATCTGGGCGCGGGTGAAGCCGAGGGCATCATCTGGACCAACGATCTCACTCACGGATACGTGACGATTAATGGGGAGTACACGACATGAGGATGAAGGACGCGCAAAGCAAGGCCGAGATTCTCGTCGAGGCGCTGCCCTGGATTCGCGACTTTTCCGGGGACACCATCGTCATCAAGTACGGCGGTCACGCCATGGTCGACGATGAGCTGCGCTCGGCCTTTGCCACCGATGTTGCCTTCCTACGGCACGTCGGCCTGCGGCCCGTGGTGGTCCACGGCGGCGGGCCTCAAATCGATGCCATGCTCGATCGGCTCGATATCGCGCCGAATTTCCGAGCCGGACTTCGGGTGACCGATGAGGCAACCATGGAGGTGGTGCGCATGGTGCTCACCGGCAAGGTGCAGCGCGAGCTCGTCTCGCTCATCAACGCCGATGCGCCCTACGCGGTCGGCCTGTCGGGGGAGGACGCCGGGATGCTCAAGGCCCGGCCCCGGGTGGCCGAGGCCGATGGTGAGACCATCGATCTCGGCCGGGTCGGCGACATTGCCGCCGTCGATCCCACCCAGATCTCCCAGTTGCTTGATGCCGGACGGATTCCCGTGGTCTCCACGGTGGCCTCGGACATTGAGGGCACCGGCGTGCTCAACATCAATGCCGACACCGCGGCCGCGGCCATCGCCGCCGCCCTGGGCGCCCGCAAACTTCTCATGCTCACCGACGTCGAGGGCATCTACGCCGACTACCCCAATCCTGACAGCCTCATTACGCGTATGAGTGCCGCGCAGCTGCGTGCGCTCACCCCGAGCCTGGCCGCCGGCATGGTGCCCAAGGCCCAGGCGGCCCTCGACGCCGTCTCCCAGGGCGTGCGGTCCGTGCACATTATTGATGGCCGGATGGCCCACGCCATGCTGCTGGAGATCTTTACCGATGAGGGAATTGGCACCCTCATTCACGCCGGCGGACCGGAGGGACCAACGCCAGCCCGAAAAGGAGCAACCTCATGAGCTACCAAGACGTTTACGTCAATCTCTTTGCGCCCCGACTCACCTTGACCCGCGGCGAGGGCGTCTACCTGTTTGATGACGAGGGCAAGAAGTACCTCGACCTGCTGGCGGGTATTGCCACCTCCAGTCTCGGCTACGGTCATCCCGCCCACCGTGAGGCCCTCAAGCAGGCAACACAGCTCATTCACACCTCCAACCTGTTCACCACCCACCCCCAGATCGATCTGGCCGCCAAGCTCAGCTCGCTGTATGAGCTCGAGGCGGGACAGTCCGGACGCGTGTTCCTGTGCAATAGCGGCACCGAGGCCAATGAGGCCGCCCTCAAGCTCGCGATGCTCCATAAGCCGGGTGGCACCATTCTCGGCCTCGAGGGTGGCTTCCACGGCCGTAGCCTCGGCGCCCTGTCGGTGACGTGGAAGCCGGAGCTGCGCGCGGGCTTTGAGCAGATTCCCAATACCGGGTTCATCGCCCCCGAGATTGCCGACATCGACAAGATCGACTCCTCGGTGGCCGCCGTCATCGTCGAACCCATTCAGGGCGAAGTCGGGGTGCAGCCCCTGCCCGAGGGCTTCCTGCCCGCTCTGCGCGAGGCCTGCGATCGCGCCGGAGCGCTTCTCATTGTCGACGAGGTGCAAACCGGCATGGGCCGGTGCGGACGCTGGTTTGCGCACACCGAGCAGGTGGTCGCCGATGTCATCACGCTGGCCAAGGGACTCGGTGGCGGATATCCCATCGGTGCGGTGATTGCCACCGGCCGGGCAGCCGATCTATTCACCCCCGGCAGCCACGGGACCACCTTTGGTGGCAATCCACTCGGGGCGCAGATGGCGCTGGCCACCATCGAGGTGCTCGGCACGCTACTTCAGTCCGTCGTGACAACGGGCGAATATTTGCGCGAACGTCTGATGAATACCGGTTATGCTGTCCGGGGGAGTGGACTGCTCCTCGGTGTCGAAGTTGACGACGCCCCGGGCATGCAGGCCTCATTGCAGGAGGCCGGATTCCTTGTCAATGCCACGGGCGCCGACACGCTTCGACTCGCCCCGCCACTCATTGTCACGGACGAGGATCTTGCCCCGTTCGCGGATCATCTGGAGACGATGCCATGAAGACTGTTCCCACGACGCGAGCCGCCCGGCACGCCATCATCACCGAGATCATCTCGACCTCGCACATCTCCTCCCAGGAGGAACTGCGCAGGGCCCTGAGTGCTCGGGGAGTCGATGTTACCCAGGCAACGCTGTCGCGGGACTTGGACGACCTGCGGGCCGCCAAGGTCCGCCTGCCGGAGGGCCGGCAGGAGTACGTCTTGCCCAATCAGGAGGTCATGCCCGATCTGGCCGTGGCGGCTCGGGAATACCTTGAGCGTTGGTGCAAGGATCTGCTCCTGTCCGCCCAGGTCGCCTTCCACCAGATCGTGGTGCGCACGCCTCCGGGTGCCGCCCAGATTCTTGCCTCGTCGATCGACCGGGCCGTCCTTGAGGGCGTGCTCGGCTGCATCGCCGGGGACGACACCGTTCTCATCATCACCGAGAGCAATGACCGGGCGCAGCGTCTCGCCGACCATATCCTGACGCTCGCCGAACACCGTAAAGAAGAAAGAGATGACGTATGAGTGAGCATAAGGACCGGGTGGTGCTCGCCTACTCCGGCGGGCTGGACACCTCGGTGGCCATCGGCTGGATTGGTGAACAGACCGGGGCCGAAGTCGTCACCGTATCGGTGGACGTTGGCCAGGGTGGCGAAGATCTCGAGGTCATCCGCCAGCGCGCACTCGACTGCGGGGCCGTCGAGGCCTATATTGCCGATGCTCGCGATGAATTCGCCAACGAGTACTGCATGCCGGCGCTGGCTGCCAACGGGCTGTACATGGATGCCTACCCGCTCGTCTCGGCTATTTCCCGACCCACGATCGTTCGCCACCTCGTGACGGCCGCGCGCCAATTTGGTGCCACCACGGTCGCCCACGGCTGCACCGGCAAGGGCAATGACCAGGTCCGCTTCGAGGTGGGAATCACCTCCCTTGCCCCGGACCTCACCTGCCTGTCCCCGGTGCGCGATCTCGCGCTCACCCGGGACTTTGCGATCAGCTACGCGAATAAGCACAACCTGCCGATTGAAACGACCCACCATAATCCCTTCTCCATCGATCAGAACGTGTGGGGCCGCGCCATCGAGACCGGCTACCTCGAAGACATCTGGAATGCGCCGACTAAGGACGTCTACACCTACACGGATGATCCGGCCTATCCGCCGCTGCCCGACGAGGTCGTCATCACCTTCGAGGCTGGTATTCCCGTGGCGATTGATGGCCGCAAGGTCACCCCGCTTGAGGCCATCCAGGAGCTTAACCGCAGGGCGGGCGCCCAGGGCATCGGCCGCATCGATATCGTTGAGGACCGCATGGTGGGGATCAAGTCCCGCGAGATCTACGAGGCCCCCGGCGCCATGACCCTCATTGAAGCCCACCGGGAGCTGGAAAACGTCACGCTCGACCGCGAGCAGGCCCGGTTCAAGCGCCGGGTCTCTGACCGGTGGAGCGAGCTCGTCTACGAGGGCCAGTGGTTCTCCCCGCTGAAGAATTCCCTTGACGCCTTCATCAACGACACCCAGCGCTACGTCTCCGGCGATATTCGCATGACTCTGCACGGAGGCCGCGCCACCGTCACCGGACGTCGCTCGGACACCTCGCTGTACGACTTCAACCTCGCCACCTACGATGAGGGCGACTCCTTCGACCAGTCCTCGGCCCGCGGCTTCATCGAAATCACCGGGCTGACCACGAAGCTGGCGGCCGCCCGCGACGTGGCATTCGGGCGTGGCGTCGACGTCGGCACCACCAACCTCAGCTAACGCGATCGACCAACGCAAAGAACCGGGGTGGGCACACATGCTCGCCCCGGTTCTTTGTCTCCGCGCTCGGCGACTATTGCTCGTTCAGCTGCGCCGGCAACGGCCTCGCGGATCGCCCGAGCTAGGAGCGGTCTGCCTCGCGGACGTTGGCGAGGGTGGCGACGAGAACCGCCTTGATCGTGTGCATCCGGTTCTCGGCCTGATCAAAGACCTGAGATGC
>JAUNVM010000012.1:0-5844 GCA_030537635.1 Flaviflexus sp. | reverse complement strand
GATCCTCGGTGATGGTGAGGCGGGCCCCGGTCTGCGCCGCAATCGTCTCGGCCAGCTCGATGACGTCTGCGGGAGGCTGATAACCTTCCGGCGCAATGATCCGGGTGTCCATGCCGAGCAGGGCCCCGGAGACGAGGAAAGAGCGGCCCGTGTTGAACCGAGCATCCCCAATGTAGGTGGAGGCAACCTCGGAGAAGGGCTTGGACACGTGCTCGGAGATGGTGAGAGCATCGGCCAGCATCTGGGTTGGATGCCAGTCATCGGTCAGCCCGTTGTAGACCGGCACCCCGGCGTGCTTGGCCAGCTCGGTCACCTTCGAGTGCGCATCCGTGCGCATTTCGATCCCGTCGAACATGCGGCCAAGCACCTGCGCGGTATCGGCAATCGACTCCTTGTGGCCCACCTGGGATCCGGCCGGATCCAGATAGGTGGTGTGGGCGCCCTGATGAGCCGCAGCGACCTCGAAGGCGCACCGCGTGCGGGTTGAGGTCTTTTCAAAGATCAGGGCAATGGTCTTGCCTTCCAGCCGGCGGTGCTCCCGGCCCTGGCGGCGCTCCTCCTTGAGCTTGGCCGAGAGGTCAATGAAGCCGGCCCACTGGGCGGGGGTAAAGTCGGATTCCTGGAGAAATGAGCGTCCTGTTACGTCGAGCATGCCCCAAGTTTACGGCCCCGAGCCACCCGGGCCAAGAAAAAAGCTCATCCCGGTGCCGCTGTGGGACATGCGGCGACGTGGGGTCGGGTGGCCCTGGGCCTGCGGCGGTATCGCCACCTTTATCATCGACTACCTCAGGGTCCTCATTGACGTCAACGGCACCGTCTTCGTGATTATCATGAGTCATGAATAAGTACTTTGGAAATCCCTCGGGCGGCCGGGGGGACCGACAGGCTGGGCCCGGGGACTCACTGGCCGAGCTATATGAGGCGGAGGGCTGGAGCCTGAGCGCAGCCGAGCGAGAGTTGCTTGGCAAGATTGCCGTCGCCTGCGGCGAGGACTTTTCCTGGCTGCCGAGCACCGAAGGATGGTACACCAAGGCCGGTTCCAGCGTCGGCGACTTTCCCGCCTACGTTCTCATCCGCTGCCCCGTGGCGCGGATGTGGGGGCGGGTGACCGAGGAGATGGAGGACTATCGGGATGAGCCCTTCGACGGAGCTCATCCGGTGCTGCGCCGCTCGCATTATCTGGCGGAGAGCCAATGGTCTACCCTGCTCGAGATTCTCGGTTCCTCGCCGGTGACGATCGGCCTGTGGGAAGGGTATGGCGGGCTGACCGCCGAGGAGCACCCCTCGTGGACAATCCGCGTCGGGGAGGCGTTGGGTTTGCGCCGGGGCTCGGATCTTCCGCTGCGGATGAGCCGCCTACCAGCCGCACTGCTTGCCACCGAGCCGATTCTTACCCCGGATCGTGCCTTCTATGTTCTCCGCTCGACCCTGCCCGCCTTCCATGACTTTCTGTCCTGGCGGGAGGCGAATCCGGCGGTGTGCTTCCCCGATCTTGTGGAGGCCAAGGAGTGGCGTGCGGCATGCGATGTGGACGCCGCATGTGTCGTCATCGGGTGTTCCCCCGAGCTTGCCGAGCGGCTCGTGGCGTCGCCGGGACTGTGGGCACAACGGGTGGCGGGGTCAGATCCGATCCTTACGTGCTTTGATGAGGGAACCGAAGATGATCCCATCGAGGGGGAGGACGTGGCCGAGCCCTGAACGTGGGACAATGGCGCCATGGATGATCACGCACTGTGGGGCGGCCGGTTTACCGGTGGCCCAGCCGATGCCCTTGCCCACCTGTCCGTCTCCACGCATTTTGACTGGCGTCTCGCCCGGTACGATCTCGCCGGATCCAAGGCACATGCCCGCCAGCTGGCGGCTGCCGGCCTCTTAACCGAGCAGGAACTGACAGACATGCTGTCCGCCCTCACCCGCCTCGAGGAGGACGTGGCCAGCGGCGCCTTCGTTCCCTCCCCGGAGGATGAGGACGTGCACACCGCGCTTGAGCGGGGTCTTATGGAGCGGGCCGGAACGCTCGGCGGAAAGCTGCGGGCGGGACGCTCGCGCAACGACCAGATCGCCACCCTCATCCGCATGTACCTGCGTGATGCTGCCGGGCAGATCACGAATCTCGTTCTCGATCTCGTCGATGCTCTTATCCGCCAGGCGGAGAATGCCGGGGAGGCGGTTATGCCAGGGCGCACCCACCTCCAGCACGCTCAGCCCGTCCTCGTTGCCCACCATCTGCTCGCCCACGCCTGGCCGCTGCTGCGCGACCTGGAACGGCTGGCCGATGCGGGTAAACGAGCCTCGGCCTCGCCGTATGGCGGGGGAGCGCTCGCCGGCAACACCCTAGGCATGGACGCTCAGGCGATCGCCACCGAGCTCGGCTTTGACACGGTGTGCGCCAATTCGATTGATGGCACCGCCTCGAGGGATATTGCGGCCGAATACGCCTTCGTCTTCGCCATGATCGGCATCGACCTGTCTCGGCTGGCCGAGGAGATCATCATCTGGAACACGAAGGAGTTTTCCTTCGTCACCCTCGATGATTCCTATTCCACCGGCTCCTCGATCATGCCGCAGAAGAAGAACCCGGATGTGGCCGAGCTGGCGCGCGGCAAGGCCGGCCGTCTGCTGGGCGATCTCACCGGCCTGCTCGCCACCCTCAAGGCACTGCCGCTCGCCTACGACCGGGACCTGCAAGAGGACAAGGAGCCGATCTTCGACCAGGTGGACACCCTCGAGGTTCTCCTCCCCGCCATGTCCGGCATGATCGACACCATGACCCTGCACCTGGATCGCATGGCCGAGCTGGCGCCCCAGGGTTTCTCGCTAGCCACCGACATCGCCGAATGGCTCGTCAAGCAGGGCGTTCCCTTCCGCGATGCTCACGAGATCTCCGGTGCCTGCGTGCGCGAATGCGAGAATCGGGGCATCGAGCTTCACGAGCTGAGCGACGAGGACTTCCACGCGATTGACCCCCGGCTCTCACCCGAGGTGCGCGACGTTCTCACCGTGGCCGGTTCGGTGGCCTCCCGCAATGGGATCGGCGGCACCGCGCCGGAGCGCGTTGCCGAGCAACTGGTGGCCGCCAAGGAGGCGGCGGCGGAGGCCCGCCGCTAGATGATCGACTTCTCAGCCGATCCGCTCCAGGTGGCCCCTCGGTTGCTCGGTGCCGTCATCGCCACCGACGTGGCCATCCGCCTCACCGAGGTTGAGGCCTACCGCGGATCGGAGGATCCCGGATCCCACGCCTTTTCCGGACCCACCAAGCGCAATGCCAGCATGTTCGGTCCGCCCGGTCACCTCTACTGCTACCTGTCCTACGGCATCCACTGGAATGCCAACATCGTGTGCTGGCCCGAAGATCGGGCGGGCGGCGTTCTGCTGCGTGCCGGCGAGGTGATCGCCGGGCACGAGCTGGCCCGGGAAAGGCGCGCCAAGGCGCGCACCGACCGAGACCTGGCGCGCGGCCCCGGTAGGCTCGGCCAGGCCCTGGGCCTTAACGGCAGCTGGGACGGCGCCACCATCGGCGAGTCGATCACGCTCAGCGCGGGGTGGGAACCCCAAGAGATTTGCACCGGCCCGCGAGTGGGGGTCTCCGGACCCGGCGGCAGCGAGGAGTATCCCTTCAGGTTCTGGATCGCCAATGATCGGTACGTCAGCCCCTATCGCAAGGGCAAGCTATGAGCGCCGCGGACAGACAGTGAGCACCTTCCTCTTCCTGGTCAATCCCACCCTCGCCTACGATCCCTATCCCGACTGGGCGGCGTGGGAGAAGGTACTTGCTTGTGGGCAGCGGCCCCGCACCCGGTGGAATACGGGTACGAGGCGGCGCGGCATGTCGGTGGGGGACAAGGCCATCATTGCCCGGGTGGGCACCCACCCCAAGGGCGTCATCGGAATCGGTGAAATCGCCTCCGAGATCTGGGTCGGCCCGCACTGGAATCCCGAGGCGGCGCGACCCGAAACCGGTTTCGTCGAGCTGCTGATCGATGCCATCACTCCGGTCGATGATCCGATATCCACCGCCGAGCTCGCGATGATCGCACCGGGGGTGAACTTTGGTCCGCGCCAATCGGGAACTGAGATCCCCGAGGACGTCTGGCGGAGCATTGCCGACATCTTGGGAATTCCCGATAAGAGCGCCGGCGATAGCGACCTTTGAGGGAGCCGGGCCATGGCGGTGGCCCATGCTGGACGTAAGCACCCGAGGTGGGTTAGCCGGTGGAGTCCATCTGGCGTGCGGGCGGGCGAGCGGGCCAAAAGCCCCGGTGGACGCGTGATAATCTGACCGCGTTATCGAAAGCCGAACCGAAGAGGTGAACAGGTGCACGTTCTCGATGAGCTCATGGCTCGGGGACTTATTGCTCAGCACACGGATCTTAACGAGCTGCGCGAGGCGCTCGATTCCGGCCCGATCACCTTCTATTGCGGCTTCGACCCCACCGGGCCCTCGCTCCACCATGGCCACCTTGTTGCCGTCATTCTCATGCGCCACCTGCAGCGCGCCGGACATCACCCGCTCGTGTTGGTGGGCGGAGCCACCGGGCTCATTGGGGACCCGCGAGAATCGGGGGAGCGTACGCTCAATTCGGTAGACACCGTCAAGGAATGGGTGGGTTCGCTGCAGAGCCAGCTCTCGCAGTTCCTTGATTTTGACGGGGATAATCCGGCGCGGATGGTCAACAACTACGACTGGACGAGCGAGCTTTCCGCCATCGATCTGCTGCGCGATCTCGGTAAGCACTTCCGCATGGGAACGATGCTGGCGAAGGACACGGTGGCCAGGAGGCTCGCCTCCGAAGAGGGCATCTCCTACACGGAGTTTTCCTACCAGATCCTCCAGGCCAATGACTTCCTCGAGCTCTACCGCCGCTACGGGTGCGTGCTCGAGACGGGTGGTAACGATCAGTGGGGCAACCTCGTGGGCGGCATGGACCTCATCCACAAGACCGAGGGCGCCTCGGTCCACGTGCTCACAACCCCGATCATCACCGATTCTTCCGGCAAGAAGCTCGGCAAGTCCGAGGGCGGCGCCGTCTGGCTCGATCCGGAGCTGCTGAGCCCGTACAAGTTCTACCAGTTCTGGCTCAACCAGGCCGATGCCGATGCAGGCAAGCTGCTGCGCATCTTCACCTTCCTGCCCCTGGACGAGATCGAAGAGATTGTCGCCGAGGGTGCCAACAAGCCGCATCTGCGGCTCGCCCAGCGCAAGCTCGCTGACGAGGTCACCACCTTCGTGCACGGGCCGGAGGCCACCGAGCGGGTCAAGGCCGCGTCCGCAGCCCTCTTTGGCAAGGGCGAGCTCAGCGAGCTCGACGCCCAGACGCTGTCGGATGCCGTGGCGGAGCTGCCAAGCGCGCCGGCCGAGATTGGCATGGCCGTGGTTGATCTCGCCCACGAGACCGGCCTGGAAAAGGGAAGGGGCGCCGCCCGACGCACCATTGCCTCCGGCGGCCTGTCAATCAACGGCGTCAAGGTCACCGATCCGGAGGCCGTTCTTGGCGAAGACCAGCTGCTTCCCGGCAATATCGTTCTTATCCGCAAGGGCAAGAAGAACCTGGCCGTGGGCCGAATCGAACGGTCATAACAGAACGTGGGCGGCCTCACGCGCAAACGATTTGACGAGTCGGGGGCGCCTGCGTAAAGTTAAGAATCGCCGCGGGGATGCGGAAACCACCGAGAAAAATATCGACGGTTTCCCGCGCCCCAAAATCATCGGCCAGGGTCTTGACTCGATCGAGGTTCATGGCTATGATTGGCAAGCACCTCTTCCGCTGCAGCGGCAAGCGAATGTGGATGTGGGTCATTGGTTTGAGTTCTCAATAGTGTGTCGTTTTTTGTTTTTGTTTTTTT
>JAUNVM010000045.1 GCA_030537635.1 Flaviflexus sp. | reverse complement strand
GAGCAGCTGACTCTTAATCAGCGGGTTCAGGGTTCGAGTCCCTGGCGGTGTACCACGGCCCCCGAGATGATCGGGGGCTTTTCTCTTCCCGGCGGGCAGCTTCCAGCCGTGAGTCCCCAAGGGCGACAATACGCCTATTTGGTTCTCCGCGTGGCCGGACTTACAGCCCACACGGTGCGGATTGACGCGCCATGGCCGCTTCTCTCCGGTAGCGTAGAGATTGTGTCTGCACCGATCGTAACTCTTGCTACCTGCTCCGACTTCCCGGACCTGGATGAAGACGACCAGGGTCTGCCCGATGCGCTGCGCGAGCGCGGCATCGAGCCTCGCATCGCCGTCTGGGATGATCCCGAGGTCAACTGGGATGATGCGGGGATTGTTGTCCTGCGCTCCGTGCGTGATTACGCGAAGAAGCGTGAGCATTTCATTGACTGGGCGAAGTCAATCCGGCGTATCCTCAACCCGGCCTCGGTTCTCGAGTGGAACACCGACAAGCACTACCTGCAGGAGCTGGCCAAGCGCGGCCTGCCCACGATTCCCACCATCTGGCTGGAGCCCGCGCAGAACCTCACGAAGCATCAGGTGCACACCCGTTTTCCGGCCTATGGCGACTTCGTCGTCAAGCCGGCCGTCTCCTCGGGTGGACGCGGCACCGGCCGGTACACGGCAACCGATGCCGGATCGCGCCGCGAGGCCATCCAGCATGCCATGCACCATCTGTCCAAGGGGCGCACCGTCATGGTGCAGCGCTACCTCGAGGAAGTGGATCGCTCCGGCGAGCTCTCGCTCGTCTACTTCAACGGCCTGGCCTCCCACAAGGTGGAAAAGGAGCCGATGCTGCATCCCTACTTCCGGTCCGTCGACGAGGTGACCGAAGAGGTCGTGCGCTCCTCGGAGGCCTCGGAGGAGGAGTGGCGCTGGGGTGAGCGCATCCGCCTCGCCCTGCACGGCTACATCAAGGACACCACGGGTCGCGATGAGCAGCTGCTGTTCAACCGTGTCGATATCGTCCGCGGCCTCGAGGACTCCGAAAACGAGTTCTACGTCATGGAGATCTCCCTCATCGACGCCTCCCTCTACCTGGGAAGTGATCCGGAGAACCTGGAGAAGTTCGCCGACGCGATTGCGGTGCGAGCCTTCTGGTGACCATGCGATTCCTGGCAGCCTGTCTCGCCCTTGTTCTCCTTGGCGGATGCGCATCGGAGGTTGGCTCCGATGAGGAGGCCTGCGAAACGGCCCACGAGGTGGCTCGCGAAATCGACGCTGGTGAAGCGCCGGCCGAGCAGATGAACCAGTGGGAATTCCGGCTCGCCGAGGCCTCCGTCCGAGCCACCGATCACGAGCTTTCCGTCGCCCTGCGCATGCTCGCGGACGCGGCAAGCAATATTGCCGATCGGTACGAGGATGACGAGCGCCACGAGGTTTTTGACACCGTCCTCGAGCGGGTCAACAAGTCCTGCAAGTAGTGCGCCTGACATCACAGCCGCCGGCTTCGGCAAAGCTCAACCCCTCCGGTATAGTGGAATCTCGGCGCAAGCCATGGTGGCCATAGCTCAGTCGGTAGAGCGCCTGGTTGTGGTCCAGGAGGTCGCGGGTTCAAGCCCCGTTGGCCAC
>JAUNVM010000011.1:26996-69163 GCA_030537635.1 Flaviflexus sp. | reverse complement strand
CCCATAGTTGAGTTAGGTGGACTCAAGAAATGGGTAGTCGATTGGACATAGGTTCGGTTGAGGGCTCAGACTTGAGTAGAAGAATTTTTCAGGTCCGATAAGGACGGGGCTTCGGCCCACAAGGGCCACGGCCCGGAAGGAGTTACATATATGGCACGCGCAATCGGTATCGATCTCGGTACGACGAATTCCTGCGTTGCGGTTCTCGAGGGCGGCGAGCCCACGGTGATCGCTAATGCGGAGGGCTCTCGCACCACCCCCTCGGTGGTTGGCTTTTCGAAGTCGGGTGAGGTTCTCGTCGGTGAGGTCGCCAAGCGCCAGGCGGTGACCAATGTCGACCGCACGGTCGCCTCGGTCAAGCGCAACATGGGAACGGATTGGTCCGTCGACATTGACGACACCACCTACACCCCGCAGCAGATCTCTGCTTTCATTCTGTCCAAGCTGAAGAAGGACGCGGAGTCCTACCTTGGCGAGGAAGTGACGGATGCCGTGATTACGGTTCCGGCTTACTTTAACGATGCTGAGCGTCAGGCGACGCAGGATGCTGGCAAGATTGCCGGCCTCAACGTTCGCCGCATCGTCAATGAGCCCACCGCGGCCGCTCTGGCCTACGGGCTGGAGAAGGGCAAGGAAGATGAACTCATCCTCGTCTTCGACCTCGGTGGCGGCACCTTCGACGTGTCCCTGCTCGAGGTGGGCAAGGATGAGGACGACTTCTCGACGATCGAGGTTCGCGCCACCAATGGCGACAACCGCCTCGGTGGCGATGACTGGGATCAGAAGGTCGTTGACTGGCTCATCTCCCAGGTGAAGAACAACTACGGTGTCGACCTGTCGAATGACAAGGTGGCCCTGCAGCGCCTCAAGGAGGCCGCCGAGCAGGCGAAGAAGGAGCTGTCCTCGACCACGGAGACCAACATCTCCCTGCAGTTCCTCTCCATGACCGAGAACGGCCCCCTGCATCTCGATGAGAAGCTGACCCGGGCCAAGTTCGAGGACATGACCAAGGATCTGCTCGAGCGCACCAAGACCCCGTTCAAGAACGTGATTCGCGATGCTGGGATCAAGATCTCGGAGATTGACCACGTCGTTCTCGTGGGCGGCTCGACCCGCATGCCCATGGTGACCGAGGTCGTCAAGGAGCTCACCGGTGGCAAGGAGCCCAACAAGGGCGTCAACCCGGATGAGGTTGTGGCCGTGGGCGCCGCCGTGCAGGCCGGCGTTATCACCGGTGACCGCAAGGATGTTCTCCTCATTGACGTGACCCCGCTGTCGCTCGGCATCGAGACCAAGGGTGGCGTCATGACGAAGCTCATCGAGCGCAACACCGCGATCCCGACCAAGCGCTCCGAGGTGTTCTCCACCGCCGAGGACAATCAGCCCTCCGTGCTCATCCAGGTCTACCAGGGCGAGCGCGAATTCGCCCGCGACAACAAGTCGCTCGGCAACTTCGAGCTCACCGGCATCGCCCCCGCCCCGCGCGGCATGCCCCAGATCGAGGTCACCTTCGACATCGATGCCAATGGCATCGTCCACGTCTCCGCGAAGGACCGTGGCACCGGCAAGGAGCAGTCGGTCACCATCACCGGTGGCTCCGCCCTGCCGAAGGAGGAGATCGATCGCATGGTCAAGGAGGCCGAGGCCCACGCGGCCGAGGATGCCAAGCGCCGCGAGGAGGCCGAGCTCCGCAACACTGCCGAGCAGCAGGCCTACCAGATCGAGAAGCTCCTCGACGACAACAAGGACAAGCTGCCCGAGGACATCACCTCGGACGTCAAGTCCTCGGTTGATGAGCTGAAGAAGGCCCTCGAGGGTGATGATGTGGAGGCCATCAAGGCCGCGCAGAACTCCCTCAACGAGAAGTCCCAGAAGATCGGCGAGGCGCTCTACGCCCAGCAGGCCTCCGAGCAGGCCGGTGCGTCCGAGCAGGCCGAGCAGTCGACCTCCGATGAGGATGTCGTGGACGCCGAGATTGTGGATGACGAGGATGATGCTCAGTGAGTGACGAGCTCGATTCTGTGCAGGAGCAGGAAGAGGCCGTACAGGCCGCAGCCGACTCCGGCAAGATCGGCCCGGACGCCCAGGGTGGCGCGGCTCGGCCCCAGGCCGAGCCCGCCTCCGGCGAGCAGGATTCGGCCGAGCAGTCCGCCGATGACTCCGCTCAGTCCGGCGAATCCGCTGGGGCTGACGACGAGCAGGTTGCGGAGCTGACCGCGAAGGTGGCCGACCTGGAGGAACAGCTGGCCCGCCAGCGCGCCGACACCTACAACGTGTCCCAGGAGTACGCGAACTTCGTTCGCCGCTCCAAGGCCGAGGGTGAGGCCCGCAAGCAGGACGGCATCGAATCCGTTGTCGACACCCTGCTCTCGGTTCTCGACGATATTGAGCTGGCCCGCCAGCACGGCGATCTCGACGGCCCGGGTGGGGCGATTGCCCTCAAGCTGGAGAACAAGCTCGAGGTCAACTTCAAGCTGGTTCGCTACGGGGCCGAGGGTGATCCCTTCGATCCGGAGATCCACGAGGCGCTCATGCACAATGAGTCCGAAGATGTGGAATCCGAACAGATCGGCACGCTCATTCAGCCCGGATACAAGCTGGGAGACAAGGTGGTTCGGCCCGCGCGCGTCGGGGTCGTCTCGCCCGCATGAAGGAACAGGAGGTGATGCGCCATGGCTAGTCAGGATTGGCTGACAAAGGACTTCTACGGTGTCCTCGGGGTCGACAAGAAGGCCTCGGAGGCCGAGATCAAGAAGGCCTATCGCAAGCTCGCGCGCACCTACCATCCGGATAAGAACCCGGGTGATAAGGCGGCCGAGGCGAAGTTCAAGGACATCGGCGAGGCCTACGCCGTGCTCTCTGATCCCAAGGAACGCCAGCAATACGACGCCATTAGGGCCATGGGCTCCGGCGGTGCCCGCTTCTCCGCGGGCGGCTCCGGTGGCTTCGAGGACATCTTCTCGATGTTTGGCGGCGGTGGCGGCCAGCAGTCCGCCGGCGGCTTCGAAGACATTCTGTCCTCGATGTTCGGTGGCGGTGGTGGCCAGACCAACATTCGCTTCGGCGGTGGTGGCGGCCAGCCCGGCGGGTTCGGCGGCTTTGGTCGGCCTCGGCCGGCCAAGGGCCAGGACGTGTCCGCCAAGGCCTCCATCCCGCTCAAGGATGCGGTCCGCGGCGCCACCGTCCAGGTGGGCACGCCCTCGGGCCTCGTGACCGCCAAGGTTCCGGCCGGCGTGCGCGATGGTCAGAAGATCCGGCTGCGCGGCAAGGGACAGCCGGGACACAACGGTGGCCCGGCGGGAGACCTGCTCATCACGGTGAGCGTCGATCCGCATCCGGTGTTCTCCCTCGAGGGAAAGAACATCATCGTCGAGCTGCCCATCTCGGTGTCCGAGGCAGCCCTGGGCGCCAAGGTGTCGGTGCCCACCATTGAGGGCGGCCACGTCACCGTCAAGGTGCCGGCCGGCTCATCCTCTGGCCAGACGCTGCGGGTGCGCGGCCGCGGGGTCAAGGACAAGAACGGCAAGGGCGATCTGCTCATCAAGCTCAAGGTGACCCTGCCCAAGGAGCTCTCCGAGGAGGCTAAGGCCGCGGCCGAGGCCTTCGCCAAGGCGACCGATTTCGATCCTCGCGCCACCTTGAGCGAGATGGCGGAGGTGTGAGATGGCTAGGCCGGTTTCTCGAACCGAACCCGTCTTCTCGGTGTCGGTAGCCGCGCAGCTCGCGGGCATGCACGCCCAGACGCTGCGCCAATACGACCGGCTCGGCCTGGTCGTCGCCTCCCGCACGCGCGGCGGGGGGCGGCGATACTCCCTCGCGGATATCGATGCCCTCCAGGAGGTTCAGCGTCTTTCCCAGGAGGAGGGCATCAACCTTGCCGGCATTGCCCACATCATGCAACTCGAGCGAGAGGTAGCCAAACTCAAGGGCGATAATGATCGCCTGCGCGAGCTGGTGAAGAAGCTCGACGGCATCTTGACCTCCCGCAAGGCGGCCGAGAATCGAATCTTCGCCGGCACCTCCGACGGCTCGATTGTCACTCTCTCGCGAGGTGAACGCGCCCGCGGCCGGGCAACCGGCCAGGCCATCGTGGTGTGGCGTCCGTGACCGGACGCTTCGCCCCCTCGCCCACCGGCTCCTTTCACGTGGGAAATCTGCGCACCGGGCTCATCGCCTGGGCGCAGGCCCGCAGCCAAGGGAGCCGGTTTGTCATGCGGATGGAAGATATTGATGACCGCTCCCGTCCCGAGCATGGCCAATCCCAGCTTGCCGACCTCACCGAGATCGGTATCGACTGGGATGAGCTCGTCTACCAATCCGCGCGCCGCGCCTGCCACGACCGGGTGATTGAGGAGCTGCTTTCGCGCGGCCTTCTTTACGAGTGCTACTGCACCCGGGCCGATATTGCCCGAGCGCCCACCGCCCCGCACGCCCCGCCCGGCGCTTATCCCGGCACCTGCCGGAACCTCAGCGACAAGGAACGCGAGGCCGGCCGGGCCAAGCTCTCCGGCATGAACCGCGGGCCCGCCCTGCGGCTGAAGACCAGCGGCGAGGCCGTGACGGTCAGAGACGAGATCTGCGGGGAGCACACCGGCTACGTCGATGACTTTGTTATCCGCCGGGGCGATGGTGCGGTTGCCTACAATCTCGTGTGCGTGGTGGACGATGGGACGGACGGGATCACCGAGATCGTCCGCGCCGATGATCTCCTTTCCTCCACGCCTCGCCAGGTCTACCTGCAACGCCTGCTCGGAATCGACACCCCCGCCTACTATCACGTGCCCCTCGTGGTGAACCGGGAAGGCAAGCGCCTGGCCAAGCGCGACGGGGACGTCACCCTGCAGGCCCTCAAGGAGCGGGGCTGGTCGGTGCGCGAGGTCATCGAGCTCATCACCGATTCGCTCGGCATGCGCTCCGCCAGCGCTGAAGAGTTTCTTGAGCGCTTTAACATCCGCGACATTCCCCGCGAACCCTGGGTTTTTATTCCGCCGGCAGACTAAGCCGCGTGCAATCCCTGGAACAATGATCCCTCGGGTGATAAACCGGAGGCATGAGTACGAGCATTGAGGCAATCAAGATCCACGATCTGCGCTCCGGCGAGGTGGAAACGAATGGCACGACGATCCTCGTGGATCGAATGTGGCCGCGCGGGGTTGCCAAGGCCGATGTCGATCTCGATGACCGTATGCCCGAGGTGGCGCCCTCGCCAGACCTGCGGACCTGGTTTGGTCACGATCCGAAGCGCTTTGAAGAATTCACCTCGCGCTACCGCGAAGAACTCGATGAGCGCGTCGGCGAAGACGAGGAGGGTGAGCAGCTGCGCGAACTCATCAAGCTCGCCGAACAGGCGACGGAAAAGAAGCCCCTGGCCCTCGTTTATGGGGCGAAGGACCGCCAACACAATCACGCCGTGGTGCTCCGCGACTGGCTGCGTGATGAACTGAAGGCCGGGGAATAACCATGACCGGGGAGGGACTCGACGAGCGGAGGCGCCGCGAACCGTCGCTTGCCCTGGCTCTCCTTCCCGTTATCAGCCTCGTCGTCTTTCTCGGCACGGGATATCTCATCTTTGATCTGCCGGTCGAGCCCCTTCTCATCGCCGCCGCGGCCTGTGCGGCCGGGGTGGCCATCCACCTCGGGCATACCTGGCAGGAGGTGGCTGATTCGATTGCGGAAAAGATTGCCACCACGGTTCCCGCCATCCTCATTCTCCTCTGCGTTGGCATCATCATCGGATCGTGGATGGCCGGGGGTACCATCCCCATGCTTATCCATGCCGGACTCAGCCTCATCTCGCCGCGCTTTCTCGCCCTTATCGCCCTCATCGTCACGGCGGTGGTAGCGCTGTGTACCGGAACCTCGTGGGGTGCCGCCGGCACCATCGGGGTGGCGCTCATGGGTGTGGGGATTGGCGTCGGAGCCAATCTTGCGGTGGTGGCCGGCGCGGTGATTGCCGGCGGCTTTTTCGGGGATAAGCTCTCCCCACTGTCCGACACGACGAATATTGCCTCGCTGGCTGCCCGCGTTAATCTCTTCGAGCATATTCGCCATGTCCTGTGGACAACCGGTCCCGCCTTCCTCACCTCGGCAACCGTCTATCTCATCTACGGGATCTTTCACGCTACCCCGGGCGCAGAGCCCGAGCAGGTGGGCGTTATTATGGACGCTCTTGAGCGGGGATTTCGGGTGACCGGGATCTGGGTGATTCCTCTTCTGCTTCCGGTTCTCATCGTCCTTGGTGGGGCGCTGCGCAAACTTCCCACCATTCCGGTCATGCTCGCGTCGGCGGCGGTGGCCACCGCCAACGCCCTCCTCATTCAGCGTATTTCCCTCCGCGATGTCGCCAATTCCTGGGTGTACGGATTTGATCACACGATGATCGATGCGAGTCTGGGCAAGGACGTCATGGAACTGGTTGACCGGGGCGGCATGATGGGGATGATGCCCACGGTGATCATCTACTTCTGCGCAATCGCCTTCGCCGGCGCCTTCGCGGTCACCCCGGCCCTCGACATTCTTATCGCCGCACTCATGACAAAGGTGCACTCCACCTTCACGCTTATCGCCGCCACCATTGCCACCGGATTGGCCACCATTGGAATCACCGCCAATGGCCAGGTGGGGCTGCTCTTTCCGGGCGAGATGCTGCGCCCCGCCTATGTCGAACACGGCCTCCACCCGAAGAATCTTTCGCGGACGATGGAGGATTCGGTGACCGGAATCGAATGTTTGCTGCCGTGGACTCCCGCCGGGGTGTACATGGCCGGAACCCTGGGGGTGGCCACGCTCGACTATGTTCCCTGGGCGGTGTCCAACTGGGTTGCCATCGGATTCTCACTTCTCTGGGGCGCCACCGGCATCGGAATCGCGAAATTGGCACCCGGGGAGCAGATTAAAACGGGCTAATTATTGTGCGGAAATTGAAATAGACGTACCTTCGCGAGTATTCATGGCATGATGTCTTCCAGATGTTTTGAACAGAGTGGGGGAGGGGAGTGAACATGCGTTCACAACGGGAAGTGGCAAGAAATAATTCCGGCGGCTATGACTTTGGCGGGTACGTGCCCGGTATGGATTACACCCCGCGCAAGCGACCCGTATGGAAGGCCGTCGTGGCCGTCCTTGTGATTATCGCGATGATTGGCCTGTACGCCCTCATGCTCTGAGTCCGACTGACGTCGGGCTCTTCTTGTCCGCCGCGTCTTTCGGCCGGAGGCAAAGCACGAGGGCTGTACCGGCTCAGCTGAGCCGCGCGTCGAGGAATGCATAGGTGAGCGCCAGCATTTTTGCCCGCTGCTTCGCATCCGCCGCGCCACCGTGTCCTCCCTCGGTATTTTCCCAAAAGAGCATGTCCTTGCCGTGCCGCTCCAGGAGGGCGGCGAACTTGCGGGCGTGACCCGGGTGCACCCGATCATCGGCGGATGATGTGGTGAGGAGAATGGGCGGGTGGGAATCGGCGGGGCGGACGTTGTGATAGGGGGAGTAGTTCTTGAGGAACTCCCAGTCCTCGGTGTCCGGATCCCCATATTCGTCGATCCAGGAATGCCCGGCGAGCAGGTGGGAAAAGCGCTTCATGTCGAGGAGGGGGACGCGGCACACCAGGGCGCCAAAGAGCTCCGGGTAGGTGGTGTACATGTTCCCCATGAGTAGTCCGCCATTCGATCCTCCGGTAGCGGCCAGCCGGTCCACCGTGGTGATGCCCCGAGTGGTGAGGTCGCGTGCCACCGCGGCAAAGTCCTCGTAGGCCCGGTGCCGGTGGGAGCGCAGCGCGGCCTGATGCCAGGAGGGGCCGAATTCGCCGCCGCCGCGAATATTGGCCAGGGCGTAGACCCCGCCGTTTTCGAGCCAGCCGGCGCCGGTGATGGACAGGTAGGAGGGCAGATTGGCCACCTCGAAGCCGCCGTAGCCATCGAGGAGGCAGCGGGCCGGCCTCTCGCCATCGAGGTTATCGGCGCGCCCGACGACGTAGTAGGGGATCTCGGTTCCATCCTTCGAGGTTGCCCACAGTTGGCGCACCTCGAGGCCCGAGGCGTCAAAACGCTCGGGTGCGCGCCTGATCTCGGTGAGCTCATTGCCGGCCTCGCCGTGGAGGATACGGGTGGGGGTGAGGAATCCGGAGGTGAGCACCCACACCTCATCGCCCTCCAGGCGGCTGACCGCGGACACGGAGGCCATGTCGAAGCGATCGATCGGCACCTCCATGTCCTCCACCGTCCACTCCTCCGCCTCGCTCTTCGGTGGGTGGGCGAGCTGGAAGGATACCGCCAGGTTGGTGGAGATCGACAGTACGAGGGCGGAATTGAGTTCGGTGACCCCGAGCAGCGAGCTTTGCGGTGAGGGAGAAAATAGCGTGGTGATCCGGCTGGGATCGGGCCCGGCAATGGCATCGCGGTAGGGCATGATGAGGAAGGCGCCCGCCCGGTAGGTGGTTCCGTCCAGCTCCCAGTCCTCGCGCAGGTGGCAGGTCATCCATTCCCCGGCCGGGCCGTACTGGGCGGAGAGCGGAAGGCGAATCTGGGTGAGGCTATCACCCTCGATCTCCCAGGTGACCGAGGTTCGAAAGTCGGGAACCCGCACCGCGAAGGCGCGCCCGGTGCGAGCATCAAACCCGCCAGAGACCAGCTGATCGCCCTCCTCGGCCTCAAGGAGAATACGGGTGGGCTCGCTTTCGCTGCGGTGCCACCGGCGCAGCTGGGCCGGATAACCCGAGGCCGTGAGGGTTCCTTCGCCAAAGTCGCGCGCCACGAGCAACTCATCGCCCTCGCAGTTGGCCCAGCTCACCGTTCCCTTGGACAGCGGCAGGCGGAAGCCCCCGTCGATAAATCCGCATGTCGTGAGGTCGAATTCGCGTACCTCGTTCGCGTCCGAGCCGCCGGGGCTGAGGAAGATCAGGGCGCGGTCGTAGCGGCGGGGAAGGACCCGCATACCGGCATAGACCCAGGAAACCCCCTCGGCCTGTCCGAGGGCATCGATGTCGAGGACGGTCTGCCACCGCGGCTCATCCAGGTAGTCCTCATACGAGGTGCGGCGCAGCAGGCCGCGCGGATGATCGGCGTCGGTGTAGAAGTTGTAGATCCAGTCCCCGGCCTTGACGCCGAGGGGTAGCTTGTCCTTGGCCTGGAGGATGCCCGCGAAGCGGTTTTCCAGCTCCTCAAACGTGGGGCCGAGCAGCTGGCCGTAGGTACGCTCATGCTGCTCCTCCATCCACGCCCGCGTATCGGGCGAGGTGTCTTCCAGCCAGCGAAATTCGTCGGTGCTCATGGGATCCTTCTTCTCGGGGCGAGTATGTCGAGCATACGCATCCGGCCCCCCACAATCATCGGGGGGCCGGTTATGAGCGAAATTTAGGCGTTCGGGGTGTCGTCGGTGTTCTTGTCGATCTGCTCGTCGATCTTCTCTTCGATGCTCTCGCGAGCCTGCTCGATCTTGTCAGCCTTGTCAGATCCGAGCTTCTCCTGGGCGAACTCCTGGGCCTTGTCGAGGGCCTGTTCGCTGAATCCCTTGACCTTGTCAGCGTTTTCGCTGAGAACTTCCTTCGCCTTGCCAGCGTTCTCGGCGATGGCATCCTTTGCCTTGTCCATGAAACTCATGGGCACTCCTTTATATCGATCAGAGCCGAACGAGCGAACGACCCGTTTTCATTAGACAGGCCCCGACTACCATCCGCAACCAAAATTAACAATCTCTCATATTACAGACGGGCAACATCCTCAGCATTTTCCGAGTTACGGGCACCTAAGTGACGTGTATACCGCGAAAGCGGTTTTGAACTGCAGCATATGCACGGATAGGCTGGCGTCATGTGGGAATACAAGGTACGAGAAGTGGCACGGCTTCTTGCCGTGTCGAATGACACCGTGCGGCGCTGGGTGGACGATGGTCTGCTGAGCGCTCGCCGCGATAATGGCCGCATCCTCGTTGATGGGGAATCGGTGGCCAAGCTTGCCGTTGACCTTGCCGAGGGCAAGGTGGAGTCGGATCGCGGCTCCTCGACGCGCAATGAGCTGCCCGGCATTGTCACCGACGTCAAGATTGACGGCGTGATGGCCCAGGTGGATATCCAGTGCGGTATCTACCGCGTTGTCTCCCTCATTTCGGCGGAGGCGGCCAAGGAGCTGGAGCTCGAGGTGGGCAATCCCGCCACAGCGTTGATCAAGGCCACGAATGTGGGCGTGAGGAAGGGAATTTAATGCGAATCAAGTCTGTGTTTGCGCTGGCATCGGCCGCGATGCTCGCGCTGGCAGGCTGCTCCTCCAACGAGGAGAGCTCGACGGAGTCCCCGGCGGCCAATGAGTCCCAGGGCGAGGATGCGCAGGATGTGGAGCATCGCGATCTCACCGTGATGATCGCCGCCTCCATGTGCGATGTTGCCGAGGAGACCGCCAAGGAGCTGGCGGATACCATGACGGTGCGCACCGTGTGCTCCGGCTCTTCTGATCTGGTTGCCCAGATCAAGTCGGGTGCCGAGGCCGATATTCTCGTCACCGCGAACCAGAAGACCGCCGATGACATCACCAATGACAATCTGGGCACCCAGCTCGACGTGCTGGCCACCAATGAGCTCGTCATTGTCGTGCCCGCCGGGAATCCGGCCGGGATCACCGGCTTTGACGAGGGCATGAACGACCATGATCTCGTCATCTGCGCCGAGCAGGTTCCCTGCGGCGATGTCTCCCGCCAGCTGGCCGAGCTCAACAACATTGAGCTCAAGCCGGTGTCGGAGGAGCAGCAGGTGACCGACGTGCTCGGCAAGGTGACCTCGGGCCAGGCCGATGTTGGACTCGTCTACCGTACCGATGCCGCCTCGGCCGGGGATGCCGTGGAGATCATGGACATCCCGCAGGCGGCCGAGGTGCCCAACGCCTACCCGCTGCTCGTCATCGACGCCACCGAGCCCGATGCCTCTGAGCAGGTGTGGATCGATGCGTTCACAACCGGTAAGGGACGCGAACGCCTGATTGACGCGGGCTTCACCCTCGAATGAGACCGGTGAGTGCGGGCGCCCCGCCGCGGTGGATTCACGTCCTCGCGGCGGCGGCGCTCGTCTACCTTGCGCTGCCGATTATCGGCCTGCTTATCGACATGCCGATGACGCGGGCCGTCGAGGTGCTCACCTCGCCGGCGGCGCTGTCCGCACTCGGCGTCTCGCTGCGCACGGTGCTGGTCGCCACGCTGATCTGCGTGGTGCTCGGGGTGCCGGCCGCCCTCGTCATGTCCCGTCTCGAGGGGCGCGCGGCCGACGTGGCTCGGACCCTGGTGACGGTGCCGATGGTGCTGCCCCCGGTGGTGGCCGGCCTGGCGCTCCTCGCCACCTTCGGTAAGCGCAAGCTGCTTGGCGCCCAATTCTCCGCGCTCGGCATTGACATTGCCTTCTCCTCGATTGCCGTGGTCATGGCCCAGGTATTTGTTGCCATGCCCTTCCTCATCACCTCCCTGGAGGCCGCACTGCGCTCGAATCGGGGCGCCCACGCGGAAATCGCGGCCACCCTTGGCGCCTCGCCAACCTATATTCTTTTCCACGTCACGCTGCCGATCATGCGGCCGGCCATTGTTTCGGGCACCGCCCTGTCGGCCGCCCGCTGCCTCGGCGAATTCGGGGCGACGCTCACCTTTGCGGGCTCGCTTGAGGGCGTGACAAGAACCGTTCCCCTGGCCATTTATCTTCAGCGCGAGGTCGATCCGGACGTGGCGCTCGTTCTCTCCCTCGTCCTGCTCATCCTCGCCGTTCTCGTCGTTTCGCTTACCGCGCGAGGGAGGAAGCTATGATCACGGCCGCTGTCCGGGTGGCCGAGCGCGGCCTGGACCTCAACATCAGCCACGTCGAGGGACGCACCCTGGCCATCATCGGCTCCAATGGTGCGGGTAAGTCCACGATGATTTCCCTCCTGGCCGGCCTCCTGGTCCCCGATCCCGCCTCGTCCATCAAGATCGGGGGCCGGGAGGTTGCCGACCCGTGGGTGGGTCCGCACGAGCGGCCGATTGCCCTGCTCTCTCAGGATCCCACCCTCTTTCCGCACCTCACCGCCCTGGACAACGTGGCCTTTGGGCTGCGGGCGCGGGGCATGGAGAAGGGGAAGGCGCACGCCATTGCCCGCGAGCGCCTCGCCGAGGTCGGCATTGCCGAGCTCGAGGGCCGCAAGCCGCACGAGCTGTCCGGCGGGCAGGCCCAGCGGGTGGCCCTCGCCCGGGCGCTCGCCATCGAACCCGATGTGCTGCTGCTTGATGAGCCGCTGGCGGCCATGGACGTCAAGGCCTCCGAGCATCTGCGCGTCTTGCTTGCCGAGGCGCTCCAGGGGCGTACCGGCGTGATCGTCACCCACGATCGGGAGGATGTGGAGGCGCTTGCCGATGACTTCATCCTTATTGATGGCGGGGAGATCATCTCGCGCGGTGAGGCCAGGCAGGCCCTCTCCGATCCGACCAGCCCGCTCTCCGCGCACTTCGCCTAGGATCCGGTACCGGCAGCCTCCACGAGCCGGCCGCGTCAGTCTATCTGCTGCGTGAGTTCATCCGCCGCCTCGCCGTCTTGGCTGCGCGGCGGTGGCCGAGTGTGCGGTGCGCCCGGCGGGCGTGGCGTACCGCCTGGCTAGCGGCGCTGTTCTTCTGCGGCAACCTGTCGGGCGCGGGCCACGTCCTCCCAGGTGTCGACGTCGGCGGCGGCATCACTCGGCGGCAGGACCGTGATGTCCAGTTTGGCGATCAGCGCGTGGACGGGTGCGCCCACGAGGGTGCCGTCCCGTTCGGCCGCAAGATCCGCGCAGGCCCGGCGCAGAGCATCCGTCCGGTAGATTCCGGCCAGGTATTGGGGGCGCTGCCCGCCAATGCAGGCACCCTCGTTCTGCCGTCCGGCCAGCAGATCCGGTAGGGCGCCGGCAATGAAGGGAATGTCGCAGGACAGCAGGAGCGTCCAGGTGCCACCAATGGCGCCCAGGCCGGCGAGAATGCCATTGGCCGGGCCGGAGCGCGGCGGATCCTCGCACACGGTGCGGTAGGGGCAGCTGAGATCGCCGACGACAACGAGATCCCCGATTCCATGATCCCAGCAGGCGGCCACGACCCGGTCGAGCATGGGGGCGCCGCCGATGGCGATATCGGATTTGGGTACGCCGCCCAGGCGGGAGGCCCTGCCCCCGGCGAGGATGATCGCGGAGACGGGAACCTGACTATTCTCGGTGCCAGTCACCGGAACGGCCCCCGGACTTGTGGGTGATGCGGCAGTTGGCGATGACGGCGGAGCGGTCAACGCCCTTGACCATGTCGATGATGGCGAGGGCGGCCACGGTGACCGCGGTCAGCGCCTCCATCTCCACCCCGGTGCGGTCGGCGGTGCGCACCGTTGCCGTGATGTCGACGCCCTCGTCCGTGATCTCCAGGTCGATGCTGGCCCCGTGCACGCCGATGGTGTGGGCGAGGGGAAGCAGCTCGGGCACCCGCTTGGCGGCGGAGATGCCAGCGATGCGGGCGGTGGCGAGCACATCCCCCTTGGGTACAGTGCCCTCGCGCAGGGCCCGCACCACGTCGGGGGAGCAGGTGACGCTTCCCTTCGCGGTTGCCTCGCGCACGGTGGGCTGCTTGGCCGTGACATCGACCATGTGCGCCTCGCCTGCCTGCGTCAAATGCGTGAACTTCATAGCCACCACACCTCCACGGTGTCGCCTTCCTTGATGTCAGTCACGTCGGCGGGAACGTGAATGAGGCCCTCGGTTTGGGAGAGCAGGTATACGAGATGAGAGCCCGAGCAGCGTGAGATTGCCGGATAGACTCGGCCGTTCGCCGAGCGCGCGGGCATGAGCTGCGTGCGTCCCGGCCGGCAGGTCCAACTCTCCCCAGCCACGGCCTCCTTGAAGGGCAGCGGGCGGACGCGCCCGGTGAGGGCCCCAATGAGGGCCTCGCCAAACAGCTTCATGGAGACGAAGGCGGACACGGGATTGCCGGGCAGGCACAGCACGGGAAGGGTTGTCTCCCCCAGGCTCATCCGCCCACATCCCTGCGGCTTTCCCGGCTGGAGGGCCACCTTGTAAAAGTCGACGCCCCGGCCGGTGAGGAATTCCTTGACAACATCGAAGGCGCCGGCCGACACCCCGCCGGTCGTGATGATGGCGTCCACGGAATCGGCGGCCTCGGAAAAGGCCTGCTCGACCGCGACCGGATCATCGCCCCGGGTGCTCATGGGCACCGCGGTGGCGCCGGCCCGCTCGATGAGGCCGCGCAGCAGCAGCGAATTAGAATCGGGCACCTGGCCGCGCTTGAGCGGCTGTCCCGGGGGCACCAGCTCGGAGCCGGTGGCGAGAATGCCGATAACGGGGCGGCGGTAGACGGTGACCGAACCGTGGCCGATCGAGGCGAGGGCCGATAGCTGTTCAGGACCCAGCCGGGTGCCGGCCTCCAGGGCAAGCTCCCCGGCCGCAATGTCCTCCCCGGCCAGGCGCACGTGCCGCCCGGCGGGTACCTCGGTGACGATGGTGACCTCATCCAGGTGCTCCCGAAGCATGTGCCGCTCGGAGTTCTCCACGTTCTCCACCGGCACGATCGTGTCGGCACCCGGGGGAAGCGGAGCCCCGGTCATGATTCGCATGGCGCTGCCCGCAGGCAGCTCCTCCTCGCCGGTGTGGCCGGCCGGAATATCGCCGGAGATGGGCAGGGTGACCGGCAGGCTGGCAATATCTGCGGCGCGCACCGCAAAACCATCCATGGCCGAATTATCGAAAGGAGGCACGGGATAGCGGGCAAAGACCGGCTCGGCCAGCACGTGCCCCTTCGCCATGGTGAGCGCGAGCAGCTGCGTGGAGACCGGCTCGGCAAGCTGGCTCACCAGCTCCCGGTAGTCAGCAAGATCAATCATGGGACTCCTTGAGTTCATAGGCAGCATATCCGCCCGTGACGTTGATGGCGTCAATTCCTCGCTCGCGCAGCGCCGCCACGGCCCGGGCCGAGCGGGCTCCCGCCGCGCAGTACACGTAGACCGTACCCGAGGCGGCAGCCTCCGGATCGCTCAGCACTCCGGCCAGGGGAATGTGGCGGGATCCGGGAATAAAGCCGGCCTGCCGTTCATCATCCTCCCGCACATCCAGCACATCCGCGCCCGAGGCGAGCACCTCATCGATCTGCGTCATGTCAATCGCGGGCACCGGGGGAGCAGAGCAGTAGGGGGCGAGCTCAACATCCTCGATCGGTGCCGGGCGTGGCCCGGGCCGGGGGGCGAGCGGAACCGTGTGGGAGGTACCGGCCAGGGTGTCGATGACCTGGACGCGCCCCAGCAGCGGCTCACCAATCCCGCAGATGAGCTTGATAGCCTCAATCGCCATGATCGTACCCACCTGGCCGGGCAGGGCGCCCAACACCCCGGCCTCCCCGCACGAGGGAACCTGACCAACCGGGGGTGGAGCGGGAAACAGATCCCGCAGCGTCACCCCGTCCGGGCCGGGAGCGCCCGCGGCGACGGCCCGCTGTCCGGACCAGAACACCGAGACCTGGCCGCAAAACTGGAAGATGGAGCCCCACACCTCGGGCATGCCAAGCGCGGTGGCCGCCCGGTCCACCGTGTACCGGGTGGCAAAATTATCCGTCCCATCGAGCACGAGATCGTATCCGGAGAGAATCTCCTCGGCATTGGCTCCGAGGCGCTCGCGGTGCTCAATCACCGTGACATCCGGATTGAGGGCCGTGATCGCCCGGGCCGCCGAGGCCGTTTTGGGCTCGCCCACCCCGGCATCGGTGTGCAGCACCTGGCGTTGCAGATTGCTGCGGTCCACCCGATCATCATCAATGACGCCGAGGGTGCCCACGCCCGCGGCCGCGAGATAGAGAAGGGCGGGGGAGCCGAGGCCGCCCGCCCCCACCGCCAATACCTTGGCGCCCAGGAGGCGGCGCTGTGCCTCCTCACCAAAACCGGCGAGGGACAGGTGGCGAGCATAGCGCACGGTTTGCTCGGTGGTAAGCGGTGGGCCGAGGGGGACAAGAGGACGCATATCCTTTAGCTTAGTGCCCCGGGTAGGATGGGGCCGTGACCCACGCACATGTGATTACCGTATCTGACCGTTGTTCCACCGGTGAGCGCCAGGACCGCTCCGGACCGCTTGCCGCCGGCCTCCTTGGCGGCTGGGGCCTGGAGGTGTCCGGCCCGGAGATTGTTCCCGACGGAACCAGCTCCGTTCGCGAGGCGGTGGCGCGCGCCTGCGCCGATGGCGCCGACCTCATTTTCACGACCGGCGGAACCGGCATCGGCCCGCGCGATGAGACACCGGAAGCCGTCCTCCCCCTTATCGTCAAGCGCCTCGAGGGAGTCGAGGCCGATATTCGCGACCGGGGCAAGGATGCTCCCGCCGCCAGCCTGTCCCGCGCCGTTGTAGGTGTCATCGAGGCCGAGAATCATCGCGCCCTCGTCGTCACCGCCCCCGGATCCACCGGCGGCGTTAAGGACGCCGTGGCTGCCATTGGCCCCATCATCGCCCACGCCGCCGACCAACTGGCCGGCGGGGACCACCCGCACATTGAGCCTGCGGGACACCATCACGGCCACGGGCATGGCCACGATCACGCCCACGGCCGGGATGCTCATGCCGCCGCCACCTACGCCACCCAGCATGCCGCGCAGCGCGAATTCGGGAACGCCCAGGTCGTCAAGGCGGGGGTAAAGGATTCTCCCATCGACATGTCCGAGCTCATTGCCGCCTGCCAGTCCGATAAGGCCGGGGCGGTTGCCACTTTCATCGGCCAGGTGCGCAATCACGATGCCGGGCGAGATGTCACGTCCATTGACTACGAGGCCCACCCGGATGCGTCCCAGGTGATCTCCCGGGTTGCCCACGAGATCGCCGAGGGATCCGGGGCTCTCAAGATCGCGGTGGAGCACCGCTCCGGACACCTCGAGGTAGGCGATATTGCCCTCGGCGCGGTCGTTTCGGCCGCGCACCGGGTGGAGGCTTTTGCCGCCCTCGAGGCCCTCGTTGAAGAGGTGAAGCTGCGTCTGCCGGTGTGGAAGAAGCAGGAGTTCCCCGGTGGAGGATATGAATGGAGCGGCTCGGCATAACCGGGCCGGCTGACCCTCAGGCTAGAAGTTCACCCCGGGCGGCTTTGGCACACCCTCGGGCCACCGCACGGCGAAGGGATTGGCCCGCTGGGCCTCGCAGGTGGGGCACAGGGCTGTACCTTCGCGCAGTGGAACCGGCGCCTTGCATCGCTCGCATTCGCGCACCGGCACGGAGGCGAGGGGGCGTGCCCGCTCCTCGCTAAGCGCCTGCTCCCAGCTCGTGGGGGTGGGCGCGCTAAGTGCCTCGACGGGACAGAGGTCGATGCAGGCCTCGCAGGCAATGCAGGAGGCGTCAATCTCGGCGAGGGTGACAATCGCTCGGCCGGGCCCGCTCGGCAGGCGCCGAAGGGTGAGGGCACCGGTTGGACAGGCCTTTTCGCACACTCCGCAGGCCACGCAGCCCGAGGCCACCAGGGCGAGGCCGGGGCCGTCGACCTCGGCGAGCAGGGCGTAGTCAACCTCGTGGGTGGTCATCAGCTCGCGCACCGCCTTGCGCAGTCGCAGCCGCGGCTCCGCCCCCTCATCCGGCAGCTCGGGTCCAGCGCCGAGACCGAAGATCTCTCGTCGCCCGTGCGGCACATGATCTGCCTCAATGATCTCGGCGGGGGCGTGTTCGCCGGCGGCGGGGCCAAGGAGAGAACCCAGGCCGGCGGCGTCCAAGAGCTCCATGAGCGGCTCGAGCGCGGGCGGCAGGTCGAAAAAGCCCACCCGGTCCGCCCCCAGATTGAGGCATTCGATGATCTCGTGGGGTTCGGGGTGGGCGCCGAGAATGAGGCGGATCGCGGGATCATCAACCCGGCCGGGGGAGGAGGCAAAGGCGATCGGGCCGGGATGTGCCCGCAGCCAAGCGTGGACTGCTCGGAGGCTCACGCCCCACCCTCATAGTCGGCAATCGCGCCCAGCGACAGGTACATGACGCCGCGATAGAAGTGGGTGCGGGCCTTCTCAGCGGCCGTCTCGAGCATGAGCGGGGCCCACTGGAGGATGTGCTCGGTCATGAACCGCACGCCGATGACATAGACCCGCTCAGCCTCGGAACGGTTATCCGCCTCCAGCGCATCCAAGGCACGCAGGCAGGACTGGGATATGAAGGAGAACTCGAGTCCGATGTGATCATCGGGTTCCTTGTTGAGCCGCGGCGCCTGCAGGCCGAGCTGCCGGTAAGCCTCGCGCACCGCGAGGGTTTCCTCGTCAAAGACGATCCCCTCAAGGGAGCGGTGCACCGACTCGTAAGGGTGAACATCGGCCTGAGCAAGCACGCCGTAGAGGAGATTATGGTCCCGGCGAATCTCCGTCGCATCCTCTTGCGCCTGTTCCGAGCGGGCCAGCTCGGCTAGCCCAATATCAGAATCTCCGCCCGCAAGCGGCCAGTCACCGCGCAGCCGGTGGATCTGGTCGAGCTCGTCCGCGGTGGGGGAGGTGAGGTGCAGCCGCCCGAGCGTGGCAAAGGCGGCGGCCAGGCGATCAAGCCGGTCAGGGGAAGGAAGAGATGAGTACACGGGATTCCTTTCTGAGACTAGTCTAGTAGGAGAAGCCCAATTTCAAGAGCCGAGGTAAAGGAGCATGATGGCACGCAAGGACGATCCGAAGAAGATGGAGCGGATGCACGCCTGGGTGGCGGCGGTGGAATCCGAGCTGAGCATCGAGCCCGAGGTGATGGAGCAGGTCAAGGGACCCATGCTCGCCCTCATCGGCAAGGTTGCCCACGGCCCCTCCCGCCCCGGCGCCCCGCTCACCGCCTTCCTTATCGGGCTGGCCGCAGGACGCGGTAAGGGCGAACCCCTCGACCTCATCACCCAGGTCAAGGATCTCGTCGCCCGCTACGAGGAAGACAATCCGAGCGAGGACTAACCCGGCGCCCAGGCGCGCAGCACACAGCAAAGAAGCGAGGTTGATCCTCGCTTCTTTGCGTTGGTGAATCGTTCCTGGAAGAGCGCCTAGGGCAGCGGCCAGGTGTGCACCGGGGCGGAGGAGAGTATGTGGTTGCGATACAGCCGGGTCATCTCGGTGAGCGCTTCACCCCGGCTTGCGCCCATGGACTCGAGCCGCTTGACCGCCTCGATCTGCCACCTCGCCCCATTGCGCCCGGTGCGGGCACGTTCGGAGAGCACCTCGGTGTAGCGGGTGACAAGATCGGAGTCGATTCCCAGCGCCGTCATGCCGCTCGCCGCCTGCGGGATAAGCTCCTCGGCGAGCAGCTCGCCGACACGGACCCGGCCGAGCCGTGGCCAATCCACCCGAGCATCGAGCCCGTAGCGGGCGCAGTCGTAGAACTGCTCACGAGCTCTCGCAAAACTCATTCGGGACCACATGGGGCGGCGCTCGCGAATCATCTCGTACATGAGCCCGTAGAAGAAGGCCGCATTGGCCACCATGTCCAGCACCGTGGGCCCGGCCGGCAGCAGCCGGTTCTCGATCCGCAGGTGGGGCAGGGAGGAACCGGGATCGTAGATGGGACGGTTCCACCGCCACACGGTTCCGTTGTGGAGCACGAGCTCGTGGAGGATGGGAGCGGCATCCTCATTCGTCATCGGCTGCTCCGCCATGACCCGGGATTCGGGAAGGAGCGGCGGGAAGTAGCGAACGTTTTCCTCAAAGAGATCAAACATCGAGGTGATCCAGCGCTCGCCAAACCACACGCGCGGACGAATCCCCTGGGCGGCGTGCTCCGGCGGGCGAGTATCGATCGACTGCTGGAAGGTGGCGATCCGGGTTTCGTGCCACAGCTGCTTGCCCAGCAGGAAAGGCGAATTCGCGGCGAGGGCCACCTGCGGTCCGGCAATTGCCTGCGCGGCATTCCACGTGGGCGCAAACTCCTCGGGGGCCACCTGAAGGTGCAGCTGGGCCGAGGTGCACACGGCCTCCGGGGAAATTGAGGGCATGTACAGGTCGACGTATTCGGTCTGGCCGGCAATCTCGAGGTGAATATCCTCGCCGCGAGACTGCAGTACCGCATTCTCCAAGGCGAGATAGCGGTTGCCCGGGGTGCGCCAATGATCGGAGGTGAGTAGCTCCTCGTCCACGGTGGGGAGGTGACCGATGGGCAACAGGTGGCAGCCAAGCTCGGCAGCCTTGTTGTCGACGTAGGTGAGCCGTTCGATGAGGCCGTCCTCGATGTCGGCAAGTCCCCGGCCGGCCGGATGGAGGACGGGATAGTTCATTTCGATGTTGAAGGTGCCGATCTCGTGGGTGAATTCCTCGAGCTCCACCCTTTCCAGCAGCTCCACGGCGCGGCATGCTGGCTGCATGTCGTCATCGACAAGGTTCATCTCCACCTCGAGGCCGATCGTGCCATCGGTGATGAACTCGGCCCGGTCGAGATACGACTCAAAAAGATCCAGGTTTTGACGCAGCGTCTGGCGATATTCGCGCCGCTGCTGGCCGGAGTATTCAGCACTCGTGATGTCGCGTCCCATGGGTCCTCCTCGTGGGGCATCAGTAGCTCCAGCCTAGCGGGGCTTCTCTCTGACCTGGGAAGTGTCCACTTTTTGAATAATTCACCGCTCATCCGCATGCCTATCGAGGTGGCGGGTGTGCGGGGCGGTGGCTCAGCCCCGAGCGAGGATCTAGATGCGTGCGGGTACACGCCGCTGGAGCCGCAAATGGACCTCCACAACACCGCGTTTCCGCGGAAGCGTGACGGGGACACCGCGGGCTGGTCGAGCAGACGGAGAGCATAGGCGGCAGCGCCCGGTAGATGGCAGCGCGTCGTCGTGGGAGGCGGATGGCAGCGTGTCGTTATGGGTGGGGGTTGTGCGGGATTGCTTGCGAGGAATAAGCGGAGGCGGGAGCGGACTGATCCGCTCCCGCCTCGGGATTGGTGCCGGGTCGCTTAGGCCTTGACGACCTGCACGAGGGAGGTGTGCTGGCCGTTGCCCTTGGCAAGCGGGGTCGGGTGGAGGCTGGTCAGCATGTTGACCGCTCCACCGTTGTCCACGCCGTCGGCATCGAGGTCGATCCAGGCGCCCTGGGGCACGGAGATGACGCCGGGGACGATCCGGGCGGTGACCATGGCGGGCAGCCGGATCCGGCCCCGATCATTGAACACCTCGACGAGATCGTCATTGGCGATGCCGCGGGCCTGAGCATCCACCTGGTTGATCCACACGCGCTGATGGTGCGCCTCGCGGTTGCGCTGGAGGTTGCCGTAGGTCGAGTGCGTGCGGCCCTTGAAGTGGTGGCCGATGCACTGGAGGGGATAGTCCTTGTTCTCCTTGGCCTCGGCCTGGCCCTCCCAGGTCTCCACGTAGGCGGGAATCGGGGTGATGACATCGCCGGCCTTGGGATTGGGGAATTCCCACTCCTCGGCCAGCTTGGCCAGCTGCTCCGAATAGATCTCGATCTTGCCCGAGGGGGTGTCCAACGGATTGGCTTCGGGATCCTCGCGGAAGTCCTTGAGAGCCACGGTGAGCCCATTCGGGTCGGTGTAGCGGTAGACGCCGAGTTCCTTCATCTCCTCAAAGGTGGGGAACTGCGGGAAGTCCTTGCGGGTCTCTTCCTGAATGTGGCGGGCCCAGTCCTCCGAGGTCTTCTTGCCGGCGGCGAATTCCTCGCCAACGCCGAGGCGGTGGGCAAGCTCGGTGGTGACCTCGATCGAGGAACGGGACTCATACAGGGGCTCGATGGCCTGGTGGACCATGATTTCGTAGGCCATGTCCCCGGTGTATTCGGAGGGCACGAAATCCCAGCGTTCGGCCGTCGTCGTATCCGGCAGGACGAGATCGCACAGCTTCATCGACGCGTTCATCTGGTTGTCCATGCCCACAATGAATTCACACTTGGTGTCATCGTCGAGGATCTCCCGCGTGCGATTGATGTCGCCGTGCTGGGAGGCCAGCATGTTCGAGCCGTAGACGAGCATGAACTTAATGCCGGTGGGCAGGCGATCCACGCCCTGGACGCCGTCCTTCGTCGCGGTCATCTCCTCGCCGTGGTCGATCGCATCGGTCCACTTGTAGCAGGAGATCGTCGCCTTAACCGGGTTCTCACCATCATCCAGCCACTTCGAATAGGGCCACAGGTAGCCCTCGCGCCCGCCGGTGCCGCCGCCGGGAATGCCGACGTTGCCGGTGAGGCAGGCGAGCAGGTAGATGGCATTGGCCTGATTCTCACCATTAGCGTGACGCTGCGGGCCCCAGCCCTGGGTGATGTTGCAGGGCTTGGTGAGCGCAACCTCGCGGGCGAACTGGCGGATGCGGTTGGCCGGCACGCCGGTGATCTGTTCCGCCCACTCGGGGGTCTTCTCCACACCGTCTTCGCCCTTGCCCTCGATGTAGGCCCGGTAGGAGGCGTTCTTCGGGGCGCCCTCGGGCATGTGCTCCTCGTCGAAGCCCACGCAGTACTTATCGAGGAAGTCCTGGTCGTGGAGGTTCTCGGAGATCATGACGTGGGCCATGCCGGCGATGAGGGCGGCATCGGTTCCCGGCTTGAGTGCAATCCAGTCATCGGCGAGCACCGAGGCGGAATCCGAATAGCGCGGATCGACCACGATGATCTTCAGCCCCGCCTTCTTCGCGTAGGCGGAGGTGAAGGTGTTGCCGCCGCCGGACATGCGGGTCTCCTGCGGGTTATTTCCCCACAGGACGAGCAGCTTCGAATTCTCGATTGCATCCTCGAAGGAGTTGGAGATCTGCTCGTCCGGGCTGCCGTAGAAGTAGCGGGTGCACTGCGAGATCTGCAGGTAGGAGTAGTTGCCGTAGTAGCCGAGGAACCCACCGAGCAGGTTGAACAGGCGGCCCCAGCCACCGGAGTTCGCCACGTGCGCATTCCACACGCCCGAACCGTAGTTCTTGTAGATCGCCTCATTGCCGTACGTGTCGATCGTGTAGCGCAGCTTCTCGGCGATGAGGTCGAGGGCCTCATCCCACGAGATCTCCTCGAATTCGCCATCCGAGCGCTTCTTGCCCACGCGCTTGAGCGGGGTCTTGATCCGGTCCGGGTTGTAGATGCGCTGGCGCATGTTGCGCCCGCGCACGCAGGCCCGAATATTGCGATTGAGGAGCGTGTTATCGCCGGTGGAATCGGGCAGGACGCGCACCACGGTGCCGTCCTTGACCTGCAGGCGCAGCGGACAGCGCGAACCGCAGTTGACGATGCAGGCGGACCAGACCGTCTCATCCACGCCCTCCATGCCCTCCGTTGCCTGCGCGGGGGAGGCGGGCATACCGAGGTCGGTGGCGGTGGCGGCAACGAGGGCGGCAGCCCCGCCGGCCACCCCGGACCACTTCATGAATGAGCGGCGCGACAGGCCTGACTCGTGGCTCGTGGGGGTAGCTGAAATTGTCATGTCAGTCCCTTCTTTAAATCCCGATCCGCATCATCGAGTCGTAGTGCAGGGAGCGGCCCATGAGCTCCGCGACAAAGGCGAGCGCGAAGGCGATCGAGATGATCCAGGTGAGCGGCGCCGGAGAGTCGAGCTGCTTGCTCGCGGTGCGGAAGGTGAACAGGGCGAGAAGGATGGCGGCGATGGCGAGGAGGGCGAGGCGGACGAAGAAGAAGCCGCCCGCAAACACCCCGGCCGAGGCCTGAGCCACCGGATCCCCGCCGGCAAGATCGGAGATGTGGAGGATGTAGGAGATGAGGATGGCGGTGCCGGTCAGCGCCGTCACGACGGCAATTGCCTGCAGGGTCCGCGTCGCCATCTCCCACTGCGCGTCACGATCCTCGGCGGCCGGAGCAGGTGCCCGGCGCAGCTTGGTCAGCAGGCCGCCGCCCGAGGGACGGTCCTCCTCGGTCTCCTTGCGGACCGGATGGCCCGAACCCGGGGCCTCACGGAACCGGTAGGAGATGGTGGCCATGATCGCCGTGCCCACGGCGAGGGCGCCAAGCAGAATCGTCGTGCCGGCAAAGTGGAAGGGAACGATCCACGTGTGCCAGGCGGGCACGGCCTTGAGGCTGTAGTAGATCTGGCTCATCGAGTAGACGAGGCAGATGCCGAAGAAGGCGGCGATAACGGCAAGGACCTGGCGGATCTGGTAGCTGAACAGCTTGTACCACTGCGAAACCGCGAAGAGGAAGCCGGCTCCGGCAAAGGCGCAGCCGAAGATGATCTCGCGGCTCAGCCAGGACGAATCCCAGTGGCGCAGCACGTTGAGCGTGTGCATGACGTCGTTCATGTGGAGCATGGACACAGCAAGCCCGGCCACGAGGGCGGGGCCGATGGCGAACAGGGCCGGCTCGGTCACTCGCTCAACCGTCACCTTGTCATACTTGGCGCGCCCAACGACGGTGATGATGCCGAGGGTGATGAAGGCCCCCACGCACATCTGCGCAATGACGGTGAAGAGGATCATCGGAAGTTCGTGGGTGTTCATCAGATCTCCTTCGGGTTCGCAATCTGGCCAGTCCCCGCATCCCACGGCTGAGCATCACGGTGCGGGTGGATAACGAGGTGAGGCTGGGTGATGGAGGGATCGGGAAGCGGTGCAATCGCGTCCGTGTCCCCGTAGGTGTCCCGCAGCTCATCGATCGGACCCCAATCGAGGGCGCGGGACGGGCAGGCGGCCACGCAGGCCGGATCCTGGCCCGTGGAGCGGTAGTCGTAGCACAGGTCGCACTTGGACATGTGCCCGGTTTCCGCATTGAACTGAGGAGCCGAATAGGGGCAGGCCCACTCGCAGTAGCGGCAGCCCACGCACTTGTCCTCATCCACGTACAGGGTGCCGTCTTCGCGGCGGGTCATGGCCGTGGTGGGGCACACCTGCATGCACACCGGGTTCTCGCAGTGATTGCAGGAAATGGAGGTGTAGTAGGCGAACACATTGGGGGAGTGCGTGGTGCCATCGGTGGACCAGCTGCCTCCCGAGTATTCGACGACCCGTCGCCAGGTCACCCCCTCGGGTAGATCATGCTTATCCTTGCAGGCGATCTGGCAGGCCTTGCAGCCATTGCAGAGCGTCTGGTCGAAAAAGAAACCGTACTTGGCGCCGGCGCGCGTTTCATTAGCCATCATTCAACCTCTGCCTTGACAACATTCGCGATGGTGGTGTGCACGGCATTGCCCTTGGCAAGGGGCGACGGGTGCAGGGACGTCAGGGAATTGACCGAGCCGGCGGTGTCCACCGGTCGGTTGGGATTAGCGCCCTTGGGAAGGGCATACTTCGTGGGATCCTCGGGGCTATACCAGGCGCCCTGAGGGATGGAGAGAACGCCGGGAACGATGCGTTCGGTGACCTTGGCTTCCAGCAAGATGGTGCCCCGGTCGTTGTAGACCCACACCTTGTCGCCATTGGCAATCCCGAGGCGCTTGGCGTCCGGGGTGGAGATCCACACCTGCTGGCGGTGCGCCTCCTTCAGCCAGTCAACGTTCCCGTAGGAGGAGTGGGTACGGGCCTTGTAATGGTGGCCGATGACCTGGAACGGGTAATCCTTCGACTCCCGGGCCTCAAGCTGGCCCTCCCAGGTTTCCACGTGGGCGGGCAGGGGAGAGAGCAGGTCGCCGCGCTTCTTCTCGCGCAGGGTGCCGAACTCCCACTTCTTCGCCATCTTCTCCAGGCGGTCCGAATAGATTTCGATCTTGCCCGAGGGCGTGGGGAGGGGATTGCCTTCGGGATCCTCTCGGAACTCGGCGAGCGAAATCGCGGGCCCGAGGTTCTTCCGGAACACCCCCATCTCCTTCCACTCGTCATAGGTGGGAAGATCGGGATCGGCCTCCCGGGTGGCGTCGATGGTGGCGCGCAGCCACTCCTCGCGGGTCTTACCGCCGGTGAATTCGTCCTTCGTGCCAAGCTTCTCGGCGAGGAGGGTGCAGATGTCGAAAATTGACTTGCACTCATACATCGGCTCGATGGCCTGGGAGGAGACGATGCCGTAGGCCATGGGCCCGCCGTTCTCGCCCGGGTGAATATCGAATTCCTCGGCGGTGGAGGTGCCGGGAAGAATGTAGTCGGAGTAGCGGGCCGAGACCGTGTACTGGATATCGCAGGTGACAATGAGCTCGGCAAGGGACTCATCCTGGAGGATCTCCACCGACTTGTTATTGTCCCCGGTCTGGTTGACGAGCGAATTCGAGCCGTACTGGAAGACCGCCTTGATTCGCCCGCCCAGCTTCGTGTTCTCCGGATTGCCCTCGTCATCGACCGGCACCTTGAGCGCACGCACGCCCTTGTCCGGCTTGACGCCCACGCCCGAATTGAAGGTATCCATATCCTCGCCGTGCTGGATGGCATCCAGCCAGGAGAACACGGAGATGATCTTCATCGACGGATTGGGAATCTCAGTGTTGAACACCTTGTTAAACGGGAGGGCCTGGGCGCCCTCCCGGGCCCCCGTGCCGCCCCCGGGAATACCAATATTGCCGGTGACCGCGGCGAGCAGGAAGATCGCGCGGGCCACGTTCTCGCCATTGGCATGACGCTGCGGGCCCCAGCCCTGGGTGATGGAACACGGCTTCGCGGTGGCAATCTCCCTGGCCAGCTGGCGGATCTTCTGCGCCGGAACCCCGCAGATCTCCGCCGCCCACTCCGGCGTCTTCTCCACGCCGTCAGAGCCCTTGCCCTCAAGGTAGGCCCGGTAGGAGGCGTTCTTCGGGGCGCCGTCTGGCATGTGCTCCTCGTCGAAGCCCACGCAGTACTTATCGAGGAAGTCCTGGTCGTGCAGGTCCTCCTCGAGCATGACGTAGATCATGCCGGCGATGAGGGCGGCATCGGTGCCCGGCTTGACCGGCACCCATTCATCACCCAGGCCCACCGAGGTTTCCGAATAGCGCGGATCAATGACGATGGTGCGGGTGGCATGCTTCTTCCTCGTCGCCTGCGTGACGAACAGCTGGCCGCCGCCGGACATGCGGGTCTCGAGCGGATTATTGCCAAACATGACCTGCAGGGCCGAGTTCTCGGCATCATCGAACGAGTTGCCGTTGACCCAGGAACCGTAGAAGTACGGGTAGGCCTGGGTGATCTCGGTGGTCGAGTAATCGGAGTAGTGGTCGAGATATCCGCCGAAGGTGTTGAGCATGCGGGCAATCGGCGTCGCATCCGGCGGCCACGAGCAGGCCATGGTCGAGCCGAGCACGCCCGTGCCGTAGTTGATGTAGAAGGCCTCATTGCCATACTTGGCCTTGATGTCCTTCATCTTCTCGGCGATCTCGGTGAGCGCCTGATCCCAGGAGATTTCCTCCCACTGCCCTTCGCCGCGCTTCGTGCCCGGCTTGCGCTTCATCGGCTTCTTGAGCCGATCGGGATTGTAGATGCGGTGGCGAATCGAGCGGCCCCGCACGCAGGCACGCACCTGCTGGCTGCCCAGCTCCTGGGTTCCCGTATTATCGGGCAGGACCCGGATAATCGTGCCGTCCTTGACTTCCAGTCGCAGCGGGCACCGTGAACCGCAGTTCACCGTGCACGCCGACCAGACGACCTTATCGGCATCCTCAGCGTTCCCGGTCTCCTCCGGTGCACCGAGAGCCCCACTGGTTCCCACCAGGCCTGCAGCCCCGCCAATGACGGAGGACCAGGCAATAAATGAGCGTCGAGAAAGACGCCCGGACACTGTCTGGCTCATGTGACTCCTTAAATATTCCTACATTCGCAGTCTCCCGGCCGTGTACCCGTTATTTCGGGGTGAAGGTCCCAGCGCCGGCAATACCGTCAGCCGGCCCGCCAGAAGCCCCCGCGAAAGCGGTAAAATCCCCGTTAGAATGCGGTAAATGCGGCTTGGGTCGACACTCAAAATCCCCGGGTTGCCTGACTGCTGAAGCCTTGAATTTGAAATCTAAAACATTGCTTAATTCGGTCGAGAAAAATAAATTCGAGCTCGTGTGATCGTGTTAATTGGTGATTATTCGATAGCTTAGGTGCACCTTTTATTGAGCTCACGCGCTGCCTCTGTGGTTGTGTCCTGTTCTATGCGTCGAACCTCGTGGAGCTGGATGAGGGGATGAGGGATGGGACGATGGTGGGGTGAGGGTGCACGGGATGTGGGGCGGAGGCAGGCCGAAGCATCGAGCCGCGCCGATGGTCACGCTGACAGCCGCGCTCTTGGCTGCAAGCTCCGGGCGCACTCCCCAGACACGCCCGCGGGCCCGAAACTGCGGGAGTCCTAGTCGAACAGGCCGGTCCGGTTCACCGGCTCGGCGGGCCAGATGCCGGTGGTGGCCAGCTGGTAGATCGTCTGGTCGAGCGGAACGGGCGGATGGGGCAGGTGGCCCTCGTAGACGAGGTCGGAGAGCAGATTGAGGGCCACGTGGGGCGGCTCGGTCCGGGCGGAGATAAGGACGAGGTGACGCAGTAGATGTGGGGCGTCGACGGCGGCGAGATTGACGCTGATGCGCTTACCGGAGGCGAACTTGAGAACGACGATCGTGCGAGCATACACGCGCGCGCCGGTGATATCGCGGTGGGCATACTCAACGACCTTGCCGCTGGCCTTGCCTAGGAGGAACCGGTCCGGTCCATCAACAAAAAAGGAGGCGAGCCAGGCCAGCCACAGCCACACCCCGGTGCCGCCCATGACCGCGCAGAATCCGGCAAAGAAGAGGAGGACGGGCCAGATGGGATCGTCGACTGCAGCAAAGGGCCAGGTGATGAGGAAGAGAATGTAGGCGGCGTAGAAGAAGGGAATGGATAAGAGCGGATAGTGCCAGCCGGGAGACTGGGCAATGGTTCCCGGCGGGAACCGGTTGGCATATGCGGGGCGGACTTTGGCTAATGGTCGCCTGCGGGTGGGAATGCGAAGGCGAAATCCCCGGGGCGGGCGCCCCGGGCCGGTGATGGCCGGCCCGCCGTTCATGTGAGCGATGCCGGGGTCAAGGCGGCGGCCGAAGAAGCGGCCGAAGAGGTGACGGCCGGCGAGGTGGCATGGCCAAGATGGTGGGCCTCGGGACTGGTGAGGAAGTAGATGATTGAGGCCAGCACGAGAATGAAGAAGACGAGGGAGGCGACAATGGCGCGCTTGGTCATCCCGCCATGCGGGGTGGTCGGCCGATTATCGCCGCTTTGCGTCATGCGCCGAGTGTAACACCGCCGGGGCCCTCCTTGGGTAGATTTGTCGCCCCGCCCGTGACCTCCCCCAATGGAGCGGAACCCTCGAGAATCCGCCGCTGTTCTTCGGTCAGCCTGGCCGCCGCGCACAGCCCATTGATCTCGCCTGCTCGCCGGAGCTGAGCAGATCGGAGCGGTGGCTAATGGAAAATCCGAGGCGTGAGTCTTGCCGGTCGGATCGATGCGTACTGATCGCCGATGCGGGCGGGCTCAGCCGCCGGCGAAGGGCGGCAGGATGTCGATGCGGGCGGGCTCGGTAATCTCGTCGGTGTCGGCGGAGGACACCCCGTTGACGAGCATGGCACTCATGGCGATGAGGCGGGCAAAGTCCTCGCCCCGGCCCTCGGTGAGGGCCTCGCGCAGGGCGCCAACCGTGGGCTCTGTGGGGAGCTCGCGGGTCTCTTCCCGGGTTCCGGCGGCCTCGGCAATAGAGGCGAAGTAGCGAATCTCGGCCATTTATCCTCCGATGGCGCTCATGGGGCGGTCGGGTTGCAAGAAGCCCTCGTCATCGATGCCGTGCCCGGCCTTCTTGATCCACATGGCGGCGCGCCAGCGCTCGGCGATCTCCTCGTCGGTGGCTCCGCCACGGATGAGGGAGGTGAGATCGACCTCGGAGGAGCCGAATAGGCAGTTGCGGATCTTGCCATCGGCCGTGAGGCGGGTCCGGTCGCAGGCCCCGCAGAAGGGGCGGGTGACGGAGGCAATGACGCCAACGCGGCCAACCGGTTCACCATTCTCGTGGACAATCCACCGCTCGGCCGGGGCGGAGCCGCGCGGCTCAACCTCGGGGGTGAGGGTGAAGGCGGTGCTGAGATCGGCAAGAATGTCCTCGGCGGTGATGAGGTCGGAGCGCTTCCACGATCCGCGCGGGCCGAGCGGCATGTATTCAATGAAGCGCAGCTCGTAGCCGTGATCGATGCAGAACTTGAGCAGCGGCACGGCCTGATCATCATTAATTCCCGGCATGAGAACCGTGTTGACCTTGACCGGGGTGAGCCCGGCGGCCTGCGCGGCCGCGGCCCCCGCCAGAGCATCGTCGAGGCGGTCGCGCCGGGTGAGCTGATGATAGGCCTCGCGGTCAATGGCGTCGATGGAGATGTTGACTCGCTTGAGGCCAGCATCGGCCAGTCGCTGGGCCCGGTGCTTAAGCCCAAGGGCGTTCGTGGTCAGCGAGATATCGGGATTGACCCCGCTCTTCGTCCTCATCTGCGAGGTGGCGGCAACAATGGATTCCAGGCCCTTGCGCAGCAGCGGCTCCCCACCCGTGAACCGGACTTCCTCGATGCCGAGGTGGTCAAGGGCGATCGTGATGAGCCGGATGACCTCCTCGTCGGTGAGCAGGCGATCGGAGGCAATGGGGGTGATGCCCTCCTCGGGCATGCAGTACTGGCAGCGCAGATTGCACTTGTCGGTGAGCGAGACCCGCAGATCTTCGGCCACCCGACCGAAGCGGTCGATGAGGGCCGGGGTGTCCGGGCGCGCAGACACATCCGGGTCCGCCTCGCGGAGCCGGGGCATTCCAAGCGCGACACTGGTTGTCATTCCTCCACGATAGGCCGAGCGGGCAGAGAACTCCACATGAGGTCCTCCCAGCCCACTATCCGCCCACGCGCGTTCGCCGCATTAATCATCATTTTTCGCCGTACTCGCGCCCTATTTCCCGTCACTGGCCGGCCTTTATTCCCCGCTGATGCATGACGAGGTCCGCTCACCGCTTAACCGCACTGAACAGTTGCCGATCACCGGGCCATTGCGCGTGCCCGTGAGTCACACTCGCCTCTCAATGCCAGCCCTTCGGCTTGTCTTCTTGACTGCATCCGCGCGGCTGCGCCCGTGTGTACAGCCGATGGTGCCGCGAGCGAGCAGACGCCATGCTAAGAAAGATGTCATGAGAGTGAGTATTCGCCCCGCCACCGCCGTGGATGCAGGCGCGCTGGCCCGGCTCGAAGCAGAGCTGCACGGGCGCGACCCGCGCGACTGGGAAGACCTTGCCACCGAACTTCGCGATGCTTCGGACAGCTCAACCTGGCTCGCCCTGGGCGATGGTTCCCCGGTGGGTTATCTCGTCACCCGGGCGCTCGGTCCCGGACAGCCGCGCGCCCTCGAGGTTGCGGCCCTTCTCGTGCTCCCGGACCATCGCCGCAGCGGCGTGGGCACGGCGCTGCTCAACTTCGCGATCGGGGATGCTCCCGCGCAGGCCCCGAGGAGGCCCGCAGATCCGGCCGGCGGGGCAGGGGTGGATGTCGGGGGCGAGGCGGAAGACTTCTTTGCCTCGGCGGGCTTTGCCCCGGCCGGAGACCTGTTCATTCGATAGAAAGGCGCAGGCGGTGGATGTAAAGCGGTGCGGTAGCCGGCAAGATTCCGTGACGGCCCGACAGATTGCGGAGCGGGTCCGGGCCGGCGAATCCGCCGTCGAGGTGACTCGCCGGGCGCTCGCGGCCGCCTCGGCAACCGAGGGGGCCTTTGCTTTCGTGGCCGAGGATTATGCGCTCGCCCAGGCGGAGCGGATTGACTCGCTGGGGGCCTCCGAGCGCGCTCGGCTACCGCTAGCCGGGGTTCCCGTGCCGATTAAGGATCTCAATGAGGTGGCCGGGCTGCCCTTCCAGGCCGGCTCGCGCCTGCTCGCCGATAACATCTCGAGCGTCGATGACGGGGTGGTTGTGCGCCTCAAGGAGGCCGGGGCGATCATCATCGGCAAGACGATCACCCCCGAGTTCGGCTTTGCCGCCTATTCCGAGGACGGACTGGGCCGGGCTGCCCGCACCCCCTTCGATTCGCGGCGCACCGCGGGCGGTTCATCCGGCGGAGCCGCCCTGGCCGTGGCCGCGGGCGTGTGCCCGATCGCCCAGGGCTCCGACGGTGGGGGCTCCCTCCGCATCCCAGCCGCCGCCTGCTCCGTCGTGGGCATGAAGCCTTCACGCGGCGTCGTCTCCGCCGGACCCGCCGGCACGGCCGGCCCGGGCCTCGCCACGAATGGCGCGGTGGCGGCCACGGTGGCCGATAGTGCGCTCGCCCTCGATGTGCTGCGCGGCCCCTGGCCGGGCGATACCTTCTTCCCGCCGGCCGATGACTACCGGGACCGGGCCGGCTCTTATCTTGCCGCCTGCTCGGCCGAGGTGCCCAAGCTGCGGGTGGGTGTGCTCACTGATCCGCTCAACGTCGATGAGGTCGCGATTCATCCCGAGGCGCTCGCCGCCCGGGATAAGGTGCGCGCCTGGCTCGAAGAGCTGGGCCACGACACCGTCGAGATTTCCCGGCCGATCACCACCGAGCAGTGGAACGCCTTCCGCCCGATCTGGGAGGGCATGGCCGCCTCCCTGCCGATCCCGCCGGGGGCGGAAGATCAGCTCACCGGCCTCGTTGCCCACCTGCGCCGCCTCGGCCAGGGCCGCAGCGGAGCCGAATACGCCCAATCCCTGTCCGCCCTGCAGGCCAATACTCGCCAGATTTCGCGAGCCTTTGCGGGCCTCGACCTCGTGCTCACCCCCACGCTTTCCGGCCCGCCGCCTTTCCCGCGCGACCTTGTTCTTCCCGATCCGGAGGAGGATTGGATCGCGCAGTGCACGATGACGCCGTGGACGGCCGTGTGGAACATGACCGGGTGGGCCTCGATGTCCCTGCCGGTTCACGTGGCGGATATTGAGGGCGTGCCGCTGCCCTTCGGGGCGATGATCTCGGCCACCGGTCCCGGACAGGACGGCCTGCTGTTCGCGCTCGCCGCCAAGCTCGAGCCGCGCTATCTCGCCGAGCGTTAACCCGGTCGAACGCTAGAGTCCAAGAGCCAAGATTGAGGAGTTTGGAGGAAGCTAAGCCTCTGGATGGTCGGTCCCCGCTGTCCTTGAGGCTCCTGCCCGGTTGCGCCACCACGAGTGGGCGGACAGGGCGGCGAGGATGAGGGCGATGGCGACGGTGGAAGATCCCGACGGCTCGGAGAAGAACTGGAAGACCGCGTAGGAGAGGAAGGCGAGGGCGGCGATGGCGCTGAAGGTTGCCGTGCGCCTGCGTCCGGCCTGACGGTCAACCTCGAAGCGGCGGGTGAAGGCCTCCGGGGAGCCGAAGGTCTCGGCCAGCGGGCCCGATGCTCCCTCCTCGCAGTCGGCGAGGATGTGGTCCACCCGCTTATCGCTCATTTGCTTGACGGTGCGCAGGATCTCCCCGGTGCGGATCTTCCACTCCTCATCATCGTCCGGCGCAACCGGCTCCTTGGGCTTGCCCCCGGGGATTCGGCGGGCCGCCAGGGCGAGGATCAGGAAGGGAAGGGCGATGGCGAGCCACCACCAGGGCGATCCGACGAAGAGGATGATCTTCTGGCCGAGCAGCACGACCGCTGTGATGGTCGGAATGATGATGAGGCCGGCAATGATCGCCGAGACCGTGGCGAATCGGCGAGACTTTCGGCTGATCCCGTGGAGATAGGCGGCGGCCAGGGCGACGGTGCCGGCCACGATCAGCGGGGCGATGAGGAGATGGCCGAGGGTGTAGGGCACCTGCTGGCCCGAGAAGAAGAACAGGATGCCAAGGAGGACTGTGAGCAGCATGCCCTGGTAGGCGCCGATTTCCAGATAGTCCTTGAGCTCCGTTGTTCCGCCCCGCTTGGAAGAAGACATGAGTGACGGGTCAATCTCGAATTCGTCGGTGTTCGGAGACTGGCTCGCGGGAGGCTCCTCCTGCGCATTCACCCGAGCGAACAGCGAATCCTCGTGCGAGACCTCCGCAGCCTGCCGGGCGGCCTGCTCGGCGGAAGAAGCGGTAGAGGGCTCGTCGGGGGTCGCGCCCGGAGCCAGAGCGGGTGCCGAGTCGTTGTCGCCCGCCGGATCGACAACTGCCTCGGGATCCGGATCAGGCGTCGGATCGATAGCCGGATCGACAGCTGGATCGGGGCTGGGCTGGACGGGTGCGGGCTGGAAGGCGCGAGCCTGCGGCAGGTAATCGCGCGGGCCCTCCAGCTGATCCTCATCCTCGCCCGGCTCGTCGATCATGGTGGGATCGGCGTCCTCCAGGCCAGGAATCGGGCCGAGCTCGGCGTGTGCGAGGCGGCTCGCGTGGGTGGGCGCGGCGGCGGGCTCGGGGGAGAAGCTCTCCGCCTCTCGGGCGGCCTCCTTGCCGCGCTGGCGGTCTTCACCATCGCCGCGAATGCTCACCGCGGCAAGATCCTCGGCATTTTCCTCATCTGCGGCGCCGGTCCGGACAGCGCCGCGATCGGGCCGGGCCTCGCAATCTTCTGGCGCGGCGCCCAATGGCGTCGAGTCGTCTGGTGCCACCTCCCGGGCTGCTTCTGGGGCCGGGAGATCGGGTGGCAAGGTTTCCACGGCGGTGTGACCCTGCGGCACCTGCTCGGCGAGGTCCGGGCGGTCGCCGGGATTCGGGGCGAGCGATTCGGCGGCCGGATCATCGGGGAAGGCGGGAAGGGTGGCGGGGGTGGCATCCGGGCCGGAGTTGTAGGCCAGCCAGCTGTCCCAGGCGATTCCGGAGGAGGACTCGTCAAGGCCGTGGCGTCCCGGGCTGCGCCGACCGTATCGTCCTGCCATGATGCTCCTCGAAATAGCGAACGTGTCCTCCTCCCAGCATACGACGCGTGGCCAAGGCGACACGTGAACCCAAAGTTGAGTGGAATAAGCTCAACTTCTGCGGCGTTGTCCTTAACAGATACCAGTTTTAAGGAGAACTATGGATAAGCTGACCACCAAGTCGCAAGAGGCGATTGCCTCTGCGCTGGAGGCTGCCCGGAGGGCTGGCAACCCCAGCCTTGAGCCGGTGCACCTCCTGGCCGCCCTGCTCGAACAGTCGGGCGGCATTCACACCGATCTTTTGGCCACGCTCGGCGTGGATACCCAGGCCCTCGCGCAGCGCGTCGGAGCGGCCTGCTCGGCCCTGCCGGCGGCCACCGGGGTGTCGGTTGCCCAACCGAATGCCTCGCGTGCCATGTCCCTCGTCCTATCGGATGCTGGGAAGGAAGCCACCGCTTTCGGCGATGCCTACATTTCGACCGAGCACCTGCTTCTCGCCCTGGCTGCCTCGCAGTCCTCGGCGGGTGACATGCTGCGTTCGGCCGGCGCCTCCCGCGACGCCATCATGTCCGTCATGGGGCAGGTGCGCGGCAACCGGAAGGTGGAAAACCCCGATCCCGAGGACACCTACCAGGCTCTGGAGAAGTACGGCCAGGATCTCACCGAGGCCGCCCGGGCCGGCAAGCTCGACCCGGTGATCGGCCGAGATAGCGAGATTCGCCGAGTTGTCCAGGTGCTGTCGCGGCGCACGAAGAACAATCCCGTTCTTATCGGTGAGCCCGGCGTCGGCAAGACCGCCGTCGTTGAGGGGCTCGCCCAGCGCATGGTCGATGGGGATGTTCCCGAGTCCCTGCGGGGCAAGCGGCTCATCGTCCTCGATATTGCGGGCATGGTTGCCGGCGCGAAGTATCGCGGCGAATTCGAGGAGCGGCTCAAGGCCGTCCTCGCCGAGATCAAGGATTCGAACGGCGAGATCGTCACCTTCATCGACGAGCTGCACACGGTCGTCGGGGCCGGCGGCGGCTCCGAGGGCGCGATGGATGCTGGGAATATGCTCAAGCCGATGCTGGCCCGCGGCGAGCTTCGGCTCGTTGGCGCGACCACGCTGGATGAGTACCGGGAGAACATCGAGAAGGATCCCGCCCTGGAGCGTCGCTTCCAGCAGATCTACGTGGGTGAGCCCTCGGTGCCGGACACCGTGGCGATCCTGCGCGGCATTGCCCCGAAGTACGAGGCTCACCACAAGGTCACCATCTCCGACGGTGCACTCGTGGCTGCGGCCGAACTCTCCGACCGCTACATCTCCGGGAGACAGCTGCCCGATAAGGCGATCGACCTGGTCGATGAGGCGGCCTCCCGGCTGCGCATGGAGCTGGATTCCTCCCCGGAGGAAATTGACACCCTGCAACGTCAGGTTGACCGCCTGTCCATGGAGGAGTCCTACCTCGTGGACACGGCCGGCGAGGAGCCGACCGAGGAGGACACCGAGCGGCTGGAAAAGCTGCGCGAGGAACTTGCCGAAAAGCGCGATGAGCTGTCCGAGCTCACCTCCCGCTGGCAGGCCGAGAAGGCCGGCCGTAACCGGGTTGGTGATCTCAAGGTCCGTCTCGACGAGCTGCACACCGAGCTTGAGCGCGCCATCCGCGAAGGCCGATACGAGGATGCTGGGCGCCTGCAAAACGGCGACATTCCCGAGGTCACTCGGCAGATCGCCGAGGCCGAGGAGGCCGGTGAGCAGGCCGACTCGGACTCCGAGCCGATGATCGCCGAGAAGGTGGACGCCGACGAGATCGCCCAGGTGGTTGCCGCCTGGACCGGAATCCCCGTGGGTCGCCTGCTCGCCGGGGAGACCGAGAAGCTGCTGGACATGGAGGGGGTTATTGGCTCCCGCCTCATCGGCCAGCGCCAGGCGGTTGCCAAGGTCTCCGATGCTGTGCGGCGCTCCCGCGCCGGCATTGCCGACCCGAACCGGCCCACCGGCTCGTTCATGTTCCTCGGCCCCACCGGCGTCGGCAAGACCGAGCTGGCGAAGTCGCTCGCCGACTTCCTCTTCGATGACGAGCGGGCCATGGTCCGCATCGACATGTCGGAGTATTCCGAGAAGCACTCGGTCTCCCGGCTCGTCGGTGCCCCTCCGGGCTACGTCGGATACGAGGAAGGTGGACAGCTCACCGAGGCGGTCCGGCGCCGACCCTACGCCGTGGTCCTTCTCGACGAGGTCGAGAAGGCGCACCCGGAGGTCTTCGACATCCTCCTGCAGGTGTTGGATGATGGGCGGCTGACGGATGGGCAGGGGAGGACCGTGGACTTCCGCAACGTCATCCTCATCCTCACCTCGAATATCGGCTCCCAGTTCATCACCGATCCCACCCTGAGTGATGATGAGCGCAAGCAGCGCATCGAGGCGGCCGTTCAGGCCTCCTTCAAGCCGGAGTTCCTCAACCGGCTCGACGACATCATCTACTTCTCCTCCCTCGGCATGGAGGAGATCGCGAAGATCGTCGAACTGCAGGTACGCCAGCTGGCTGACCGGCTCGCCGAGCGGAGGATCACCCTCAAGGTGACCGATGCTGCGCGAGACTATCTCGCGGTCGAAGGCTACGACCCGGCTTACGGGGCCCGCCCGCTGCGCCGGCTCATCCAGCGCGAAATCGGTGACGAACTCGCGAAGAAGATCCTCGGTGGCGAGGTCCATGACGGAGACACCGTCACGGCCGACACCGACGATGAGATGGACGGAATCCGGCTGACCACCGCCTCCTAAGGGCGGCGGCCAGGCGGCCGGCCCTGGCTTCCCCAAGCAGCCTCACGCTGACGGGTGGCCGAGAACCAGCATCCAAAGGCCGGGTGAGGGGGAGCAGTGCTCCCCCTCACCCGGCCTTGTTGGATATCCGGCAGAAAATCCTCACCCCAGCCTTATGGCCGCCCCGGTGGGCCGGCGCTCTCTAGCCTAGGGTGACCTGCTCGTCGGCCATGGCGGCCACCTCCTCGTCGTGGGTGACCAGCAGGAGGGCGGCGCCCGCCCCGGTGACGGTGTCGAAGAGCTCTGCGGCTACCTTGTCCCGGGTGGCTCGATCCAGCGCGCCGGTGGGCTCATCGGCAAGGACGAGCTGCGGGTCGGTGGCGAGAGCCCGGGCGAGGGCAACTCGCTGACGCTCCCCGCCGGAGAGATCCGCGGCGAGCGTGTCGGGCTCAACCCCGAGGCTTTCCACCCGATCGCGGGCAAGCTCGATAAGAGGAGTATCGGAGGGCTTCATGAGCATGAGCGCCACCGCCACGTTCTCGGCGGCGGTCAGGTCGGGCATGAGCTCCCCGGACTGGAAGACCACCCCGATGTGCTTGCGGCGTGCCTTCGCGGCCTTTTCGGGGCCGGCCGAGGACATCTCCACGCCGGCAACGTTGATTCTGCCGCTGGCCGGCTTCACCATGCCAAGAATTGCGGAGATGAGCGTGGACTTGCCCGATCCGGATGGTCCCATGACCGCCACCGATTCTCCGGCCTCGAGGGTGTGGTTGAGCCCGGAGAAGAGGATGCGGCCGGGAACCTGGCAGGCGAGATTGGTCAAGGTGAGTACAGGCATTATTCTTTCCCCGGCTTCCAGGTAGAGGTGTAGTGGTTCGAGTATCGGCTCGCCCAGGTAGCCGCTCCCGCCATGACAACCAGGGAGACGAGATAGGCGGCGAGCAGAATGGGAAACACGTGGCCGATGCCCACGTGGAGCATGATGAAACTGATGTGGGCGATGGTCAGTGCAAAGACCGTGGAGATCGCCAGGGCCACTGTCACCGGGACAAAGAGGCGCCGGCGGATAACGGAGCCCACCACATCCCGGTTGCCCGAGCAGGCCGCGAAGGGTGCCAGTGAGCGGGCCTGGCGCACCAGATCGGCAAACATGGAGATGAACATGGCGACGAGGGCGGAGGCGAGGGCAATGCCGGTGGCGTAACCGAGCCAGCGGGCCAGCTTGAGATTGTAGATTGCCGTCGAGTATTCCAGCTCCCCCGGGGTGACGACCCGGCCAAAGGGCAGGATCATGGCGGACAGGTGCGCCTTGATTTCAGGAACGGGAAGCCGACCATCGGCAGAGTATAGGACGATCACGGGCGGCCCATCATCGAACCCCTGGGCGTTATTGAGGCCGCCGAGGAAGTCCTCGAGCGTTCCGGTGCTCACCTCGCCCTCGGTCCCGTCGAGCCGCGCCCAGTGAACGTATCGGCGCCACGGTTCGATCGAGCTGTTCTCGAGCTTGCTCAGGGCGGGATCGCTGGTGAACACCTCGGTGGTGATGTCAATCGTGTCCGCCTCAACCTCGGTCGTCATTCGGGTGACCGCAACCTCGACCTGGGGATACTGGGCGCGCAGGGTGTCGATGACGCCCCGGTAGGCGTCGGAGGAAATCCCACGGTTGATCCTCACCTCGGCAACCGTTCCATCCAGCTGTTCGTAGGTGTCAACAATCCCGGGGAAATTCTCGTCATGCGCGTTTGTGACGAGGGAGAACTGACAGGTGAGAATGGTGATTGCGGCGACCACGGTGGCGTGCCCGGTGGCGCTGCGCAGGCTGGCGAGCAAGGATCTGCCGGCGATGAGATCTGCGGCTGAGTTTGCCTTCAATCCGTGCTTGGTCTGGCGGCGAGCCACGACATGGATCGCCGCACCCACAAGATCTCGCAGGAAGATAATGATGACAGCGAAGAAGACGAGATAGATGCCAAACAGCCACATGGGTGCGAAGTGGAGGCTCACCCAGAATGCGACGAGGGAGAGCGCGGCGCTTGCCACGCAGAGCTTGGCTCGCAGCGGCGAATAGGCTCGCGCCTTCTCGGTGGGGCGGTTGCTCATGAGGAGGGCTCCGGCCCGCACCGTCATCCGCAGATCCACCAGCACGTAGAAGAGGAGAACGACAGCCTCGGCTCCCGCAATCGCCCACCACCACTGCCGAGCATCCGCCGCCATGAACGGCGGGGAGAGTCCGGGAAGGCGAATGTCGATGAGGACGGTCAGGGCAAGGAGCCCGGCGGCAATGCCGAATGCGATGAGCAGGGGACGACGTAGCTGCGCGCAACGCCAGCGAATCCGCTTGCGCCTGGGATAACCAAGCGCGAGGAGTAACAGCTCGGTCTTGCGGCGCTGCTCGAGGTCGAACCTTGCCGTGACGTACATAAGCAGCAGGGCACTCAAGGAAAAGAAGAAGGCGAACCAGACCGTGTCCCAGATGCGCTGGGAGATATCGGCGAATTCCGAGCTGATCATTCCGCCCTGGTCCGCACCGAAACCTGTGACGAGGAGGAAGCTCCCGGTCGGCTCCTGCCCGTCGGGGCGCACGTACACCAGGTATTCATCCGGGGAGACCAGACCGTCTGGGCCAATCGTTCCGGCAAACTCCCCGTACCGGCCTTCAATCTCCACCCCGTCAGCCAGCAGGGCCGGCGAGAGCACCGCCTGTCCCGGCTCGGGCCACGTCGAGAGTCCGGGAGGTAGGGGAGCCCCCTCGGTGAGCGGATCAATGACGACAACCGACGCGTCGGGATATCCGGGAGCCGGATTGTCATGGACGGGTTGCCAGCGAAGCTTCGCCGCACCGGCCGACTCGGTGGTGACGGGGCTGCGCGCAGCATCGCGCTGCGCTATTCCCAGCAGGGAGATGACCTGAAGAGCAAGCCCCAGGCTGATAAGTAGCAGTGTGGTGAGGCCAAGAAGCAGAAGCGGATGGCTACCCCGCCGGTCCTTGCGCGCGAAAAAGCCAAGGCGCGGGCGTGCCCGGGCCCCTACCACGGCCGGATCCCCCGCTGCCCTGGCTTCCGAACGGATCGCATGGCATGTTCCTTCCTGATCGTCCATAACTAGTTCTTAGGCGTAACATGCGAGTCCGATCACAGGATAAATTGGGGGGGGTGACGGATGGCAAGGGGAGATCACCCCAGTTCTCCTGATTGAGGGGCGCCCGGCTTTCTGCCCAGGGTGCGGTGGTTTCGACGGGGCGTTCATGGCGGTATCGCCTCGGGAACGAGGAAAGGGGCGCGGCCTATGCCGCGCCCCTTCCGGTGAGCCTGAGTCTCTTCCGCCCCAGCCCTCCTAAGGCCGCCGTGTCTCGGGCTGGCTATCTGCCCTGCGGGGGTGCTAGATGAATTCGACGACGTCCTTGATGGAGTCGTGGACGTGATTGGGTCGGTACGGGAAATCGGGAATCTCCTCGCGCTTGGTGGAACCGGTGAGCACGAGATGGGTGTCGAGTCCGGATTCCATGCCGGCGAGAATATCTGTGTCCATGCGGTCGCCCACGATCGAGGTCTGCTCGGAGTGGGCGCCGATCTTGTTGAGGCCGTTGCGCAGCATGATGGGATTGGGCTTGCCCACGAAGAAAGGGCTGCGCTTGGTGGCGCGCTCGATCATGGCGGCAACCGCCCCGGTGGCGGGGATCGAGCCCTCGGCGGAGGGTCCGGTCGGATCCGGGTTGGTGGCAATGAAGCGGGCTCCGGCCTCAATGAGCCGGATGGCCTGGGTGATGACCTCGAAGGAGTAGCTGCGGGTTTCGCCGAGCACGACGAAATCCGGCTCGTTCGCGGTCATGACGAAGCCTTCCTCGTACAGGGCCGTCGTCAGTCCGGCCTCGCCCACCACGTAGGCGCGGCGGGACTCGGACTGGGAGGCGAGGAAGCGGGCGGTGGCCAGGGCGCTGGTCCAGATGCGCTCCTCGGGCACATTGAGCCCGGCGGAGGCCAGGCGGGCCGACAGGTCACGCGGGGTAAAAATCGAATTGTTCGTGAGGATGAGGTGGGGGATCTCCTTCTCGGACAGCTTCTCGAGGAAGTCCTTCGCCCCGGGAAGGGCGTTGCCCTCGTGAATGAGAACCCCATCCATATCAATCAACCAAGAGTTCATGACCTACACTTAACACGTGGACGCGGTTATTCTCAGTTCCCCCGATAACATTATTGACTCCCGGGGAGATATCTCTCAGATTTATCCCTACGCCTCTGTCACCAAGCTCTTCGCCGCTTACGCGACACTCATTGCCCATGAGCGCGGCCTGGTCGATTACGAGGAGGAAGAAGGCGGCATCACCATCCGCCACCTGCTCGGCCACGCCTCCGGGCTGCCCTTTGGTGAGGGTGCTCGCCTCGCCGAGCCCGGGCACCGGAGAATCTACTCCAACCGGGGCTTCGATGTTCTGGGCGAGCGGATGAGCGAGGCGCTGGGCCGCCCCTTCACCGAGTGGATCGACGAGGAGGTCCTCATGCCCCTCGGCCTCACCTCCGTCCTCATCGAGGGCTCCCCGGCCGATTCGGGGGAGGGCAATGCCGAGGATCTGGCCACCTTCGGCCGAGAGCTGCTCAATCCCACCCTGGTGAGCGAGGAAACGCTGGAAGAGGCCACCCAGGTCTCCTTTGGTCAGCTTCCCGGCGTCCTGCCGGGCTTTGGTCGCCAGGCGAACAATGCCTGGGGGCTCGGCTTCGAGATTAAGGCCGAGAAGTCGCCCCATTGGCTCTCTCCGTCCTTCCCCGCCTCCACGTTCGGCCACTTTGGCCAGTCCGGATCCTTCCTCTTCGTCGACCGCGAGGAGGGCCTCGTAGGTGGCTACGTGGGCGATCGGCCCTTCGGCAAGTGGCACGCGAAGATGTGGCCGATTCTCACCGAGTCCATGCACGAGGGAA
>JAUNVM010000011.1:0-26896 GCA_030537635.1 Flaviflexus sp. | reverse complement strand
CCCGCTTAGTCGATGTCGATGATGACGGGGACGTGGTCGGAGGCGCCCTTACCCTTGCGCTCGTCGCGGTCGATGCTGGCGCCGCTCACGCGCTCGGCCAGCGCGGGGGAGAGGTGGGCGAAGTCGATCCGCATGCCCTCGTTCTTCGGGAAGCGCAGGCGCTGATAGTCCCAGAAGGTGTAGGCATCGGGGGCGTGCTCGCGGGTCACCTCGGCAAAGCTAGCATCCACCACCGCCTGCAGGGCCTGCCGTTCGGCGTCGGTGACATACAGATTGCCCTCGAAGACCTCGAGGTCCCACACGTCGGTGTCTTGTGGGGCCACGTTCCAGTCGCCCACGAGGGCGATCTGGGCCTGCGGATCCTTCTCGAGCCAGGACTTGCCGTTCTCGGCGAGCTGGCGGAGGAAGGCAAGCTTGTACTGGTAGTGCGGGTCCTCGAGCGAGCGACCATTGGGCACATACAGGCTCCACACGTCGATGCCGCCGCAGGTGGCGCCAATGGCGCGGGGCTCCACCACGGGCTCCTGATCGGGCTTGCCAAAGGCGGGCTGGTCGGCGAATCCGTCCCGGACGTTGGCGATGCCGATGCGGGAGGCAACGGCCACGCCATTCCACTGATTGAGCCCCGAGACCGCCACCTCGTAGCCGGCCTGTTCAAAGACGTCGAAGGGGAACTGTTCCACCTTGCATTTGGTTTCCTGCATGGCGAGCACGTCGGTGCCGGAGCGCTCAAGGAAAGCGATGATGCGCTCGGCGCGGGTTCTCACGGAATTCACGTTCCACGTCGCAAGTCTCATGCCGCCATTATCCCCCACGCCGCTCACATGACAAGGGGGAGCCGAAGCTCCCCCCCCTGTCGTCTCATGACCCCGCGTCGCCGCTGCGCCGCGGTGGCCGCACGGCCCCTACTTGGGATCGATGCGCTTTTGGTAGGCGTACTTGGCCTCGGTCTCATCCTTCATCGGCTTCCACCAGTCCTCGTTGTCGCGGTACCAGTCGATGGTCTGGGCCAGGCCCTCGCGGAAAGTCGTGTACTTCGGCTTCCAGCCCAGCTCGGATTCGAGCTTCGAGGCGTCAATGGCGTAGCGGCGGTCGTGCCCGGCCCGGTCGGTGACGTGCTCGTAGTCATCCTTATCCTTGCCCATGAGTTCGAGGATGAGCTGGAGGACGTCGTGATTGTTGACCTCGCCATCGGCGCCAATGAGGTAGGTTTCCCCGATCCGGCCCTTGTCGATGATCGCCCACACGGCGTCGTTGTGATCATCGACGTGGATCCAGTCGCGCACATTGAGACCATCGCCGTACAGCTTGCAGGTCTGGCCGGTGAGAATGTTGGTGATCTGGCGGGGAATGAACTTCTCCACGTGCTGGCGGGGCCCGTAGTTGTTCGAGCAATTCGACAGGGTGGCGGGGATGCCAAAGGAGCGCACCCAGGCGCGCACCAGGTGATCCGAGGCCGCCTTCGAGGCCGAATAGGGGGAGGAGGGGGCGTAGGGGGTGTGTTCGGTGAACTTCGCCGGATCGTCCAGGGCAAGATCCCCGTACACCTCGTCGGTGGACACGTGATGGAAGCGGGCGCCGTGGGCGCGCACCGCCTCCAGCAGATTGAAGGTGCCGCTGATGTTCGTGTCAATAAAGGGCTTGGGGCCAAGCAGCGAGTTGTCGTTGTGGGACTCGGCGGCAAAGTGCACCACCACGTCCATCTCCTTCACCAGCTTGTCGACGAGCTCGGCGTCGGTCACCGAGCCCTCAACGAAATTAATCTGGTCCTCCACCCCGGACAGGGAGGCCCGATTCCCCGCGTAGGTCATGGCGTCAAGAACCGTGACATCAGCATCGCGATGCTTGAGCGTGTAATGGATGAAATTGCTTCCGATGAAGCCGGCACCGCCGGTGATAAGAACTCGCATGACTCAAAGCTAACAAAGAAGGCAGCCCGATCGGCCGATATGCTGCGCAGCTAACTCTCCTAGAATAAGGGGCATGGGAACCGCGCTGATCACCGGAGCAACCGCCGGCATTGGACTCGAATTCGCCTGGCAGCTCGCCGCCGAGGGCAATGACCTGGTCCTTGTCGCGAGAAACGAGCAACGACTGGCGGAGGTGGCCGCCAAGATTTCGAACTATGCGGGCAATGAGGTGGAAATCCTGCCCGCCGATCTGGCCACCGAGGACGGGGCGAGGGCCGTGGGGGAGCGATGCGCGGACCGGGTCCGCCCCATCGGACTGCTCGTCAACAACGCCGGCTTCGGCCTCGGCCAGCCCTTCGCCAGCGGAGACCTTGACCGGGAGCTCGATGGCCTCGACGTCATGGCCCGCGCCGTGCTCATCACCTGCCACTACGCGGCCGCCGAGTTCACCCGCCGAGGCTACGGCGCCATCCTCAACGTGTCCTCGATGACGGCGCTCACCGCCCAGGGCACCTACTCGGCCCACAAGGCCTGGGTGCGCACCTTCACCGAGGCGCTCGCGGCCTCCTGCCCTACCTTAAGTATCACCGCCACCTGCCCGGGCCTCGTGCACACCGAGTTCCACGAGCGCTCCGAGGTGGATGCTGGCCAGTGGCCCAACTGGGCATTCATTCCCGTCGACAAGGTTGTGTCTCGCTCGCTGGACGCGGTGCGCCGCGGCCGGGTGCTCGTCACTCCCTCGCCGCTCTACCGGGCCGCCTCCGCGGCCCTGCGCCTCGCCCCGCGCTCGGTGGTGCGCGCGGTGGCCGGCCCGGGCCGCTCCGGCATCTAACCCGCCGGGCCCGCCCGCCGGCGCTGCTGGGGAAAGGCGGCCGGGTGGAATAAACTGCGAGCATGAGCAACGATACGCAGCGCACCCGTCTGATCCAGTTGATCCGCGAACTGTCGGTGATCGAGGGAGAGGTGACACTCGCCTCCGGCATCGTCTCCGATCACTACGTTGACATGCGCAGGGCGTCCCTCCACCACGAGGCCGCCCCCTTGATTGGGCACGTCATGCTCGACATGCTCGAGGAGGCCGGCTTTGGACCGGAGGATATTGACGCCGTTGGCGGGCTCACCCTGGGGGCGGACCCGGTCGCCTGCGCGATTATGCACGCGGCGGCCTCACGCGGCCTTGATATCGATGCTTTCGTTGTGCGCAAGGCCGCCAAGGATCACGGCATGAAGCGGCAGATTGAGGGGCCCGATATTGCCGGGCGCTCCGTCATCATCCTCGAGGACACCTCCACCACCGGCGGCTCCCCGCTGCAGGCCCTGGCCGCGGCCCGCGAGGCCGGTGCCAACGTTCTCGCCGTCGCCGTGATCGTCGATCGCAACACCGGGGCGAAGGAGAAGATCGAGGAGGCCGGCGTTCCCTACCTTGCCGCCACCGGCATCGACGAGATCCGCCGTGGCTAAGGAGCCCGACAGGCGTATTGAGGCAGGCAATCCCTTGGGCGCGGATGACGAGGGGCGTTGGAGCGCTCGTGGCGCTGACGGCGATCACCGGGATCCGTTTCCACCGATCGGGTCAGGCCTGGACCGGGACGATCCGAGGCTGGATGAGGAACTGCTCAGTGGCGGGGATACTCGCAACGTGGTTGACGGATATCGCATGTGGTCGGTCGAGGCGATTCGCGCCGACCTGGATTCCAGCCGGGCCGCCTTGCACATCGCGATCGAGAACCTGCAGCACGATCTCAACATCGGCTCCATCGTTCGCACCGCCAATGCCTTCAATGTCGGCGGTGTCCACATCGTCGGCCGGCGGCGCTGGAACCGGCGGGGCGCCATGGTGACCGATCGCTACCTCCACGTGCACCACCGCCCGGAAGCCGATGATCTGGCGCGGTGGGCCAAGGACCACGATTACCGCCTCATCGGCATCGACAACACGCCGCCGTGCACGGACCTGGAGTCCGCCCCGCTGCCGGAGCGATGCGTGCTGGTCTTCGGCCAGGAATCCACCGGGATTTCCCCCGAGCTGCTCGCCGCCTGCGCCGAGGTGCGCAAGATCCCCATGTATGGTTCGACCCGGTCCATGAATGTGGCGGCCGCCGCCGCTATTGCCATGCACGCCTGGTCGTATGTTCACCAGTATGGGCGGGCCTTGCCCACCGCGTGACAGGTTGAGGAATACCGGCCGGGGCCGGGCTGATCGCGGGAAAGTCAGCGGCCGGTGGGGCGCTCAGATCGCGAATCTGGCGGCTCGGCAATGCTTATGCGTAGCGGTCCAGTTCAATGGTGGTGGTGGCCCGCTCGGCCACGGTGAGATCGTGGGTGACAACGATGAGAGCGGCGCCTCGGCGGGCCACCTCGGCAAAGAGATCATCGGCCACCTGATCCCGGGTGTACGTGTCGAGGGAGCCGGTGGGCTCGTCGGCAATGATGAGCTCCGGTTCGGTCACTAGGGCTCGAGCGAAGGCGGTGCGCTGACGTTCACCCCCGGACAGGTCGCGGGCCTTCGTGCCGGGTGGGACCCCGAACTTTTCCAGCAGGGCCCGCGCCTTGGAGATGGCAAGGTCGTCATCGCCGACCATGAGCGAAGCCACAGCCACGTTCTCGGTTGCGGTCAGCTCATCCATGAGCTCACCGTGCTGGAACACGACTCCCATGTGCTCCCTGCGCATGCTCAACGCCTCGCGCGGCGAGGCGGCGGAGATATTTCTGCCGAGGATGGTGATGGTCCCGCTCGCCGGCCGGTGAAGGCCGAGGATGGTGGAGACAAGGGTGGACTTGCCCACGCCGGACGGGCCGACCACGGCAAGCGATTGGCCGGGCCCGGCGGCACATGTGAGCCCGGTGAACAGGGTGCGGCCCGGAACGGCCAGGGAGAGATTATCGATCTCAATGATCATGATCGTCCTGCCTTGAAGGTGTAGGTCTCCGCGTAGGTGCGTCGCTCGATCACCGCGACGAGGATAGTGCTCAGCACGGCGGCGATGAGGAGGGTTCCGGTGGCGAGCATGATAAATGGTCCGACCGGGACGTAATAGAGGCGGCGCAAAACATTGGTTAAGGCGCCCGCGATGATGAGGGCGAGTCCGCAGCCGAGCAAGGGTGGCATGCCCAGGTTCCAGGCGAGGACTCTGCGCAGTCTCTTTGTGTCGCCATACAGGACGCTCAGGCGGGCGAGATGTCGGGAGGTGGCGCGGATTTCGAAGGCGCTCACCAGGCAGGCGAGCAGAGCGGCGATGGTGATGCCAAGCATTGTTTCGGCGAGCATCCACGACGTTGATTCGTGTCCGGAGGCGAAGAATGCCAGGATCTGCGAATAGCCGCCGAGCAGCTGATAGCTGGGAGCTTTCAAGGCGCTCAGATAGTTAGTTAGGCGGTGATGATCCGACTTATCCAGCTCGGCAATGAGGGTCACTGTGCCGTCCGGGCCGGCGAGCCTCTCCAGCTCATCCGTGGGCACCTCGGTGGCTGACCATCCCCCGGTCAGTACGCTGCCCAGCATCGAGTGATGGGTAGCCGCCTCGGTCACATATGGATCATCACTGGCATAGAACGCGGCGGGTTTATCGGTGCCCTCACCTTCGGGTTTCGCCACGTATGTGAACCCGACATGGGCACGTGGGAATTCCCGAGCTATGTAGCTGGCAGTGGCGGTGGCAACCGGTACCGGCAGGGATGCCATGCTCACTTCGGTCTCGGTGCTGCGCGCCTCGGCAAGAAAGACGAGGTCTTCTGGGCTCCTTCCGCCGGCAATAGCGAGAACCTGGGAGCCGATGAGGGTGATGACGGCAAGGAGTGCGGCGAGGCGGGCAAGGTGCCGGGAGCGATCCTCGATGCCGGCACCGGCGATGATCCTTGTCGCATCAGCCACCTTAAGACCGCTGGATCGAAGGGTCTTGCCGATAAGGCGCAGCAGGTAGCCGATGAGGTGGTAGATCGTGAGCAGGATGACGAGACAGGCCACGAGAAAGGCCAAGGCTGATGGCGCTGACGCATCCCCATGCGTGTGCGCGACAAAGAACACGGCCGCCGGCGCGGACGCCGCGGCCACGGTGGCGCCAAGCGGTGAAAAATGAGGCTCGCGATGATGGGGCCGGTTGTGGGAGAGTTTTCGCGGCCGCCGGGCAGAGCTAAGAACGAGGCCGGCGAGATAGATCAGTGGGGGCGCAGCGACCAGGGGGACTGTGATGAGTCCGGCCGCTCTCATGTCGGCGCTTTGAATAGTGAATCCAAGTAGGGGCAGCCGGATGTTCACGAGAAATGCGGGCGCGGCAGCCAGCCAGCCGCAGAGGGTTCCGGCCAACCAGGGGCGATAGACCGAGCCAAGGTGCCACCGCGCCCGATCAGCGAACGAATACCCCATCGTCCAGAGCTTGGTATTGATGTCTCGGCGATGACGTGCCCTGCCCGAACCGGCCACCAGAAAGGCGGTGAGGGGAATACCGACCAGGATCGCGTATTGAAGGGAAAAGACGAGCGGCGAGTTGGACCATTCCCCATTGGTTGGATAGATGATGGGCAGGGGATCGCCGAATCCTCCCGCCTCCATAAAACTGGAATCCGCGACAATCTCTGGTCTCGGCCGAGCGTATCCAATGGTCTCGTCAGGGTGAATGAGGCCCTTGGGCTGGATCGTCATGACGGGGGTGCCAAACCGATCCAAGCTATCCGTCTGCGCAAGACGCTCTTGCAAGGCGGGGGACAAAGCCGCCTCCCCCTCGCCCAGCATGCGGTCCAGGCCAGGGGGAGGGGACGCGTCTTCGGTCAGCGGAATGAGATAGACAATGGCGGCATCTGCCCGCCGCGTTGCGGTCGCCGTGAGATTGGCGGGTCCCACCGCGAACAGGAACGTGGCGTTCGGGTCACCGCTGCGCGCATCCCCCTCACTCGAAGCCAAAATGATGGGGCTGCGGGCAGCCGCGCGCCGAAAACCTCCGGCGGCGGTCGCCTGAATCATGGAGAATCCCAGGCACGCGAGAATAAGGATGAAGGAAACCAGCGCCACCCCGCGAGGGGACCACCGAGAACGTGGGGCAAGATGAGAATGCTCGCCAAGCCGGTAGATTGTTGGCGCCCCGGGTGTCACTATTCTGCAAACTTCCAGGTCCCGCATTCCATGTACTTGAACCATCGGGACCTGCAGATCTTGTCGTTGGTGATATTCGAAGACTGGGTGGTAGATTCGGTCGTGCCGTAACCGGCTTTGTTGCTAATCCCGGCCTGAAAACGTCCAAAGCCGTACTTGTACCGAGCCGCAACGAACCTCCCGTCGTCGCTGATATCTTTGAGCGAGATTGTGGCCCCGACGACTCTTACCTTGCCTCCCATAGAGTAGTGCGTCCACGTGTCTGCGGAGGCAGGGGCGGCGAGCGACGCAGCCATGGCAAGCGCACACAGGCCCGTTGTCATTTTGCGGATCAGCTTCATTGTTTGACCTTTCGTCGTGTATGAACAATTGCAGGATAATTGTCCGCTAGATGGGGTGTCAAGGGATTTGTGGAAGGATATTATAATAACCCGCGATGAGAATATTGAGGCGGTACTGGTAGCGGCTTGGGGGTTGGTGGTTGGTAGAGGGTGCTGTCTTTGAGCGTGGCGTTAGTGGCGATGAGGCGGCGGTGGGCTAGGGCGATGATTGCTTGGTTGTGGCGTTTTCCTTGGGCGCGTTTGCGTTGGTAGTACTGGGCGGATTCGCTGTCTGTACAGATGACGGAGAAGGCGGAGGGGTACAAGGCTCGTTTGAGGCGTTTGTTGCCGCCGTGGCTGACTGTTTCGGAGCGGATGGAAGTTCCTGATTGGCGCGTGTTGGGCGTCAATCCAGCGTAGGAAGCCAAGGCGGCAGCGCTGGCGAAGTGTTTGCCGGAGATTTTGGCGATGATGGTTGCGGCGGTCTTCTTCCTTGACGTTGGGCATAGAGGTGAGGCCCTGGCAAAGAGGGCGAGCATCAACCAAGTCTTCGACTTGTGCGGCACTGGCGTCTCGCTGCCGGTGCAGTTCTAGGAGCTGACGAGCTAGCAGGGGCAAGACAGCGGCATTGGCATCGGTACCAGAGACGGTCACGGTCTGCTTGGTCAACGCTTGGCAGATCTCTTGGCTCCACACGTGGTAGCGCCTGGCTCCGTATTTCTTGAGTTTGGCTGCGATTCTGGCTGGCCCGGCTTTGGCAAGCTGGGCGGCAGTGGGCCAGGTGGCAATGACTTCCAAGATCGCGTCATACTTCAAGCGCGGACCCAACACAGCTTCCAAGGCCGGGTGGAACTGGGTGTACAGGCCCCGGATCCGGTTAGAGACCTGGTTGACCTGGCGGGTCAGATCAAGATCGAAACCGGTGGGCATGACCAGGACTGCTTCGTTTTCATCATCTACGCTCAGCGAGCGCAGCGTGTGGGGAAGAGTCCTGGCCGAATCGGCAATGATGTAGGAATCTTTGGCATCAGTCTTGGCTTTGCCAGGGTGCAGATCAGCCAGGCGATGCATCTTCAACCCTGGCAGGTAGGCCACCTCAATGCCAAGGTCTTGGGCTCCTGCAACGGCCGAGGCTCCCAAGGTTGCTGGCTGATCAACGACCACCAAGACCCTGCCGCGGTCTTGGAGTTGACGGTAGACCTTGACCAGTGACGGTAAGTCTCACATCCACGTTACGACAGGCATTCCCAAACAGAGCCAAGCCCCTAATGAGCAATCACCTACCGGCAACCGGTCCTGGTGGCAACACCCCCCGATCATTCAACGACAGGGACAGGCAACCAAGCCAGGACCGGCCAGCCAACAAGCCAAACATCCAGCACCCGAACCGCCGGAACCAAGGCCCACTAAAGACAGTAACGGCTCCTAGTCACGAGGCACCGTGGCATAGCGGGCTCCTAAGGTAAATTACGGCGGGGCACATCTGCGCCCCGCCGGTTTCGCTACTTGCCGAGTGTTTCTACAGCTGCTGATCGACTCGGGTGAGGATGTCGTCCACGTCGCCTTCAAGGCGCAGGTGGGCGAATCCGTCGGCCTGGGTGGGGCCTCGGTTGACGATGGCGAGCTGGGCTCCTCGGCTCCACGCCTCCTGCATGACCCACAGGCCGGTGAGGACGACGAGGGAGGTGCCAAGGACGAGGATCTTATCGGCCGCCCGAGCAAACTCGAAGGCCGGGTCAAGATCCTGGACCTGCTCCCCGAAGAACACGATATCGGGCTTGAGGACGCCCTGGCACTTCGGGCACGGGGCCACCTTGAAGGTGGAGGCCCCGGCGGCCGCCCGGTCCGCGCTGGCGAGAATCGCCGCGTGTGCCGGATTAGAATCGTAGTTCACGTCGGGATTGAGCTCGCGCAGCAGAACGTCGATGTCCTCGCGGTCAAAGCGCTCCTGGCAATCGAGGCAGACGACGCGTCGGAACGTGCCGTGCATCTGAGCCAGATTCTTCGTGCCCGCCTTTTCGTGCAGGCCGTCAACGTTCTGGGTGGCAACGCCGGTGATGAGGCCGCGTTCCTCCCAGTCGGCGAGAATCTGTTGGGAGGCGGGCGGGGTGAGGGCGTCAAGGGCCTGCCAGGTCTCCTGGTTGCGCTGCCATACCCAGCGGCGCCAGGAGGGCGAGGAGAGGAACATGTCGTAGTCGATGCTCGGATCCTCGGTGCCGCCGGCTCCCCGATAATCGGGCAGCCCGGCATCCGTGCTCACCCCCGCCCCGGTGATGACGACGGTTTTGGCGCCGCGCAGGAAATCGGCAAGCGCCTGAATCTCTTCATTGGATGCACTCATGATGTCCTCCTTGCTGCTCCGGCCGCCTCGGCCGCGGGAATTGCGGCGGAGATAATGGCCTCGATGTGCTCATCGGTGTGGGCGGCCGAAACGAAATAGGCCTCGAAGGCGGACGGCGGCAGGTGCACGCCGCGCTCGAGGAAGGCGTGGAAGAAGGCGGGATAGCGGAAGGTGTCCGAGGCGGACACCTCCTCGTAAGTGGTGGCCTCCTTCTCGGCAAACAGCACCGAGAACAGGGAGCCAACCCGCTGAATGTGGTGGGCCACCCCGGCCCGGTCCAAGGCGGCGGAGATCCCGGCGGAGATCTCGGCCGAGGCCGCATTGACCTTCTCGTAGACCTCGTCCGTGGCCAGGCGGAGCGTGGTGGCGCCGGCGGCCGTGGCGAGCGGATTACCCGAGAGGGTGCCGGCCTGATAGACGGGGCCGAGCGGGGCAAGATAATCCATGACGTCGGCGCGCCCGCCGAGCGCCGCAATCGGCATGCCGCCGCCGATGACCTTGCCGAAGGTGAGCAGGTCAGGGGTGTAGGAGGGGCTGTCAATGCCCCACATGCCGCTGGCTGAGAGGCGGAAGCCGGTGAGCACCTCATCGAGGATGAACAGGGCGCCGTGCGCCCGGCACTGTTCGGCGAGGAAGGCGTTAAAGCCCTCCGATGGTGCCACCACGCCCATGTTCGCCGGCGCACCCTCGGTGATGATGGCGGCAATGTTGTCGCCGTGCTCGGCAAACAGCGCCGTCACGGCCTCCCGATCGTTGTACGGCACAACGACGGTGTCGGCCACGGTTCCGGCGGGAACCCCGGCCGAGGAGGACATCCCGAAGGTGGCCACCCCGGATCCGGCGGCCACGAGCATGCAATCCTCGTGGCCGTGATAGCAGCCGGCAAACTTGACGATGAGATCCCGCCCCGTGAACCCGCGGGCCAGGCGAATCGCCGTCATCGTCGCCTCCGTGCCCGTGGAGACGAAGCGGATCTTCTCCACCGGCTCCACCCGGGCGGTCACCAGCTCGGCAAGCTCCACCTCGCCGGCCGTCGGCGCGCCAAAGGACAGGCCCTTGGCCGCGGCCTCGCGGACCGCCGAGACGACCTCGGGGTGGGCGTGGCCGAGCAGGGCCGGGCCCCACGAACCCACGAGATCGACGAATTCGCGATCCTTCGACAACACCTTGGCGCCCTCGGCTCGCTCGATAAAGACGGGATCCCCGCCGACCGAGCCGAAGGCCCGCACCGGGGAATCGACGCCGCCGGGAATGACGGCGGATGCTCGGGTGAACAGATCAGACATGAAGCCTCCTCGCGACCTCGGTCGCCCAATAGGTGCAGATAATCGTGGCGCCGGCCCGGCGGATCGCCCGAACCGACTCGTCGATGGTGCGCTCGCGGTCGAGCCAGCCATGGGCGGCGGCTGCCTCGATCATCGCGTATTCGCCCGAGACCTGATAGGCGGCCACCGGAACGGAGGACACCTCGGCCACGTCGGCAACAACGTCGAGATAGGAGCCGGCCGGCTTCACCATGACAACGTCGGCGCCCTCGTCAATGTCGAGCAGCGCCTCCAGCGTGCCCTCCCGGCGATTGGCCGGATCCATCTGATAGGTGCGCCGATCGCCCTTGAGCTGGCAGTCCACGGCCTCCCGGAAGGGACCGTAGAAGGCCGAGGCGTACTTGGCCGAATAGGCGAGGATGGACACGTCGGTGTGCCCGGCCTTCTCCAGCGCATCGCGGCAGGCGGCCACCTGGCCGTCCATCATGCCTGACAGGCCGAGCATGTGGGCGCCGGCCTCGGCCTGCACCACCGCCATCTTCGCGTAAATCTCCAGGGTGCGATCATTATCCACCCGGCCATCACTCAGCACCCCGCAGTGGCCGTGATCGGTGAACTCATCGAGGCACAGGTCGGAGATAATGACCGCCTTATCGCCCACCTCGCGCGCCAGGGCGGCAAGGCCCCGGTTGAGAATCCCCTCGGGATCGGTGGCGGCACTGCCCTCGGCATCGTGCTTTTCGGGAACGCCGAAGAGCATGAGCCCGCCGACGCCGGCCTCGACGGCCTCGCGGGCAGCATCGATGAGCGAATCCATCGTGTGCTGATACACCCCGGGCATGGACGCAATCGGCTGCGGGGAGGTGATCCTCTCGCGGACGAACATGGGGAGCACGAGATTACCCGGCTCCAGGGCGGTCTCCCGCACGAGGGACCTCATGGCGGGACTGGTGCGCAATCTGCGCGGACGGACATCCATTTAGATCCTTTCCAGGGCGGATTCAAGACCCGCCCGATCAGGGGTAGGCGCCACCTCGGCGGCCGGGATCCCGGCCTCGATCAGCGCCTTCGCCGTGGGCTCACCCAGGGCAATAAGAGGGGGTAGCTCGCGCGGCCAGAGGCGAGCCAGGGCCCGGCCCGCGCTACCGGCGGTCACCACAATGACATCGGGGTGCGCCGCCGCCATCTTCGTCACCCCGGCCGGATCATCTTCCACCCCGTAGACGGCAATGCGCTCCACCGTGTAGCCGCGGTCGCGCAAGCCATCTTCGACGGTGGCGCTCGCGGCCTGTGAACACGGCAAAATGACGTGGCCCTCGCCTTCGGGGAAGGCGGCCACGAGATTCGCCCCGCTCGAGGGTTGGGGGCCGATGAGATCCGGGGTGCGCGGCGCCTTCTTCGCGGTGGCCGCGCCAACGCAGGCCAGCTTCATCTTGTCATCGATGCTGCGCCCGGCCGCGCGGAGCACCTTGAAGGTGTGCGGGCTGGTCACGGCGACCCAGCTGCCGGGCTCTGCCCGCTCTTGGGCCTCACCGAAGCGCTCCACCCCGGCCGGCAGGGCAAAGCGCCGAGTGATGGGAATGGCCAGCCAGTCCCCGGTGAGGGATGAGGCGGTGCGGGTGACGGCAACCCTCATGAGTTCCGTTCACTCCTGGCCTCGGCCAGCTGAGCGGCAAGCCGCCGGCCAAGCTCAACCGGATCGGTGCCCTCTCCGGCAAATTCCAGCAGATAACCATCTCCGGCATAGCGCACGGTCAACCGCAGCGGATCGACGGTGGCGTAGGCGGCCAGCGGCTCGGTACATCCCGCCTTGAGCGCCACCATGAAGGCCCGCTCGGCCCTGGCTGCCCGAGCCGTATCCGGATCGTTGACCGCGCTGGCCCACCGCTCGGCATCGGTGCCCGGAAGGGTTTCCAGGGCGAGCACGCCCTGGGCGGGAGCGGGCAGCATGACGTCAATATCCAGCGGCTCCCCGGCGGTGATTCCCAGCCGGTCAAGGCCGGCCTGGGCGAGGATGACCGCATCAAGATCCGCATCGATCCGGGCCAGCCGGGTGGGCACATTCCCGCGGATCGGCACGATCTCAATGTCGGGGCGCAGGTGGCGCAGCTGGGCGCCGCGCCGGGGCGAGCCGGTGCCCACCTTCGCTCCCTCGGGCAGCTCGGCAAACGGCACGTGGGCGCACAGGGCGTCCCGAGCATCGGCCCGCTCGGGGAAGAACAGTCGGGTCTCGTGAGGATCCGCGGCGGGCAAATCCTTGGCCGAATGCACGGCTAGATCGCATTCGCCGCTCATGAGCGCCGCGCGCACCGCCGAGGTGAATAGGCCGGTGCCCCCGATTTCGGTCAGCGGGGAGTAGTCGACATCCCCCTTCGTGGTGATGCCAACGAGCTCAAAGCCCTCAAGATCCTCGTTTGCCGCCACGATCTTCTCAGCCGCCCAGGCGGCCTGCGTGCGGGCAAGGTCAGACATGCGGGTTCCAACGCGCAAGATATGCATATGTTCCAGTCTAGCCCTTCGCACTCCTGGCTTCCCTCCGCAAGCCCAGCGTCACCCATCCGCGGCGCCTTGGCACCCAGTTCCTTCTCAACGGTGGGAAGAAAGAGCTGGAAAGGCAGACGGCGAGGAGAAACGCGAGGGAGAACAGCGACGCAGAGGCAGGGGTAGCGGCAGGAGAGGGGGAGGTTAGAACTCGCCCGGATTGCGGATCGCTGCGAGGAACACCGGCATGCCACTGTCCTTGTGGTGGACGAGGAAGAGATAGGGGCGGTCGACGATAAAGGCCGTTATGGGCTCGGCGGGAGCGAGGATCTCTTCTACCCCGAACTCGGTGACGGCTGCGGCCTTGGTTCCCTCAATATCGACGTGCAAGGTGGCCTGTTGGACGGCCTGGCCGAGGTAGAGCGGATGGTCTGTCTCGCCGATTCCGGCCAGCGGTTCGGTGCGCGGATCCATCAGCGCGGTCATGCCGAGTTCATCCATGTCGGTCATGAGGTCATTGGTGGTGGTGATGTCGAGCGTGGGGAACCGGAGGTTGAGCTCGGTCGTTCCGCCATCCAGTCCCGCCAGGAGCTCGGTCAGCTTGCCGGGAGACAGGGAGGACGGGTCAGTGCCGGGCGGTGGTAGCACGAGCTCGGCGGTGAAGCCCTCGGTGTAGTTGAGTCGAATGGCCTGCCAGCCCCCGGAGGAGGTGTAGGGAACCTCGCGATGGGAGTGAATGGCGGGAACCTCAATCGTCGTGCCATCGAGGAGCCGGAAGTCCGCATCGAATTCCGATTCCTCGGTAAAGGGCTGCTCCCAGGGGGCGGCAAAGAGGACGGCGTTTTGCAGGACGAGGCGCAGCTGCGAATCCGGCTCCATGGCGGTGGCGGGAATGAGGCCCGCGGTGTGTTCGCTGACCCAGGCGCTGAGAAAATCCATGCCCTCCTCGGAGTCGAGATTGGCGCGCGCCAGCGGAGCATCATGATAGGTGCTGAGCCGCTCAAGGAAGACGGAGTGCGGCTCGAGGTCATGATCGGTCACCACCCGATTAGCGATGTGCAGCAGCGGCTTTTCCGGCGGGGAGCCCTCGGGATCAAAGCCAGCAAAGCCCTCCTCGTGGGAGCCAAGGGAGGTGAGAAGAGCCGCCGTCATTCGCGATCGCTCATCGCCGCTGATGCCCCACGCCTCATCCAGCTGATCGGCGGCCTCCCCGGTCGCCCCCTCGCCCAGCATCGACAACGCGAGCAGCAAGGACAGCGGGGAGGTAACGCGATTGCCGCCTTCGTCCCCAGAAAGCTGCATTCCCATGGCATAGGCCCGGTCGTTGACGGCCGACCAGTCGTGCGCGGGAACATCGGAGATCAGGGTAGAGACAAAGGAGCTGGAGCCGCGCGCCTCCTCGCCGGAGGAGTCCTCCGAGCATGATGTGAGGAGAAGAAGACTTGCCGCCGCAACCGCCATGATGCGTTTCATGTCACGATTTTAGCAATCTCCAGCGGTCCGGGGAAGGGGAAAACGTTCTTACCGCAACAAAAGGTCGCTCCCGGTCGCGGGGACAGAATGGGGTGGAGATTCCGTCTCAGGGGACTCAGGTGGGCGGGGCTGGGCGGGCAGGAGGCGGGCGGGCGGGTTGGGGAGAGGTCGGGTTGGTGGGCGGGCGGTGGTCGGATGCGGACGTGCCTCTTTTCCCATTCTGGTTGCGGTGAGCGGGACGTGCCGCTACGTTGTGAACACCGCCTCGATTCTCCGCAAAAGTGTTGGTCAGGCGGAGCGAATGACAATACTGTTCGAGGCGAAGGATAACGATGACGTTCACGACTAGCCGAAGGTCAGGGGTGTTAGCGGCGTTTTTCTTCGCTCTCATGACCATCATCCCCTCGGCGCTTGCCACCAATCAGTCCACCGAATCGGGAAACAGCAGCGAACAGTGCGCCGTCCAGTGGGATGCTCGCGCGATTTTGGACAATGACCTGGCCGATTCCCAGGATGGCTATACCGGGCTCATGACGGATCTCGATGGTAGCCCGTCCAATGGATACTCCAATGGCGGCTATCTCACCTCTATCCATCCGGTCTACGGTGACCCCGGGATCATGGAACTCAACCATTGGTACAGCAATCGAACCAATCCGAGCTCGGCGGGAACCAAGCAGATGTGGCGGATTCCCATCGCCACGGACCACCCCATCCTTGACGCCTCCGTCGAGGTGACTTTGCCGGCTCCCATCGCGAGCCTCACCTTTGACGGGGCCTCCATCAACCACAAGATCAAGGACTGGGGAGGAAATTACGCGAACTACACCTGGAGCCAGCACGCTGAGGGCGATACGACCACGTGGGCGCAGAACGCAGATGGCAGCTGGACGGCAACAGTGCCCCTCGGCGATCTCGGGCCCGCCACCGGAACCGTCTTCCAATTCGCCGGAGAGGTTCCCGCTGGCACCGATATCAACGCCTCGGTTGTGGCTAGCGCCACGCTGACGGGCACATATCCGATGGGGCAGGGGACCTGCCCGATCGATCATGAGAAGATTCCGCCGCTGCCCACTCCGCCCGAGGTGGGTGAGTGCGAGCAGCTGCTCCTCGGGCGCACCCTCTGGTCGGTCTACGATCGCGATATCACCAAGCGTGATAAGTACGTTGGTGCTGAAAACGGTGAAGTGAACGCTGATGGCTGGGGCCTGGGAGCCGATGGCTGGATCGCCGGCTCCTCTCGCATGATGCGGATGTATGGGGCCACCAATAACGAACTGAAGAACGCTACCTATGTCGTTCATGCCACTCAGGGCCTGACCTTTGGCACTCCGGGTGCGCCAGATACTCCTGGAAAAGGGCAGCTCCAAGCTAACGGCTACACCGCGGCAGTGACGGATGCCGGGGAGTACCAGATCAGCGATGATGGCAAGACGATCACGATGACGATTGGTCACTTGCCGAAGAACTCCTCGTTCTCCTTCAACGTGCCCATCACCTTAGACGGAGATGCCGAGGTCATGGTCGTGGATCATTCGATGGTGGGCTCCTATCCCGGATGTGAGCCGCGCGATCCTGACGTCTCCTACGGCGAGTGGGACAAGGTCTCGGAGAATTGCACCGACGAAACCGTAGAGATCGTCCGTGACGTGGTGACCGTTCCCTACGTCTATGACAAGGAACGAGGCACCATGGTTCCCGGCGAACACACGATTGTCCGTGAGACCAGCACTCGCCCGATGACTGCGGAAGAACTCGAAGCTTGTACACCGGATCCGGAGCCAACTACTGATCCGGAGCCAACTACTGATCCGGAGCCGACGGGTGATGATCAGCCGTCGCCTAGTGTGTCGACGAGTCCTGCTCCGAAGCCCAGCTCGGATGCGACTGGGCCAGGTAGCGGCGACATGCCGCATACCGGCGCATCGGTCGGTGTTCTGGCGTTCTTGAGCCTTGGTGCGCTGCTCACCGGTGGCGCTCTCATTGCACGCCGCAGGCTCGCGTAGTCATCACTGATCACGAATGTGCCGCCCAATTGGGCGGCACATTCTCTTTGGTGATGTGGTTGCTGTTAGCCAGTGGCCGAGGGGTTGCGGATGGCGGTGAACTGGGCCTTATTGTCGCGAACCTCGACCGAGTCGACAGCCTTCAATCCCCCGCAGGCGGTGGCGGTAAGGGCCAGAGCAGCCAGGGTGGCGAGACAGCGTGTCATATCGTCATGAGAGCCAGTTGGCAGGGTGAAAGGGCGCCTGGAACGGAACCGCTACGCACCCGTGACACGGATGGCCGCACGACGATGAACCGGGTCTGTTGGCGACCCATCCTAGATCAGATGCTCAATCTCGGCCAGGGTGTGCGGAATGATCGAGGCGATTCCGGTGCCGGCCCGCCACGCCCCGATCGCCGTGAAGTTGCCGGGCAGGTCCAGGGAATCGGCCCACTGGCGCAGCTGCGGAGTGACCGGGGTGAGTGCCCGGCCCCAGCGCACGGGATAGGCATCGACGTAGGAGGAGAGCTCGGTGCCGAGCAGCTCACTGGCATCGGCCAAGGCCCGCTCGGGCTCAATCCGCTCTTCGCTCGCGTAGGACACGCGCACGAGGTGCAGGTCGGTGACCTCGCGTAGCCACGGCCACTTGGCGCTGAGGTGGGTGAGGGCCTTGGCGCTGTGGGCGCCGGGTGCGCAGAGAATGCCGGAGCCGCGCGGCGCCTCATCCAGCTGGGGAGCATCGAGGGCGAGCGTGACGTGAGAGGTGGGGCGCCCGGCGGGCAGCTCCACCTCGGGAACCGCGCAAACCTGCTCGAGCAGGGCCCGGGCCGGACGGATCGAGGTGGCGAGGACGACGTGATCGGCGGAGAGCTTCTCCTCGGCACCGTCGATGAGCGCGCGGATCGCATAGCCGGAGCCATTTGCCTCCAGACCGGTGACCTTCGCCGAGGTGAGCAGGCGGGCGCCACGTTGGGCAGCTCGCTTGGCGAGCGCGGCCGGCAGCTGGTGCATGCCGCCGACGAGGGATTGAATGGCGGGGCCGGTGGCGGCCAGGCCGACCGCCTTGGCGAGCGAGCCGGTGTGCATAAAGTCCGCCATGAGCTTGGGGTTGATGGCCAGGCGAGAGGGATCGGCGGAGTAGATCGCGGTGGCAATCGGGGCGACGAGCAGGTCGAGGACCGCCTCGCCCATGCGCGCCCGCACAAGCTCGCCGAGATTCTTCGCATCCCGGCCGATCTTCGGATCCATGGTGAGGTCTTCCAGGGCCCGGGCGGGATCCCCGATGATGCTCGTGACCTCGGGGGAGGCCGGATCGGAGGGAATGCCGAAGGCGGAGCCGTGGGGAATGGGCTGGGCGCCGTTGTTCCAGATCCACGAACGTCCGGCCGGCTCCAGGGATTCCAGGCCGAACCCGGCGGCAAACTCGGCCACCTCAGCCGAGCGGCGGAAGGATTCGGCGCCGATGTCGATGTGCACCCCACCCACCTCGGCCGAAGCGATGAGGCCGCCGAGCTTGCCGCGTTCTTCGAGTACGGTGACCTCGCGGCCAGCGCCCGCGAGACAGTCCGCGGCAATGAGGCCGGCCAGGCCGCCGCCGATGATGACAATGCCGCTCATCGATCTCCCTTGATGTAGGCAACGATCCGGGTGAGAACGTCCGGATCCGTGGTGGGGGGTACCCCGTGGCCGAGATTGACGATGTGGGCGGGGGCGGCCGCGCCCTCGTCCAGCACCTCGTCGATGTGGCGGGCGAGAACCTCCCAGGGGGCGGTGAGCATGGCCGGATTGATATTGCCCTGCAGGGGCACCCCGGGAACCCGGCGGGCAGCCTCGGACAGGGCGATGCGGTGATCGACACCGAGCACATCGGCCGGCTCGGCCATGAGGTCGAGGAATTCCCCGGTTCCGGTGCCGAAGTGGATGCGCGGCACGCCGCTCACCGCAAGAGCCTGACGGGAATAGGGAAGGACTCCCTTATGATAATCGGCCCGAGATAGTGAGCCGGCCCAAGAGTCAAAGAGCTGGACGACGCTGGCGCCCGCGTCGATCTGAATTTCGAGGAACTGGCGGGTGATGCTGGCGCACCACGTCATCAGCTCATCCCACGCCTGCGGATCGGAGTGCATGAGGCCTCGAGCGGCGAGGTGATCGCGCGAGGGCTTGCCCTCGACAAGGTAGGCGGCGAGCGTGAACGGTGCCCCGCCAAAGCCAAGAATCGGCACGCTCAGTTCGCGGGCGCAGATGCTCACGGCCTCGGTGATCGGGCTGGCATCCTCAATCCCTCGCGAGGTAACAGCCCTGATATCCGCGCGGGTTTTCAACGGTTCGGCGAAGACGGGGCCCACCCCGGGCTCGATGTGTACGTCGATGCCGGCGAGCTTGAGGGGGGTGACGATGTCGGAGAAGAAGACCGCGCCATCGACCCCGTGGCGGCGCACCGGCTGCATGGTGATCTCGGCGGCCAGCTCGGGCATGAGGCAGGCCTCAAGCATGGTGGTGCCCTCGCGGGCCTTGCGATACTCGGGAAGGGAGCGCCCCGCCTGGCGCATAAACCACACCGGCGGCGGGTCCTGTCGGATCCCGCGGGCCGCATTCATCAGCGTTGTCATATCTCTATTGTGACCCCTCAGTGGATATTGACGCCAAAAACGGGGACAATGGTCAGGTGGGTTTTGTCGTCCTGTCTGCTAATCATCACGACGATCTTGACGATGTGGAGCGGCTTGCCTCGCGTACCGAGAATGTGCGCCGAGACATCACCGCGACCGCCGGAGTTCAAGGTGCCGTCGTTCTGTCAACGTGCAATCGTTTCGAGGTCTATCTTGACGCCGAGGAGACCGCGATTGAGCCCGTCCGCCAGGCGGTTCTCGGGCCGGACACGCACGTCCGGCTCAACACCTACCTGGGCTTGGATGCTGCCCGGCATGTCTACGAGGTAGCCACCGGTCTGGATTCCATGGTGGTGGGCGAGCGCGAGATCGTCGGTCAGGTGCGCGGCGCCCTCAACACGGCCCGCCGGGAGGGCACCACCTCCCCGCTCCTCGAACAAACCCTCCAGGGTGCCCTGCGCACCTCCCGCACGGTCGCCGTCCACACCGATATCTCGCACGCCGGCCGCTCGATCGTGGCCGTTGCCCTCGACCTGGCCGGAAATGTGGCCTGCGAGCGCAGCCTCTACACGTGGGAGGAGGCAGGCGGTCCCAGCGTTCCGCCCACCGACTGGCGCGGAATTCGGGTGCTCCTCGTCGGCACCGGGGCCTATGCTGGGGCGTCCGCTGCGGCGCTCGCCGAGCGGGGCGCAGACAATGTGCGGGTGTGGTCAAAGTCCGGGCGGGGCGAGAAGTTCGCCGCCGATCACGGCATCGACTTCTCTCCCGAACTCGATCTTGCCTGGCCGGACGTGATCGTCTCCTGCCGGGGTACCGGCTCTCCGGTCCTCACCGCCGACATGGTGGAAGAGGCGATGAAGACGCGCGGCCCCCTCACCCTTATCGACCTCGCCCTGTCTCGGGACGTGGAAAAAGACGCGGGGGAGATGGAGAACGTCACCCTCATCGACCTCGATATTGTGCGCCGGCACGTGCCGGCCGCCGCCCGCGGCGACGTCGAGCGCGCCCACGCCATCATCGCCGAGGGCCTGACCAAGCTTGATGCGGAGCTGCTCGGGCGCACCATGGATCCGCTTGTTGTCACCATCCGCAACTTGTTTGCCGTGGCGTTGGAAAAGGAGCTGCATCGCCTGCCGGCCGCCGGCGAGATTCCCGCCGAGGATGCGGTGCGGGCCCTGCAGCGGCTCACCGCCTCAATCGCCTACCATCCGACCGTGGCCGCCCAGCGGGCCGCCAAGCACGGCAGGGGCAAGGAGTATCACGCGGCCGCCGAGATGTTCCTCGGACTGGAGCTGCCCCAGCCGAAGCGTGACGTTTTCGATGCTGCCGAACCGTGCAGCTACCTCACCGAGCACCACTGCGTGTGCTCCCATTCATCGACGCCCGCCTGTCCTCGATTGGAGAATCGACATGCCTGACGCCTATCTCCTCCTCAGTTACGGGGGACCCGATAAGCCGGAGGACATCGTTCCCTTCCTCCGCAACGCCACCGGCGGTAGGGGAATCCCCGATGAGAGGCTGGAGGAGGTGGGAGAGCACTATCACCTCTTTGGTGGAAAGTCCCCGATCAATGAGCTCAACCGGCGCCTCATGGCGAATCTGGCTGAGGAGCTGCGCAAGCGCGGGGATGATCGGCCGATTGAGCTGGGCAACCGCAACTGGCATCCGTATGGCACCGAGGCCATCACCAAGCTGTATGAGGGCGGGGCCCGCAACATTCGCGCCATCACCACCGCCGCCTACTCCTCCTATTCCTCATGCCGGCAATACCGGGAAGATATTGCGCGGTGGATGGGCGAGCTGGGATACGAGGACCTGGCGATCGAAAAGGTGGGCCCCTACTGGGACACCCCCGGCTTTTATGCGGCCACGAAGAATGCTGTCAAGGCGGCCCTGGACGAGGCCTGCGACTGCGCCCGCCTCGTCTTTGTCACCCACTCGATTCCCACCGCGATGAATGAGGCTTCCGGGCGCACCGAGCCGCTCACCTACGAGGCCCAGCATCTCGACCTTGCCGGCCGCCTGGCCGCGGACCTCGGTGTGGCGGACTGGGATCTCGTCTACTGCTCGCGTTCGGGCGCCCCGCACATTCCCTGGCTCGAGCCGGATGTGTGCGATCACCTCGAGGGGCTGGCCGAGCGCGGAGTCAGGTCCGTCGTCCTCGCCCCCATCGGCTTCATCTCCGATCACATGGAGGTGCTCTTCGACCTCGACACCGAGGCGAAGGCGAAGGCCGAGGAGCTGAACATGGGCTTCGTGCGGGCCGCCACCATCGACGATGATCCCCGGTTCATTTCTCAGCTCGCCGATCTTCTTGAAAATCCCGGATCCACCAGCTATTCGGCGGAAAGCTGCTGGTCCGGACCCAATCCGCCCACTGTACCCGCCGTCGGAGAAGACTAAGGAGTCACCATGGTGAAAATGCACGCCCCGGACGATGAGACCATCGAGCGGGTCAACACCACGATCTACTACGCCATGTGGTCGGTGTTTGCCGCCACCGGGGACATCGATGCCGCTCGCGCGGACGAGATTGTCGCCGACATTAACAAGGCCGTTGAAGGCACCGGCGTCACCGTGCGCGGCTACTACGACGTCTCCGGCATGCGAGCCGATGCTGATCTTATGGTGTGGTGGCACGCGGAATCGGTTGAGGCCTGCCAGGCCGCCTACCGGATTCTCGCGCACAGCGAGCTCGAGCTCACCCCCGTGTGGTCCGTCGCGGGCCTGCACCGGCCCGCCGAGTTCAACAAGCGCCACCTGCCCGGCTTCCTCTTGACCGATGATGCGCCGGCGTACATGGCGGTCTATCCGTTCGTGCGTTCCTACGACTGGTACTACATGGATCCGGACAAGCGCGCCCAGATCCTGCGCGATCACGGCATGGTCGGTCGCCCCTACAAGGATGTCGTCGCCTCCACCGTGTCCGCCTTCGCGCTCGGCGACTACGAGTTCATTCTCGCCATGGAATGCGATGAGCTGCACCGGATTGTTGATCTCATGCGCGACTTCCGCAACACGGAGGCCCGGCTCTACGTGCGCAAGGACACCCCGTTCTACACCGGGCCGCGCGTGTCCCTCGCCGATTGGGTCTCCCGCCAGGTCAACCCTCACGCCTAATCGTCCTACCGCCTGGTAGTTCCCTGCATTTCTCTCCGCCCTCGGGTCTCCCGTCCTATCGCTCACGCGTGGAACGTGGAAGAATAGAGGGCGGAGAGAACTCTATTTGAAGGAGAGATTTACGTGGCTATTGCTACCCCAGATGTATACAACGAGATGCTTGATCGGGCCCGGAAGGAAGGCTTTGCCTACCCCGCCATCAACGTCACCTCGTCCCAGACCCTCACCGCCGCCCTGCGCGGCTTCGCCGAGGCCGAATCCGATGGCATCATCCAGGTGTCGGTTGGCGGCGCCGAGTACTGGTCCGGCTCGACCGTCAAGGACCGGGTGGCCGGCTCGCTCGCCATGGCCGCCTACGCCCGCGAGGTTGCCAAGAACTACGACATCACCGTCGCCCTGCACACCGATCACTGCGCCAAGCAGAACATCGACTCCTGGGTTCGCCCGCTGCTCGAGCACGAGGCCGAGCAGGTGAAGAACGGCCAGGAGCCGGCCTTCCAGTCCCACATGTGGGACGGCTCGGCCGTGCCGCTGGAGGAGAACCTCCAGATCGCCCAGGAACTCCTCGAGCTCTCCCAGGCCGCCAACACCATTCTCGAAATCGAGATCGGCGTTGTCGGTGGCGAGGAAGACGGCGTTGTTGGCGAGATCAACGAAAAGCTCTACACCACCGTTGAGGACGGCATGAAGACCGTTGAGGCTCTCGGCCTTGGTGAGAAGGGCCGCTACATCACCGCCCTCACCTTCGGCAACGTGCACGGCGTCTACAAGCCGGGCTTCGTCAAGCTCCGCCCCGAGCTGCTCGGCGAGATTCAGGCCGAGGTCGGCGAGAAGTACGGCAAGGAACATCCCTTCGATCTCGTCTTCCACGGCGGCTCCGGCTCCTCCGCCGAGGAAATCGCCACCGCGGTTAAGCACGGCGTCATCAAGATGAACATTGACACCGACACCCAGTACGCCTTCACGCGTCCGGTGGCCGAGTGGATGCTCCGCAACTTCGACGGCGTCCTCAAGATCGACGGCGAGGTCGGCGACAAGAAGAAGTACGATCCTCGCTCCTGGGGCAAGGAGGCCGAGGCGAACATGGCGGCCCGCGTGGTCGAGGCCTGCCAGCAGCTCGGCTCCGCCGGCACCCGCATGAAGTAAACCTCGAGGCCCAGGCCGAAAGGTAGTGGGGGACGACCTTCGGGTCGTCCCCCACGTTTTATCCGGAGCGGCGGACCCGCCGCCGCGAGAACAATGCCCGGTGAGCAATGCTCAGCGAGTAGAACCCCGCTCCGTCAGCAATGATCAGCCTCTCAACAAACGGGGTTGTGTTCGCGGCTGCTTGTCCTCGGCAGGGTCCGCGGGGCCCGTGGCAGGCGGCGAGGGCGGGCTTGGCGCATGCCGCTGATCGGGAGACGGCCGGTGGGGGTGGATTTCATTTTTAGGTTGTGGCTTTCCTCATTGGGGTCCCACTTGGGCGGAATCAAAATACTAAGCAATCAGGCAGGCTGTGCAAATAGTAAATAATATTTTATTCCCGAGCTGCACGCTGAAAAGCTGATTGGTAGCCTTCATTGCGTAGTATTTTCTATCTTTGGGGGAAGTTTGGAAACTATCAATGCGAGATCGCAATCGCATATTGTACGGTTCCTGGCGATCCTTGCGGCGCTCGCCCTAGTCCTGGTGGCGGCGCTGCCTCGGCTAGCCTTCGCCGATACGGTGGCCTATGAGCTTAAGGGCGAATGGCAGAGCCAGCCCGAGCAGGTGGTCTCGGGCAAGGATGTGCTGGGTGCCAAGTGGACCTTTGACATTAACGATGATGGTGCGGCTCCGTCGAATGACCCGATTGCGGACAATGTCCTCGAGGTCGCGCTGAGTAACGGCGTGTTTACCGAGATTCCCTCGGTGTGCCGCACCGAGGGAGTTGATCCGGTCTCCACGCTGAGCGCGGACCGCCGCTCCCTCACCTGCAATATTGGCGAGCGCGACGAGGGCACCGCCCAGGTCTCGGTGACCGGCGTGCTGGCTGATGGGCCGGCGGGATCCGAGCTCACCGCGACGGCCACCTTCCGTGAGCTCACCGCCGAGCTTCCTCCCATTCCCATTACCAACGCCTTCGATATGGAGGCGAAGTTTGACGGCGGTGCGCCCCTGTCGTATCCCATGGGCAATGACCAGTACCTGGAGTTTCCGTTCTCACTATCGCACAAGCACGGGGCTCCCGCCGGCGCCGAGTCGGTGAGCTTCGACGTCGAGATCAAGAATCTCAGCCGGCCCGCCAAGGAGGCCGAGGTGGTCTCCTGCGATCCCAACAATCGCGTGCAGTCCGGATACCCGTACTCCGATACTGAGCATGAGGCGGAGCGCACCGCACCCTTCCCCTCGTGCGAGCTCACCAAGACCGGACCGACGAGCTTCACCCTCACCCTGTCCGGCCTCGCCTACGCCGATGGTCCGGTGCTGGACTCCAATGGCGAGCCCCTGCCCGCCGGCTATGATGTCATCGCCGCCGGCATCCTCAAGCTGTCCGTTCCCTACAGCTCCGGCCTGCAAACCCAGGTCTCGCTGAACGTGGATGCTCCCACCTTCACGGCGATTGACGGCCAGGAGGCCGCCGATCATCCCGAGAACAACGCCAATCGCGCGGCGATTGTGCGCGGGCGGTGGACCGGCGGATGGATCGTCTCCGCCCAGCAGCCCAAGGCTTATCCGGGTGGCCCGTGGACCGATACCTCGCGGGCCCCGGCCGGCTCGGTTGTCATGTCCGTTGGCGGGGTCCGCGTGCCCTTCGTGCAATACCAGGGCGCAGACAACTGGCTGTGCAAGGTACTGGATACTGAGCACGTCACCCTCGACGCGGTCCGGGTAGCCACCGATGGTAGCGTCCCGAACATCTACTACGACAACTCCTATGAGGGCAAGATCTGGTACTACACCGGGGAACTGAAGAACCCGGGCTCTGATGAGGTCGTTGACCCCAACGTGTTCGAATGTGGGGGAAAGACTGTCAAGGGCGAAGAGGAGGCCGGTAACCAGGAGGGCTGGACCACCGAGCCGGGTGATCTTGCCGACGTCAAGGCCGTGAAGATCCGCGTCAGCCGGGACATGCTGGGCTCGGTCACCACGCCCAATGGCTCCGTCTTCCTCATGGTCGACCAGAAGATCAAGCCCGATACCCCGATCGGTACCGACATCTGGACCTGGACCTCCGCGCTGGAAGAGGGCGCCTCCGACTGGTCCCTCAGCGATTCCAGCCTGCGCTACTTCAACCGCACCACCGATCCGGCCGATGCTCCAGGCTATGCAAAGAAGACGCCGGATCTGCGCTACCCCTACACCGGTCCGGGCCGGGATGTGCTGCGCACCGTGGGATCTGAACCCCTCATTACCAAGTCCGTGGCGCAGAGCGAATACGGCCCCGGCCAGGATGTCGAGTATCAGGTGGACTATGGTCTGGAAACCACCATGGCCAATCCGCAGCCGGACACCGTTGTCATCACCGACAAGCTGCCGGCCGAGCTCACCTACATCGAGGGTAGCGCCCCCACCGAGCCGGACGTGACGGAGACGGATGATGGGCAGGAGCTGACCTGGACCTTCGAGAACATCACCCCGAACGAAGAGCTGGACACCCTCATGTTCAAGGCCAAGCTGGCCGATGATGTGAAGCTTGGCGCCACCCTCACCAACGAGGCCACCGCCACCAGCCAGGGCATCATCCGCACCGATGAGGCCTCCTTCCTCGTTCCCACCTCCGGGTACACGACCCTGCTGAAGACGGCCACCGAGCCCGAGATTGAGGCGACTGATGGGCAGGGAGAAAACTCCTGGACCATCACCATGGCCTCGAAGTACCCCGGCACGGCGGCCGCCACGGATGTCATCGACATCCTGCCCTACGTGGGCGATGAGCGGGGAACCGACTTCACCGGGGACCTCACCTTGACCCAGGTCGAGGCCGAGGGAACCGTCTACTACACGACAGCCGATCCGACCACGATTGATGAGGACCCGGCCGCCGCCTCCAACGGCGCCATCGGAGTCCCCTCCGACATGTGGAGCACCGAGTACACCGAAGACGCCACCGCCATCCGCGTCATTGGTGGCCCCCTGTCCTACGGGCAGACCCAGGACATCATCGTCACCGTCGCCATCAGCGAGGCAGAGGGCGAGAACCTCTACGTCAACACCGCAGTCGGAAGGGCCGACGGCACCGAGAACCGCATGAGGACCTCGGACTTCTTCACCGCCATCGCCCCTGAAGAGCCGGAGCCCACGCCTGAGCCGAAACCGGACCCGAAGCCTGAGCCGAGTCCGGA
>JAUNVM010000010.1:10931-70363 GCA_030537635.1 Flaviflexus sp. | reverse complement strand
CTCGGTGGGTTCGGGGTCCTCGGTCGGTTCCTCGGTGGGCTGCGGATCTTCCGTCGGATCCTCCGTCGGCGCCTCGGTGGTGGGGGAGGCGGTCGGATCGGCCGTGGCGCTCTCGTCCTTGTCCTGGTTGAGGTACCAGTACACCCCGTAGCCGATGCCACCGAGCAGGAGGAGGGCAAGAAGGAGCCAGACGATCCAGCTCTTGCCCTTCTTCTTCGGCGGCTGCCCCCATGCGCCGGGGGCCGGATAGCCCATCGGCTGGCCCTGCGGATATCCCTGCGGCGGGAACTGGCCGTAACCCTGATCGGCCGGCGCGGCGTACTGGCCGTACTGCTGTCCGGCCGGCGGATAGGGCTGGGCCGCAGCATACTGTTCGGTCGGCTGGTAGTGGCCCTGACCGTACTGATCAGGCTGCTGGAACTGGCCGTACTGCTCCGTGGGCTGGTACTGACCGTATTGCTCAGTGGGCTGGTACTGACCATACTGTTCGGCCTGCGGGTCCTGGCCCTGGTCGTATTGCTCGGTGGGCTGATACTGGTTGTAGGCCTGGGTGGGCTGGCCCTGCGAATAATCCGGCTGGCCTCCCTCAGCTGGCGAGTACTGCTCGCCGGGTGAGTACTGCTCGTCCGGCTGTGGCTGACCGTTGTTTTCTGGCGGTGTGCTGGACATCGTCGCCCCTTGCGTGATGGGTGAATGTTGCTACCAGAGTACAAGACGCCATCGCGGCCCGGTAGGCATGTTGCCAAGATGTTCGCGCGAGCCGTGCTGCCGTCTGCGGCTCCCGGGGCGCTAGCTGTGGTGGTCGATGAGCGAGAGGCTGCGCAGCCGGTTAAGGGCCGCGTGGATCTCAAACCGGCGGGGTCGGGCGAGCAGGCCGGGATGGGGGCGGTCGCTGAGCGCGCTCAGCCCCGAGGTGTCAATGAGGTGTTCAAGATCGTCGAGGAGTTCGCCAATGCTTGCCCGCTCGGTGGCGAGCAGGTCCAGGCAGCGGGCGATCGCGCGGGTTTGGGGCTCTTCGAGCAGGCCGCTCAGCGCGGTGAGGTCAATGGTCTCGGACCCAAGGCGGATGGTCTTCCCGCTCGCCCTGGGTGGTTTGCGAGCCCGCAGGCAGGTGGGATCAAGAACTCGCTGCGAGATGCGCTGCGCGGCACCGGCAAGATCGGCCGGCCGTGGGCGGGGGCGCGGGGTGCTGAGCCCTCGGGCCTCCTCGGTGACGTCGCTGGGCACGTAGTTGCGCATGGCGATGACGCGGTCGGCCACGTCGAGGAATTGGGAGCTGCCGCCGGTGACAAGCACGATGGAGATTCCCGCCTCGGCGAGCTCGCGGGCCCGGTCCGCGAGCGGGGTGATGGGCTCGTACCTCTCGGGAATGAGCCTTCTCATCCGATCATCGCGGATCATGAAGTTCGTGGCTGAGGTGTCCTCGTCGATGAGGAGGACGCGGGCTCCGGCGGCCAGCCCTTCCATGAGATTCGCGGCCTGGGAGGTGGAACCGGAGGCATTTGTTGTCGAGAAATCGGTGGTGTCTGCCCCGCCGGGCAGGTTGGTGATGAAGGGGGAGATATCAGCTGAGGTGACCGCCCGCCCGTCCTCCGCCCGGATCGATAGAGCGTCACTCCTCGTCACGACGAATTCCCGACCATCGCCCACCACCTGCGGGTGGATGCCCCGCTCGAGGGCGCGCAGCAAGGTGGACTTGCCGTGGAAGCCGCCGCCGACAATGACGGTGACCCCCTCGGGGATTCCCATGCCGGTGATCTCCCGGCCGCTCGGCAGGGTGAGGCTCACGCTGAGCGAGTGTGGCGGGGAGAAGGGAACCGCACCGGGCAGGGGACGATCGCTCACCCCCGAGCGGCGCGGCAAGATCGAACCGCTACTCACGAAGGCGACGAGGTCGAGATCGGCAAGCTGTCCGCGCAGCCACTCCACATCGCGCACGTGGGCGACATGGGCGGCCATGGCCGTCAGGTCTGCCTCGAGGATCGCGGCGCGGATGACTCGCGGCAGGTCCTCAGTGAGCAGGCGAGCCGCCTGGTGTCCGCGGATCCGGCGGCCGGAGGCGGGCAGGGAGACGAGGAGGCGGATCTCGACGTCCTGGTCGATGCGGATGGTGGTGCGCTCGAGAATGTGCTGGGTGGCCCGCCCGGCATCAATTCCCCGCCCGCCGCCGGGCAGCTTGGCAATCTCGGCGATGAGCCGCCGGGTGAGATAGTCCTCGGCCGCGATGCGGCCCGTGCGATCGGCGGTGAGCTCGGCGGGAATCTCCGGGCCCGCCACCACCACCCGCATAAGCGACGGCGGGGCGTAGGGATCGACCTGGACCTTGTCGATGATGAGCTTGCCGATGCCAAGATCGTGGCTACCGGCAAGGGACCGGTAGGCGCCGTACGGGCGCGAATCGAGGGCGCGAAGGCGCCGGGCAAGTGAGCTGGGCGCGGCGGTTCCTTCCATCCCGTCATTGTACTGCGCTGGGGATGCCAAGGCGGTGGGGGATTTGCTAGCGTTGCGTTTGCCCGAGCGGGCAAACGCAAGCGAGCTGAAGGAGCGACATGGACAGCGGGATGAGGAGAATTGCCATTGGCGCGATGGGTGGAACCATTGCGATGATGCCGGATGAGACCGGCGGCGGCGTCACGCCCTCGCTGACGGCCGATGATCTTCTTGCCGCGGTTCCCTCCCTCACCGAGATCGCCGAGATCACCGCGGTCACCCTGGCCGGCGCTCCCTCCCCACATCTCACCATGGCGGACCTCGTGGCCGCCTATCAGTTTTGTGTCGCCCAGGCCGAGTGCGGCGCCGATGGCATCGTCCTCACCCACGGCACCGACACCCTCGAGGAGACCGCCTACTTCCTTGACCTTGTGTGGGACCGCGACATTCCCCTTATCCTCACGGGCGCCATGAGGGCGCCGAGCGAGCCTTCGGCGGATGGGCCGGGTAATCTCGTGGCCGCCGTTCGCGCGGCCAGCTGCCCCGAGCTGGCCGGCATGGGCGTGCTCGTGGTCGCCAATGACGAGGTGCATCTGGCCCGCACCGTGGCCAAGACCCATGCCACGGCCACATGGACCTTTGCCTCTCCCGGCTGGGGACCAATTGCCCGCCTGGCAGAGGACATCACCGTCATGATGAGGCCGGCACGCCGGCCAGCCGCCCTGCCCGTTCCCGATCCTCGGCAGGTGAAGATTCCGGTGCTGGAATCCACCGCTGCCGATGATGGCTGGGCGATTGACGCGGTGGCCCACGACAATCCCGATGGCATCGTTCTCGCCTCCCTCGGGGTGGGCCACCTGTCGGTTCCGGCGAGGGATGCCGCCGTCCGGGCGGTGCGCTCCGGCCTGCCCGTCATCTTCGCCTCCCGCACCGGGGCCGGCCCGACGCTCACCCGGGCCTATGGTTATGCCGGATCGGAATCCGACCTGCTGGACCTGGGCCTCATCGGCGCCGGCTACCTCACCGCCCGCAAGGCCCGCCTCCTCCTCCACGTGCTCCTGTGCGCCGGGCACACCGATCTTGCGGCTGCCTTTGCCGAGTACGGCGCCTAACACCGGCGATCTCGCCCGATGCTCTAGCGATCGGTGGATGCCGGTCCGACCGGATCACCGGCTTCGCCAGCACCGGGTCTTGGAGCCCAGTGCGGCTATGGGAAGCCGGTGCGGGTACGCCGGAGGGACAACGCTGGAGGGACCACGCCGTTGAGCAGAGTGACGGGGAGGGAGCCTCCTGGCTCCCTCCCCGTTGGTGATGACTGCTGGCCGGCGGGCGAGCGGTCCTATTCTGGTGCGTCAAGCATCTCGTTCTCGGGGATCGGATGCGTGACGAGGAAGCGGGTGGAGACGGCGAGCCCGCCCCACACCGTGATGATCGATACGGCCATGAGAATGATGGAATCGGCGCTCACTTGTACTCCTTGACGTTGAGCTGGCTGGCAGCGGGGTAGGGCGTGTAGTCATCGACGTCCGTATGCCACTTGACCAGCGGCAGGGTGAAGGACAGGAGGAAGACGAAGACGAAGGTGCCAATCGTGCACTGGGCGAAGAATCCGGTCGGATATCCGCCGTAGCCCTCCGTGGCCAGGGTCTTGATCGTGATGACGAGGATGATGGTGAGGACGGCCGGGACGATGTAGCCGACCAGCGCATTCCACCAGCGGCCCACGTGCAGGGTGGAGACGTAGTTGATGTGGCGGCGCAGCTCCTCGAGGCGCTTGGCCTTGAAGGTGATGAACGCGGTCGTGGCGATCGCGGCACCGACAATGCCGAGGTTATTGATGACGTGATCGATGACGTCGAGGGCATTGAGACCGTTCGTGGTGCCGAACAGGGCAACCGAGACGACGAGGGCGGCGGCCGTGACGGCGCTGGCGGCACGGCCGGTCGACAGGCCGAACTTCTCCTGAACGGCGGCGGAGACCACCTGCAGCAGGGAGAGCAGGGAGGTGATGCCGGCGATGAGGAGGGAGAAGAAGAACAGGACGCCGAACAGGGCCCCGCCGGGCATGGTCGAGATGATCTGCGGGAAGGTCATGAAGGACAGGCCGACGCCCGCAATCGAATTCGCCTCACCGAATTGGGCGATCGTCTGGCCCTCCTGCCCGGCCATGTACCCCAGGGTGGCGAAGACGCCCAGGCCCGCGAGGATCTCAAAGGACGAGTTCGCGAAGGCCGCAACCGCGGCGGTCGGGGCAAGATTCGAGCGAGGCTTGAGGTAGGAGGCGTAGGTGAGCATGATGCCGAAGGCCACCGACAGGGAGAAGAAGATCTGCGAGTAGGCGGCGATCCACACCTCGGCGTGGAACAGCGCACCCCAGTTGGGGGTGAACAGAGCATCCAGGCCATCGATCGCGCCCGGCAGGAACAGGGCGCGGACCACCATGACGAGGAAGACCACGGCGAGCATGGGAATGAAGATCTTATTGGCCCGCTCGAGTCCGCGCTGCACGCCGAGCGCGAGGATGACGAGGACGACGGCCCAGATGGCGATGAGGGGGAACATGACGCCCGGGACGCCGTCAATCGTGAAGCCGGGATCGCCCACCTGGAGGTAGTCGCCCACGAAGAAGGCGGCGGTGCCATCCGGATTGTTCTCCCAGGTCTTGTTGACCGAGAAGAACAGGTAGGAGGCCGCCCAGGCGAGGATGACCGCGTAGTAGGTGAGGATGACGAAGCAGACCGCCACCTGAACCCAGCCGAGGGACTCCCACCAGCGGCCAATGCGGCGCAGCACGAGGGGAGGGGATCCGCGGAAGCGGTGCCCAAGGGCGTAGTCGAACATGAGGAAGGGGACACCTGCCGTGAGCAGGGCGACGAGATACGGGAGGATGAAGGCTCCGCCACCGTTCTCGTAGACGACGCCGGGGAAGCGCCAGATATTACCCAGACCGATCGCAGAGCCGATCGCCGCCAGGAGGAACCCGGCTTGGGTTGACCAAGATTCTCGCCCAGCAGCCTGGGCCATGTGTTTCACCATGAGTGAATAATGGGGTAGACGTGGACAGCGCGGGCCAAAGAACCGATTCTGTTCGGATACTGAGATTTTCCTTGGCGTTCCCTGGAAGGCACATCGCCGTCATCTCACCGAAATCTCCGCTTTGGAGGAGGAGGCGGAAAAACCGGTCCGCCACAATGCGAGACGCCCCGCCGGGTGGCGGGGCGTCTGCGGGGTGCGACTCAGTTCTCGTCGGGGAGATCCTCATGGCGAGGATCACCGCCGGGGAACTGGTCGCCCTTGTCGGCGTAGTACTTCTTCTCGATCTGCTCGCCCACCTCGGCGTCAATGTTGCGCCAGTAGGCAAAGACGTTGGAGAGCACGGGCTCCTCCACATCGGGCAGCAGCGAGCCGGTCACGGTCTCGACGAGGCGCTCGCGCTCCTCATCGGAGTACACCTCGCGGACGAGGATGTGGGCCTGAATGAAGTCATCGTCCTCAGCGTGCTTCGAATAGGCCGCGCGCACCATCTCGCCATCGGCCTCCCAGCCGTTGTCCACCACGTGCTCGGTGTCCTGGTAGGCGCGCCCGTAGGAGTTCGGGGCGTAGACCGGAGCATTGCCGGAGTGGTGGTACTGCATGGCGCCCTCCTTGTCGTAGGAGTTCGTTGGCACCTTCGGCGCATTGACCGGCAGCTGGTTGAAATTCGTGCCGATCCGGTTCCGGTGAGCATCCGGGTAGGAGAAGACGCGGCCAAGCAGCATCTTGTCCGGGGACAGACCGGTGCCGGGCACGGTGTTGGAGGGGCTGAAGGCCGCCTGCTCGATCTGCGCGAAATGATTGGTGGGATTCTCGGTGAGGGTGAACCGGCCAACCTCGGTCAGCGGGTAGTCCTTCTTCGACCACACCTTCGTCAGATCGAAGGGGTTGAAGCGGTAGTCCTTCGCCTCGGCGTAGGGCATGATCTGGACCGACAGCGTCCAGGACGGGTAGTCCCCGCGCTCAATGGCCTCGAAGAGATCGCGGCGGTGGAAGTCGGCATCCTTCCCGGCCAGCTCGCTCGCCTCCTCGTTCGTCATGTTTTCCACGCCCTGATCGGTGTGGAAGTGGTACTTCACCCAGAACTTCTCTCCGGCCGCATTGACCCACATGTAGGTGTGCGAGGAGTAGCCGTTCATGTGCCGCCAGCTCTTCGGAATGCCGCGGTCACCCATGAGGTAGGCAACCTGGTGGGCGGTCTCCGGGGAGAGCGACCAGAAGTCCCACTGCATGTTGTTCGAGCGCAGGCCCGAATCAGGCAGACGCTTCTGGGAGTGAATGAAGTCCGGGAACTTCATGGGGTCGCGCACGAAGAAAATCGGGGTATTGTTGCCGACCATGTCGAAGTTGCCCTCGTCGGTGTAGAACTTCAGGGCAAAGCCGCGCACGTCGCGCCACGTGTCGGGCGAACCGAGCTCGCCGGCCACCGTCGAGAAGCGAGCAAGCATGGGGGTGGACTTGCCGGGCTGAAGGAAGTCGGCCTTCGTGTAGGCCGATACATCATGGGTGACCTCGAAGGTGCCAAAGGCTCCGGAGCCCTTGGCGTGCGGGGAACGCTCGGGAACTCGCTCGCGGTCGAAGCGAGCCAGCTTTTCTACCAGCGCGACATCGTGCAGCAGCAGCGGACCATCGGCTCCCACGCTCAGTGAATGCGCATCGGACTCCCGGCGTGCGCCTGATTCGGTGGTGGAGGGGATGGTCGGATCGAATGGAGCCATATCTGTCCTTTTTATTCGTTGCGGCACCGCGGACACAGTCCGCGGTAGACAACATCCGCCTCGTCGATAACAAAGCCGGATGCGTCCGTGGGCTGCAGGCAGGGGACAGACTCCGTCGGGCAGGGGATATCCTCGATCATTCCGCACTTGCGACACATGACGTGATGGTGGTTGTCGTGCCGCTGAATCTCGAAGCGATTGCGTCGATCATCGGTCATCATGCGGCGAACGAGCCCAGCGTCGGTGAGGGCATAGAGAACGTCGTAGACGGCCTGCTTCGATACCGAGCCTAGGCGCTCACGCACCGCCGAGGCGATAACCTCCGCGTCGGCGTGCGGGTGTTCCATGACTGCGGCAAGCGTGGCTAGCCGCGGGCTCGTCACCCGCAGTCCCGCCTCGCGCAGTGTCTGCTCATTGTCCTGCATCGTCGCCATCATACCCCCATTCACTGGATCAAGTCCAAAAAGTGATCGAATCTTTTTATAGGTGTTACCGCTTTATATGTTGCCTTGCGACGGGGAACGGTGCAAGGGTCGTGGGCAAAACCCCACTAGGTGGGAATCGGACTGTACCGCGATTGTTCGGACCGCGCGGCGCCGCCATCACCACCACCCGCCAGGGGATGAGGCAGGGCGGATGAGGTTAACCGAGCGGCGGCAGCCCGGCGGAGTCGAGCAGATCGCCGAGGGCGTGCAGGGCTTGGGGGCTTGCTGCCTCGCCCTCGAGGACGGGAATAACGGTGGGGGTCATGCCCGTGGCGGTCTGAAGCTCATCGAGCAGTCCGGCAGCGCGCTCGCCAGCCGCACCCCGAGGCACCCGGTTGGCAATGAGGTGGGAGACGGGAATGCCGAGCTGCGTTAAGTCTCGGGCAAAGTCAATGGTTTCCAGCACGGGCATGCGCTCCGCGGTGAGCGCAAGAATAAAGGCGGCCCGGCCGTTGCGCAGGGCCTCGGTGAGGGCGCTGAGGCGCTTGCGGCGCTGGCTGAGGGCCTCGGTGAGTCCGCGCCGCTCCCGCCGCTGCGCCCCCAGCCCCTCGGCAGCTCGGGAGAAGCGATCGGCCTTGGCCGCGGAGCCGAGGAGCAGTTCCATGTAGCGGTCGAGCGTGGCGGGTAGTTCCATGAGGGCGCGGGTGTGCCCGGTGGGGGCAGTGTCGAAGATGAGGAGCTCATCGCGGGTGGCCACGAGATCCGCAATCGCCTCCAACAAAGCCGATTCGGCGGTGCCCGGGGCGTGGGAGACGATGTCGAGATAATCGTCGATCCGGGAGGCATAGCTTTCGTCGAGATAGGAGCGCATGGCGGTGCCGGCCCGCTCCAGGTGCCGGGAGACCAGGCGCGGGGCGCTGAGCTCCAGGCCGAAGACGCCGCGCTCCAATTCGGTGATCTCGGGGCCGAGGCGGCGGTGCCACAGGTGGCCGAGATTGTGCGCCGGATCGGTGGAGACAACGAGGGCCCGCCCACCACCTCGCGCATGCCGGGCGGCAAGGGCGGAGGCCAGCGTGGTCTTGCCAACCCCGCCCTTGCCGGAGAGGAAGTAGACGTCGGGTGCCATCAGCAGCATCCCAGGGCGAGGGGGGAGCGCTCCATGCCCATGCGCAGATGCCACGCGTGCATGCGCGGCGCGAGCTCGGCGAAGAGCTCGACGGTCTCATAGGCGAAGGGTTGCGGAAGGCCAAGGGCCTCGCCGAGAACGATGAGCGTGAGCAGATCGTCCTCCTCGCGCGCCTGCCTGGCCATGGTCTGCCGGTAGGGCGCGTGATAGAACTCGGCGAGGCCCTCGGTGAAGGCCTTCCATCGGCTCACCGGCGGCCCGCCTGAGCCTCGGCGGCCTCATCAACATCTCCCGGGTGATTCTTCGCCGCCAGCATGGCGCGCACGGATTCGACGGCCACGACGAGGGCGGAGATCAGGATGACGATGTCCATGATGAGGAGGAGCCAGTTCCCGTCGCGGTAGAACGTGCCCATCTGAATCACCAGGGCGTACAGCGCCATGACGAGGATGAGGGCGAAGGGAATGAGGCTCGGCAGCGCATTGCGGCGCAGGCGCAGCAAGATGACGGTGATAATGGCGAGGGTGAGGGAGGCCATGAGCTGATTGGTGGTGCCAAACAGCGGCCAGATGACCATGCCGCCCGAGCCGTCCGCGCCGGCGGAGAAGGCGAGGGTGAGGCAGATGACGAGCACGATCAAGGTAGCGAGCGGAATCTTCACCCGCACGCCCATGAGCGAGCCGATCTCCTGGACGACGAGGCGCTGCAGGCGGGTGCCCGTGTCCATGGTCGTGGCCGCAAACAGCACCGCCATGGTCGCCAGCACGGTGGCCGACAGGGAGTGCGGAATGTGGAGGGAGCCCTCGAGGATCGCGCCGCCACCCTCGACGAAGGCGCCGACGTTGCCATCCCCGAAGGCCGCGTAGACATTCTCCCAGTCGGAAAGCGTCTTGTAGCCACCGGTCGTGGCGATGATGGCGCCGAGGGCGAGCAGGCCCTCGCCAACCGCGCCAAAGTAGCCGACAAACCGAGCATCGGTTTCCTTGTCGAGCTGCTTGGACGAGGTGCCCGAGGCCACCATGCCGTGGAAGCCGGACACGGCGCCGCAGGCAATGGTGACGAAGAGGAGCGGGACAATCGACGGGGTGCCCTCGGGAACATGGTGGTTGATCGCCGGGGCGACGATGTCGGGGGCGGAGATGATGGCGGCGACGTAGAGCAGGCCGAGGCCGATGAACAGCTGAAGGCCGTTGATGTAGTCGCGCGGCTGGAGCAGCACCCACACGGGCAGCATGGAGGCAACCCCCGCGTAGAGGAAGAGGAGGAGCACCCAGAAGGCCTTCGGGCTCATGCCGAGCACCGAGTCGGGAAGAGCCACCGGCACCTTATCCCCGAGGATGATGAGCGCGTACAGGGCAACGACGCCCACGATCGACACCACCGGCAGGGACCAGTTGAGGCGGTAGATGGCCTGGCCGACGAGCACGGCGACAATGAGGGCGCCCCAGGTGGGGATAACGGACGAGGGGGTGGAGACGAGGAGATTAGAGATGACGACGGCGAAGGCCGCGTTCACCATGAGGAGCAGGAGGAAGATGACGATGAGGAAGAGGGCCCGACCCTTGGAGCCGATGTAGCGATCGGACAGTGCGCCAATTGACTTGCCCTTGTGCCGCGCCGAGGCCCACAGCGCCCCCATGTCATGCATACCGGCAAAGAACACGGTTCCCAGAGTGACCCAGAGGAAGGCCGGCAGCCAGCCCCAGATGACGGCGATGGCGGGGCCGACGATGGGGGCCGCGCCAGCCACCGAGGTGAAGTGGTGTCCCCACAGCACGAGCGGCTTGGTGGGCACGAAGTCCACCCCGTCCTCGAGCTCGTGGGCCGGGGTCACAAAGGATCCCTCGAGCCGGTAGATCTTCGTTGAGAGGTACTTCGAGTAGAGGAAATAGCCGGCGAGCAGCATGGCCACGCCGAGCACGGTCAACCAAAGTGCGTTCATAGCGCCTTCCCAGATTGTGGTGATGGATTATCGGTCACCATACCGGGTGTGAGCCAAAACGTCACTAGGTGAGCGCTCTCTCAATGAGGGTTGTCTTTTTCTCACTGACCGGTCGGTAGCTTTTTCTCGCCCCGCGGTGCCCCGCAAAGCCCTCACCAGGGACATTGCCAGAAGGTGGGGATGAGGGCGGGCGCGCGGTGGTGAGGATGGAGAGAACCGCGAGGTGACGCGGGAAAGGTGCCGCCCCTGGCGGGCGCCACGGGCGGGCGGGTAGGTCGGGGACCGGTGGGCGGTCGGCGAGGATGCTGAGCGCTGGAACCGAACAAGCGCGGGGCACGGCGGGTGGGGCGCAGATAAGAAAGGGGCCCGGCCGTCCACGACGTGGACAACCGGGCCCGCTGAGGCCACTGTTAGGCGTCGATGAGCGCCTCGGCGTCGACCTCGGGGAGCTTGTCCAACGGCTCATCCGGATTGGACAGCACCTTGTAGACGGCCCAGGCCACGGCGACGATGGGGGTGGCGATCACCGCGCCGAGCAGGCCGGCCACGAAGGTTCCGGAGGCGACCGCAAGGGCGACCACCACCGGGTGGAGGGAGACCTGCTTGCCCATGACGAGCGGCTGGAGGACGTGGCCCTCGAACTGGCCGATGAGGGCGATGCCAAGGAGAACGAACAGGGCGTTGACCGGGCCGTTGGCGGCCAGGGCGACGATGGTGGCGACGATCATCGCGGCGGGCGCACCGATGAGCGGAATGAAGGCACCGATGAAGACAAGGACGGCGAGCGGGGCGGCCAACGGAACCCCAAGAATAAGGAGGAGCACAAAGGCCATGGCCCCGTCGGCCAGGGCCACGATGACGGTACCGCGAGCGTAGCCGGAGAAGGTGGTCCAGCCGGCCACGGCGGCCTTGTGGGTGGTGAGTCGGTTCTGGCCGGGAACGAGGTTCAAGAACCACAGCCACATCTCCCGGCCCGAGGAGAGGAAGAAGATGGTGGCGAAGAAGGACAGGGCGAGGATCGTCATGATGAGGGCGAAGGTCGAGGCATTTGCCATGACCTGGCCGGCGAGATCCCCGGCGTTTTGCCGCACGTAGTTGGTGCCCTTGTCGGCCAGCTCGGAAATGCCGTTGGTGATCTGCTCATGGGTGAGCGTCCAGGGCAGGGGCCCGTCCTCAAGGAAGCTGATGATGGTGTCGATGCCGGAGGAGAAGCTGTCGGCGAGATCATCCCATTCGCTCGAGACCGACATGACGACGTAGTAGACCATGGCGCCAAAGACGCCGATGAGGCCGACGAGAGACAGGCCGGTGGCCAGCGGCCGGGGCATGTACTCGTCGAGCTTATCGACCCCGGGATGGAGGACGGCGGTGACGACAAAGGCGAGGAAGACCGCAACGAAGACCATGACGATCTTTGCCGTGGCAAGGACGATGGCGGCAATGATGAGGAGAATGCCGATCGTGTACCAGGCTCCGAGGCCGAACTTCACGAGCGGGCGGGGTACGCCCGCCTCGAATGAGGCGGATCGGGACGATGGAGGCGGGGTTGGGTTCGCCGGTGGTTGAGGCGGCTGCGGGGGTGCCGGCCGGCGGCAAAAGATCGACATGATACTCCTCTTTCACTAGGCTCTCTTAGCTTGCCACCAGAGACCGCCAATGTCTTCATCCGTGGCGTGCGCCGGGGTAAATGTCACCCGGAAGCGGGCAGTAAGGGGCGGCTTTTCCGAAACCGCTTGCGGGAGCGCGGCCGATATTGTATCTATTATCGTATACAACCACAGCGACGTGAGGAGTAGCCGTGCAGTTCCATCACCACGGATACGTGTCTGAAGACCCGCGGGTCTTGCCCGCCGACGGAGTCGGTCTCAACCCGCCGAAGGAGCTTCCCGAGAAGGTCGACGTTCTCATCGTCGGCTCCGGTCCGGCCGGCATGATGACCGCCGCCCAGCTCGCCATGTTCCCCTCCGCGACCACCGCCGTGATCGAGCGCCGCGATGGTCGACTGAAGATCGGTCATGCCGACGGTGTGCAGGCACGCTCGGTGGAGACCTTCGAGGCCTTCGACTTCGCGAAGAAGATCACCGAGGAGGCCTACCGGATCACGGAGACCCGGTTCTGGAAGCCTGATCCGGACAATCCCGAGAACATCATCCGAGCCTCGATCACCGATGATGATCCCACCGGCATCTCCGAATTTCCCCACCTCATCGTCAACCAGGCCCGGGTGCTCGACTGCCTGCGCGAGTTCATGGCGAATTCGCCCTCCCGGACCGCCCCCTTCTGGGGCTGGGAATTCCTCGAGCTCACCGTCGGCGAGGGAGAATACCCCGTCGAGGTGAAGATTCGGGGCACCGCCGGGGAGCAGGAGGGGACCGAGCGCACCATCTACGCCAAGTACGTTCTCGGCGCGGACGGCGCCCACTCGAAGGTTCGCCAGGATATCGGGGCCGAGCACATTGGCAAGCCCTCCTACCACGCCTGGGGCGTCATGGACATCCTCGTCAACACCGACTTCCCCGACATTCGCACCAAGTGCATCATCCACTCCAAGGCCGGCGCGATCCTCCACATTCCCCGCGAAGGTGGCTACCTGTTCCGCTCCTACGTCGACCTGGGCGAGGTTCCCGAGGACGATAACGGACAGGTGCGCAAGACCCCGCTGGAGGAGATCATCAAGAAGTGCAATGAGATCCTCCACCCCTATTCGATTGATGTCAAGGAGGTGGCCTGGTGGTCCGTCTACGAGGTGGGGCACCGGGTGACCGACCGCTTCGATGACGTCCTCGTCGAGGAGGCCGGAACGAAGCAGCCGCACGTCTTCATTGCCGGGGATGCCTGCCACACCCACTCGGCCAAGGCCGGCCAGGGCATGAACGTGTCCATGCAGGACGGCTTCAACCTCGCCTGGAAGCTCGGCTACGTGCTCTCGGGCCGGTCCGATCCCTCCCTGCTCGCCACCTATTCGGCCGAACGCCAGGTCATCGCCCAGGATCTCATCGACTTCGACTCCGACTGGGCCAGGCGCATGGCGGCCTCGCCGGGTGAGGATGCCGAGGCCATCGAGGACTTCTACGTGAAGACCGCGGAATTCCCGGCCGGCTTCATGACCGAGTACCCGCCCTCCCTCCTCATTGGGCAGGGCAAGCAGGACCTCGCCACCAGGGTGCCGCTCGGCAAGCGCTTCAAGTCCGCCCCCGTCGTGCGGGTCTGCGATGCCACCGCCCAGCACCTTGGCCATCTGCACAAGGCCGATGGTCGCTTCCGGATCTACGCCTTCGCTGACGGCGAGCAGGGTTCGTGCCCGAAGCTCGATGAGTGGGCGGAGTGGATGGCCACCTCGCCGGACTCCCCGGTCAACCGGCACACCCCGAAGGATGCGGACATCGACTCGATCTTCGACATCAAGGTCATCTACCCGATGGCCCACCGCGACTGCGACGTCACGAAGGCCCCGAAGATCTTCCGCCCGGCCTCCGGACCCCTTGGCCTCATCGACCTCAACAAGGTGTTCGCCACCGACGTCGATGACCCGATCCAGGGCTTTGCCGGCGACATCTTCGAGATGAGGGGGATTGACAAGGGTGGCGCCGTCATCGTTGTCCGGCCCGACATGTACGTCTCCCACATTCTCTCCTTCGACGACACCGCGGAGTTGGGCGAGTACTTCGCCGGCTTCCTCAAGGACGCCTAGAGTCGCTACGCCGCCTTTTTGGAGCGCACCGCTCAGCGGAGAAAAGGCTGAGGCCCCGGAATTCCTCCGGGGCCTCATTGGCGCATTATGTGTTCTGGTTATCGTGCACCCACGCCGGCATCCCGGCATAAGCCCACGCTAAGCCGCAATGCTCATAAACTCCTGAAGATTCCCTGGGCGGTTGACCCGCGTCGCGGCACTGCCAATCGCGGGACACGGTCCGGAGAGAAAAAACTGGCCTGCACGGATCCGTGCAGGCCAGCGGTGTCGGGAGGGGTTAGCTACGGCCGAACAGGCGCGCGAAGAAGCCGGGCTCGTCGTCGTGGCCCTTGCAGCGTTGAGAGATGGGCACGGGGCGCATCACCTGCTCGGCATGCTGTCCGCAGCCGGTCCAGGTCTTCAGTCCGCACTTGCGGCAGGTGGTCAGTCGGCACATGGTGTCTCCTTGAAATAGAGGTTGTGGGGGTCTTGTCGGTGGTCGGTGTTTAGGCGAGGGTAAGGAAGAGCTTTTCCAGCTCCTCGACCGTGATGTCCTCGCGGTTCGCATCGTCCGCCAGGCAGCCCTTGAGGGCGGAGGAGACGATGGCGAAGCCGGCCCGGTCAAGGGCGGAGGACACGGCGGACAGCTGGGTGACAATGTCGCGGCACGGCTTGTCGTTCTCGATGGCGGTGATGACCGCATCGAGCTGGCCGCGGGCGCGCTTGAGTCGGTTGACGACCTTGCGGCGGTCGGTCATGCGAGTTCTCCCTTCTTTCCCATGGCGCCGAAGGAGGCGACCACGGTCTGCCAGCCACCCGATAGGGAAGCGGTGTCAAAGCCGGCCTGGAGGAGCACCCGGTTGGCAATGTGGGAGCGGACCCCCACCCCGCACAGGACTCGAACCGGGCGGCCGGCGGCAAGCTCGCGCACCTCGTCGAGGCGGCCACGCAGCTCGGTGTGCGGAATGTTGGCCGACCCGGGCAGGTGCCCCGAGGCGTATTCGCCCTCCGAGCGCACGTCAAGGATGAGGTGATCGTCCTTGATGGTCTCCCAATCCTCGGCGTACCACAGGTCGATTCGGCCGGTCAGTAGGTTCTCCGCCACCATGCCGATCATGTTGACCGGATCCTTCGCGGCCCCGTAGGGCGGGGCGTAGGCCAGGTCGAGGTCGATGAGATCCGGCGCCTTCATACCGGCCCGCATGGCGGTGGCCAAGACGTCGATGCGGCGGGCCACCCCGGCCTTGCCGATCGCGGCGGCACCCAGAATCTCACCATCGGCGCCAATGTGGGTGATGAGGTGGATGGCCGAGGCTCCGGGGAAGTATCCGACGTGATTGAGGGGATGGGTGTGAATCGTCGTGTGCTCGATGTTCTCCGACACGAGGGTTTCCTTGCGCGCGCCGGTCATGGCGGCGGTGAGCGAGCCAATGCGCACCACGGCGGTGCCGAGCGGGGTGGGCAGCGGCCGGGCGCCCTCGGGGGCAAGAATGTGGTCGGCAATGAGTCGGCCTCCCCGGTTGGCCGGCCCGGCAAGGGCCACCACCTGCGGCTTGCCGGTCAGCGGATTGACCATGGCCGTGGCATCGCCAACGGCCCAGACGTCATCAAGGTTGGTCCGGCCGTGCTCGTCGATGAGGATGGCGCCGCGCTCGCAGGCCACCCCGGCCTCCTCAAACACCTTCGTGTCGGGGGCAACCCCGGCGGACACGACGAGCAGATCGGTTTCGATCTCCCGACCATCGCTCAACCGAACGGTGTCGGTGGCCTCGCCATTGCTCACGGAGTCAATGCCGGTGGAGGTGGCAACGTCAATGCCGAGCGAGACGAGCTCTTCGCGGGCCAGCTGGGACAGTTCGGCCTCGAGCGGGAAGAGCACCCGGTCGGCGATCTCGACGAGCGTGACCTCGAGTCCCGCGTGGCGCAGCTGCTCGGCTGCCTCCACCCCAATGAAGCCGGCGCCGAGCACGACCGCGCGCTTGAGGCCGGAGGCCACCTTCTCACGCAGGGCGATCGCCTCGTCCACCGTGCGCAGGTAGGTGGCCCGGGGCGAATCCAGCCCGTCAATGGGCAGGCGGCGGGGCGCCGCGCCGGGGGAGAGGACGAGGGCATCATAAGAGAGCTGCTCCTCGCCACGCTCGGTGGCCACCGTGACCGTGTGGGCCTTCGGGTCAACGCCGATGACGTCATGGTGGAGGCGCACATCGAGATTAAGCGAGGCGGCCAGCGACTGCGGGGTCTGCAAAACGAGGGCGTCACGGTCCTCAATCTCCCCGCCCACGTAGTAGGGCAGGCCGCAGTTGGCGAAGGACACGTAGGGGCCGCGCTCGAGAACGATGATGGTGGCTGACTCATCGAGTCGGCGGGCGCGAGCCGCGCAGCTCATCCCGCCGGCCACACCTCCGACGATGACAATGGTCTTGTTGGTAGGCATGGCGCCACTATACCCCCGGGGGTATCCGATGCGCAAAGAAAGATGGCCCCACGTGCTGGGAACGGCTCCGGATGGGTCTTCGAACCGGCTGTGGTCCTAGGTCCAGGAGGGAAGCCAGATGTGGAGCTTCCAGAAGTCATACGAGATGGTCATGCCGGTCCACAGCGGGAACCAGAAGGCCGAGACGGCCAGGAGCACGCCGAGGGTGACACCGAGGACGATGCCTTCGCGGCGGGTGGGGACCAGGTGCCAGGCGCCCCAGGCAAGATCGGCCGGCACGTCTCGCACCCTGCGGCGGCGCGCGGCGGCAGGATCGGACTCGGGGATGTCTTCGGTGTCGGCGGTGGTGTCGTCGGCCGCATCTTCGGTGGGCTCCTCACCGGTGTTGTCGGCGATGTTCGCAGCGGCGGCCGTTGCGTCGTCTGTCGTGGAAGCCTGCTCGGCGTCCTGGGTGAGCGCGGGGCCGGTCCAGCTGCTGTCCTCCTCGTCGGTGGGCTTGACGGCGGCCCGGGCGGGCTGGATGGAGGAGGTGACCCAGCCGAGGGCGAGGGTGAGGGCGAGGACGACGTAGGGGACGAAGGCGACCGAATAGAACTGGTAGACGGTGCGACCAATGTAGAGGTACCAGGGCAGGTATAGCCCTCCGTAGCCCGCGAGCACGGCCCAGGCCCGCCAGTCCCTGCGGGTGGCCAGGTAGATGGTGATGGCAAGGCCGATGAGGGCGAGCCACCACAGCAGCGGATTGCCGAGTGAGGTGATGGCCTGGACGCAGCGCTCGGCGCCGCAATCCTGGACGAGCTTTTCCTTGGCCGGCCAGTAGAAGGAGACCGGCCGCCACTGAATGATCCACGCCCAGGGTTCGGACTGGTAGGTGTGCGGGGAGGACAGGGAGGTGTGGAACTGCCACATGTCGACGTGGTAGGCGATCCAGTCCACAACCGAATCGGGCAGCAGGCTGCCCGCCACGTGCTCGCCGGCCTCGCGCTGCTCCGCCGCCCAGCCGCGCCGGTAGGAATGCGGATTGGCGAACCATGCCGCCCAGGTGGCCACGTAGGTGACGGCGGCCGTGGGCACGAGGGAGACGAAGGCGGGAATGCCGCCGCGAAACACCCCGGCGCCAAACCACAGCCGGGTGCCCACCGCCCTGCGGGCCGCGGTATCCCAGGCAAAGGCGGTGATGCCGAAGACCGCAAGGGCATAGATGGCATTCCACTTGGTTCCGCAGCCCATGCCGAGAAACACCCCGGCGGCAATGAGCCAGGGCCGATACCACAGGGGCGGCCCCCACGGATCCTTCGGGCTGCCATCGGCCCTCAGCTGCCCGTGGGCTACCCGGTGGGCCAGCAGGCGGCGCGAATGCTCCCGGTCGCGCAGCAGTGCCCAGAAGCCCGCCAGAGTAAAGAGGGCAATGAAGTTGTCGAGGATCGCGGTGCGGGACAGGGTGATGGCGACGCCGTCGATGGCGAGAAGGAGTCCGGCGGTGGCGGCTAGCGGAACCGAGCGGGTGAGGCGCAGGGCGATGCGGGTGATGAGGGCGACGGAGATGATACCGGCGAGGGCCACGCCGAAGCGCCAGCCGAGCCCCGTATTCGTGCCGAATAGTTCCATGCCGGCCCCGATGAGCCACTTGCCGAGCGGAGGATGGACCACCCGATCGGCGGCCGCGATCATCGGGGCATCCGAGCCCTGGACGAAGAAGTTGTTGACCTGATCGCCCACCCAATCCCGCTCGTAGCCGTAGGTGATGAGCGAATATCCGCCCTTGACGTAGTAGGTCTCGTCAAAGGCGAGGTGGTGCGGATGGTTGAGGCCAATAAGCCGGGTGAGGGCGGCAATGGCGGTGGCCACCGCGGTGACAATCCAGCCCCAGCGCCTGGTGCGAGCATCAGCCCGCCCGGGCACCCCGAGTTTTCCCAATAGCTGCGCCTCACGGGCGATCGCGGCCTCATGTTCCACACGGGCAGTTTACGTGACAACAGCGGGCTTTGAGATGATTGGCTCATGAGCGAACCGCGGATCTTTCTTGCAGCCACCCCCATCGGCGACCCATCGGATGCGACGCCGGGCCTGGTTGACCTGCTCACGCGCGCCGATCTCATCGCCGCCGAGGACACCCGCAAGGTTAAGGCCCTCGCCACCCGCCTTGGTATCCGGCTCACCGCTCAGGTGCAGGCTTTCCACGATCACAACGAGGCCGCCCAGGTCACCCAGCTGCTCGAGCGGGCAACGGCCGGGCAAACCATTCTCGTGGTTTCCGATGCTGGCATGCCCACGGTGTCCGATCCGGGCTTTCGCCTGGTGCGCGCCGCCCACGAGGCCGGCGTGCCCCTCACCGTCATTCCCGGCCCCTCCGCCGTCCTCACCGCCCTCGCCATCTCCGGCATTCCCACCGACCGGTTTTGCTTCGAGGGTTTCCTTCCCCGCAAGACCGGAGAGCGAATCCGTGCGCTGACCAAGTTGGCGGCAGAAGAGCGCACCCTCGTCTTCTTCGAATCCCCGCGCCGGCTGGCCGACACCCTGGCAGACATGGCGAAGGCATTCGGAGAACACCGGGAGGCTGCGGTATGCCGCGAGCTCACCAAGGTGCACGAGGAGGTCCGCCGGGGCCCGCTCGGCGAGCTGGCCGACTGGGCGCGCGAAGGTGTGCGCGGAGAAATCACCCTCGTGGTCGCTCCCCGCGACCACGGCGAGGATGGGGACCCGGGGGAACTGGCCGCCGAGGCGCTCGAGCTCGCCCGCCGCGGCCTGCGCCTCAAGGATGCCTGCTCCTATCTCGCGCAGAAGCATTCGCTGTCCACCCGCGAGCTCTACCAGGCCGCGCTCGCGGCCAAGGAAGAGCCGGGCGAATCTGAATCGCCAAAACGCTAAGGCGCGCTTTTAAAACCGGTTATTCTGGAGACACCCGGACTACCGGGGTTTGCCGCCTGGTGGCCATGGCTGGCAGACGGCTGGCGGGGAGCATGCTCCCCGCCAGCACCTTTTTGTCTCGCTCCGCCTTCGCCTCCAGCTTTGCCCTCCAGCTGTGTTCGGCGGCGGGCCGTGGACTCCTTATATATAGCGATCTAGCGAGTAGCGCGGCCCGGCGCGGTGGCCGGGCCGGCGGGCTTGGGTGAAAGGCCTTAGAGCCAGGCGTCCTTGGATTCGAGCTGTTCGATGCCGGCGCCTCGCATGATGAGGGCGGCGCGCTCGCCAAGCTCGGGGGAGACCGGCCGGGTGAGGTCGGTGAAGACGCGGACCTCGTCAAACTTCGACTTCGCGTCCAGCGCCGTGTCCTTGACGCAGTGTGATTGGGCGAGGCCAACGACGTCGCAGGCAGTGATGTCGTGCTCGGCGAGAATGTCGGCCAGCGCCCTGCCATCATCGCTCACGCCCTCGAAGCCCGAGTAGGCGGCGGAGTAGTGGCCCTTCTTCACCCGTTCATCGGGCAGCTCCTCAATCCGAGGATGAAGCTCGGCCTCCGCCGTGCCGGCCACGCCGTGCGGCGGCCAGGTGTCAACAAAGTCGGGATTCTCGGAGAAGTGCGAGCCGGGGTCAATGTGCCAATCCTGGGTGGAGACAATGACCGCGTAATTATCGCGGTTGGTGCGCGCGAATTCGGCCACCTTACGAGCCACCTCGTTGCCGCCGTCGACGGCGAGGGCCCCGCCCTCGCAGAAGGTTGGCTGGATGTCGACGAGGAGGAGGGCGCGGTGGGATTTGTTCATGAGGGCGGCGAGGGACTCCTCGTTGTCGGGCACCGGCCCCTCCATCATCGTGTCACTCATAACACCATGGTAGAGGCGGCTGGGGTTTTCCGCCAGATTTTGCCTTAGTTCCGGGCCGGGAAGTACACGTGAAGCGCCGAAGGGACTAGGCTGGGGACTATGTCACGTATCCTTTCGGCCGTTGCTTGGCCCTACGCAAATGGTCCCCGACACATTGGGCACGTCGCCGGTTTCGGCGTTCCCTCCGACGTCTTTTCCCGCTACATGCGAATGCGGGGACATGACGTTCTCATGGTCTCGGGTACCGACGAGCACGGCACGCCGATTCTCGTGGCCGCCGAAGCCGAGGGCATCAGCCCGAAGGAGCTGGCCGACCGGAACAACCGAATCATCGTCGAGGACCTCGTCGGCCTCGGCCTGTCCTATGATCTGTTCACCCGCACGACGACGGTCAATCACGAGAGGGTTGTCCAGTCGATGTTCGAAACCGTGCGGGACAACGGATACATGATCGTCCAGACCACCTCCGGCGCGGTCTCGCCCACCTCGGGGCGCACCCTGCCCGACCGTTATATCGAGGGCGAATGCCCGCTGTGCGGATTCGGTGATGCTCGGGGCGATCAGTGTGACCACTGCGGCAATCAGCTGGACCCGACCGATCTCATCAACCCGCGCTCGAAGATTGACGGGGAGATTCCCGTCTTTCAGGAAACCGAGCACTACTTCCTCGACCTGCCGGCCCTCGCTGACGAGCTGTCCCGCTGGCTTGATGAGCGGGAGGCCTCCGGCCTGTGGCGACCCAACGTCATTCGCTTCTCCCAGCACCTGCTCGAGGATATTCGCCCGCGCGCCATGACCCGCGACATCGACTGGGGCATTCCCGTTCCCGGCTGGGAGGATCAGCCGAATAAGCGACTGTACGTGTGGTTCGATGCCGTGGTCGGCTACCTCTCCGCCTCCATTGAATGGGCCCGCCGGATCGGCGAGCCGGAGCGCTGGCGGGACTGGTGGAATGACCCCGAGGCGCTGTCCTACTACTTCATGGGCAAGGACAATATCGTCTTCCACTCCCAGATCTGGCCGGCCGAGCTGCTCGGCAACAACGGTGCTGGGGACAAGGGCGGGGAGCCGGGAGAGCTCAAGCAGCTCAACCTGCCCACCCAGGTGGTGGCCTCGGAATTCCTCACCATGGAGGGCAAGCAGTTCTCCTCCTCGCGCGGCGTCGTCATTTACGTGCGTGACGTGCTGTCTCGCTACCAGCCGGACGCCCTGCGCTACTTCATCTCCATTGCCGGCCCCGAAACCCAGGACTCGGACTTCACGTGGGCCGAATTCGTGCGCCGCACCAATTCCGAGCTCGTGGCCGGCTGGGGCAATCTCGTCAACCGCACGTGCGCGATGATCGCGAAGAACTTCGCCGAGATCCCCGCCCCCGGCGAGCTGGAGGAGATCGATGAGAAGCTGCGCGAACAGGTTCTCGCAGGCTTTGACAAGGTTGGTTCCCTCATCGAGAACCATCACCAGCGGGCCGCGCTCGCGGAGATCATGCGCCTGGTCGGTGAGGCCAATGCCTACGTCTCGGCCACCGAGCCCTTCAAGCTCAAGGATCCCTCCCAGCGGGAGCGCCTGGCCACCGTCCTCCACACCCTCATCCAGACCGTCTCGGATCTCAACACGATGATGTGCGTGTTCCTGCCGCACTCGTCCAATGCGCTCGATGCGGTGATTGGCGGCGCCGGCGATATTGCCCCGCTCCCGGTCATCGAGGAGGTTGAGGATCTCGATGGCGGCGATCCCTACCCGATCATCACCGGCGACTACACGAACCTGCGCCCCTGGGCCTCCGTCGAGGTTGTTGTTGGCACCCCGATTGCCAAGCCCAAGCCGGTCTTCACCAAGCTCGACCCCGAGGTGGTCGAGGAGGAGCTGGCCCGCCTGCGCGGCGAAGCCGGAGAATAATCGACCGCCCCCGCCCGGCGGGGGCGCGAGAGGTGACATCGAGTGTCGAAGAAGAAGGACCGCTCTCTATTCCCGCCGCTGCCCGAGTCGCTTCCGGCCAGCGTCATCGACAACCACACCCACGTCGGCCCTGACCGGCCCGGTCAGGAGCAAAACGTGGTGGACGGGCAGTGGAAGTATCCGCTGCTCATCGATGGTCAGGTGGCGGCCATGAAGCAGGTGGGGGTGAGTGCCGCGATCACGGTGGGCTGCGAGATTCCCGACCTTGACGAGGCCATCAGTCTCGCCCAATCCGACGAGAGCTTCTACGCCGCGATCGCCATTCACCCCAACGAGGCACCCTTGCACGCCGGGATTCTTGAGGTGGGCCCCGATGGTCTGGAGCCGCGCACCAGCCCGCACCATAGCCTCAGCCTCGACGAGGCCGTGGCCGAAGTGGCCAAGCGCGCCACCGCAGACCGCGTCGTCGCCATCGGGGAAACCGGGCTCGACTATTTCCGCACCGCTGAGGAGGGCCGGCTCGCCCAACAGGAGTGCTTCCGGGCCCACATTGCCCTCGCCAAGGAGCTTGATCTCCCCCTGCAGATTCACGACCGGGAGGCCCACGCCGACACGGTGCGGATCCTGGAAGAAGAAGGAGCTCCCGAGCGCACCGTCTTCCACTGCTTCTCGGGGGATGCCGAGCTGGCCGGCGTACTCGCCGACAACGGCTGGTACGCCTCCTTTGCCGGGACCGTCACCTTCCCGCGCAACGAGGACCTGCGGGCCGCCGCCCGGGTGCTTCCCGAGCAGCTCATCATGGTGGAAACCGACGCCCCCTATCTCACCGCACATCCCATGCGGGGCAGGCCCAATGCTCCCTACCTCGTTGCCCACACCGTTCGCCACCTCGCCGAGGTGCGCGAGGTTGACCTAGGCAGCTGGTGCGAGCGGCTGACCGAGACCACCCGCGAGGTCTACGGCCTGGACTGACCACCGGCTCCCGTTACTTTTCCGGGCTCCGGGATGAGATTCGAGCCGCAATTTGCGCCGCAAAACCAGGATAAGAACGGGCAATGAGGTCAGGATACGGATCTTCAGATCACGTTTTGGTTACAACTGGCTAAGATATGGTTACAATCAACGAGTACAGAAACGTCGATCGGTGAGGTCACCCCTTGTCTCAGCACTCCATTTTCTTTGGACGGACCACCGCGCCCGCCCGCCACGCACGCCGCGTTGCCGATAGGCGCCACCTGAGCGCCTACGCCGCCCTCTCGGTGGCCGCAATGTTCGGGGGAATGGCCGTGGCTTATGACGGTCAGCCGACCGCGGCCTTTGCCGCGAGCGAGGCCCCGCACCAGGTTGTGACGACGCCCCAGGACGTGAGCTACGCGCTCGTGGCCGACGGCTCCACCCGCTATCTGTCCACCAATGCCACCACGTGGCGCGATGCCCTGGCCGAGGCCGGCATCGACTACAGCCTCGAGGACGAGATCTCCGTCGGCCTGGCCGAGCGCCCGCGCAACGGCGCCCACGTGACGATCTCCCGAGTCTCCTACACCACGGTGACCGACGAGAAGACTCTTCCGTTCGAGACCGTCAAGGTCGACGACCCCAACCTGGAGAAGGGAACCGAAGAGGTTCGCCAGGAGGGCGTCGAGGGTCTCGAGCGCACCACCTACCGGGTGAAGTCCGTCAATGGGGAGCAGGTCTCGAAGACCCAGACCCTCCACGTCAAGATCCGCGACGTGGTCAACAAGGAAATCGCGGTTGGCACGAAGGCTCCCGAGCCCGAGCCGGCCCCCGCCCCCGCTCCCGCTCCCGCAGCCGCCGAGCGTCAGGCTCCGGCCCAGGCTGAGGCTCCCGCTCCCGCCCCCGCTCCGGCCGCTCCCATGGTGAGCGTCGGCGGCGTCAAGGGCATCGCCCAGCAGCAGCTCGCCGCCCGCGGTATGGGCGGAGATCAGTTCCGTTGCCTCGACCAGCTGTGGACCCGCGAGTCCGGCTGGAACTACACGGCCTCCAATCCCTACTCCGGCGCCTACGGCATTCCGCAGGCCCTGCCCGGATCGAAGATGGCATCGGCCGGCGCCGACTGGCGCACCAACCCGGCCACCCAGATTGCCTGGGGCCTCAACTACATTGCCGGCCGCTACGGCACCCCCTGCGGGGCGCTGTCTCACTCCCACTCGGTTGGCTGGTACTGAGTTCGGAGCCGGTGAGATCCGGGCGCTAGCCCGCGAACTCAACCTGCGCCCCACCAAGACGCTGGGGCAGAACTTTGTCATCGACCCCGGCACCACCGCCAAGATTGTGCGGCATGCCGGGGTCGAACCCGGTGACCGGGTCCTCGAAATCGGTCCCGGCCTGGGCTCCCTCACCCTCGCCCTGCTCGAGGCCGGCGCGCACGTCACCGCCCTGGAAATCGACCCCAGGCTCGCCGCCCGCCTGCCGCAAACCGTGGCCGAGCGCGGCTATAAGAATCTTCGCGTCATTGAGGGTGATGCCCTGCAGCTCACGGCCGAGCAGTTGGCCGAAGCGCCGAGCAAGCTCGTGGCCAACCTGCCCTACAACGTGGCCGTTCCGGCGATTTTGCGGGCCCTGGAAGAGCTGGACAGCCTCGAGGTTGTCGACGTCATGGTGCAAAAGGAGGTCGCGGACCGCCTCGCCGCCGATCCCGGATCGCGCACCTACGGCGTGCCGAGCCTCAAGGCTGCTTGGTATGGCAAGGTGAGCCGTGGCCCACTTATTCCGCGCAGCGTGTTCTGGCCGGTGCCCAACGTCGATTCCGCCCTCGTGCGCATCGACCGCGCCCCCGCCCCGGGAACGGACCGCGAGGCCTGCTTCGCCATCATCGACGCCGCCTTCTCTCAGCGGCGCAAGACGCTGCGCCAGTCCCTCGCCCGGTGGGCGGGCTCCCCGCAGCGGGCCGAGGAGATCCTGTCCGCCGCGGGTATCGACCCCAAGCAGCGGGCCGAGCGGTTGTCGATCGGCGATGTCTGCGCAATTGCGTCCCACGCCTAACCGCTATCCTTAAAGACGTGTCCGTTCACGTACTTGCCCCCGCGAAAATCAATCTTGCCCTTCGGGTGGGCTCGCCCCGCCCCGACGGCTTTCACCCGCTGACCACCGTCTTTTCCTCCCTCGACCTGTTCGACGAGGTCGTGGCGGAGGAGGCCGAAGGCGGCCTCGAGATTCGGCTAGCCGACGAGGTGGCCGGAGTCCCGCTCGGGGAGGACAATCTCATGGCGAAGGCCGCCGCGGCGCTGCGCCGGAAAACCGGCACGGAACGCGGCGCCCGGCTCACCTTGACCAAGCGCATTCCCGTGGCGGGCGGCATGGCCGGAGGGAGCGCGGACGCCGCAGCCACCCTGGTCGGGCTCAATGAACTGTGGGAGCTCGGGCTCAACGCGGATGAGCTTGCCGAGCTTGCTGCGGAGCTCGGCTCCGATGTGCCCTTCTCTTTGCGCGGTGGACTCGCGCTTGGACGGGGGCGAGGCGAGCAGCTGAGCCCGCTGCGGGTGGGCGCTTTCCACTGCTGGGTGCTTGTCACTTCAACCCGCGGCCTGTCGACGCCCGCCGTCTTCGCCGCCTACGATGAGCTGCGCCCCGAGCCGCACGAGCCCGCGGAGGTTGATGAGCTCATTGAGGCGCTCGCCGGCCCCGATCTTTCCGCCCTGGCCCCGTATCTCATCAACGATCTCACCGAGGCCGCGCTTCAGCTGCGCCCGGATTTGGCCGAGCTGCTGAGCTCGGACCGGGCGCTGGCCACCATCCTGTCCGGCTCGGGCCCCACCATCGGGATTCTCTGCGCCGATTCCACCGAGGCCGATTTGCTCGCCGGGGCGCTGCGGGCCGAGGGACACACCGCGATCCGGGCCAACGGGCCGGCGGCCGGCACCCACGTGGTGGAGCGCTAGTGGCACACGTGCTTGGCGGGCAGCGCCTCGTTCTTGAGTATCCGACCCGACGCGTCCTCGATGGCGTCACCCTCGGCATTGACGCCGGCGACCGCATCGGCATCGTCGGCCGCAACGGCGACGGTAAATCCTCCCTCCTTGCCGTCCTCTCCGGACAGCTGGAACCCACCGAGGGCCTGGTCACCCGCCGGGGCGGGGTGACCATGGGGGTACTGCGTCAGCGCGATGAGCTGGACGAAGATGCCACCGTCATCACCTCGATCGTCGGGGACGTGCCCGAGCACGTGTGGGCCTCGGATCCGGCCGTGCGCGAGGTGCTTGATGGTCTCGTCAGCGACGTTCCATTCGATGCTCGGATCGGGGAACTGTCCGGCGGGCAGCGCCGCCGCGTCGCCCTCGCCGCGCTGCTGACCGGCGACTGGGACATCATCGCGCTGGATGAGCCCACCAACCACCTCGACCTGCCCGCCATTCACTGGCTCGCCCAGCACCTCAAGACGCGCTGGCCCCGGGGCAGCGGCAGCCTGCTTGTCATCACCCACGACCGCTGGTTCCTCGACGAGGTCTGCACCTCCATGTGGGAGGTTCACGATGGTGTGGTCGACGAATTCGAGGGCGGCTATGCCGCCTACGTGCTGGCCCGGGTGGAGCGGGACCGCCAGGCCGCCGCCATCGAAGCCAAGCGGAAGAACCTCATGCGCAAGGAGCTCGCCTGGCTGCGCCGGGGCGCGCCCGCCCGCACCTCCAAGCCCAAATTCCGTATCGAGGCCGCCAACGAGCTCATCGCGGCCGAGCCGCCGCCGCGCGATGAGCTGCAGCTGCGCCGCCTCGCCGTGGCCCGGCTGGGCAAGAAGGTTGTCGACCTGGTTGATGCCGGCTTTTCCTACGGTGACCACGAGGTGCTCTCGGATGTCACCTGGCGGCTTGCCCCGGGTGAGCGCACCGGCATCCTCGGCGCCAACGGGGCCGGAAAGTCCACCCTGCTCGGCCTCATCTCCGGCGAGCTCACCCCGACATCCGGCCGCGTCACCCACGGCAAAACCGTGCGCATGGGAATCCTCGATCAGGGCTTTTCCCAGCTCGCCGACATCGCCACCGATCGGGTCCGCGAGGTTCTCGCCCGCACCAAAACCACCTTCCCCCTCGACGGCAAGGACGTCACCCCGGCCCAGCTGCTCGAGCGCCTTGGCTTTGCTCGGGCGCACCTCTCGGCCCGGGTGGGCGAGCTGTCCGGCGGGCAGCGCCGCCGCCTCCAGCTGCTGCTCCTTTTGCTGGATGAGCCTAATGTCATCCTGCTCGACGAGCCCACCAATGACGTGGATGCGGACATGCTGGCGGCCATGGAGGACCTGCTTGATTCCTGGCCCGGCACCCTCATCGTCGTCTCCCACGACCGCTATCTCCTCGAGCGGGTCACCGATCAGCAATACGCCGTCATCGGCTCCTCGCTGCGCCACCTGCCCGGCGGAATCGATGAATATCTCGCCCTCGTGCGGCAGGCCGCAGCCAGCCGCGACGAAAACGAGGGCGGCGAGGCGGAAGGCGAGGAGGGCGGGCTCACCGGAGCCGAGCGGCACCGGGCCCGCAAGGATGCCGCCTCCATCGAACGCCGACTCGGCCGCCTCGAAGAGGAGGTCGAGGCCGTGCACGAGGATATGGCCGCGCACGATCAAAGCGACTACGAGGGGCTGACCGGCTACACCGCGAAGCTCGATGAGCTTCGCGCCCAGATCGCCGAGCTGGAAGAGCGCTGGATCGAACTCGCCGAGGCCCTCGAGGACTAGGGCGCACCTCCCGCCAGGCTTAACGTGCGCTGCCCGGTGGCGGTGCCTGCTGAAGCGGCCTGCTGGCCGAGCCCGCCGGGGGTGGATCATCCCGCGCACCCCCAAGGTCCGTTATGCCCGGCGTGTTAGCGTGAGTGCGGGAGGTCGCCATGGTCAGTTACGAAGAGCGCCGCGTGATCGCGACTATTCTCGCCGACGGGGTGCAGGTCTCTGTCGCGCTGATCACCATTCCCTTCCTCCTCTTCGCGGGGGCCGATCTGTCCGCCGAGGGCACGATCGCCGTTGCGCCGCTCGCCGTGGGCCTGGCGCTGGGGGCGCTGGGCTCATGGCTGGTTGAGCGTCTCACCGTACGCCTGCCGCCAGCCCGCATCCTGCAGGTCATCGAGGCGGCGCAGATCCTTGCCGTGGGCTGGCTGATTGTTGCCGCCTCACTCGGCCACGTTCTGGTCGTCCAGGCCTGCCTTGCCGCCGCGCTGGCTCGGATGAGTGGGCCGGCCAAGGATGCCGTGCGCGCCGCGATCATCACCCCGGAGCGCCGGCCGGGCCTTGGCCGGACCATGGGCCGGGTCTTCTTTCTCGCCACTGAGGTCTCGATCGCACTCGCCACCGTCATCATCACGCTCGTTCCGCGCGATCAGCGGTATCTGCCCCTGCTGCTTGCCCTGGGGGCAAGCGCGGCGGGCATCATGTCCTCCTGGTCCCTGCGCTGCCCGGCCGGCGGGCCGGGAGCCCGGCGCACAGGTCCCCGTCACCACGGTCGGCGAGGGCTTGCGCAGCTGGCGGTGCCGTTCCTCCTCGTCATCGTCCTCGGCCTCGGCTCGGGCCTGCCCACCGTGGGTCTCGCGGCCTGGATCACCCGGTGGGAAGCGGTTCCCGCCTGGACCATCTCCGTCATGAGCCTCGCCTGCCTCACCGCCTACCTGCTTCTGATTCGGGTCCTTGACTCGCGGATGCGCAGCGTCCCGGGAACGCTCGCCCACCTGCATCGACTCGGTTCCCTCCTGCTTGCGGCCGGGCTTATCGGCACCTGGTGCGCAGTCCGGTACATCGCCGCACCCGCCGGATTGTTTCTGCTCGCCGCCTCCCTCATCTCCTCGGCTCTCGCCTTCTCCATCGCCGCGCTCATCGCCCTCGAGCTTCCCGCGCGCTGTGGGGTGAGCCCGCGGGCCGTGCGGGCGGCCCTGGGGCTCGCCACCGCAGCCGGGGCCCTGGTCGCCCCCGGGATCTTTCTCGGCGGTGGGCACATCTTCGCCGTTGCCCTCTTCCTCGCCGTTGCCCTACCACTTCTTCCACCCGCGGCCACCGGCCTGCCCGGCAGAGAAGGACATCCCCGGGAGGTTCGGCCGGGACAGCATTCCAGCTGCTAATCTAGAGGCGGGAACCGGGAGAAAGGCGACTATGAGTGAGGTAACCGGGGCGCACGAACAGCTCGTTGCCACCATCCGCCAGCGCATGACCGCGGTGGGCGGTCGCTTCACCGAATATCGGGGTTTTTGCGTGCACGACATGGGAACCGAGGTGGCCGATGTTCACCTGCGCGGGATCCTCGTCGGCGAGGATCCCGACCTCGACCAGGTGGCGCAGGTGCTTACCGGTCTCGATACCTCCCTCAAGTGGAACCTGCTGTGCCCGGCCGGGGTTGCCGAGCCGGTTGCCCGCGCCATTGCACCGGCCGGCTTCGAACCCAAGGGCACGCCCACTCCGATCATGTCCCTGCAGTCTCCGCCTCCCGCTGCCACGTGCGTTGATGAGGGGCAAACGAAGCTGACCGATGCCTCCGCGGACAGGAGCCCTGATAGCGTCACCATCGTCGATGAAGACAGTGTGGAACTGCTCGGTGCCGCCGCTTCCACCATCGCCGAGTGCTTCAATCTACCCCGGCCCGTTGCTCAGCGATTTGTGGACAATCCCCTGTGGCTGTCGGACCGTGCCGCTGTTGCGGTTGCGGACGGGGGAGCGAGCTGCGCCCTGCTCACCCTAGCGGAGGGTCGCGGGGGCCTATACTACGTGGCTACCCGAGAAGATCGGCGCGGTGAAGGTCTTGGCTCGGCCGTTGCGGCCGCCCTGACGAACCTCGCCTTCGAGCGCGGCTGCCACGAAGTCATTCTTCAAGCTTCTGACCTGGGAGAACCTGTCTACCGCCGGCTCGGATATCGCACCATCGGCCACTATCGCCGCTTTTCCAATCGGGACGATGAGTAATCCAGAGCAACCTTTTCCTAAACTAGTAATTGAATAGATCCAGAAAAAGAAGTCACGTATGTGTGGTCCGTGGAGTTGTCTCGTGGTGCCCCTGCTGCCGCCTCGGGCTCAACCGTGATGGGGTGTGCGGCCTGTCGGCCGATCATTGAGGCGCGAGGTCGCCGGGCTTGAAGCCTCTCGCGCGTGTCGCGCAATCAGCCTGTCAACCTCGCGATTTGAGGGCGATTAATTGCTATCAGTCTATTTTGCGCCAGATCTGAACGTGGCTAAAAGTGTTCATTGTGAGATTTTCTCGCGTTTGCGCACGCTGTGTCGCGGAACCAATTTTCCCCAGGGTATTTGCAGGATGAGGCCAGCAGAACCTAATATGAGAGGTGGCTGATTGAGGCCAGCCATCCCTACTGTTTGCTGAAAGGGGTAGCCGTGAGCTCCCTGTCACCCGTCAAGGTGTCATTGACGCGATACCAACGCATTCTTGCCGTCACCTTTGCTTTTCTCCTGTTGTCCTTCTGTCTCGTTCCGATGGCTCAGGGAGCCGATGCGGATGACCACTGGACGGGAGTGTCCGAGGAGCTCACCGGATACGTCGACGAGGCCGTTGATGCTTTCGAGGCCGGCGATACCGAAACGGCCAGGGAGCTCGTGAAAAAGGCCCGCTACGACGTCTACGGCGGTAAGGGGCTCGAGGAGCAGATCAGCAGTCAGCTGTCGGGAGCGGATGCCGGCAAGATCGACATGGACTTCGGCATGCTCACCAAGTCGATTAAGGAGGGCGACGCCGAGGGCGTGGCCAAGTACTCCGACGCGGTGAATTCGCTCGTCACCTCGAGTGCCCGAGAGCTGGACGGTGAAGAGCTCTCCGCCGATGATCTGGTCATCAGTCCCGGCAAGTGGGGCCAAACAGCTTCGACCATGGTCGGCCTGCTCGACGACGCTCTTGCGGCCTACAACGGTGGGGATCCCGACAAGGGTAAGGACCTCGTCAACGAGGCCTATTACGGCCACTACGAAATCACCGGCTTTGAAAAGATGACGATGGCCCGGGTCTCGGGTGGTCGCGTCGCCCACATCGAGCTCGAATTCGCGCTCATCAAGAAGGCCATGAACGACGGCAAGGATGACGAGGTGGCCACCCGCATCGAGGAGCTCAAGCCCGAGCTCATCAAGGATGCCAACACACTCGACGGCTTCGATGGCACCGCCACCGGTACGGTTGCGGAAACCTCGAGTGCCGGGGTCTTCATTCCCGCCTTCCTCGTTATCCTGCGCGAGGGCATTGAGGCCATGCTCGTTGTTGCCGCCGTCATCGCCTACCTCGTTAAGTCCGGACACAAGGACAAGACGAAGGTCGTGTGGTTCGGTGCGCTCGCGGCCCTTGCTGTCTCCGTGCTGCTCGCCATTGCTATCTCCACGCTCACCGGCATGGCCGGACAGAGTCAGGAAATCATTGAGGGCGTCACCGCGCTCATCGCCGTCGCCATGCTCGTCTACGTCTCGAACTGGATGATCGGTAAGTCGGATGCGGCGGCGTGGGACAAGTTCATCAAGGACAAGACTGATACCTCCCTGTCGAAGGGTTCGCTGGCCTCCCTGGCCTTTGTTGCCTTCCTCGCGGTGGTCCGCGAGGGTGCCGAGACGATCCTCTTCTACCAGCCGATTCTTGCCAGCGCCGAGGGTAAAACCCACCTTGTGTGGCTTGGCATGGGGGCCGGCGTGGCCGCCCTCCTCGTCGTCTACCTCGCGATTCGATTCCTCAGCATCAAGATTCCACTTCGACCGTTCTTCATCGCCACCTCCCTGCTGCTTGCGCTTATGGCCCTCACCTTCACCGGGTCCGGCATCCGCGAACTGCAGGAAGGCGATGCCATCGGCATCACCCCGCTAGAGGGGCTGCCGACCATTGATCTCCTGGGGATCTATCCCCAGGTTGAGAGCCTAGCGGCCCAGGCTATCGTTCTCGCCGTGATTATTGGCCTCTTCATCTTTGGATATCGGCGCAACCAGCGCCAGAAGATCAACCAGTAATCGCTTCCATCCCCACAAACCCTGGAGGAAAATATGACCGCACTGAAGAAGATGACCGGCGTGCTTGCCGCGATCGCACTGGCGGGCGGCCTGTCGGCCTGCTCGTCCGATGACGAGAAGCCCGAGGAGACCGCCGCCGAGGGCGCCGACGAGAGTGCCGATGAGGGCGCCGCCGAGGGCGACGCGGCTGAAGATGGCGAAGACGGCGATGCCGGCTTCCGCGAGGAGCCGATTGGCGATGAGGTCTTTGAGGGCCCGCTGAAGATTGCCGCCGTGTACTTCCAGCCCGTTCCCATGGAGCCGATGATGGGCGTGGACCCGGCCGAGGCCGCCGCGCACATCGAGGCCGACATTGCCGCCGTCGAGGACAATGGCCTCGGCTACGGCGCCGGCGACTTCATCCCCGGCCTCACCGTCGACTACAAGATCATGGACGGCGACAACGAGGTTCAGGGCGGCACCCTCATGCCGATGAACGCCTCGGACGGCCCGCACTACGGCCTCAACATCCCGGCTCTCGAGGCCGGTGACTACACCCTGCAGTTCATCGTTCACTCTCCGGAGGAGAACGGCTGGATGCTGCACACCGATCCCGAGACCGGTGTGCCCAACCGCTTCTGGACTGAGCCGATCGTGGCTGAGTTCGAGAACTGGCATTGGGATCCGGCCGCCATCTGGTGGTAAACCAAGCCCAAGGACATAAGGAGAACAGTTGCTCAAACAGTTGGTTGATGTAGCGAGCGCTCTGCTGCTCGTTGCGCTCACCCTCGGGGCGCTGTTCCCCGCCGTCCGCCTCGCCACCGGCCGGGACCCGGTTCGTCCGGGCCCCCGGCCGGTGCTGTGGGGTGCCCTCATCGGCGCCCTCGGTGGCCTCGTGATGATGATCGTTCATCACCACTCCATCATCCGATTTGACCGGCAGCGGCTCACGCTGACCACGTTGGAACCCACAGTCTTCCTCGCCATTGTCACCCTCGTTGTCGTGTGGCTCTACGGCCGATCCACCGCGGCCGCCCTCGCCGCTGGCGAGCGGATTCTCCGCCCCCGTCATTCTCGCCGCGTCCGCGCGGCCGTCTCGATCGTGGCCGGAGCCTGGGCCGCCATGATCGTCTTTCGTGAATCTCAGGTCGTCTACATGCAGACGAGAACCTTCGTGCCGGCCACCGCGACCGTGTTCTCCACCGAGACCTTCCTCAATGTTCTCGGCTACCTGCTCGGCCTCGTTCTCGTCCTCGTGGCCGCCATCAGTGTCACCCGCATGTGCCAGCTGCGCCCGAAGGCAACGCTGCCCCTGCTGACCTTCCTGGCCATCGCGCTCACCCTCACCCACGTCTTCCTCATCATCCGCCTCCTGCATGCCATTCGGGTCATCTACCTGTCGCCGAGTGCAGCCCAGACGATGTCGTGGCTCATCAACCACGAGGATGGTCTTATTCCCATTGCGCTGGCCGCGTGCGCCACCCTCGCCTTCGTCATGTGGTTCGAGGGCAAGGAGCTCAAGCCCGCAGGTGAGAATCCGGCCGAGGTGCGCACCCAGCGGGCGCTTGCCACCCAGATGACCCGGCGGTCCAGCCTCGGCCTGGCGAGCTACGCGATCGCCGCCGCCATTATCTCCGTCGGTGCCCGGTACGCCACCAAGGAAGTGACCCTGTCGGAGCCGGAGCCCTTCGATCTCACCGACTCCCACGCCGTTATTCCGCTCGCCACTATTGATGATGGTCATCTGCACCGCTTCGTCTACGATACGGACGCCGGCGTGCAGGTCCGCTGGATCGTGATCCAGAAGGCCGGCTCGTCCTACGGCGTGGGCCTGGATGCGTGCGAGATTTGCGGTCCCTCCGGCTACTACGAGGAGGACGGTCAGGTGATCTGCAAGCTGTGCTCGGTGGCGATGAATATTGCCACGATTGGGTTCAAGGGCGGATGCAATCCGATTCCCATCGACTTCGAGGTCGCCAACAATACCCTGGCGATTCCGCTGACCGAACTGGAGAACAGTGCGAAGGTCTTTGCTTAGCCATCCGCACACGACGGCAATGAAGGCACGTGCTTGGCACGTGCCTGCCGCGCATTTATCAGACGAAGAGATTGACTAGCCGATGTTCTTTAGAATGCTTAAGGGCGCCCTCATTCACGGTCGGGGGCGGCGCCTCATGATTGTCCTCACCGTGGCTCTTGGCGCCTCGGTAGCCACCGCCATGCTCTCCGTCATGTTCGGTGTGGGAGACAAGGTCAACCAGGAGCTTAAGGCTTACGGAGCCAATATTATGGTGCGCCCCAAGGGTGCGGCCGTCGTCCAGGATCTCTACCATTTCAAGGAGAGTCAGGATCAGCAGTCCTATCTCAACGAGGAGGACCTGCCGAATATTAAAACCATCTTCTGGACGTACAACATTATTGACTTCACGCCGCTGCTCGATACCGATGCCAGTATTGACGGGGCGGATACTCCGGTGGTGGGCACCTGGTTCAACCACGAGATCAACCTGCCCGCACAGGACCCCATCACGACCGGCCTGGCCAATCTGCGCGGCTGGTGGACCCTCGAGGGCGCCTGGCCGACCGATGGGGAGGATGATGCCGCCGTCATTGGTCAGAATGTGGCTACCGACCGCGGCCTCGCCCTCGGCGATACCTTCACCCTCGAGGGGGATCAGGGGAGCGAGGACCTCACCGTCGCCGGCATCGTCACCACCGGTGGGGATGATGACGACAAGGTCTTCACCCAGATCTCGGTCGCCCAGCGGCTTATCGATCGACCCAATGCCGTTGGCCAGATCGAGGTCTCGGCGCTCACCACCCCGGACAATGAGCTCGCCCGCAAGGCCGCAAAGAATCCGAATTCCCTGTCCATTTCCGAGCGTGAAACCTGGTATTGCACCGCCTACGTGTCCTCGATTGCCTACCAGATCGAAGAGGCCATTCCCGACGCGGTGGCCCGCCCGGTGCGGCAGGTCTCCGAATCTGAGGGCACCATCCTGGAAAAGACCCAGCTGCTCATGGTGCTTGTGACCATTTTGTCGATGGCGGGATCGGCTCTCGCCATCGCCAATCTCGTCACCGCGAATGTCATGGAGCGGGCCCGCGAGATCGGCCTGCTCAAGGCGGTGGGGGCCCGCGACCAATCCGTTGTTGGCCTCATTCTCACCGAGATCATCGCCGTTGGCGCCCTTGGCGGCCTCATTGGCTACGGGGTGGGCATTGGTCTTGCCCAGCTCATCGGCCACATGGTCTTTGGTTCGGCAATTTCCATCGTGCCCGCGGTGGCCGGCATCGTTGCGGCCATTGTCATCGCCGTTGTCCTCCTCGGCTCCATCCCCGCCATCCGATTCCTGCTCGGGCTGCGCCCGGCCGAAGTGCTGCACGGAAGGTAGGACATGTCACCGAAGCGCAAGATGTTTATCCGCATGGTCCTCTCCTCGATCATGCGTCGCCGCTCCCGCGTCCTCATCGCCATGCTCGCCGTCGCGATCGGCGCCACCACGCTGGCCTCCCTCGCCATGATCTCCATTGACGTGCCGCGGCAGATGGCGCGGGAAATGAGAAACTACGGGGCGAATGTGGTCGTGCTTCCCGAGGGGGAGCAGGAGGCCTTTGATCCGGCGCTGCTCACCGAGATTTCCGCCGAGGTGCCTTCCGATGTACTCGTTGGTGCGGTCGGCCTGGAATACGAGCCCATCACCATCAACGACTTGCCCTATGTCGCGGTGGGCACGGATCTGGCCGCCGCCCGGGAGCTCAATCCCTACTGGTATGTGGATGGTGAGTGGCCGAGCGAGGGCGGCGAGGCTCTTATCGGCCTGGAGATCGCGCGAGCCACCGATGTTGGCGTGGGCGATAAGCTCACCCTCACCCAGCTCATGGATGCCTCCGAGAAGGCGGCTGCGGATCTGCAGAAGGTTGCCGAAGAAGTCTCTCAGGGCCCGACGAATATGGAGGGGGCAGCCCCCGGCCAGCCCACGAATGAGGGAGGCAAGCCGATTGCTCCGGCCGATAAGAACGTGGGGGATGCTGCCCCGGGTGGGGGAGCGGATCTGCGCGAGCTCACGGTGACCATCTCCGGGGTGCTGGAGACCGGCGGATCGGAGGATGGCTTCGTCTACCTTGCCGCCTCGGACTTCTCCGAGCTCACCGGCCGGGAGCACCGGGTGACGGTGGCCGAGCTGTCGATCGCCGCAAAGGAGGATGCGATCGATTCGATCGCCCGCACCATCAGCGCCGATCATCCCGAGATCAAGGCGGCCCCGGTCGCCCGGCTCACGCATTCGGATAGCAACGTGCTCGACATGCTGCGCTCCCTCATGGCGATCATCACCGTCATCGTCCTCGCCCTCATCATGATCGGGGTGTCGACGACGATGATGGCGGTGGTGACCGAGCGGCGCAACGAGATCGGCCTACGCAAGGCCCTGGGCGCCCCGAATCGTTCGATTGTCGGCGAATTCCTTGGCGAGGCCGTCCTCCTCGGCCTCATCGGCGGCCTGGTTGGCGCCGTGTGTGGATATGGCCTGGCTCAGGTCATTTCCCTCAACGTCTTCCACCGCACGGTGCAATTCCAGCCGATCGTCTTCACCGCAACCGTCCTCGTCTCCATTCTCATCTCCACCCTTGCCAGCCTCATCCCGGTGCGCCGGGCTATCGATGTCGATCCCGCCCTCGTGTTGCGGGGAGAATAAGGAAGTGCCATGACATCACTCATCGAACTCACGGACGTCTCCAAGATCTACGGAGACCTGCACGCTCTGGACCAGGTGTCCCTCAGCGTGCCCGCCGGGCAGTGGATCTCCATTGTCGGGCCGTCCGGCTCGGGCAAGACCACCCTCATGAACATCATTGGCTGCATGGACCGGCCCTCGAAGGGCACTGTCATGCTCGATGGCAGGGACATCTCCGCCTTCTCCGCCTACGACCTCACCCAGGTGCGGCGCGAAACCATCGGGCTCGTCTTCCAGCAGTTCCACCTCATCGGCCATCTCACCGCCGTGGAAAACGTCATGGTCGCCCAGTACTACCATTCGGTGCCCGATGAGAAGGAGGCCATGGAGGCGCTCGACCGGGTCGGCCTCGCCGACCGGGCCAGTCACCTGCCCCGCCAGCTGTCCGGCGGCGAGCAGCAGCGCGTGTGCGTTGCCCGCGCCCTCATTAATTATCCGAAGGTGGTTCTCGCCGACGAGCCGACCGGTAACCTGGATGAGAAGAACGAGCACATCGTCCTCGGCATTTTCGAGCAGCTCCACCGGGAGGGCACCACCCTCATTGTCGTCACCCACGACTCGACGGTGGCCGGCAAGTCCGAGCGGGCGGTGCGCCTCGATCACGGGCGAGTCGTCTCCGACTTCTTCAACGACGAGGCGGATCTCGCCGCCCTGCCCACGAAGGAGCGCAAATGAACGTTCGCCGGCTCGCTGAGATCTCCGGTGTCTCCCTCACCACCGCCCTGCTGCTTGCCGCCTGCTCCCCGCCCCAGCTGGTCGACATGAGCGTTCCAATGCACGACGGGCAGTACACCGGGCAGTCGAATCCCGATGAGCAGGGGGCGGTGGGTACCGTCACCATCACCGTCGAGGGCGGCAAAATCGTGTCCACAACCTATGAAACCGTCGAGGCCGACGGGCACGTCAAGGACGAGGACTACGGTAAAACCACCGGCGGGGAAGTGGGCAACACCGAGTTCTATCAGCGCGCCCAGGCCGCCGTTGCCTCCTATGAGCAGTACTCCGCCGAGCTCACCAAGGTTCAAGACCCCACCGAAGTCGACGTGATTTCCGGCGCCACCGTCGCCCACTCCCAGTTCCTTCAGGCCGCCGTGCGGGCCGTGCTCGCCGCCCAGGGAATCGACGATGATGGGGCGGCGGATACGATCAACATGCCGAGCCTGGACCTGGACGACACCGAGTACTAATGCGGGCGACCATCCGCTCCGCGAGCTTTTCCATCGCCTTTCCCGCCCTCGGCACCGTCATCGAGGTCAAGGCCTCCGGCGGACCCGATGATGATCTCGCCGCGGAGCTCGCTCGGCTCACCGAGCACTACGAGCACCTGTGGTCCACCTACCGCGCCGACTCGGAGATCTCCCGGCTCAATGCGGCCGCGGGAGGCGACTGGGTGCGTATTCATCCCGACACCGAGGCCCTGCTCGAGCAGGCCATGGCCTGGCAGGAGGCCAGTGGCGGGGCCGTCACCCCCCTCATTGGCCCGCTCAGCCGGCTGTGGGACGTCAAATCCTGGCTCGCCGAACTGGCCGCCGGGCTCACCCCGCGGCTTCCCAGTGCCGAGCAGGTGACCCGGGCCCGCCGACTCACCCACCCCGATCGTCTCGACCTTGCCTCCGGTCGGGCCCGCCTTGGCGCGGGAGCCGCCCTTGATCTTGGCGGGCTCGCCAAGGGCTATATTGCCGACCGTCTCGCCGAGGTGGCCGGGCAGCAGCGCAACCGGGTTCTCGTATCCGTGGGAACCAGCTCACTGGCGGCCACGGGCTCCTGGCGGGCCGGAATCCGCGGCCTGGATGGCCCCAGCATTGCCGGGATCATCGAGCTTACCGATGCCAGTCTCGCCACCTCAGGGGACTATCTGCAGCGGCTGCCCGAGCTTCTCGGATCTCGGCCTGTCCACCACGTCATCGATCCGCGCACCGGATATCCGGCCACGGGACCCCGGCAGGCAAGCGTGCGCTGCGGTGACGGGGTGGCTGCCGAGGCGGCCGCCACCTGCCTCATGGTCACCGGAGCCCTGCCCGCCGGCCTGAGCGCCGACTGGGTGACCCTGGGCGATGAGGGGGTGCGCACGAGCCCCGGACTATCCTCCTTCACCGATGGGGGAGATGAAGGAGATGGGGAGGGGGAGGAGCCTGTCCACCGCCGGCCGTAAGAAGGAATCTGCGGGGCGCTGATCGGCGGTCGGGTGAGAGCACCAAAAGAGGGGCAGGAAATCCTGCCCCTCTTCGTATGGTTGATTGTTGATTGACGTGATCAGCCCTTGACGCCGCCTTCTTCCACTCCCTTGAAGAAGTGCTTTTGCATGGTGGCGAACAAGATGATGATCGGGACGAGGGCGATGATGGTACCGGCGGCGACGACACGAGGATTCGTGCCGAAGTTCGACTGCAGGTACTGCATACCCACGGTGAGGGTGTACTTTTCCGGATCGGAGAGCACCACGAGGGGCCACAGGAAGTCGTCCCAGGCGCCAATGAAGGCGAACAGGCCGACCACCGAGACCATGCCCCGCACATTCGGCCACACGATGTGTCGAATGCGCTGGGTGGTGGTTGCTCCGTCGACCGTCGCAGCATCAAGCACATCCTTGGGAATGGCGCGGCAGGCCGTCGCCATGAGGAGCACGTTGATGGCGCCGATCGCTCCGGGGAGGAAGACACCGATGAGGGAGTTATCCACCCCGAGGGAGCGAATGGTGAGGTACTGGCTGGTCAGCGTGACCTCACCGGGCAGCAGGAGGGTCGACATGAAGATGATGAAGATCGTCTTCTTGAACCGGAAGTTCATGCATCCCAGCGCGTATCCCGCCAGGGTGGCGAAGATACAGTTGGTGGCCACGGTGCCCACGCCCACGAGGAGCGAGTGCCATGCGTAGCGCACCACCGGGATGGTATCGAGTACGGTGGCGTAGTTATCCAGCGTCGGGTCGGCGGGAATGAGCTTGGGCGGGAAGGAGTAGATGTCCTCCGCGGCGCCCTTGAGCGATGTGGATAGCTGCCAAATGAATGGGAAGACGGCGAGGATGAGCAGGAGGATGAGAATGCCGTAGCGCGCGAGGAATCCCGCGAAGCTCGGCTTTTCCATGGCTCCTCCGGCTCCGGTGCGCCACGGCTTATCGTGCCGCACGCCCCGGGCCACATCGGCCGTTTCCTGCAGCGGGGCTCCCGCGCCCGCCTGAATCTGCATCTCACTCATTGCCTGCCTCCTTTGCATGCCGTCCGCCGTGCGTTGTGCCCGATCCGCTTATCGCGGATCCCTCCGGGGCCGAGCCGACGAGGGCCGGCTCCGGAGCACTGTTGCCCTGGCGGGCGGCCTGGCGGGCCGCCTTCTTCGCCGCGCGCTTGCGCGCCTTTTCCGCCACCTCTTGCGGGTCGCGCTCCTGGTTGAGGTAGCCAACCAGGGCGAGCGGGCCCAGGGTGAGGAAGAAGAGAACGACGGAGATCGCGGAGGCGTAGCCGGTGCGACCGGTGATGCCGGAACCGACCTGCTGAACCAGCATGACGATCGACATCGACTGGCCACCGGGACCACCCGAGCCATTGGACAGCACGTAGATCTCGGTGAAGATCCGCATGGCGGAGACGGTGATGAGGGCGGCAACGAGGGTCATGGCCCCACGTACGCCCGGCACCGTCACCGACCAGAAGCGCCGCCAAGTCCCCGCACCGTCGAGTGCGGCGGCCTCGTGGAGCTCCTTGGACACGTTGCCGAGGGCCGCGAGGTAGATGACCATGTAGTAGCCAATGCCCTTCCACACGGTGAGGGAGATGGCGGTGAAGATGAGGAGCCACCGGTTGACGAGGAAGCCGACCGGTGAGTCCGTCACCCCGAGCATCTGCAATGATTCGTTGATGATGCCCCTCGAATCGAAGAGCCACACCCAGATGATGCCAACGACAACCACCGAGGCGATGACGGGAAAGTAGTAGGTGGTTCGAAAGAACCCAATTCCCGGCACCTTCTTTTCCACGACGAGGGCGACGAGCAGCGGCAGCAGGGTGAGCAGCGGCACGCACACCACGACGTAGACGAGGCAGGTCGTCAGGGCGTAGATAAACCGATCATCGCGGAACAGATTGACAAAGTTGTCCAGTCCCACGAAGTTCGCCGGCTGGAGGGGCCGGGCGTCGGTGAACGCGAGGACCACCGTGTTGAGGAATGGCCACAGCGCGAACACCAACACCCAGATCACCGCCGGTGCGACGAGCAGGTACGGCGTGAACCGCTTATGAGCGCGCATGGTTAGAGCGCGTTATTGCAGTACTCGACGGTCTTATCAAGGGCCTCCTTGGAGGTGATATCTCCCTTGAGAGCCAGCGCGATCTGCTGACCAAAGTACTGCTTCATGTCGTCGGTGTAGGTCATGATGGTGTTGTTCTTCGCCCGCTCCATCTGACCCGTTGCCATCTCAACGGCCTCAGCCATGAGCGGATCCTCGATGACGCCGGTGAACTGCGAAGGATCGGCATTCGCCTCGGCAGAGCCGGGGATGAAGCCCTGGGCGAGCTTCACGAATTCGACCTGGTTGTCATTGTTGGTGATGAACTGCGCGAAGGCCATCGCGGTGGACAGGTTCTTCGACTCCGAGGCCACCGAGATGCCCTGGACGAACATCGGGGGAGTGTTCCAGCGCTGCGAAGCCTTGAGAGTATCCTTGAGGTTCGGCGCATCATTGTCGACCTGGGTAACAAACGACGGGGTGGAGGTCGTGTAGCCAACCTTGCCCTGGGTGAACATCGTCGAGTTGCCCGCGTAGTCGTTGTTGAGGGCCTCGGCGGGCATAGCGCCGGCCTGGTAGAGCTCGGCGTACTTGTCGATCACGTCGGCGGCCTCATCGGTGTTGAAGGTGAACTGCTCACCATCCCACACCTCGATGCCCGCATCCTCCAGGGTGACGATGTCGGGCATGGCCGACACGAGCGGGGTCTTGCCACCGGTCTTCTCGGCCACCTGCATGGCGGCATCGAAGAACTCCTCATCCGAGGCGGGGAGGTTATCCGGATCGAGACCGGCCTCCTCGAGGATTTCGGTGTTCCACCAGTTGAGATCGGTGCCCAGGTACCAGGGGTAGCCCCAGGTGCCATCCAGGCCATCGAAGGTGTAGCCCTCGAGACCGGACTGGACGTAGTTATCCAGAGCATCCGGATCGGCGGAGGCCAGGTCCTGCAGCTTGCCGAGCTTGGCGAGCTGGTAGGCGAACGAGTCGGGCAGGTTGACGACGTCGGGCAGCTCGCCCGAGCCGGCTTGCTGAAGAATCTTCTCCTCGTAGCCATCGCCCGGCTGGTCAATCCACTTGACCTTCGCGTCGGGGTGCTCGGCCTCGAAGTCGGCGATCACCTGCTCAAAGAACGGGGTGAACTTCTCGTTCTTCAGGCTCCACGTCTGGAACGTGATCTCGCCGGCCACATCGCCCTCAACGGGTCCGGAGTTGCTTTCGCTTGATCCGCCTCCACCGCCGGTACATCCGGCGAGAAGTAGGGCGGCAGCGCCAATGGCGGCCAGTGTTTTACGCATGGTGTCTCCTTCATCCTTGAAGCGTGCTCGTGCCACCGTTGTGCCGGTGCGAGCACATCTCTAGTCTACTTGAACGGTTAAGTTAATGGTGGTGGTGAGGAGGATCTACGCCATAGAGTCCTCCCTTGTCAGCCGCAGGGGCTGCCCCTGGGCCCAGGATTCGGCCCAGCGGAAGAAGGTGGCCGATCCGGGGGCCGCTAGTGAGCGGCGGGCCGGATCGCTCGGCACGACAAGCGCGTCGAGCTGAGCCCAGTCCTCGCTTGCGGTGCGCCTGCGCTCCGGCATCTTTTCCACCTCGCGAGTAAAAGCCTGCCCGGCCGGCTTGATCTCGTTATCGGGGCTGATGAGCCCGAGGTGATATTCGAGGTTGGGGAAGTCAGCGAGCGTCGGGCTGACATCGTGGGAGCACCACCACGTGATCCCGGCGAGGCGCGGATGATCGCCGACCGCCGCACAGGTGCCCTCAACAAAGGCCGGAGCATCATCGACCCACGTGATCGGAGCACCCACCTCCTGCAACCAGATCGGCTTATCGGACCAGGCGCAGGCCAGCTCAATGAGGTAGCGGGCAAAGGCGGGTAGGGCCGGATGATCCTTGCCAAGGGCCCTCCCTGCCGCCATGAACACCCACGAGTGAACGGTGGTGGAATCACCGAGCTCAGCGAGGTCGGGCGTGAAGGGATGATCGTCGATGAACCACAGGTCATCGTCATAGGAGTGGTGATGGTGGCCCTCCGGCCAAGCGTCCCGGGCGGCGGCCAGAAGCCGCTCGGTCCAGGCCCGCGCCCCCGCCGCATCCACCTCGTGGCGGAACGGGTGGCGGGGAGCCGCGAACTGGATGAACTCATTGCCGAGCGTCACCCCGGTGCAGTTCTCCGCCCCCTTGATTTCCCGGCAGATCGCGCCGACGAGGGCCTCCTGGCCCTCGAGGGCCCGGGGATCGGTGAAGAGATTGGTGCGATGCCATGAGGTGAGCCAGGAGGGCAGGAAGTCGTAGGAGGACAGGTGGCCCTGCAGGCAGTCGACGCTGACATCAAGCCCATGCTCCCCGGCCCGGTCCACCATGGTCCGCACATTCTTCAGCGCCTCGGCGTCAATGTAGGAGCGGTTGGGCTGAAGCAGCGGCCACAGCGGAAAGATCCGGATGTGATCGGCGCCGAGGGAGGCGATGGCGGCGAAGTCTTCATCGATCTTCCCCCAGTCGGGATGGGCCCAGGAGTGGAACCAGCCCTTGCTTGGCGTGTAGTTGAGGCCCATCGCCACCGGGCCCAGGCCGGTCACTGGAGCTCCTTGAGGCGAACCGTGGCCACCTGGAAGGGCCGCAAGCTGAGGCGATGAGAGTGCTGCTGCGAGACAATCTCGGGAAGCTCGTAGTCCTCGAGCTCGCCTTCGAGCAACGAGCAGGTGCTTGCCTCGTAGGCGCGCTCGGTGCGCAGCTCGACGTCGGCGCGGGCACCGTGGGGCTCGTAGAGGCGCACAATGAGATCGCCCGAGCGGTCCTCGGCCAGCTTGACCGCCTCCACCACGGCGCCGCTGACCTCAAGGAGGCGCTGCGGGGCGTGCTCGCCACGCACGGTGCGCAGCGGCAGATTAGCCTCGTAGCCGGTCTCCACGGCGGTCGGAATATCGGCGCCCGGGGTGAGGAGGAAGGAGCGCTGATGGCGGCCCTGGTCGGCGGCCGGATCCGGGAAGCGCGGGGCGCGCAGGATCGATGGCCGGATAATCGTGTAGGTGCCGCCTCCGGCACGGGCCTCCCGGCCCACGTCGAGGCCGTAGGTGGCAGAGTTGGCGAGAGCCACGCCGAATCCGGGCTCGCCCACGTGCACCCAGCGGTGGGTGGACACCTCGAACCGGGCGGCCTCCCACGAGGTGTTCTCGTGAATCGTACGGCGCACGTGGCCGAACTGGGTCTCGAATGCCGCATCCAGCGCATGAATATCGACGGGCAAACGCAGCTTGAGGAACTTCTCGGTCTCGTGCCAGTCGATGTCGAGGTCGATGCCAAGGGAGCGGGCGCCCGCAGGCAGCGAGAAGGTCACCGTCGCAGTCGACTCGCCAAAGTCGTAGCTCACCTCAATGGAGGTGGCGTCCTGGCCGGTGATCCGCCCGCCGGTGATCTCCCTCGCCGAGGCGCGGTAGAACGGGTCAACATCCCACGCATCCCACATGTTCGGGAAGTCCTCGTGTAGCACGAGGCTACCCAGGTGCTCACCGGGCGGCACGACCTCGCGCTCGGAGGCCACGTGCACGAGCGAGCTCACGGTGCCCTCGGCGGTGACGGTGGCGCGGAGAATGCCGTTGTCAAGCACGCGCTCACCGCGCGCAGCCTCGTCCGGCTGCTCGGCCGGTGCGGGCTCGACCGCCGCGCCGCCAAGCGCGGGCACCTGGCCGGCGCCGACCGGGCGATCGAAGGGCCCGGAATTGAGGGTAATGGTGTGCTCGCCCTCGCCCACCAGGGCCTGGGCGGCACGGGAGATGATGTCCTCGAGGATCGTCGTGACCTTGGCGTGAGTGGCCACCACCTCGTGGTGGACCCAGGCAATGGAGGTACCGGGCAGGATGTCGTGGAACTGGTTGAGAAGCACGGTGTGCCAGCACTGATCGAGCTCCTCATACGGGTAGTCGAAGTCCGCAACCGTGGCGGCGTAGGCCGACCACAGCTCCGCCTCGCGCAGGAGATGCTCATTGCGCCGATTACCAAGCTTCGTATCGGCCTGGGAGGTGAAGGTGCCGCGGTGCAGCTCCAGGTAGAGCTCTCCGGCCCACACCCCCGGATTCGGATAGTCCTCCTCGGCGCGGGCAAAGAAGTCGGCCGGACGCTCGTGAACGAGCTTGGCGGCCCCCGACAGGTCGGCGAAGCGGTCGATCCGCTCCAGCATGTCCCGGGTGGGCCCACCGCCACCATCGCCATATCCGTAGGGCATGAGCGAGACATTGGCCCGGCCCATGTCCTGGAAGTTGGTTTCCGCGTGGCGCACCTGGGTCGAGGACACCTCGGCCCCGTAGGTATCCACCGGCGGGAAGTGGGTGAAGATTCGAGTGCCGTCAATGCCCTCCCAGTTGAGGGTGTGGTGCGGGAAGCGATTGACCTGGTTCCACGAGATCTTCTGGGTGAGGAACCACCGGGCGCCGGCAAGCTTGGCCAGCTGGGGCAGTGCTCCCGAATATCCGAAGGAGTCCGGCAGCCACATCTCCGGGCAGATCTCGCCGGTGTGCTCCCGGAAGAACTTCTGGCCCTCGATAAACTGGCGGGCCATCGCTTCGGCTCCGGGCAGAACAGCATCCGGCTCCACCCACATGCCACCGACGGGAACGATTCCGGGACGGCCGGCCAGGCCCTCCTTCATCGCCGCCACGGCGCGCTCGAACAGGACCGGATCATCCTCCTTGAGCCAGGCGAGATGCTGGGCGGCCGGCAGCGCAAAGTAGAGGGTTTTCCCATCATCGAGCAGGCGCAGCACATTCGCAATCGTGCGCACCACCTTGCGGCGGGTCTCCCGCAGCGGCCACAGCCAGGCCGAATCGATGTGGGCGTGGGCAACCGCGGTGATCCGCTGGGCCTCCGGCCGGGCGGGCACCGCCAGCGCCGGGGCCAACGCCTCCCGGGCCCGCTGCGCGGTGCCCGGAACATCGGCGAGATCCAGGGCATCAAGAGCCTCCTGGCAGGCCAACAGCAGCTGCCAGCCGCGCGGATCGTCACCGGGTAGGTGCTCGGACAGCTCGCGGGCCACCTCGAGGTCGTAGGCCAACTGGCGGGCCTCCTCGTTCACCTCGACAAGATCCGCCCGGGCCAGGCGGTAGAGCGGCTCGCTTGACGCCGTCTCCTTATCGCCATCATCCGTCGGAATAAACGGCGGCACCCCGAGCAGCAGCGGATTGGCCGCGGCCTCGATGTAGAACTCCACGCTCTCCTGCCCGGAGGGAACCGGCACCCACTGATTGCGCGGATTGATCGCCTTGACCACCTCGCCGCTCGCGGTGAGCACGAGCCCCTCGGCCTGGAAGCCGGGGGAGTGATCCTCCCAGCCAAGATCGATGACAAGCTCGAGCTGGGCGTTCTGCTTCTCCGCCGGAATATCGGCCGTCACGTGGAACCACGTGGTGCCCCACGGCGGACCCCAGGGCGAGCCGATGGCAAAGGGCTCATAACTGGCCGCCATCGCCTGCTCCCGGGACACCGGCTCACCCTGGCCGGTGGGACCTCCCGGATCCGTCACGTGATAAGCGGTGACGGTGAGGGGACAGATGGTGGTGGAATCGGCGGGACGAACGCGCTCGCGCAAGGTGCGTTCGACGCGATGGGCAAGAATCGGGCGATGATCGTGCACGACGGCTCCTTCGGCGACAGAATCGGTACCTCCAGGCTAACACGGTTTAGTGACGGAAGACATGTCGCGGGAGGATGTGCGCGCTTGCCCGGTGGACGGTGAACAAGGGCCGCATCCGCGGCGCATTGTGGCGTGTGCGATCTGATCTGCGTCTCGCACCGAACTCTGCCCTGCATCCTGCTTCGCTGTCGGCCCCGCGATCGCCCGGTGGGCGCGTCTATCTTTCGGCCTGTCTACCTCAAGCTCCGCGCCCTCAGTCGATGTCGTCATCAGCCAGTATCCCCGGCCCAGGAGCTTTTCCGGTGGTACCCGGTGATCTTGTGCGCGGAGGGACCTGGGGTGTCAGAGACGGTGCGGTCGTGCCGGTAGACTGACACGTGTCCAGTACCGATAAGAGGAATGCGATGGTTCCCCCGCGGCCCACGATCCGCGACATAGCCCGCGCCGCGGGCGTGTCGCCAACGGCGGTGTCCTTTGCGCTCAATAACCGTCCCGGTGTCTCCGAAGACACCCGAGAGCGCATTATTGCCATAGCCCAGGAGCTGGGCTTCACACCCTCCTCGGCCGCGCGTGCGCTCTCGCGCTCGCGAGCCGGCGCGGTGGGCCTCGTGGTGGGCCGGGCGGCTCGAGATTTCGCCGAGGAACGCTTCTTCTTCCACTTCATTGTCGGCGTGGAGCGGGCGCTCGCGAGGCGCGGCCTGTCCTTCGTCTTCCACGCCGCCTCCTCGGAAGACGACGAGCTCGCCACCTACGCCACTTGGTGGTCCGAGCGTCGGGTGGACGGGGTTATCCTGCTCGATGCGAGGGAGAACGATCCGCGCCCCGCCCTGCTCGCCCACCACTCCATTCCCACCGTTGTTGCCGGCGAGAAGCTTGGCTACGGAGCGGCCGTGGTGTCGGATGAGGAGGGGCTGATCTCCACCGTCATCGACCATCTTGCAAGCATCGGCACCGCACGCGTCGGCTATGTTTCCGGGCCCGCCCACCTGGCCCACACGCAGCGTCGTCTCGCCGCATTTACCGAGCTCACCGCCCGGGCCGGCATGGTGGGGCTGTCGCTGCCGGCCGAGGACTACACCCAGGAGGCCGGGCGGGCCGCCGTTGGTGAGCTCGCCGGCGTGGACGCCATGATCTTCGACAATGAGATCCTCGCCCTCGGCGGTATGCGGCGCATGACCGAGGCGGGGCTAGATATTCCCGCCGATGTTGCCGTTATTTCCCTCGAGGACTCTCATCTGTGCGGGGTCATGGTTCCCCCGATCACCGCGGTGCGCCGCGATCCCGCCGACTTTGGTGAGCATTGCGCCGACCTCATGGTTGAGGTGTTGGCCGGTCACGAGGTGGCCGACCGGCGCGAAGGCGTTCCCGAGATCATCGAGCGTGCCTCGACAATTCGCTAATCACAGCCCAAGAGCCCCGCGGGTGGGGCCGGGACCAGCGCGGCCCGGTGTCCACGGCCGCGAATGGGCGGAGACGGGACACAGAGAGCCCGGGATTCCCGGGCTCTCCAGCGGTGGCGATACCTTAGCCGTTGTTGTCAACCGTGAGGTATTCGTCCCCCGAGTAAACATTCATGCGATCGAAGCGAGTGAATCCCGTGAGGACCAGGCCGGCCTCCCGAGCCGCATCCACCGCCAGGGAGGTGGCGGCGGACACCGCAACGAGGGCGGGGATTCCCGCCATGATCGCCTTTTGAACGAGCTCAAAAGAAGCGCGGGACGACACGGCAAGAACCGTGTCTTTTGCGGGCAGCTGGTTGGTCATCAGCAGGTGGCCAATGATCTTATCGACGGCATTGTGTCGGCCAACATCCTCGCGCAACGCAAGAAGCTCGCCATCGGTGGTGAACAGGCCCGCCGCGTGCATTCCCCCCGTCGTGTCAAAGCCCTTTTGCGCTCCCCTCATCCGCTCCGGCAGGGAGATGAGCAGCTCGGGGTCGAGCTGAACGGGTTGCGGGGCGCACGAGCGGCGCTCCATGACCTGGTCGATTGAGGAGGTGCCGCATACCCCGCAGGCCGAGGTGGTGGTGAAGTTCCTGCGCCCGGCCGGATTAATGATGACGCCGGGCGCGGGAACCACCTCGAGCACGTTGTACGTGTTGAGGCCGTCCGGGCCCTCCGAGCCGGCGCAGTAGCGCACCTCGGCAATGTCTTCGCGGGAACGAATAAGTCCCTCGGAGAAGAGGAAGCCGTGGGCGAGCTCAACGTCATCACCGGGCGTCCGCATGGTCGTGGTGAAGGGCGTGCCGGCGATGCGGAGCTCGAGGGGCTCCTCCACGCCGACAATGTCGGCCCGGCCGCGGATATCCACGGCCGGGCGACTGCTCGTCACGCGATGAACGCGGATGCGACGAGTGATCCGCCCCATCAGGCGGCTGAGGGCTCGACTCGAATGAGAATGGACTTCGAGGTCGGGGTGTTCGACGTCTCGGCCGTCGAATCGAGCGGGATGAGCACGTTGGTCTCCGGGAAGTAGGCGGCCGCGCAGTGCCGGGCGGTGTCGTACTCGACGACCCGGAAGTTCTCGGCGCGACGCTCCACGCCATCCTCCCAGACCGAGGTGAGATCCACGATCTGACCATCCTCGAGGCCAAGATCGCGGCAGTCCTCGGGGCTGATGAAGATGACCCGTCGGCCATCCCGAATGCCGCGGTAGCGGTCGTTGAGGCCGTAGATCGTCGTGTTGTACTGGTCGTGGCTGCGCACCGTCTGGAGAATGAGGTGTCCCTCGGGGCAGTCGAAGTACTTGAGATCGTGCTGGGTGAGATGCGCCTTGCCATCCGGGGTGCCGAACTTGCGCTCGCGCGGACCATTCGGCAGGGCGAAGCCGCCCGGATTCTTGATCTTCTCTTCGTAGTTGGCGAAGCCGGGAATCGTGTTAGCGATGTGCTTGCGGATGACCCGGTAGTCCCCGGCCATCTCCAGCCACCAGCTGTCGCCGAAGGCGCGGTGGCCAATCTCGCCGACAATGGCGGGCTCGGAGTACAGGCCCGGATTGGCGGTGCGCTTGCCGGTGGAGGCGTGGACCATACCCATGGAGTCCTCCACGGTCACGGACTGACGCACCCCATTCTGCTTGTCCTCATCGGTACGGCCCAGGGTGGGCAGAATGATCGTCTGCTCTGAGCCCGGGTGCAGGTGCGAGCCGTTGAGCTTCGTGGAGACGTGGACGATCATGTCCGTGTTCCTAAAGCCCTGCTCGGTCACCGGGGTGTCCGGGGTGGCGCGGACGAAGTTGCCGCCCATCGCCATAAAGAACTTCACCTTGTTATCGCGCATGGCGCGGATCGCGTTGACCACGTCGTAGCCGTGCTCGCGCGGGGTGGTGAAGCCGAACTCGTCATCCAGGCGCTGAAGCAGCGGCTCCGGCGGACGCTCCCAGATGCCCATGGTGCGGTCGCCCTGGACATTGGAGTGGCCGCGCACCGGGCAGGCGCCCGCGCCGGGCTTGCCAATGTTGCCGGTGAGCAGGAGGAAGTTGACGATTTCCTTGAGGAGGGGCACCGAGTTGCGGTGCTGCGTCGCGCCCATCGCCCAGCAGACGATGACGCCCTTCTCGCCGGCCTCCATGACCATATCGGCCACGCGATCAATTGCCTCGGGGCGCAGGCCGGTGCACTTGCGGACGTAGTCGAGATCAACCTTCTTCAGGTGCTCGATCGTCTCCTCAACGCCGGTGCAGTACTCATCGAGGAACTCCCGATCGAGGTAGTCACGCTCGATGAGCTCGCGGTTGAGCGCCTGGAAGAAGGCCTGGTCGCCGTTGATGCGGATGCGCATGTACTCGTCGGCCAGGTCGGTACCACTGCCGAGCATGCCCTTCGGGGTCTGCGGATTGTGGAAGTTGATGAGGCCCGGCTCGGGGAGGGGATTGATGGCGACGATCTTGCCGCCGCGCTTCTTCTGCTCCTCCAGGGCCGCGAGCATGCGCGGATGGTTGGTGCCCGGGTTCTGGCCCACCGTGATGATGAGGCCAGCATTGTAGATGTCCTCGAGGGTCACCGTGCCCTTACCAATGCCGATGGTTGAGCCGAGGGCGGCGCCCGAAGACTCGTGGCACATATTCGAGCAGTCCGGCAGGTTATTGGTGCCCAGGCGGCGAGCCAGCAGCTGGTACATGTAGGCCGCCTCATTCGAGGTACGCCCGGAGGTGTAGAAGATCGCGTCATTCGGATCGATCTTGCCGAGCTTCTCGGCGATCCGGTCGAAGGCCTCGTCCCAGCTGATGGGCCGGTAGTGAGTATCACCGGCCTCGTGAAGCATCGGGGTGGTCAGGCGGCCCTGGCGGCCTAGCCAGTAGTCGGTCTGGCCGAGGAGATCGTCGATCGAATGCTCAGCAAAGAATTCGGGGGTGCAGCGTCGAGGAGTGGTCTCCTCGGCGACCGCCTTGGCGCCGTTCTCGCAGAATTCGACGATGCCGGCATGCTCTTCATCGGGGTCCGGCCAGGCGCAGCCCGGGCAGTCTACGCCCCCGGGCTTGTTGAGGGTGATGAGGGGGAGCATGGCGCGCTCGCGAATGGCAAAGTCCATGGCGTGCAATACCCCGCCAATGCCGGCGGCGCCGCCGGCCCTCTTCGTCACGATCGGATCGTCAAACGCATTCGGATCCTGATGTTCAGCTGTTTTCATGTCGTCCATAGGACCTTAGTCTACCCTGTTGTTTCAGTGTTCGCGATTCTTTAAAGCGGCATTTAGTCTGGAATTATGAACGAACTGGCGATTCTTATTGCGGCGGCTCTCCTGTCGGGGCTGCAGCTTAACCTCGTCCAGATTGGTGATTCTTACGGATCGGGATTGGGCGGTGGAGCCTATGAGGACCGTGTTTGCCGCCGCTCACCCGCCTCCGCCCTTGATTTTGCGGCTAAACATACGGGTTCTTCCGCGCGCAATGTGGCCTGCGCCGGCGCCCACCTCAGCCATCTCACCCGGGAGCGCAGAATTCACGAGCAGTATCACCAGGTGGACCTCGCCGGACGCATTGATCTTCTTGAGGCGGCCGCCCACGCCGCCTTCTTCTGCGATCCCGGCATCGCCGCCCCCATCGCCACCTCGATCGAGATCGATAATCATCGGGCCACGGTGGGGTGCACCGCCACCTTGCCCGCCCAGGTTGATGAGGTGGGCGGGGCCACCGATATTTTCCTCACCGCGGGTGGCAATGATGTGGGTTTCGTGGACGTGGCCGCCCGCTGTTTTGCCCTGCCGGATGAGACCGGATGTCAATCGGCCCTTGACCGGGTGCGCACCGAGATGGATGAGGTGATGGTCGGCGAGGAGCGCGCCATTCGCGCCGTGCGTGCGAACAGCGATGCTCGTATCCACGTCGTCACCTATCCGCCGGTGGTCAGCCCCGACTACACCATCGGTAGTTATCTGGCGGGCCGGGAGATGACCGAGGCCTACGAGGAGTGGAATGCTCGCCTGGCTGAGCTCGTGTCCGGTCTTGATTCTGAGCTCGGCGGGATCTCCCTGGTGGACACCGGTCAATTCTGGGATCCGGAGATGATTCACCGCTCCGGGGCCATCGACGAACTGTTCCACCCCACACAAGAGGGCCACCGCGCCATCGGCCTCGCCTATCTCGTTGACCTGCTCGCCACCGTGGGTGAGGACGCCGGTCGGGAGCCGGGTGCCGGGCCGGCGAGCTGACCGATCCCGGCGGGCGGAGCGGCACGGGGGCGTGAGGGCGCGCCCGGCTGGAACAGACTATGGTGTCGATGCGGTGCGCCTTATAGGGTGGGGATGTGAAGAAGCGGGATGTGGCGCCGGGAATGACCGGCGAGGTCGATGAGGTCGATGAGATTATTGCGGCCTGGCGTCGGGAGCGCGGAGATGTCGATCTTGCCCCGCTCGCCGTCTTTTCCCGCCTGCTGCGCCTGTCCAAGCACCTGGATCGGGTGCGTTCGAAGGCCTTTGCCGCCCACGGCCTCGAGCAGTGGGAATTTGAGATGCTCTCGCTGCTGCGCCGCGCCGGCGCCCCCTACCAGCTGCCGCCCTCGAAGGTCATGGCTGAGCTCATGGTGCCGTCTGGAACCCTCACCCACCGAATCAACTGCATGGTGGAGCGGGGTTATGCCATGCGCGCCGGGGATGAGTCGGATCGCCGGGTGAAATACGTGCGGGCAACCCCCGAGGGGATTGCCCGCGTCGATGCCGCCATGACGGACCTGCTCGATCTGGAGAAGAAGATGATCGCGCATATGCCGCCGGCTGAGCGGACCGAGCTGGCGCGACTGCTTAAGGCGCTGCTCGGCCCGTTCGAGGCTAGCCGCGCAACGCCTGCGTGATCTTCACCCGCTCGCCGGTGCGCAGAATCGACCGCTGGTAGATCTTTCCGGCCAGGGCCGCGAGCAGCGGAATCGAGGCCACGCACAGGACCATGGCGAGCAGCGGCTCCCAGGCTGCCATTCCGAAGGCCGCCCGCACCGGCATCATAAACGGTGCGAACAGGGGAATGAAGGACAGGATTTTTGTCACCAGAGCATCCGGCATCGTCGGCACGAGGAAGAAGCCGAGATAGAACGGGATGAGGCTGAGCATGACGAGCGGGGTGGTGACCGCTCCAAGCTCCTCCTGCCGCGACACCGTGGACGCGAGGCCGCCGGTGAGCATGGCGAACATGAAGAAGCCGAGCAGAATCCACACCACCGAGGTGGCGATGGCGAGCCACATGGACTTATCCACGGCGATCTCGGGGAGGATGCCGGCGATGGTGGCGGCGATCACCGCGGAGATGAGATAGCTCGCCACCATGAGAAGAATGGTGATCCCCAGGCCAAGCACCTTCCCCAGCAGCAGCTGGCGGGGCTTGACGGTGGCGAGGAGGATCTCGACGATCCGGGAGGCCTTCTCCTCGACGATGCCGATGGAGAGCATGGAAATCGACATGACGATTGCCATGTAGGTGAGGACGAGCGTGGCAAAGCCGAACGCCAGGAGGATGGGATCCACATTCTCCTCCATTTCCTCATCATCCAGGCCGACCACCTGCGGGTTTCCGGCCTGCGCCAGCATTTGGGACAGCTCGGCCGAGGCCTGCTCGCCCAGCTCCCGGGTGACGACGTAGCCGGTGGCGGCGTTCTCAATGAACGGCCGAACATCGGCCGGATCGCTGGAATCTTCCAGGTAGATGGTGAGCGCGGTGGGATCGCCGTCAAGCGCGGCATCCACCTCCTCCTCTTCGGCGGCCTCCCGCGGATCAGAGGCCTCGATGACGGTGGCGCCGAGCGATTCAAGAGTTTCGGTGAGCACGGAGGCCTGCTCGGTTACCGCAATCGTGGGCCCCTCCTCGGCCTCGTCACCGTCTTTGCCGGAGAAAATGTGAAAGACAAGGCCGGCGGCGATGATGATCAGGCAGGTAATAGCGGTGGACCAGATGAAGGACTTGCTCTTAATCTGGGCGCGGAATTCGCGCTGAATGATGAGTCCGGTGGTCACTTGTCTCCCCGCTTTCCAAAGAGCTTGACGTTGAACAGCTTGGCCAGGCCCGAGCGCTTCTCCTCGGACTTCTCCGGCTCGGGAGCCGGATCGGAGGAAACGACGCCGCGGAATAGTTCGGTCAGGTGCGGGCGCATCCGCCGGAACTCGTGCACCGGGCCGGCGGCCTGCGCCACCTTAAGGGCGCGCTGCTCGGCCTCCACGTCGGCCGGATCAATTGTCACCAGCCAGCTATCCTCGCCCTCGCGGCGGGCGCTGAGGCCGGCCGCGGCGAAGTCCGGGGTGCCGGACACCGTGATCTCGTAGTCGACGGTGTCGGAAGTGCGCAGCTCATCGATCGTGCCCTCGGCAACGATGCGGCCGCGCGAGACAATACCCACCCGATCGCACAGCTTTTCCACGAGCTCGAGCTGGTGGGAGGAGAAGATGACGGTGGCGCCATCGCGGGCCCGCTCACGCAGCACGTCACTCATGACGTCCACGGCGACCGGGTCCAGGCCCGAGAATGGTTCGTCAAGGACGAGCAGATCCGGTTGGGAGACGAGGGCGGCGGCCAGCTGGCAGCGCTGCTGATTACCAAGCGAGAGCTTTTGCACCGCATCCTCGCGGCGCGAATCAATGCCGAGGCGCTCGGTCCAATACTCCATGGCCCGTTCCGCCTCATTTTTGTCCATGCCGTGCAGGCGGGCCAGGTAGATGAGCTGATCTGCCACCTTCATCTTCGGATAAAGCCCGCGCTCCTCGGGCATGTACCCGATGTTCTGCCGGTCCTCGAAGGTCAGCGGCTCACCCTTCCAGGTCACCCGCCCACTATCGGGGCTCATCACTCCCAAAATTGCCCTCATAGCCGTGGTTTTGCCCGCGCCGTTGGAGCCCACGAAACCAAAGAGCTCGCCCTCCCGGGCGGTAAAGCTCATCCCATTAAGCGCCTTGATTTCGCCGAAGGACTTGTGCAAATCCTCAATCTGTAACACCATCATCCTTCCTGTGACCGCGTTCAGTCTTCTCGCTAGCTCTACCTCACCGCATATCCGGCGGCCGCGCAATATGTAGTTTGTTCTGCGCCACCCACGCGGGCGGATAGTGCTGAGGCGGAGCGGCCACCTACCTCACCTTCTCTGCGAGCCGGTGAGGTAGCCTCCCGCGGTGGGGATAACTCCCCGGGGTCTGGATGTGGGGCAGCCGTCAGGCCTAGGCGTCGGGCTCAGGCCGTGGACCCGCGTGCGGGTAGCGGCTAGGAGGCGTTGCCGGTCAGTTCCTCGTCGCCGGTCTTCTCATCTGCCTCGTGCCCGTGGAGGGAGGGGTGGCGCTCGAGGCGGTGCAGGCCGTTCCACAGCAGGTTGACGGTGTGGGCAGCCACCGCATTCTTATCCGGCGCGGCAATCTCGGGATCGGCTGCCGCTTCCTCGAGCTCGGTGATCCACCACATGCCGACCTGGGCGACGGAGCCGCCAAGCAGCTGGCCGTAGAGGCGCACCGCGGTCGGATCGAAGCCGCGGCCGGCAAAGAGCTTGGCGATGATGGCGGTGAGGTGCTCGGCAACCTCGCCCATGATGGGAGAAAAGACGCCGGAGGAGACCCCGGCGGGGGACTGGTGGGCAAGCAGCCGGTGACCATCGGGATGGGTTTCGAGATAGTCGAGGAGGGTGACGATGGTGCCCTCGAGCGCCCGGCGCGGACTCGAATCCTCCGGCATGGCATCGGCGAGGGTGTCGATGAGGCTAGTGATCTCCCGGTCGACGATGACCTGGTAGAGCCCCTCCTTGCCGCCAAAGTGCTCGTAGATGATCGGCTTGGAGACCCCGGCGGCCGTGGCGATTTCCTCGATCGACGTCCCGTCGTAGCCGCGCTGGGCAAACGCCGCACGGCCAATCTCGATGAGCTGGAGGCGGCGCTGCTTGCGGGGCATACGGGTGCGGCGGGGGAGGATCTCGTCAGTCATACCCCCAAGTATAGGGAGTGAGGGTCCTGACGGAGGCGGAAGAGATGAGGGGGGGGCGAGACTCGCGCGCCGAGGCTAGCGGGGCCGGGCTGAGCCCCGGCCGGGCGAGCGGCCCGGGCTGAGCACACGGGGCCGAGAGGTTCGCGGGGGGTCTCAACGACCGGAATGGGCTGAGGCTTTGCCATGAGGTGGGCCAGGCTGGCAAACTGGCACCGTGCCACGCACAGATTCCGCCCTGGTGTAATGGCAGCACAGAGGCCTTTGAAGCCTTTAGTTCAGGTTCGAACCCTGAGGGCGGAGCGCGGACGGGCCAACGTGTGCCCGCAAGCGACTACACTGGGATGAAGATCCCAAGGAGGCGACGTGAATCCGGCATCCGTCATTGTTCTCGCCGCAGGCGCGGGGACTCGCATGAAGTCGAAGACCCCGAAAGTGCTGCATGAGATGTGCGGACGCACCCTCCTCGGCCACGTTCTCACCGCCGCCCGGGCCACGAATCCCGCCCGGCTTGCCGTTGTTGTCCGTCACGAACGCGATCTTGTTGCCGCCCACGCCCTCGAGGTTGACCCCGAGGCGATCATTGCTGACCAGGATGATGTTCCCGGAACGGGCCGGGCCGTCTGGTGCGCACTCGAGGCCCTCGGGGAGATCGAGGGACCGGTTCTCGTCACCGCGGCCGACACCCCGCTGCTCACCGAGCAGATCTACGCCGACCTCTTTGCCGCCCACGAGGGCAATGCGGTCACCATTCTCACCGCCCGGGTCGATGACGCCACGGGATATGGCAGAATCTGTCGCGACGAAAACGGCACCCCCTGCGCCATCGTTGAACACAAGGATGCGACCGAGGCCCAGCGAGAGATCTCCGAGATCAACACGTCGATCTACGTCTTTGACGCCGAGGTGCTGCGCGCCGGGCTGGCCGGCGTGGACACGGACAATGCTCAGGGCGAGATGTACCTGACCGACGTCATCGAATACGCCTACACCTCCGGTCTGCCGGTCGGCTCCCTCGAAGCCTCCGCGCTGCTCGTCGAGGGCGTCAATGACAAGGTGCAGCTGGCCCGCCTGCGCGGCGAAATGAATCGACGGCTGCTCGAGGATGCCATGCGCGCGGGCGCCACCATTGTTGATCCGCACGCCACCTGGGTGGAGGTCGGCGTGACCTTCGCCCCCGACTGCCGGATCCTACCCGGCAGCTATTTGGCCGGCACCACCTCCATTGCCGCCGGCGCCACCGTGGGCCCCTTCGTGCGGCTCACCGACTGCGAGGTTGCCGAAGGCGCCGAAATTGCCTTTGCCGACCTCGCCCACGAAACCATTACCGCCCCAGAAAACACCCCCAGGTAAAGGATCGGAAAAACTATGACAGGGATTCACTCCAGCGGCGCCAAGCACCTCGTGGTGGTGTCTGGTCGAAGCCATCCGGACTTGGCGGAGGATGTGGCGAACTGTCTCGACATTGACCTCCTCCCCTCCACCACCTACGACTTTGCCAACGGCGAGATCTACGTGCGCTACGACGAATCGGTGCGCGGCTGCGACGCCTTCGTCATCCAAACCCACACTCCGCCGGTCAACAAGTGGCTCATGGAGTCCCTCATCATGATCGATGCGCTCAAGCGCGCCTCGGCCAAGCGGATCACCGTGGTCGCCCCCTTCTATCCGTATGCTCGGCAGGACAAGAAGCATAAGGGCCGCGAGCCCATCTCCGCCCGGCTCATCGCCGATCTCTACCACCAGGCCGGCGCGGATCGGATCATGAGCGTGGACCTGCACGCCGCCCAGGCCCAGGGCTTCTTCGACGGCCCGGTCGATCACCTGTGGGCCATGCCCACGCTCGTGGAATATGTGCGCACCCGCATTGATCCCAATGAAACCTGCGTCGTCTCGCCGGATGCTGGACGCATCCGGGTGGCCGAGCAGTGGGCCGACCGTCTGGGCGGCACCCCGCTCGCCTTCGTCCACAAGACCCGCGACATCTCCCGCCCCAATTTGGCCGTCGCCAACCGCGTCGTCGGCGATGTTGAGGGCCGCACCTGCATCCTCGTCGATGACCTCATCGACACCGGTGGGACCATTTCCGAGGCGGTGCGCGTCGTTCTCGACGCCGGAGCGGCGGATGTCATCGTGGCCGCCACCCACGGTGTGCTCTCCGATCCGGCCGTCAAGCGCCTGTCCGAATCGGGCGCCCGCGAGGTGGTCATCACCGACACGGTGCCGATTCCGCGCGAAAAGCGCTTCAAGAACCTCACCGTCCTGTCGATTTCCCCGGTGCTCGCCCGCGCCATCCGAGAGGTTTTCGACGATGGCTCGGTGACCAGCCTGTTCGACGGTGCGCACTAGGCCGCCAAACCAGTTACGGCAAAGGCCGGGACCATGCGTGGTCTCGGCCTTTCCCTATCCGCCGCGGCTCGGTCCTCTCATCCGCCCCGCGCGCGGTGAGACCCTCGACACGTGAACTTTCCAAGGCGCTTGCAGGCGGGTAAGCTGACGGTTGCCTCGGCGAGGGAGCATGACTCCGTTATCGACGCGGCCTGTGCCTTTCGGCACCTGGCCTTCGAGGCTGACCGAACCGAAAGGACCATCATGGTAGATTCCATCAAGCTAGAGACCACCGATCGCACTTCCTTTGGCAAGGGCGCTGCCCGCAAGCTGCGTCGCGAGGGTCTCATCCCCGCCGTCGTCTACGGCGCGGCCGGCGAAACCTCCCACATTGCCCTTGATGGGCACGAGACCTTCCTCGCCGTGCGCGGTAACGCCAACGCCCTTATCACCGTCAAGGTGAACGGCAAGGATCAGCTGACCCTGCTCAAGGACGTGCAGCGCAACCCCGTCACCTGGGACATCGAGCATGTCGACCTGCTGTCCATTAAGGCCGGTGAGATGGTTGAGGTCACCGTCCCGGTCGTCACCGTCGGCGAGCCCGCCCCGGGCACCGTGGTCACCACCGAAATCCTCGAGATTCTCATCGAATGCGATGTTGTCTCGATTCCCTCCGCCATCGAGATCGACGTCGAGGGCAAGGAAGAGGGCACCCAGATTCGCATCGGCGACATCGAGCTGCCCGAGGGTGTCACCACCGATCTGGACGACGAGGAGCTGCTTGTCTCCGTCAACTTCCCGATCGTCGACGAGGAGCTTGA
>JAUNVM010000010.1:0-10921 GCA_030537635.1 Flaviflexus sp. | reverse complement strand
GCCGCCGATGCCGAGGCCGCCGAAGCCGCCTCCGAAGAGGATGGTGGCGAGGAAGCTTCTGAGGAATCGAAGGAGGGTGAGGAGGCCTAAGGCTTCCTCAGCGCAGCGTGAAGGCAATCATTGGGCTCGGGAACCCGGGTCCCAGGTACCGCTCGACGCGGCATAACGTCGGCCATATGGTCATTGACGAGCTGGCGCGCCGCGCGGGCGGTAGCCTCGCTGCGCACCGGTCGGGAACCCACGTTCTCACCGGTTTCCTTCCCCGGGCCCAGGCCGATTCTCGCTTCCTTCTCGCGATCAGTGACGGCTACATGAACGTGTCCGGCCCGCCGGTGGCGTCCCTGTGCCGCTACTACAAGATCGAGCCGCCGGACATTCTTGTCATCCATGATGACCTGGACCTGCCCGAGCACGAGCTGCGGCTGAAGTCCGGCGGCGGGGAGGGCGGTCATAACGGCCTGAAATCCCTCACCGGTGCGCTCGGCTCAAAGAACTATCAGCGCCTGCGGATCGGCATCGGCCGCCCGCCGGGGCGGATGGATCCGGCGGACTACGTGCTCGCCGAGATTCGGGCCGCCCAGCGCGAACAGTACGAGGTCACCACGGCCAAGGCCGCGGATGTTGTTGAGGACGTCCTGGTCTGCGGCTTTGCCGAAGCCCAGGCACGCCTCCACACGGGAAATTGATCTCGACACTCACCGAGCCCGCCCAGGCGGGCTCTTTCCCTACGCGCACCCCTCGCGCCCGGCACCCTATCTCAAGGACTGGTATGGAGCTTTCGGCCCTCCTCGACATCATCGCCACGGATTCCCGGCTCGCCGGATTGGCCGCGCGCACCGAGCCGGAGGTGGATGTTCCCATGCCCAGGGGCATGGTTTCCCCGGCGCTTGGTTTGCTCGGCCGTGACAGTGGGCGCACGATCGTTGCCGTGACCGCAACCGGCCGGGAGGGCGAGGAACTCGCCACCAATCTCACGGCCTACCTGGACGAGAAGCATATTGACATCTTCCCGTCCTGGGAGACCCTCCCACACGAGAGGCTCTCGCCCCGGGCGGATACCGTGGCCCGCCGGCTCGCCGTGCTGCGGCGCCTCGCCCATCCGGAGGAATTCGCCGAGCTCAAGGTCCTTATCGTTCCCATCCGCTCCCTCCTCCAGCCGGTGATCGCCAACCTGGGGGACATGACTCCGGTGCGGGTTCGTCCGGGCGATGAGGTGGAGCTTGAGGACTTCACCCGCTCGCTTGCCGGGGCCGCCTACGAACGGGTGGACATGGTCGATGGCAGGGGACAGTTTGCCGTGCGCGGCGGCATCGTAGACGTCTTCGCCCCCACCGACTCCCATCCGCGGCGCGTGGAGTTCTTCGGCGACGAGATCGATGAGATTCGCTCCTTCCAGATCGCCGATCAGCGTTCCTTGGAGAAGGTTGATGAGCTCTACGCCCCGCCCTGCCGGGAAATCCTCCTCACCGATAAGGTGCGCGAGCGGGCCCGGGAGGGCGCGGACGCGCTTCCTGGCGCGCGGGACATGCTCGAGAAGATTGCGGAGGGCCGCTACGTCGAGGGAATGGAATCCCTCGCCCCGATCCTCACCGATCACATGGTGCCGATCGTCCAGCTGCTACCCGCCTCCTCCCGCATCGTCCTCGTGGAGCCGGAGCGGATCACCTCTCGGGCTGCCGATCTCGTCGCCACCACCGAGGAGTTCCTGGCCGCCGCCTGGTCCGCAGCCGCCGAGGGCGGAACCATTCCGATCACCGCCGATCAGGCCTCCTTCGAGGAGGTGGCCGATGTGCGGGCCGCCGCCCGGGCGCGCGGCTTCGACTGGTGGAGCCTCGCCGGATTTATCGGCGAGAATGCGTCCGGGGTGGGCCGCGAACCTGCCGCCTATCACGGAGATGTGGAAAAGGCACTGACCGAGGTGGCCGGTCTGGCCCGCACCGGCTGGCGTTGCCTACTCATCGCCCCCGGTGCCGGCATCGGCCGCCGCCTGGCCGCCCACCTCATCGAATCCGAGGTGAGCGCCGGCTTCGAGACCGACCTCGGCGAGCTCAATCCCGGCGAAGTTACCGTCACGGCCGCCCCGGCCAGCACCGGATTCCTCCTCGAGGCCGCCCAGCTCGCCGTGCTCACGCTGTCGGACATGACCGGGCGGAAGGGCTCCTCGACGCGGGACATGCGAAAAATGCCGTCGAGACGCAAGGGCGGAGACCTGGCCTCCCTCGGCCTCACCCCCGGGGACTACATCGTCCACGACCACCACGGCGTGGGCCGCTTCCTGCGCATCGACACCCGCACCATTGACGCCGCCGAGGGCGCCCAGCGCGAATACCTCGTCGCCGAATATGCCCCGTCCAAGCGGGGCATGCCCCCGGATCAGCTATGGATTCCCACCGACTCCCTCGACCTCGTCTCGAAGTATTCGGGAGCCGAGGTCCCCAAGATGTCGAAGATGGGAGGGGCGGACTGGGCGAAAACCAAGGCCCGGGCCCGCCGCGCCACCGAGGCGATTGCCGGCGAGCTCGTCCGGCTCTACGCCACCCGGCAGGCGACGAAGGGCTACGCCTTTTCCCCGGACACGCCCTGGCAGCGCGAGCTCGAGGACGCCTTCGCCCACATCGAGACCCCCGATCAGCTCTCGACGATCGATGAGGTCAAGGCGGATATGGAGCGGGCCACCCCCATGGACCGCCTCATCTCCGGCGATGTTGGGTACGGCAAAACTGAAATCGCGGTGCGCGCCGCCTTCAAGGCCGTCCAGGATTCCAAGCAGGTGGCCGTCCTCGTGCCCACCACCCTGCTCGTGTCCCAGCATTACGAGACCTTCACGGAGCGCTACGCCGGCTTCCCCGTCACCGTTGCCGCCCTGTCCCGCTTCCAGTCCGAGGAGGAATCCCGCCGGGTCGAAGAGGGCCTCAAGGATGGCAGCATCGACGTGGTGATCGGCACCCATCGCCTGCTCACCGGCGCCATCCGCTTCAAGGATCTCGGCCTCGTCATCATCGACGAGGAGCAGCGCTTCGGGGTCGAACACAAGGAGACGCTCACCCAGCTGCGCACCAACGTGGATGTGCTGTCCATGTCCGCCACCCCGATTCCGCGCACGTTGGAGATGGCGGTGACGGGGATCCGGGAGATGTCCACGCTGGCCACCCCGCCCGAGGAGCGTCACCCCATCCTCACCTACGTGGGACTCGAGGAAGATAAGCAGGTCTCAGCCGCGATTCGCCGCGAGCTGCTGCGCGATGGTCAGGTGTTCTTCGTCCACAACCGGGTCCAATCCATTCAGGCGAGGGCCCGAAAGATTACCGAGCTCGTGCCCGAGGCCCGGGTTGGGGTGGCGCACGGGAAGATGAGCGAGCGGGAGCTCGAGAAGGTCATCCAGCAGTTCTGGGAGCGCGAGATTGACGTCCTCGTGTGCACGACCATCATCGAAACCGGCCTCGACATCTCCAATGCCAACACCCTCATTGTTGACAATGCCCACCGCTTTGGCCTGTCCCAGCTGCATCAGCTGCGCGGCCGCGTGGGTCGGGGCCGGGAGCGCGCCTATGCCTACTTCCTCTACCCGCCCACGGCCGACATGACGGAAACCGCGCTCGAGCGGCTGCGCACGATTGCCACCCACACCCATCTGGGCTCCGGTATCGAGGTCGCCATGAAGGATCTGGAAATCCGCGGTGCCGGCAATCTGCTTGGCGGCGAACAGTCCGGCCACATCGCCGGGGTCGGCTTTGACCTCTACGTCCGCATGATCTCCGAACAGGTGGCGCAGATGAGGGCCATGCTGCAGGAGGGCCCCCAGCCTGAGCCGGAGCCCGCCCAGCTGCGCCTCGACCTGCCGATCGAGGCCATGGTTCCCGACTCCTACGTGCCCCAGGAGCGGCTGCGGCTCGACATTTACGCCAAGGTGGCCAATGCGGTCGACGAGGCCGACCGGGAACGAGTGCGGGCCGAACTGCAGGACCGCTTCGGCCCCCTGCCACCCATGGTCAACCGCATGCTCCTCATCGCCGAAATCCGCGAGCTCATGCGCACCGCGAAGCTCACCGATGCGGTGACCCAGGGCGATTACCTGCGCCTGTATCCCGTCTCCCTGCCGGATTCAAGGGTGGCGCGGCTCCGCCGCCTGCACCCGCGCACCGTCCTCAAGCCGGCCGTGCGCACCGCGCTGGTTCCCATGCCCGTCACCGAGGCGCGGCGGCTCGGCGACAAGGTGTCCCCGGTGATGAACGAGGACTTCCACGCCTGGTTTATCGACCTGTTGCGCGCCGTCTTCCTGCCCGACGAGGACGGCCACGGCGGCAATGAACCGGGGGTCGATGGCGCGGACCTCGGTTAAGGAATAAGATGTCCAAAGATTCAAGGAGGCTACCAGTGAAGTCCCGTCCCATCCTCGCCCTCATCGCCGTCTGTGCTATCGCCGGATGCTCCCATCCGTCCGAGGCGGCCGAGGTCAACGGACAGCCAATCGACATCGACACCGTCGGCGAAGTCAACGATGAGCTGCGTGCCGCCGGGCTCAACGTCACCCCCGAAGCCACGCTCGGTCTGCTGATCTCCGCCCGCGCCACCGCGCCGGTGAGGACCGAGATCCCCGTCGCCTCCGATCCCAAGCTGATCTCGCTCGCCGAGACTCAGCTCGGTCTCGCCGACACTGACTACTCCCCGGCCACCGGAAAGGTTGTCGACTTCTTCGCCTTCATTATCGCCTCGCAAAATGGCATTGCCATGCCCGATGAGGTGACCGAGGTGTCCGACGCCATCAAGAACGCCGACGTTGACGTCAATCCCCGCTTTGGCACCTGGGAGGGCGAATCCGGTCAGCTGCTGCCCGCCCAGTCCGACTACCTCATCACCCCGCAGGCCTCCCCGCTTCCCTGATAATCAGCGGTCGCCCCGGCCGGGCGTTGCCCGCCCCGTGCCGGCCAGCCACCGACCGGTGGTGAGCGGTATTGAGCGGCATGCCGCGGACACATTATGGACACGTGATGGGTTCATTGTTCCCAGCGTGGCGGCACGTGGCGAACAGCTTCCCGCCGCAAATGTGCCCTCCGCGGGAGCTAGGCCTTCGGTACGGGGGAGGAGAGTTTCACCTTCCGGGGAATTGGCTGTGAATGAATAGATGGTCCCGGGGTGGAAGTGCTTTTGCGGCTTAGAATAGTGGAGGTTCCTATCCACTATCTGTAAAGGAGACCCCGTGGCCATTATTGAGGCGCTGAACGCCCGCGAAATTCTTGATTCGAGGGGCAATCCCACCGTCGAAGTCGAAGTCCAGCTGGATGACGGCGTGTTCGCTCGCGCCCAGGTCCCGTCCGGTGCGTCCACCGGTGCCTTCGAGGCGGTTGAGCGTCGCGACGGCGGAGATCGCTTTGGCGGTAAGGGTGTCCAGGATGCCGTCAAGGCCGTCATCGAAACCATCGAGCCGGAAATCGTTGGCCTTGACGCCGATGAGCAGCGTACGCTCGATCAGCTCATGATTGATCTCGACGGCACCCCGAACAAGGGCAAGCTGGGGGCCAATGCCATTCTCGGCGTGTCCCTCGCCGTGGCCAAGGCCGCCGCTGATTCGGCCGGCCTGCCCCTGTACCGCTACCTGGGCGGCCCGAACGCGCACCGCCTGCCGGTGCCGATGATGAACATCCTCAACGGCGGCTCGCATGCCGATTCCAACGTTGACATCCAGGAGTTCATGATCGCCCCGATCGGCGCCCCCACCTTCAAGGAGGCCCTGCGCTGGGGTGCCGAGGTGTACCACTCGCTCAAGTCCGTGCTCAAGGAGCGCTCGCTGGCCACCGGCCTGGGCGATGAGGGCGGCTTTGCCCCCAACCTTGACTCGAATGCCGCGGCCCTTGATCTCATCGTCGAGGCCATCTCCAAGGCCGGCCTCAAGCCGGGCGACGATGTGGCCCTCGCCCTTGACGTGGCCGCCACTGAGTTCTTCAACGATGGTCGCTACTCCTTCGAGGGTGGCGAGAAGACCACCGAGGACATGGTCGACTACTACGAGAAGCTCGTGGCCGACTACCCGCTCGTCTCCATCGAGGATCCGCTGTCGGAGGACGAGTGGGATGCCTGGGTGGCTCTCACCTCCCAGATCGGCGACAAGATCCAGGTCGTGGGCGATGATCTCTTCGTCACCAACCCGGAGCGCCTGAAGAAGGGCATCGAGATGGGAGCGGCGAACTCGCTGCTCGTCAAGGTCAACCAGATCGGCTCCCTCACCGAGACCTTCGAGGCCGTTGAGGCCGCGCACCGCGCCGGCTTCACCACGATGACCTCGCACCGGTCCGGCGAAACCGAGGACACGACGATCGCGGATCTCGCGGTCGCCACCAACTCCGGCCAGATCAAGACCGGCGCCCCCGCCCGCGGCGAGCGCGTCAACAAGTACAACCAGCTCCTGCGCATCGAGTACTCTCTCGACGACGCCGCTGTGTACGCCGGACGTTCGGCTTTCCCTCGCTTCAAGTAAGCCATAGCGTGGCATAGTCACGACTCACGCGGCCGGCCTGTGGGGATACCCTGCAGGCCGGCCGTAGTATGGGAAGCATGAGTTCCAGACGGCCCAGCACGCCCCGAGGCCCCTCCCGGCCGACGCGGCCCGCGCGGTCCCAGACCCGCACCAGCGCCCCTTCCGGGGGGCCGCGTCTGCACTCGAAGGGAACCCGGCGTGCGCTCATCATCGGCGGCGACAAGGCACATCCCCGCGCGCTGTCCATGCGCTTCCTCGCCGTCCTCCTCTCCATCGTCTTCGCCGTCATCCTCATCACCCCGGCGCTGCGCAATTACCTGTCCCAGCAGGCCGAAATCCGCGAACTCAATGCCTCCGTGGAGCAGGCGCGGGCCCGCAACAAGGACCTGGCCGCTCAACTAGCCCTGTGGAATGACCCGGACTACGTGGCCGCCCAGGCCAGGGAGCGTCTCGGTTACGTTGCTCCCGGCCAGGTGCTCTACGTCGTCACCGACCCCGAGGAGGACACGGCCGAGGAGCGCCGGGCCGCCCTCGAAGAGGAAATCAACTACAACCGCCGAGCCGCCACCCCGTGGTTTACCACGCTGTGGGACTCCGTCTCCATTGCCGGCTACGCCTCCGGGCAGCCCTCCGAGCCCATCAACCCCGCCGGGGATCCCGGCAAGGATTGGCAGCCCGACGACGAGCCGGCACCCGAGCCGGATCCCGATGGTGAAGTCTCGGGTACCGATGAGGCCCCGGCCGGCGACGAAGGAGTGAGCGAGACGCCGTGAGTGTGTCCCCGACAGACCTAGAGATTCTCCGCGAACAGCTCGGCCGGGTGCCGCGCGGCGTTGTCGATATTGCGGCCCGGTGCGCCTGCGGATATCCCACCGTGGTGATGACGGCACCGCGGCTCGACGACGGCTCGCCATTCCCCACCACCTTCTACCTCACCCATCCCCGCGCCATCTACGAGCTCAGCCGGCTCGAGGCGGATGGGGTGATGGCGGAGCTGACCGAGCTGGTGGAGACCCATGAGGATGTCGCCGAGGCCTATCAGCGCGCCCACGAGGACTACATTGCGCGGCGCACCGCGCTTGGCGAGGTTCCGGAGATCGATGGAATCTCCGCGGGCGGCATGCCCAACCGGGTCAAGTGCCTGCACGCCCTCGCCGGCCACTCCCTCGCCGCCGGACCCGGTGTCAATCCCATCGGCGACATTGCGCTCAGCCGGATCGACTGGACACCGGAGACCTGCACCTGCGGCCGCGAGAACGAGAAGGACGCACGCTAACCCACCCGGCCAGCACGGGGTCTCCGAGTGAGCATCAGCCGATGCTGAACTCGCTGCCCGGCCATCATCTTTCCCTCCGGCGATAATGCCTGAGCTCCTTCCGTGATTCCTTCCGCGCGCATCCGTGCCTGCGTCCGCAACCTTGGGGCATGCGCCGATCTTGCGTGGGGCGCTCATCCGTCTTGTCAGCAAACTGTGACGTGGCAAAGCGGAGATAGCCGCAGAGACGATATGGAGAAGACGTGGAAAAGACGCGGGGAGCAGATTGGGGAGATGCGGAGGGGAGTCGGGAGCGAGGAGAGACTGAGCCGGGCTGCGGCAATGCTGGCTTTCTCACGATATGCTCACGGCTTTTCAGTGTGGCCGGGCAACGTGGCACCCTTATGGGGTGAGAGTTGCTGGCATTGATTGTGGAACCAATTCGCTGCGCCTGCTGATCGCCGATATCGACGGCGGCCAGGTGCGTGACGTCGTGCGCCGGATGGAGGTGGCGCGACTGGGTGAGGGCGTGGACCGGACCGGGGAATTTTCTGCCGAGGCACTCGCCCGCACCTTCGCCATCACCGACGACTACGCCGAGGAGCTCAAGCGCCACGGGGTGGAACGGGTGCGGTTTGCCGCGACCTCGGCTTCCCGCGATGTGTCCAACCGAGATGAGTTCACCCGGGGGATTACCGATCGGATCGGCCAGGAGCCGCAGGTGATTTCCGGCTTGGCGGAAGCCCAACTATCTTTCCTCGGCGCGCTCTCAGCCGTCTCCGTCGAGCCGGACGAGCTGGTGGCGGTCGTCGACCTTGGGGGTGGCTCCACCGAGATCGTCGTGGGCTCGGCGCGCAGCGGCGCCGTGGGCGAGCACTCCATGAACGTGGGCTGCGTGCGGATGCAGGAGCGGCATCTCCACGATGATCCGCCCACTCCCGATCAGATCGAGGCTGCGCGACGTGATGTTCGGGCGGCGCTCGATGAGGCCCAGCGGGTTCCGCTCGGTCGGGCCACCCGCCTCATCGGGCTGGCGGGCACCGTGACCACCGTGACCGCGCGTGCCCTCCATCTTCCCGCCTACGATCCCCGCGCCATCGATGCCACCTTCCTCACGGTCGATGAGATTGATGCGGCCTGCGATTTCTTCCTTACCGCAAACCGGGAACAACGGGCCGCCGAAGGCTATCTGCATCCCGGTCGAGTCGACGTTATCGCCGCCGGGGCGCTCGTGTGGCAGGAGGTCGTTCACCGTGCCGCCGAGCTCATTCCTTCGCTGGAAGGTGCCACCACTTCCGAGCACGATATCCTCGATGGTCTTGCCCTGTGGGCCGCCGGAGAGCTCGACATCGGCCCGGAGCTGCTTCGCGACTAATCCCCAGCCGATCAGATGGCGTGCCAGATCCGGCCTGCCGCGCCTTCCATCAGATCGCTTCCCACCAGATCGTGCCGCCTTCGATCACCAGACCGCAGTGGTGGTCCTGGCACCTGAGGGCCGCTGCGCTCGCGGCCGCCGGCACCGCGGCTCACCGCTAGCGCACTGTGGCTGCGTAGGCCAAGTGGGTGGCGGGAGGGACGAAAGAGCGCAGGGAAGCGAGGCGAAGGGCGGAGGGTGTCCCCCTCCGCCCTGGCACCGTGTCGATTCTTACGGGTGAGTATCCGGATTGAACTCGTTGTTCGGATCGTGTTCTTCGGGAGTCGGATAGTTCGCAAAGTCGCGAGGCCGCTCATCGGGAAGATCGATGTTGGGAATGCCGTCGAGACGAATGTCGTCATCCGTGGCATCGCCGGTGCCCCAGTCCTCGTGCGGCTGGCTGGCGGCCTCGACCAGGCGGCGGCGGGCCCGCACGCGCAGGGCGATAGCGCCGAGAACCATGGCGAGCAGGGAGCCGAGAATAACCGCGACGCGAGCATGCGCGGAATGGGGATCATCCGCCGGGAAGGACAGGGATGCGATGAGGAGGGAGACGGTGAAGCCAACGCCCGCGACAAAAGAGACCGCGAAAATATCGGCCAGGTGCAGACCCTTGCCGAGCTTGAGCCGCAGCAGCTTCGTCATGAGCACGGATCCGCCCCAGATTCCTAGGCACTTACCGAAGGGCAAGGCGAGGTAGATGGCGATGGCAACGGGATCGGCCAGCAGCGTGCCGATCCCGCCGGAGTCCATGACGTTGACGCCGGCCGCGAAGAAGGCGAAGACCGGCAGGACAATACCGGCGGAGTAGAACTCGAAGCGGTGACCAAGCTGGGAGGTCTGGGGCTCCTTCTCGGATCCCTGGGCAATGGCCGGCACGGTCATGCCGAGCACGACGCCGGCAATCGTCGCGTGCACCCCCGAAGTGTGCATGGCATACCAGGCAAAGATTGCCAGGGGCCACAGCAGCCACCAGTGGATGATGCGCTTCTGGGCGAAGAAGCCGAACACGGCGCAGGTGAGCAGGGCGATGCCAAGCCAGAGGAAGGAGATGCCATCGGAGAAGAAGATGGCAATGATGATGATGCCGAGCAGGTCATCGACCACCGCGAGGGTGAGCAGGAAGGTACGAGCAGCGGTGGGCAGACCCTTACCAAACAGGCCGAGAACCGCGAGGGCGAAGGCGATGTCCGTGGCCACGGGAATGGCCCAGCCCTGGAAGATCATCTTTCCCGTGGCAACCTGGACAAGGGAGTAGATGAGCACGGGGCCGACCATGCCGAGGACGGCGGCGAGGATAGGGACGAGAGCTTGTTTAATGTCCCGGAGCGAACCGGTAACAAATTCGGCCTTGAGCTCGAGCCCGACAACGAAGAAGAAGATGGCGAGCAGGCCATCGGCCGCCCAGTGGTTGAGCGTGAGATCAAGGTGCAGTGAATGCGGACCGACCACCGTGTTGGATAACGCGGCGTAGGATTCTCGCCACGGAGAATTCGCCCACGCCAGAGCAATGATTGCGCCCAGCACGAGCACGGATCCGGCGAAGGTCTCCGAGGTCAGACGCTTCCGGTACCAGCTGATTGGTCCCGCCGATGTCGCCACGATATTCCTTTCTTTGACGTACGTCACCCCGATTCTAACGTGGCGGACCCTGAGATCTAAACGCATGAGATCCCGTCCGGGATGTAATCTTGCTGGTGCCTGCCCCCATAGCCCAATTGGCAGAGGCAGTCGACTTAAAATCGACGAGTTGAGGGTTCGAATCCCTCTGGGGGTACCG
>JAUNVM010000001.1:167346-186051 GCA_030537635.1 Flaviflexus sp. | reverse complement strand
AAAAAAACAAAAACAAAAAACGACACACTATTGAGAACTCAAACCAATGACCCACTCTCCAAGCTATCGGCAGTGCCGATCTCCCGGAGGGAGCAACTTCTCCAGCTTAGCGACCGAATCCCGGGCGGTCAATCTCGGACCAGGTGATCCGTATCAACCTGGGTTTCCGTCTCCATCTCGGAGAGGCTGTTGCCTCCTTGGCGGAAGCAACTTGATTAATGTAATCCGCGGTCGAGCTCGAGGTCAAACTCTGCGCGCGTGACGCTCATTACGCTTGGATTTTCTGCGTGCATTCCCCGGAATGTTGCGGAAAAATCCCCCTCGTTCTCGACTGATTGAGACCTGGATAACGAGGGGCGGGGCCAGTTGGCCCCGCCCCTCGGGTTCTGTGGTTATCCGGCACACCGCCTGGACCATGCCCCGGCAGTCTCAGTGGCAGCCTACCGGCTGTACCACTGCTGCCCACGCTATACCGGCGGCCTACTGGCACCTTTCCATGATGATCTCGCGGACTCGCCCAGCATCGGCCTGGCCTCGGGTGGCCTTCATGACCGCGCCGACGATGGCACCGGCGGCTTGAACCTTGCCGCCCTTGATCTTCTCGACAATATCCGGGTTGGCGGCAAGCGCCTCGTCCACGGCGCTTTCTAGCGCGGAATCATCGGAGATAATCTCGAGTCCGCGCTTGGCGGCCACCTGGGCGGGAGATCCTTCGCCGGCCAGCGTGCCATCGAGGGCCTGCCGGGCCAGCTTGTCGTTGAGCTTGCCCTCCTGCACGAGGCCATCAAGTTCGGCGATGTCGGCCGGTGTGGCCGGCAGGTCGGCGAGGGCCTGACCCTGCTCGTTGGCATAGCGGGCGAGCTCTCCCATCCACCACTTGCGGGCGGCGGCCGGGGAGGCTCCAGCATGGACGGTTTCCTCGATGATGTCGATGGCGCCGGCGTTGATAACGTCGCGCATCTCCAGATCCGCAAAACCCCACTCCCCCTGGAGGCGCTTGCGCCTAGCCGCTGGCATCTCCGGTAGGGAGGCGCGCAGCTCTTCGACCCACTCCCGTGACGGCGAGAGGGGAACGAGATCAGGCTCCGGGAAGTAGCGGTAGTCCTCGGCGTCGGACTTCTCTCGGCCGGATGAGGTGGTGCCGTCTTCCTCGTGGAAGTGGCGGGTCTCCTGGGTGATCGTCCCACCGGACTTGAGGATGGCGGCCTGCCTTCTCATCTCATACTCGACGGCCGCTGAGATCGCGGTGAAGGAGTTGACGTTCTTCGTCTCGGTGCGCGTGCCGAACGGGGCGTCCGGGTTTTCGCGCAGGGAGACGTTGACATCGGCTCGCACATTGCCTCGCTCCATGCGCGCCTCGGAGACGCCGAGGGCGCGGAAGATGTCGCGGAGGGTGCGGACATAGGCGGCGGCCACCTCGGCGGCCCGCTCCTTCGTTCCTTCGATCGGTCGGGTGACGATCTCGACGAGGGGAACGCCCGCGCGGTTGTAGTCAACGAGGGAGTACTTGGCGCCCTGAATGCGGCCGGTGCCTCCGACGTGGGTGTTCTTGCCCGCATCCTCTTCCATGTGGGCGCGCTCGATCTCGATGCGATGGACGGTGCCATCGTCCAACTCAACGTCGAGATATCCGTCGTAGGCGATGGGCTCGTCATACTGGGAGATCTGGTAGTTCTTCGTGAGGTCCGGGTAGAAGTAGTTCTTCCGGGCGAAGCGGCAATACTCGGCGATCTCGCAGTTGAGGGCGAGGCCGATCTTGATCGCGTATTCAACGGCCTTCTCGTTGACGACCGGCAGGGAGCCGGGCAGGCCGAGGGAGACCGGGGTGACGAAGGTGTTTGGTTCGTCGCCAAAGCCATTGGGCGCGGCATCAAACATCTTCGACTCGGTGCCCAGCTCGACGTGCACTTCCAGCCCGAGCACGGGATCAAAGGACTCAATGACCTCGTCGAAATCCAGCAGCTCACTCATTTACTTCTCCTCCCAATCCTTGGCCGGGCAGGCGTCTGCCACGTGATCCGTCGTGGCCTCAAGGGCGGCCGCCACCTCGTACATGAGCCGATCGGCGCGGGCCGGGGCCAGCACCTGGAAGCCCACCGGCAGACCGTCGGCCAGCCCGCTCGGCAGGCTCATGCCGGGGATGCCGGCGAGGTTGGCGGGAATCGTCGCGATGTCGTTGAGGTACATGGCGAGCGGATCATCAATCTTGTCGCCAAAGGCGAAGGCCGTTGTCGGTGCGGTCGGCGAGACGAGAACATCGGCCTGCTTGAAGGCCTCATCGAAGTCCCGCTGAACCAGGGTGCGCACCTTCTGCGCCGAGCCGTAGTAGGCGTCGACGTAGCCGGCGGACAGCACGTGGGTGCCGAGGATGATACGGCGCTTGACCTCGGGGCCAAAGCCGGCCTCGCGGGAGGCCGCCATGACTCGCTCCGCGGTCACCGGGCCGTCCTTTGGTTCGGCCCGCAGGCCGTAACGCATGCCGTCAAAGCGCGCCATATTCGAGGACACCTCGGCCGGCATGATGAGGTAGTAGGCGGCCATGGCGTAGTCGAAGGAGGGGCAGGAGACCTCAACGATCTCGGCACCCGCGGAGCGCATGCGCTCAATCGCCGCGTCAAACGAGGCGCTCACCCCCTCGGCATAGCCCTCGCCGGACAGCTGGGACACGATGCCGACGCGCAATCCCTTAAGCCGGTCCGGGCCCGCCTCGATCGCGGCCTGCGCGAGATCGCCCACCGGCTCATCGAGCGAGGTGGAATCGCGCGGATCGTGGCCGCCGATGACCTCCTGGAGGGCCGCGGCGTCGGCCACGGTGCGGGCCACCGGGCCGATCTGGTCCAGCGACGAGGCCATGGCGATAAGGCCATAGCGGGAGACCGCCCCGTAGGTGGGCTTCGCGCCCACGGTGCCGGTGACGGCACCGGGCTGGCGGATCGAGCCACCGGTATCCGAGCCGAGGGCGAGCGGCACGCAGAAGGCCGCGACCGCGGCCGCAGAGCCGCCGCCGGAGCCACCCGGGATCCGGCTGTCATCCCACGGGTTGCGGGTGGGGCCGAAGGCCGAATGCTCGGTTGACGAGCCCATGGCGAACTCGTCCATGTTCGTCTTGCCAATGACGGGCAGGCCGGCCTGGGCGAGCTTGTCGATGACGGTGGCATTGTAGGGAGCCACCCAGTTTTCTAGCATCTTTGAGCCGCAGGTGGCCGGCAGGCCAGTCATACAAATGTTGTCCTTGACGGCGATGGGAACGCCGGCGAGGCGAGGCAGTTCCTCCCCCGCAGCCCGCTTGGTATCAACGTCCCGGGCGGTGGCAAGCGCACCCTCCTCGTTGAAGGAGAGGAAGGCATTGAGACGGCCATTGAGCGCCTTGGACCGGTCGAGGGCGGCCTCGGTGAGCTCGACGGAAGTGATTTCGCCGGCGGCCAGCAAATCGGCCAGCTCGAGCGCGGACTTGGTGAGCAGGTTATTCATGCATCCTCCCCGAGGATCTGCGGAACGAGGAATCGGCCGTCCTCGCTGGCCGGGGCGCAGGCGAGAATCTCGTCGCGGTCCGGCGCGGGCTCGGTGACATCGGCCCGCATGACATTGGTCAGCGGCAGCGGATGTGAGGTGGCGGGAACCTCGGGGGTTGCCACCTCGGAGACCTTGGCGACGGCGGACGCAATGACGTCCAGCTCGCCGGCAAACTGCTCGATCTCCGTTGGGGATAGGGCAATGCGCGCGAGGGCCGCCACGCGGGCGACCTCATCTTTTGAAATAGACGACATGCACCCAGTCTAATGCCCGTCTCGGATGCTAACCGAATGGCGGGGGTGCGCGACCGCCTCGTAGACTGGGGGTTATGAAAAGACTGTCTGGCAAAACGGCAGAGAAGGTGTTGCGGGCGGCAAAGATCGGCGCCGTGGCGGGCTTCGCCCTGCAGGCCGCCGCCATCGCCACCGTCGTCGCCGTTGACGAACGGCGCAAGCGCCGCGAACCATCCTCGGGCCAGTTCCCGCACGTTCCGCCGACCGATGCTCACGTGGCTGATTCGACGCTCACCACCTATACTTACGGCAACGACCTGTTCGAGGACATGCTCGCGGCCATTGATGCCGCCACCGAGACCGTCTACTTCGAGACATTCATTTGGAAGAAGGATGAGACGGGTCGCCGATTCCGCGAGGCCATCATCCGCGCCGCGCGCCGAGGTGTTGACACCTACGTCATCGTTGACTCTTTCGGCAATCTCAACCAGGATCCGCGTTTTCGGCGCTTCCCCAAGCTCGACACCCTTCACGTGCTGCGCTTCCCGCTGTTCCGCTGGGGGCTGCTCACCGGCTCCATGCGCAATTCCGGCCGTGATCACCGCAAGCTCCTCGTCACCGATTCATCCACCGCCTTCGTCGGCGGATACAACATCGGCTCGCTCTACGCCGAGCACTGGCGCGATACTCACCTGCGGATCGTCGGCCCCCAGGTGTGGGAACTAGAAAACGCCTTTATCGACATGTGGAACTCCCACCGTCCCCGGGGCGAGGCCCGGATCGCCAATCCCCCGCCGGAAGACTGGACGGCGGAGATCCGCGCGATCCAGAATTTGCCCTCGAGGCTGTCCTATCCGATTCGCTCGTCCTATCTCGACGCCCTCGACCGCTCGCGCGATCACGCCTGGATCACGATGGGCTACTTCATTCCCGACCGGGACATGCAAGAGTCCCTCATTGAGGCTGCGCGGCGCGGTGTCGACGTGCGCATCCTCGTCCCCGAGTACTCCAACCACATCATCGCCGACTGGGTGGGTCGCCCCCACTTCTCCTCGATGATGGAGGCGGGGGTGCGGATCTTCCTCTTCGAAAGCGCGATGGTCCACTCGAAGACGATGACGATGGATGGCAAGTGGTCAACGATCGGCACCGCCAACATTGACCGCCTGTCGATGCAGGGAAATTTTGAAATTAACGTCGAGATCTTCTCCAAGGAACAGGCCCAGATCATGGAGGAGATCTTCCGTGTCGATCTCACCAATGCTCACGAACTCACCCGCCAAGAATGGGAGCGGCGCCCGGCGGGAGCCCGCCTTATCGAGCGCATCTTGCGTCCCCTCGGCATCATCCTTTAGCACCAATAGATCCATAGATCAGTGCATCGATTGAAACTGCGTGCATAGACTGAAACTCAGTGCATAGATTGAAACATTAAGAGGGCCCCTCGGCGAGGGGCCCTCTTTGGATTCACCGCGCGGCTGAGAGCGCGTCCGGCCCGCCCTCGAGCAGGGCGATAAAGCCGTCCTCGTTAAGAATGGGAATGCCGAGGGTTTCGGCCTTGGCTGCCTTGGAGCCGGGTTTGGCGCCGACGACGACGTAGCTGGTTTTCTTCGACACAGAGGAGGATGAACGCCCGCCCCGGGCGAGAATGGCCTCGGCGATCTCGTCGCGAGTGAAGTTCTCCAGCGCTCCGGTGGCGACGATGGTAAGCCCCTCAAGGGTTTGGGGAACATCCTGCCCAGCATCTTCCTCGGCCCAGCTGACTCCGGCCTTCTCCCACAAGTCGATGATGTGGCGGTGGTGGGCAGAGTCAAACCACTCGATGAGGGATTCGGCAATCACCTCGCCGATCCCGGTGATGTTGGTGAGCTCCTCGAGGCTGGCTGATCGGATCTTCGCCAACGAGCCGTAGCGGGAGGCGAGCAGCCGAGCGGCGGTTGGGCCGACGTGGCGGATCGACAAGGCAACAATCTTGCGCCACAGCTCCTTATCCTTCGCCTTGTCAATCTCGGTGAGCATGAGCTCGGTGGTTTTGCGCGGCTCGGACTCCTCAATGAGGTCCTCGCCCCGGAACTTCGGTTTCGTCCACGCGGCCCGCTGGTGGCGGTAGTTGCCGGTCGGTTCCCCGCCCTTGCGCTCTTCCATCCACACGAATACGTCCCGCAGATCCTCCGCCGTGAGTGAGAACAGCTCGGCTTCGGAGGGGAGGGGTGGGCGGACCGGCCCGGGCACGCCGAGCTCGGCGAGGTGATCATCGGTGAGTGGACGCCCCAGTGCCGGCCCGTCCGGACGTTCCGCCTCAGCGGGAAGCGTAATCTCGCGATCTTCGAGGATGAGGGTGGCTCCCTTGGCGAGGGCCGCGAGCGCCTCATCCCGCCGGAAGTCCGGATTGGTGAGCCACAGGGCGGTCTCATCGCCCAGGGCTTCGATGTCGAGGGCACCACGCGAGGCAATGTGGGCGACCCGCTCGGTGAGCTGGGCCGGACACGTGTCGTGATTGGTGCACCGCCAGTCGGCCTCGCCCTCGTTGGCGGGTGCGAGCGGGGAGCCGCAGGCCGGGCACTCGCTTGGCATTTCCCACGGGGTTTCCTCGCCGGTGCGGGCGGCGATGACGGGGCCGCGGATCTGCGGGATGATGTCGCCGGCCTTGCGTAAGACGACGGTGTCACCAATCATGATGCCCTGGCGGGCCACCTCGCCGGGATTGTGCAAGGTGGCCTGGGAGACGGTGGTGCCGGCAACGAGCACGGGCTCCATGACCGCGTATGGGGTAACCCGTCCGGTGCGCCCGACGTGGACGTTGATGGCGAGGAGCTTGGTGTGCACCTCCTCGGGCGGATACTTATATGCGACGGCCCAGCGCGGCACGCGCGAGGTGTAGCCAAGCTCAGCCTGGATGGCACGGTCGGCGATTTTAATGACGACGCCATCGATGCCGTGGATGAGGGCGGCCCGATTCTCATTGAGCTCGGTGATGTAGGCGGCGATATTGTCGTATCCGCTCATCACCTTGTTGTAGGGAGACACGGGCAGGCCCCACGAGGCGAGCTTGTCGTAGATCTCGCCCTGCCGGGAAAAAGCAGCCCCGGGGGCGGCGCCGAGGCCGTGGGCGATAAAGGCGAGGGGCCGGGTGGCGGTGACCGCCGGGTCCTTTTGACGCAGCGATCCGGCGGCGGCATTGCGCGGATTGGCGAATTCGCGCTCCCCGGCGTCCTTGAGTCGCTTATTGAATTCGGTGAACTCGGTGAGCGGGATGAAGACTTCGCCGCGCACCTCCAGCACCTCGGGCCACCCCGCGCCCGACAGCTGGCGGGGAACCGAGTCGATCGTGGCCACGTTGGCGGTGACGTCTTCTCCGGTGGTGCCATCCCCGCGGGTGGCCGCCTGGGCGAGTCGGCCGTTCTCGTAGCGCAGGTTGAGGGCGAGCCCGTCGATTTTGGCCTCGCAGACCACCTCGACATCGCCGACCTCGAGATGCTCCTCGGTGGCGATGCGGGTGAGCCATGCCGAGATGTCATCAACCTCGAAGACGTCCTCGAGGGAGTACATGCGCTCGAGGTGGGTGACTGGAGCAAAGGCACCCTCGGCGAGCTCGGCACCCACCCGGGCGGTGGGCGAATCATTGGAGGCCAGCTGGGGATAGTCTTCTTCCAGCTGCCTCATCTCGTGAATGAGGCGATCGTATTCGGCGTCCGAGAGCGCCGATTCATTGTCGCCAAAGGTGTAGGCCTGCTGGGCCGGAATGATGAGGTCGGCAAGCTCCTGCCACCGCTGTTCCGCACGCTCAATCTCGCTCATGTCCCCTACTGTACGGGAGGTCCGGACAGCCGGGAGGGGGCCCGCCGAGCAAAGGAGGTGCTCCGGAGATACCCTGGTGCCATGTGCGGACGCTATGCCTCTTTCACTCCCCTCGAGGTTGGGGAGCCCCTCTTCGAGCTCGATGTGGTCACCGAGGAGGTGAAACAGCGCCGGCCGTCATGGAATGTCGCACCCACCACCATGGTGCCCATCATCGTCCAGCCCGAGGCCCGCGAGGCACACCTCGCGCGCTGGGGCCTTATCCCACCCTGGGCAAAGGATCCGCAGGTCGGGGCGAAGATGATTAATGCTCGGGCCGAAACGGTGGCCGAGAAGCGCTCCTTTGCTCCGTCGCTCAAGTCCCGGCGGTGCCTGGTGGTGGCCGATGGATATTACGAGTGGGAGGATAAGGGCAAGCCCCACTACATCTACCGGGCCGATGGTCAGCGTATTGGCTTTGCCGGACTGTATACCTGGTGGCGCCCCGCCCCCGACAGCTGGCAGCTCAGCACGACGATTATTACCAGGGCGGCCGACCAGCTCGCCGAGCTCCACCACCGCGAGCCCGTCATCCTCAACCCCGGGGACTTTTCGGGGTGGCTCGACCCGTCAAGCGGAACCGATGACGCCCTGTCCATCCTCAATTCCCCCGCTCCCTCACTCGAACACTATTTGGTGAATCCGCAGGTCGGAAGGGTGGGGGTCGATTCGGAGGCGAATATCGAGCCCGCCTAGGGCACTGCCTGGCCACCAGGGAGGGTTAACTGCGGCGCACTGCGCTTCCTGTCAAAGCGATTCGACCGCGTTGCCCTCGTCGTTGACGGGTCGTGGGCCCTTGTCGTTGCTAGCTTCGGTTTGACTCCGCTGGCGCCCTGGAAAACCGCCGCGACGTGCGTGGCCGCTCAACCGGCCCCGGGGTCGACTGTCGTGGCGCGTCCGTCGCCCAGGGCAGCTTCTACCCCGTATCGGTCGCCTCTTCGCCACGCTTAACATCCGCGAGCGAGTCCAAGCCGTCGTCGCCGACGAGCACGGGCTGGTCCGCCCGGGAGAATAATCCGCCGACCGGATGGCGCGAGCACAGCCTGAAGGAAGCTGCGTGTTCTCCCCCATCCGTCTTGACTGCGTCTTCTCCGCCGTCTTATCAGCCGTCGTCGCGTCCATCTGATGATGCGCGGTGAGTGGCCGCCCGCAACCGCAGCAGCAGGACCAAGGCGATGAGGCCAAAGGCTCCCAGAGCCACCTGCATGGGCCAGGTGAGGAAGTCGGAGGAGTAGACCGCACCGCCAATGAGCAGCACCTGGGCGGTAATCGCCGGGCCGCTCGCCCACTTGCTTCCCCGATTGATCGCCCAGGCTAGCAGGCCGATAAGGGCGGCGATAACCAGACCGTACAGGCCCAGCCACGTCTCCGAGCCGTGCTCGGTCACGACACGCTCTCCGGCCAGCCCGGAGGCGAGGACCACGCCGGACCAGGCGATAAGCCCCACCGTTTCCACGGCGAGGGCAATGGCTGCGGGGCGCGAATTGTGCGGTGTCATGGCGCCCATAGTATCGCCCCACAGCCACCGAGCGGGGCCAGCTCCCACCGTCCCGACATCCAGCCGCGGCTGCACCCGGTCCCTCCGCCAATCCCGCCATGCGCGGGAGCGGAGAAAGGCCGGACATGGCGCGAATAGAAGTAAGTAAAATGGTGGGCGCCGCCTCGCATGTGTGGCGCATATCGGCCAAATTTTCCTTCTTGTTGTGTCAAAAGACCTCTGACAAGCGGCGAAAAGGGCATTGTGAGGGAATGCACCGGGGTGCAAAACCCCGAATCTCTTTACCCGGGCTGCCAATGGTGACAAGGTTATGACTAACGAAGTACCCGGGAAAGCGGGTTCTGTGAGAGGAGATATCACCCATGGATTGGCGCCATCGAGCGGCCTGCCTCACCGAGGATCCTGAGCTGTTCTTCCCCATCGGTAACTCCGGTCCCGCGCTCGCTCAGGTTGAGCAGGCCAAGGCCGTGTGCCACCGGTGCGAGGTCGAGGACATCTGCCTCAAGTGGGCGATCGACACCGGTCAGGATGCCGGCGTCTGGGGTGGCATGTCCGAGGAGGAGCGCCGCTCTCTCAAGCGACGCAACGCCCGGGCCCGCCGCGCTTCTTAAAGCAGCACACTCTAGCGGGCGGCCAGCAAGCCGCCCGTTTTTCTTGCCCCCGCCCCGGCGGGGGCACACTCGTGCCCCGGGCGACATGGCGAGCGCCGGCCTCGGATCATCGAGAATCTGGATCGTCGATAATCCGGATTCTCGGTGACTCGGGCGCGAAGGGCGTGACACTCGCTCGGATGTGCCGGCAACGCTGGGAGCCTAGCGCTTCGGCCTATTCCCGGTTGCGAATGCGGCACTGGAGGGAGACTCGTGTGCCGCCGGTGGGAACGGGCCGCCAGGAGATGTGGCCCAGCAGATCGGACTTCACCATGGTTTCGACGATCTGGGTACCCAGGCCGCTGCCCTTGTCCTTCTCGGAGATCCCCTGACCATCATCAATGACGTCGATGTCGAGGACGTCGCCGTTGCGCCTGGCGCGCACGGTGACCTTGCCGTCCCGGCCGGCGAGGCCGTGCTCGACGGCATTGGTGACAAGCTCGTTGAGGACGACGGCGAGTGCGGTCGCCTCCTCGGCGTGCACCTGGCCGAAGGATCCCTCGAAGACCGTGGACACGGACTGCCCGGTGGCGGCCACCCCGGCAGCTAGCCGCATGAGCCTGGCGAGGGTGTCGTCAAAGTCGAGGGTGTCGGCTCCGGTGCGGGCGAGGGCCTCGTGAACCATGGAGATGGTGTAGATGCGGCGCTGAGCATCGTCCAGGGACGCCTTGGCCTGCGGGTCTTGAGCGCGGCGGGACTGCAGTCGCAGCAGGGCGGAGACGGTTTGCAGATTATTCTTCACCCGGTGGTTGATCTCCCGGATCATCGCATCCTTGGTCATGAGCTGGCGCTCGGAGCGGCGCAGCTCGGTGATGTCCCGGGAGAGCAGGACGGCGCCCTGGCGAGTCCCATTTTTGAGGAGCTGGATGGCGCGCAGGGAGATGACGACACCGCGGCTTTCCACCTCGGTGGTCCACGTTCCCCGGCCCATAATGACGACGGCGAGAGTCTCGTCGACCATGGAGTGATCGGCAATCGCCTCGGTCACCTTCTCGGCGAGGATCTGCCCGGACAGGGCTTCTTTGACGCCGAGGCGGTGGAAAGCCGACACCGCATTCGGCGAGGCGTAGAGGACCACGCCATCGGCGTCGAGATGCACGAAGCCATCGGGGACGCGCGGGGTGCCGTGACGGAAGGAGGAGGGGGCGTCCTCGGCCGGGAATTCGCCCCGAGAGATCATGCCGAGAAGCGATTCGGTGATTGAGCCGTAGTCGGAGCGGACCTGGTCCGGGGTGACATCGGGACGCACCGCGGTGAACACCCCGAGCACGGCAAGAACTCGCTTATGGCGCACCGGCACGAGGGTGACGCACATGGAGCGCACCGAGATCTCGACCCGCTCGCCGGAAAAGGCCCGGGCCACGGGATCCCTCAGCTCATCCCATACGAGGTCACCCACGACGTCATTCCCCTCCATGGTCGACGCCGTGGCGGGCCGACAGTGGGAGGCGATGAGATAGGAGTCCCCGCTGGGCAGGAGGAGGAATAGGTCGGAGAAGGAAATGTCGGCGAGAACGTTCCAGTCCCCGACGAGGTGATGCAGCCATTCGGCCTCGGAGGAGTCGAGCTGCCCGGACTCCCCTATCATGTTAAACAAGGTTGGCACATCCCCAGCCTATAGCCCCGATGAGGAGAATCAATGCACGTTGAGCGTTCCATCACCTATCCGGCCCCACCAGAAAAGGTAGCAAGCGTGCTGCTCAGCGAGGAGCTGGCCACCGCCCGGGCCCAGGAGGCGGGGGCGGATGCTCCCGAGCACACGCGTGACGGCAATACCGCCCGCACCACGGTGGAGATGACGGATCTCCCCTCCCCCATCAACAAATTCATCTCCAAGGGCGCCTCCGCCACGGTGGTCCAGACGTTGCGGGAGCGCGGCGAGGGCTACTCCGGGGAGGTGGGCGTGGAGACCTCCCTCCCGGTGACCGTCTCGGCCGACCTCGAGCTTGCGCCTGACGGCGCACATACTCGCGCGAGTCTCACCGGGGACCTGTCGGTCAACGTTCCCTTCGTGGGCAAGAAGATCGAAAAGATGGTCTCCGAGAAGCTCGATGATGTGCTGGCCCGGGATGCCGAGCTGGTGGAAGGACTGCTGTCATGAAGGCGGTGCGCACCGGAGTTCGCGAGTGGATTTGCACGAATGATCGTGGCGCGGTTGTCAAGGTGGCCGATGTCAAGGAAGATGATGCCTTCTCGCCCGGGGAGCTGCTTCAGCTCGCCGCGGCCACCTGCGCGGGGCTGTCGATTGATCACCGGCTCACCCATGACCTGGGCGAAGATATCTTTGTCACCCTCGAGGTCGAACCCGAGCGAGTGAGCGAAGAGAACCGATACTCCGCCATCCACACCCGCGTCCGCCTCGACCTGTCCTCGCTCGACGAGGAGCAGCTTGAGGGACTCAAGGAGCGCGTCCAGGACGCGATTGACCGGGCCTGCACCGTGGGGCGCACCCTCGCGGCCGGGGCACTAACGACGACCGAGCTGGTAGATGAAGGAGAGTAATGGGCGAGCAGAAGAAGCTCCTGACCATGATCGACAAGGCGCTCGACGCCGCCTCGGAAAGGGTCCACGAGCTGCTCGACGACAAGAAGGACATGAAGCCGGCCAAGCTTGAGCGCAAGCTCCGCCGGGCCTTCAAGCGCAAGCAGGTCGCCGAGGGAACCGCCGTCGGCATCACCGCCGCCCTTCCCGGCCCCGGCACCATCGCCGCGGCCGGCCTGTCGGCCGGGCAGTACGGCCTCTACCTCACCCACGCGGCCCGCTATGTGCTCGGCGTGGCCGCCCTGCACGGATTCGATATTGATGATGATGAGCGGCGCCGCGCCCTTTTCCTCACCGTGCTCGCCGGCGACGAGGGCATGGATATTCTCAACGAGGGGCTCACCGTGAGCTCGGTGCTGTGGGCCAAGAATGCGCTCACCTCCTCCTCGCGCGCTTCCCTCTCCTCCCTGTCAGGCCGCCTGGCCAAGAAGCTCGCCACGTCCGGCGCCCGCGCCGCCACCCGCACCACCCTGGGGCGGATGATGCCACTCGGCGTCGGCGCCGTCCTCGGCTGGCACTCCGGTAAGCGTCTGGCCGGCGACGTCATCGACGCCACCAAGGAGATCTTCCCCGGCAAGCCCTCCTACTCCTCCGTCTACCGACCGGCCTAACCCATCATTGACGGAAGCCCCCGCCCAGCGGGGGCTTCCTCGTCTATTCCCAGCGGATCACCGGAGCGCACACCCCCTGGTTCACCTTGAGCGAAGGTGACTCAAGTTTGCTTGACATGGAGGGGTGATAGTCGGAGGATAGTAGCAGACGGCCCGACCGGGGCCCTGATAGTTAGGACGATTATTATGACGACGCAGTTCAATCCGTTCCGCGACCTTGACCGCATGCTCGGCTCCCAGCTGGCCCGCCCCTCCTATCCGGGGATGCCGATGGACCTGTTCCGGGCCGGCGATGAGTACATCGCCGAATTCGATCTGCCGGGCGTTGATCCGGAGAGCATCGACATTGACATTGACGAACGCACGCTTACCGTGCGCGCCGAGCGCGCCGGGCGCGCGGATGATGTCGAATGGCTGACCCACGAGCGCCCGACCGGAACCTTCGCCCGCCAGCTCACGCTCGGCTACGGCGTTGCCCTGGACAAGATCGAGGCGGCCTACGATGGCGGCGTGCTCACGGTGCGCTTCCCGGTGGCTGAGGAGGCCAAGCCGCGCAAGATCTCGGTGTCGACAAAGGAACAGGCCAAGACCATCGACGCCTCATGACCTAGACTGGCGGTGTGAATATCCAATATGAGGATCTGCTCCGCCACGTGCTCACCCACGGTGAGCTGAAATCGGACCGCACTGGAACGGGCACCCGATCGGTGTTCGGCGCCCAGCTGCGGTTCGATTTGTCTGCGGGTTTTCCGCGGATCACGACGAAGTTTGTGGCCATGAAGGCCGTCAAGGCCGAGCTGTTGTGGTTCCTTGCCGGCGATACAAATATTGGCTGGCTGAAAGACAATGGGGTTACCATCTGGGATGAATGGGCGGACGAGAATGGCGATCTCGGGCCCGTCTACGGGGCTCAGTGGCGCTCCTGGCCCACGCCCGATGGTGGGACGATCGATCAGATCGCCCAGGCGGTGGAGCTGCTGCGCACGGATCCCGATTCCCGGCGGATCATCGTCTCGGCCTGGAATCCGGGCCAGATTGACCAGATGGCGCTGGCGCCCTGCCACGCCCTCTTCCAGTTTTACGTGGCCGGAGGCAAGCTCTCCTGCCAGCTTTATCAGCGCAGCGCCGATCTCTTCCTCGGCGTGCCCTTCAATATCGCCTCCTATTCCCTGCTCACGCACATGATGGCGCAGCAGGCGGGGCTCGAGGTTGGAGAATTCATCTGGACCGGCGGCGACTGCCACATCTACAACAACCACGTCGACCAGGTCCGCGAGCAGCTGTCCCGCGAACCCTATCCCTTCCCGACCCTCAAGCTGACGAAGGCGCCGAGCATCTTTGACTATCAGCTCGACGACATTGCCACCGAGGGCTACCGCCACCACCCCGCCATTCCCGCGCCCGTCGCGGTTTAGGAGGAGACATGCTTGCCGCCATCTGGGCCCAGGATCTCAATCGTGCCATCGGCCGACGCGGAGACGTTCCCTGGCACGTGCCCGAGGATCTTCGCCTATTCAAGACCCTCACCATGGGCCACGCGGTCATCATGGGCCGCTCCACCTGGGAGACGCTGCCCAAGCAGCCACTTCCCGGCCGAGAGAACTACGTACTCACCCGCCAGCAGGGCTTCGAGGCCCCCGGCGCGCACGTCGTCCACGATCTCGACGAGATTCGCGAACGCTTTAGCGGCGATGAACTGGCGTGGATCATGGGCGGGGAGCAGATCTACCGCGCCCTGTTCGATGACACTGCTGCCTTCGTCGTGACCGAGGTGGGCACCGAGGCCGATGAGCCCGACGCCTTTGCCCCCAAGCTGCCCGACTGGCCGGTCGCCTGGGAGCTGCCCGAGGGCGGCTGGCGCGCCTCCACCTCGGGCCTGCGCTATCGGGTGCGGGTCACGGTTCGCCCCGACCTCACCGTCTTTGACACCAATCCCCTCGCCGGCCTTGAGGCCGCCCCGGGATCCGACGAGCTCTAACACCCGTCGTCTCACGCCGAGGCGACAAGCACGTACGGGATGCCAGCACCCCCGCCGGATATGCTGCGCCAGCGGCCCCAGGGCGATGAGAGACTATTCGCGGGCCCGGCCGGCACGCCTCATTGCTCGATGCTCCTCGGGCCATCTCCAAGCGTCTCGAGCCATCGCGATACGCGCGCCTTCGCGCACCCGGGAGGCTGCGCACCGCTCTCGTTGCTCCTCCGCACCCCGCAGAGAATTTCAGGTTCTCCGGTGTGCCCAGTTAGTTCTGCTCAAAGGCGGGCGGGATGTAGGCGCATGAGGGATCGGCGGCCAGGTGGTCTCCGGTCAGAGCGTAGGCGGTCGATCTCGATCCGCCGCACAGGTGGTTGAAGTCGCATACCCCGCATTTGCCGCCGAAGAGGGCGGGGGTGCGCAGCTCGATCATCACCGTGGTGTCCCGGTAGAGCTCGGCGAAGGGGCGCTCCTTGATACTGCCCACCTTGATGGGAAGGAAGCCGGAGGGATAGACATCGCCGAGGTGGCTGACGAAGGCGAATCCCGAACCGGAGTTGATGGCGAGTGGGGGCCTGGGCACCCGAGGCTTGGGCGCATGCGGGCCAAGGAGACGAATGGTCTTCTCCGTGAGGTAGCGGTAGAGCTCGCCGCGCTCGGCAGGCACGGACAGCTCCGCGTGGGAAAGCCCCTGCTCAGCGCGGGCCTGGCGCTGCAGGGCGACCCGTCGATACTGCGGGGCCTCGGTTGTTTTGATGGCAATGCGGTCGGAGACATCATGGAGCCAGTGCAGCACATCTTCGCGCTCGGCCGGGGAGAGTGAATTGAGCTGAGCGCCCCGCCCGGTTGGCACGAGCATGAAGATGTACCACATGAACGCTCCCATATCGATCGCGTTCTTCAGCATCTGCGGAGCCTCGGAAATGTTGGACTTGGTCAGCGTCGTATTGATCTGCAGGCGGAAGCCGACCTCGTTGATCATGGCGGCGGCCTCGAGCGTCTTATCGAAGGTTCCCGCAAAACCCCGGAAGGCATCGTGGGTGGCCGCGCTTGCCCCATCGAGCGACACGCTCATGGCCCGAGCTCCCGCCTTCCGCAGGGCGGCCAGGCGCTCTCGGGTGAACAGCGGGGTGACCGAGGGGGAAATGGAGACGGCGAGGCCGAGAGAGGTGCCGTATTCGGCCAACTCCACAAGGTCCTCTCGCTCAAAGCAGTCGCCGCCGGTGAAGACCACGAGAGGCCTGGGCGGCTCATAATCGGCGAGCTGGCGGAGCAGATCCTTGCCCTCCTCGGTGGTGAGCTGGCCCGGGGCGGCCGTCTTTTGTGCCTCGGCCCGGCAGTGCTTGCACACGAGCTGGCAGGCCCGCGTCACCTCCCAGATCACAATGAAGGGCTTCTTTGTCAGATCGTGACGGACCTGGCGAACAATGGGGTGGCGCCGCGACCGCTCATGTCCGTGCGGATCGGCGGGTCGCCGCACCCCTCGGGTGCCGGGCGCGCGTGGGGCGCGAAGATCGGCGGCGCCGTGCTGCAAGCTCATCATTCCTCGCCTGGTGGTGGAGATACCTACAGCGCCGAGGCTAGTCCCGCGCGCACCGCCCGCCCTGGGTACACCGGCCCGACAATCGGACGGTAAGGCGATATGTCCGCGATGATGGACGTCTAATCCCCTGATATCCCGACAATGACCCGGGCTACTGGCCGCCTGATCGGGGCCGGAGCTTGCCGGGATTCGGCAACATCGTCCTTGCCTATCGTTCCGCTGGCGAGACCGACCACGCTCGGCGCGTTGGGGTGTCAGTGCGGCGGGTCGATGCGGTCTCGCGCCCCTCCGACAAGCCCCGCCCCAACGCACCCACCGCCATGATGGGAATCGGCTATGGGACAACTACACTGGGCATCAAGGATTGCTTCGACCAAGGATTCTCATGTTTCTCAAGCGCACCGTCACCGCCGCCGTTCTTGCCGCCGCGCTCGGGATTTCAGGCTTGGCCACTGCTCCCGCCCCGGCCCAGCCCGGATTGCAAAGCGTTTCCGACCTCAATGGTGATGGCCGGGCGGATGTGCTGGCTCGCGTCGGCACGACCGGCACGATGATCTCTTACTTCGGCAATGGCGCAAGCGGCTTTTCCGGCTCACTGGTCGATGCTGGCGGATGGTCGAGCGCTGACTTTGCACATCCGGCCCCGGGATTTTCCGGTCCCGGCTCTGCGGACGTTCTTATGCGTGACCACTTTGATGGTTCGTTGCGCCTGTATCGGGCAACGAACGGAAAGCTCTCCGGAGGCTCCAAAATTGGCCAGAACTGGCAGGGCATGAATGCGATTATCCTGCCCGGGGACTTTAATGGGGACGGAAACCCGGACGTGCTTGCCCGGCGGGACTCCGATGCCTCCCTGTGGCTCTATGCGGGCAATGGTCGAGGTGGCTGGGCGGGAGCCCGCCAGGTTGGCCGCGGCTGGCACAACATGGACATGATGTTCTCGGCCGGAGATTTTGACGGAGATGGCAATGCGGATGTCATCGCCCGGCACAAGGGCGATGCCACGCTGTGGCTCTACCCGGGCAATGGTCGGGGTGGCTGGAAGACGCCCCGCCAGATTGGCCGGGGCTGGTATGGCATGGACCACCTCTTCTCCGTGGGCGACTTTGACCGCGATGGGCCGACCGACGTTGTGGCTCGGCAGGCCGAGACCGGCGATCTCTTGCTCTACCGGGGTAATGGTCGGGGCGGCTGGCGAGGGGTGCGCAAGATCGGCCAAGGCTGGTCAAAGATGTCACTGCCGGGAATCTGGGAATCCACGGCGACCAAGCCGCTTCCGGAGATCGCCGCGCCCACCCCACCCACTCCCCCAAAGCCAAAGCGCACTCAGCCCTTCGTCTACGGCACCCTGCGTAAGGGCCAGCCCGCCTACAATCGTATGCTCGCGGGTAACACCACGCGGGAGGTGAAGACGACGGTGTCCGGGTACGACATGTACATGAAGGTGTCGGGCACCTACCCGTACGCGCTGTCCACGATCGCCAATTCGACCATTGTGGGCGAGGAGATGCACATCAAGGATTCCGTCTATTGGGCGGTGCTCAACCGGCTGGATACCTACGAGGGCTACAATCCGGACCGCCCGCTGTCCCAGCAGTCGTACATGCGCACTCAAACCCGCTCGGCGCGCGGCACGAAGGTGTGGATCTATGAGGCCACCCCGCGCATGAAGGCCTACCTGGTGTCCAATGGCGTGCGGATTACCTCCGGGGACTGGTTCAAGCGCTCGGCCGGATCCTCCCGCTCCGCCGCCCCCTCGCTGGACACGATGAGCCAGACCCGGCCCGTGAGCCCCGCCGAGCTTGGTCTCACCATCTCCCAGGTGGCCACCTCGCCCACGTGCGCGAGCCCCTTCGGGCAGATGGAAGCGGAGAACGGCACTTTCGTTTCCTTCCGTCTCGATCTCAACGTTCCCGAGGAGCTACCCGACCTCGACTACCTTCCCGCCATCCCCGAGGCCTTCTCGCTGTCCTCTGCCCACGGGACGTTTGATGGCGGGTCGAGCTCCGCCCAGGCATGCATGGCCGGCATCGCCCCACTGGCATTTGTCGATGCGGGAACCGCCACCTCGGGAACCATCATTCTCGACGTACCCGAGAACCACGGCGGCATTCTCGCCTATCAGGTCACCCCCGATCTCATCGCGCTCATCTCGCTCGACGGCACGCCTCTGCCTGACCAGCCCGACAAGCTCGGGCCCGCCCTCCCCATGGCACCCGACCACGAGCCGGCGAGCCCGGGAGAGGAGCCCGCAGGCACGACCGAGGCACCCTCGACGAGCGAGGCTCCCGCGCAGGGGATGGAGGG
>JAUNVM010000001.1:106108-167246 GCA_030537635.1 Flaviflexus sp. | reverse complement strand
GAGGGGGCGCCAGGCGGGGAAAATGCGCCCGCCGGGCCGTCCTCCCCGCGCGGCACCGATCCCGGCGAGCAGCTGGCCGAACGGACCGAGCCAGAACCTGCCGCCTCGCGTTAATTCCGCTGGTCAAGCCGCCCCATACGCGCACGGGGCGGCTTTGCTAGGTTGGCTTCGTTACCGAGGGAGAGTCATGAACGCCCGCACGCTGCTAGTCACCGGGCTGGCATTATTCGCTATGTATTTCGGGGCGGGGAACCTCATCTTCCCCGTCATGATCGGCATCGAGGCAGGGGGTTCACTCACCCCGGCAATCACGGGATTCATCATCACCGGTGTAATCCTCCCGGTGCTCGGTATGGTGGCTGCGGCCACCGCCCCCGAGGGCGTGGAGCAGATCGCGGACCGGATCGGCCACCGGCCCGGTGTCGTCTTCACCATCATCATCTTCCTGTCCACCGGCGTTGCCTACGCGATTCCCCGGGTGGCGAGCGTCGCTTACGAGATGGTGGTGGCGCCGAGCTTCGATAGCGGGTGGGCCGGGCAGGCAGCCTTCCTCGCAGTGTTCTTCCTCGTCACCTATCTCCTGGCCATCAACCCCAAGGGCCTGCTCGACCGGATTGGCGGCTTACTCACCCCGGTTCTGCTCGCCTTCCTCTTCGCCCTCATCCTCGCCGCAATCATCACTCTGCCAATTGAGCGGGGCCCTGCGGCGGGTGACTATGCTGGCGAGCCGCTGGCCGCGGGCCTCATCAACGGCTACTTCACGATGGATGCGATTGCCTCCCTCGTCTTCGGCATTGTCATCATCTCCTCGCTGCGCCGCCGCGGCCTCACCGGCCGCAGCCTCTTCACCGGCACCGCCCTCGCCGGCATCATCGCCGGAATCGCTCTCACCGCCGTCTATCTCGGCCTCGCCGCCGTCGGCGCCCGCCTGGGCGGAGGCGGCATGACCAATGGCGCCGAAGCCCTCGCCCACGCCTCCGAGCTCGTCTTTGGCAGGGCCGGGCAGCTCATCTTCGGCATCATCGTTCTGCTTGCCTGTCTTACCACCGCAGTCGGCCTCACCGGGGCCTCCACCCAGTATTTCCGCACCCTGCTTCCGCAGGTAGGCCGGGTACCCATGATGATCAGCCACGTCTGCATCGCCTTCCTGCTGGCCAATCTCGGCCTCGATGCCATCCTCGCCGTCGTGGCTCCGGTCAACCAGCTCATCTACCCCGTCGCCATCTGCCTCATCCTCGTTTCCCTCCTCGGGCTGGGCTTGAGGGGAAGGTTGTGGTGGTCCTACCGCCTCACCTGCTGGACTGCGGCAGTGTTTGGGCTCCTCGAGGCGCTGCGCTCGACGGGACGCGCGGACGCACTGGATCACGTGCTGGACCCGCTTCCCTTGGGCGCCGTCCACCTGCCCTGGGCCGCCCCCGCACTCCTCGCCCTCACCATCGGCCTCACCCTTGACCTGCGCCGCTCCCCCGCCAAACTCACCGGCCGGGCGGAGCGCACCCACGCCTAGCCGCCTCCACCGCCAGCGTCCCGCACAGATCGCGCCGAACCCACTGAGGCCACGGCCAAAACAGTGGGAAATGATAACCACGCTTCAACTAGCGCGGCGCCGGCATTCCATTGCGTTCTGGCCCTCAAGTTGGCCGCCACTAATCCGTCGCGTGTCAACGTCTGAGTCAGGTATCCCCTTGGCACGGCCTAGCTTGCATGAAACCGGGCGACTCAAAGGCTACCTGAAAATCAACCAACTTGAACCTGAGTTTTTCGGTGATGCGTGGCCGAAAAATTCCAGTCGCAGCAACACATTTTGTCCACCCGCCAAGTTGACAGACACCAACTTCGACCTAGAGAAACCGTTGCTATCACAACAAGAAGTAGAGGTTTCACCAACACGTGGTGTCCTATAACTCGAGCCAGGGTCTCTCCGAAAGCACCTTTGCGGGTTAGCTCGCCTACTTCCGATTCTTGCCGGAGCGGCGCTGAGAAGCGAAGAAGCCTTGGACCTGTGATCCAAGGCTTCTTCAATTTAGTGGCGGGGGCAGGATTTGAACCTACGACCTCCGGGTTATGAGCCCGGCGAGCTACCGAACTGCTCCACCCCGCGTCGGCCCATCCACTCTAAGTCAGCCGAGGTAGAAAACTCAAGCTGAGGAGTGGATGAGGGTGCTCACAGCGCGGTTACTCCTCGATCTCCTCCTGGGCCTTAATGGCCTGCTCAAGGGCCTTGTCGAGAGCGTCCTGGGCCTTGCCGTAGGCGGCCCAATCGCCGTTCTCCATGGCCGTGTGAGAGTCCTTGAGGGCCTGGGAGGCATCGTCGAGGGCCTGGCTGAGCCGCTCCTGCGGGGAACCGGCGGGCGGCGCCACAGGCGTCGAGGGCTCCTCGCTGGGCTGGTCGCTCGGCTCCTCGGAGGGCTCGCCCTCGGCGGGGTCTTCACCTTCGACGATGGCCTCGCCGGCTTCCTCCCGCTCGGCTGCATCGACATCCGAGTCGCCGGCTTGGGCACCGGAGTCGCCGCCGAAGACCTGATCGAGCGCCTCGTCGAGGGTGGGGGCGAAGCCCACCTGATCGCCGAAGGCGACGAGCACGTACTGCAGGAGCGGATAGGAGGTGCCCTGCGCGGACTGGACGTAGACGGGCTGGATGTAGATGAGCCCGCCGCCCATGGGCAGGGTGAGGAGGTTGCCGGAGATCACCTTCGAGCCGCCCTGGCGGAGCAGGTTGAGCACGCGGGAAACCTCGGCATTGGAGTTGAAGTTATTTTGGACCTGGCCCGGGCCGGGAACCGTGAGGTCACGCGGCAGCTCGAGCAGGCGCAGCTTGCCGTAGTCCTCATCCGGCTCCCCCGGTTTGTCGCCGGCATCCGCGTTAACCGCAAGGAAACCGGTGAGCACGTTGCGGTCGGTGTTACCGCCGGGGATGAACGAGGAGGACAGGGAGAACTTTGCGCCGTCCGATCCCGGCATCTGCAGCGTCTGATAGAACGGCGGCTGCGGGGTCTGCGCCTGGGTGTCCATAAGCGTCGGGTCCGGCGGCACGTTCCAGAAGTCGCCGCCCGAGTAGAAGGAGGCCGCGTCGGTGACGTGGTACCGGGTGAGCAGCTGGCGCTGCACCTTGAACAGGTCCTCGGGGTAGCGCACGTGGCTCATGAGGTCCCCGGACATCTCGCTCACCGGCTTGATCTGGCCGGGGAAGATATCCGACCAGGCCTTGAGGATGGGATCGGAGTCGTCCCAGCCGTACAGGGTGACCGAACCGTCATAGGCATTGACCACGGCCTTAACCGAGTTGCGAATGTAGTTGACCTCGGCCGGGGCGAAGCCCACGAGGGTGGTTTCCTGGGTGTCCCGGGTGGCCGCCTCGAGGGACTCGCGGGCCGAGTACGGGTACTCATTCGAGGTCGTGTAGCCGTCGATGATCCACACGAGATCCTTCGGGGTCTCCGGATCCCCATCCATATCCACGACCGCCGGGTAGGCCTTCGAGTCGAGGGTGAGGTAGGGGGCAACCTTTTCCACGCGATCGTGCGGATCGCGATCATAGAGAACCTGGGAGTGGTCGTTGACGCGGTCGGAGAAGAAGATCTCGAGATCCCGGAACCTGGTCGCGTAGAGCAGCTTGATCCAGAAGTTGGAGATCTTCGGCCCACCATCCCCCTCGTAGGTGGTGTTCACCTGGCCGTTGGGAGCATCATCGTTCGGGTAGTCGAGCTCCCACGGGGTGGTTCCCTCGGGGGCGCCCACGATCGAGTACTCGGGCACCGACTGGCCGAAGTAGACCCGCGGCTCGTACTCGCCAAGCTCGCCGGTCGACGGAATGCCCTGCTCGTAGAAGGCCGGCCGACCATCGGTCTGCGCGGTGTTGCCGTAGGCGGTGACGACGCCGTAGCCGTGGGTGTAGACCGTGTGGTCGTTGACCCAGGTGCGCTGGTCGGCGCCCAGGCCGCGCAGGTTGAGCTCGCGCACGGCAATCACCGTGTCACGCAGCTCGTCACCGATCTTGTACTTGTCCACGGCCAGCTGGTCGGGGAAGCCGTAGTACTGGCGGTTCTGCTGCAGCTGATTGAAGGTGGGCGAGACCTGGTTGGGGTCGAGCAGACGGATCTGAGCGGTGGACTCGGTGTCCTCGCGCAGCTGGCCCTTCGTTGCCTCGGTCTTCGCGTTATAGGTGGTCTCGTCAATGTCGTCAAGACCGTAGGCGTGCAGCGTCGCATCAATGTTGCGCTGAATGTAGGGAGATTCGAGCTCAACCGCGTTCGGCTGGACCTTGAACTGCTGGACGAGGGCCGGGTAGGCAAGGCCGACGACGAGCTGGGCGAGGATGGCAACGCCGATTCCGGTGAAGGGAATGCGCCACTTGCCGGTGACGGCAACGTAGATGAACAGGCCGACGATGATGAGGCAGATTCCCGCCATGATCTCCCGGGCCGGCAGGGAGGCCTTGATATCGGTGTAGGAGGCGCCGGAGAACTTCGGATTGTTGCCCACGAGCAGCTCGTAGCGAGAGAGCCAGAACCACACGGCCGCCGTGAAGGCGGACAGGGCGCCCAGCACGGCGAGGTGAATCCGCGCCGACTTAGAGATATGCATCGGCTTCTGGGTGGGATCGATGCCGCCGTAGAGATAGTGCATGATTCCCGCGGTGAACCAGGAGGCGACGAGGAGGCGCACCACGTAGCTCAGCGCGAGCGCAAGCGCCGGCAGCGTGAAGACGAAGAAGCCCACGTCGAGGCCGAATTCCGGGTCGGTGGTGCCAAAGGAAGAGCCGTTGAGGAACAGCATGATGGTGCGCCACTGGGTGCCGACGCCGGCTCCGAAAAGAATGCCGACGATGATGGGAATGCCGATGAAGATGAACTTCTTGTGGGAGGCAATCGCCTTCCGATAGGCGTCCATCGACCGGTTGCGCAGGGCGGTCGGTTCCGGAATGCCGTCCTTCGGGTAGGCGATCTTCATGTTGACCGCGATAACAATGGCAAGGACGAGGGCCGAGACCGCGCCGACAATCACCTCCGCTCCCCACTGGGTCCAGAACACCCGCAGGGCGCCTAGCTGGTCGTACCACAGAACGTCGGTCCACACATTCGCCAGCAGGACGAAGAGGAAGAGCAGGGCGGCGAGAACGATGACGGTGGGGATAAACGCCCCGCCGCCGGCCGCCCCGGGACGACCGCGCCCGCCGGGGCGCCCCGCCCCCGGCCCACTGGGGCCGGACTTCCAGGGACGATTGGGGAAAGAAGAGGTGGTCACGCCTTCTCCTATCGGCTGGTCATTTTCCCCTCCACCGTACAGCAACCATTCCCGCCCCACATCCCGCACTGCCCGGTTTTGCCGCCGAAGTGATGGACTTATGCGCCGGGCGTAGCGCCCCGGCGTCACCGAATGGTCCGGTGGGGACTCGGCGAGGGTACTCGTCGACGGTGCGCGCGGGCCGATAGACGGGGTGGGGCGGATCTGACAGCATGGGTCCATGAACGATCGAGAGCGGGCGGTGCGCGACGCCGTCATTGATATTGAACGCTTCGCCGCCCAGTCGGGCTGGGATGGCCCCGTGCGGATCTTCGCCCTTATCCGCGCCGCCGAGGCGCTGGCTCGCAATCCCGAGCTGGCCCGTGAGCTTCCCGCGGACGTGGTGGCCGAGGCTCAGCAGAACTCCGAGGTTATTTTCTCCGTCGAACAGGAGGGCCTCCCCCAGGCCGACACCCTCGAGGCGCTTCTCGCCCAGCTCGCCTGGCCCGATGAGGTTGACGGGGCGGCGATTGTTGCCGAACGAATTGTCGTTCCTCCCGAGGCCGAGGCCTCACTTCCCACAGATCCCCACGCCGCGATCGAGGCCCTTAGCCAACATCCGGACCGCGAGGATGTGCGCATGGTCGTCGGAGTCATGCGCGGCGGAGAATCCTGGTGCGCCATGCGGACGCGGAGCAATGATGATCCGGATGCGGTGATCGAATCTCCCGACGCGGTGCCCGGGCTGGTCGCGGCGCTCAGCGCCACCTTCGAAGACTAGGCAGGCACCGCCCATCATTCCCGCAGCGAGGAATCATCATCTCCGCTGCGCGACCTTCACCGCAGCGCGGCCTTCGCTCCCCTACCGGGCGGGCGCTGGCAGGCGTTATTTGGCGTTGTCGGTGACCTCGCAGCCGGGCAGGGAGGAGCCTCGGCCGGCCTTGATTTCTTCGAGGGCGTGGACGGAATCGTCGAGGGTGGCCACGGAGATCACGGTGAGATCATCGGGGATCCGCCCGATCACCTCGTCGCAGTTGGCGACCGGGGCGAGGAAGTATTCGGCCCCCGCCTCGCTTGCTCCTCTCATTTTATGCGCAATGCCACCAATGGGTCCCACGGTCCCGAGCGAATCGATGGTGCCGGTGCCGGCGATGACGTGGTCTCCGCCGAGCGATCCCTCGGTGAGCTGATCGTAGATCTCCAGGGCAAACATCTGGCCCGCAGACGGACCGCCAATGTTGCCAATCTCGATATCGGCACTCGGTGAATCATCCTTGATGACCATGGCGACGAGGATGCCGAGCAGCGAACCGCCCCGATCATCATCCTCGGGCGGGGCGATGGTGGCAAAGCTCGTCGTTTTCTCCGTCCCATTCCGGTCGACGGTAACGGTGATGGTGGCGCCGACGGGCACCTTGGTGAGATAGTCGCGCAGCTCGGAGTAGGTGTGCGGGCGCAGGGTGCCCGCCTCCTCGGTGCTCAGCTCGGTGACGATGTCGCCTTCCTTGATCTTTCCCTCGCCGTTGCTGCCCGGGGAGAATCCGGCCACGATGAGGTCGACATCGACCGTGATTCCGGCCTGAGCGTATCCGGCCATCACCGCATCGGACTGGGAGTTCTCCATGAGGACGGCATTGAATTCGCGCACCTCCTCCCCCGTGACCTCCTCCGGGTAGAGGGCCCGCACCGGGAAGAGGTCCTTCGTGTCGTCGAGGAGGCTCATGGCGGCGGGCGCTCCGCGCACCGACTCATCGGCCGTTCCATAGGAGGACACAGTCGTCATGAGCAGGGTGGTCTTGGACGGATAGACCGGGGCATCGCCAACGAGCTGGACGGGCGAGTCCGCCGGCGTTGTTCCCGAAACCGGCAGGGCCGGCCCGGTTGTCTCGAAGAGATAAGCCGTGGGCATGAACGACTGCCAGGACAGCAGCGCGGCCAGGGCGGTGAAGGCCACGGTCCCGGCGAAGACGCGGGGATCGGGCGGATTGGTTCGGGATGTCACGCTGACCATCATGCCACGACTTGCCCCGCTACCTGAGTGGCGTTTCGCCGTCAGCGGGTTGAGTAGTGGCCTTCAGCGCCGGGCAGTAATGTGGATGGTAATGAAGGAGGGCCATGACTGAGGGACCGGACAACGAGCAGTGGAAGGCCATGTTGCGCGCTGTGCTCGGCAACGAGGCGGCCGAGAACATCATCAAGTCGATGGAGGAGCAGGGATTCGATCCCTCCGCCATGGGTATGCTCCCCACCGGGGCCGGGGCACCCGATTTTGGCATGGTCTTGAACCAGCTGCGCTCCATGCTCGCCGGTGATCCGGACGGACCCGTCGATTGGACTCTGGCCGAGCGCGTTGCCCGCGAAACCCTCACCCGCTCCGGGGCCGATCAGCTGACCAATGGGGAGGCCGCCGAGGCGAAGGACCGGCTCACCCTGGCGAGCATGTGGCTCGATTCCGTCACCGCGGTCGAGCCCGTCTACGGCCCCCTGCAGGCTTGGACCCGACTCGACTGGGTCGCTCACGCCCAATCCACCTTCCGCCGCCTCACCGAGCCGGTTGCCGCAAATCTCGGCCACGCCTTCTCCTCGGCCATGCAGCAGCAGATCAGCCAGCTGCCCGAGGAACTGCGCGGCCTCATGTCGGGCCAGGCCAGCCAGATGATGATGCGAATGATGGCATCTGTGGCCGGTATGCAATACGGGGCGGCGCTCGCCGACCTCGCCCAGCACTGCCTGGGCTCCACCGACATCGGCCTACCCCTTGTCGAGGGCGCCACCGCCGCCCTCGTGCCCACCAACATCGCCGACTTCGGCGAGGACCTCGAGGTCGACCTGTCCGAAGTGGCCCTCTACGTGGCCGTGCGCGAGCAGGCCCACGCGCGCCTCTTCGCCCACCACTCCTGGCTGCGCGCCTATCTGCTGGACACGGTGGCCGCCTGGGCCCGCGATATCCGGATCGACATGGACGCGGTCGAAGAGCAGATCCGCGGTATCGACATTGCCCACATGTCCGAGGCCCCTGACCTCGACCTCACCGACGTCTTCTCCCCCGCCCCCACCGAGGCACAGGAGGCAGTTCTCACGCAGCTGGAGACCATCCTCGCCCTCATCGAGGGCTGGGTCAGCGTGGTCACCGAGGCCGCCGTGGCCGATCACCTGCCCGAAGCGGCCCGCCTCTCCGAGATGTTTATTCGCCGCCGGGCCACCGGCTCGCCGGCCGAAACCACGTTCGGTAATCTCGTCGGTCTCGAGCTCACTCCGCGCCGGGTGCGCGAGGCGGCTGAGTTCTGGCGCCGCGCCGGCGAGAAGGGCATGGCCGAACGCGATCACCTGTGGTCGCATCCCGATCTGCTACCCGATTCTGACGACCTCGACAATCCCACCGATCACCTCGAGGAATCCGACAGCGAGCTCGAATCCGAAATCGACTCCCTCATCGCCGACATCTTTGCGGCGGAGGATGCTGGCAGAGCCCCCGAGGGTCCGCACGAGCCCTCCCCCGGCGAACGCGACCCGGAGGATGACAAGGACACCGAGCGGTAGTCCGCAGGCGAGAGCCTGCGTCCCCCTGTGGATAACTAAAAGTACCCTCGGCAGGGCTCGCGTAGCCTACCGCCATGCATCTCCCTTTCGGCCTTGGCCTGTTCTGGCGCGACAACGAATCCATTCAGCTCGGATTTGATGAGGCGCGTTCGGCGGTGCTCGATGGTTTGTACCCGGCCGAGGTTCCCCTCCTCGGTCTCCTCTCGCGTCCCTGCACCCTCACCGACGTGCTCGCCTGGGCGCGCGGGGCGGGGGTGGATGCTTCCCGAGCCAAGAAGATTTTCCAGTGGGTGGCCGACACCGGGCTCGCCGTCACCGACACCCATCCCGCCCGCATGGCACCCTGTGAATTCGCGGCCGCGAGCCGGGCCGGCGAGGTTGATCCGTCCGCCCGGGCCGAGATCGGGGTGCGGATTCTCGGCGCCGGGCTCATCGGTTCGGTGTGCGCCCTGCTCCTGGATGCCGAGGGGATTGGCGCCGTGCAGATCGAGGACCGTCATCCGCTCACCGGATCGCAGAGTCGCTGGTTGGGCGCCACCCACATCGGCGAGCCCATTGACCAAGTGCTCCGGCCCCGGCTGCGCGGCGGCGGCCAGCCCTCCCGGCGGATCACCCTCAGCGTGTCCTCCCGGATCATCCCGCGCGCACTCGCCGCCGAATGCCTCGCCGAGGACGAGCCCTACCTGCCCATCGTCATCGGAGAATCCGACATCACCATCGGCCCGTTCTTCTTTCCCGGCGGCCCCTGCCATAACTGTCTGGACTTTCACCGGCGCGACGCCGATCCCTCCTGGCCGTTCCTGCACACCCAGGCAACCCGGCTGCCGGGAATCGAGCCCGACAGCACCGCGGCGCTCATCTCGGCGGCGTGGGCGTGTTCGGAAATCATCGAGCTCGCCACCCACCCATATCCCCGGCTCATGGCCTCCCAGCTTCACCTTCCCCCGCCGCCCGGATGGCCGAGGGTAACGGAGGTGTCCGTGCACGGGGAATGCGGATGCCAGATCGGCGGTGAGGCAGCAGGCGAGCACACCGAGGGCGCTAACCGTGCGGACTAGGAGTGGCGAGAGGCAAGCACGTCGAGGATGGCCTGGCCGTAGCGATCGAGCTTCGTCATGCCGATACCCTTGACCCGGCCGAGCTCGTGGAGATCGGCGGGCTTTTGGACCGCGATATTCATGAGGACGACATCGGTGAGCACCTGGTAGGCCGGCCGCCGTTCATCGGCCGCCTGGGCGGTGCGCCAAGCACGCAGGTCATTGAAGATCCCCTGATCCTCGGGATGCTGCTCGGCAAAGCGCCGGTGGGCCTCCTTGGAGCGGCGCCGGGTCGCCGTGGCCCTCGAGATCTTCTCGGTGCTTGGCCACATCCCATCGAGAAAACGCGTGGGGCGCCGATTCGAACGGCCCGAGGCGCGGCGCGACTTAGCATAGGACAGCTCGAGGACCTCCCGGGCGCGGGTGATGCCAACATAGAGGAGCCGGCGCTCCTCCTCGATGGCCTCGGCTCCCTCGGCGTGTGAGATCGGCATGAGACCCTCGGAGAGGCCGGCGAGAAAGACCGCGTCCCACTCCAGGCCCTTCGCGGCGTGCAGGGAGGCTAGCGTGACCCCCTCCACGGTGGGGGTATGCGCAAGGGAGGCGCGCTCTTCAAGCTCAGCCACGAACTCGGTTAGATCCGCTCCCCGAGCCTCTTCCATGTCCTCGGCGAGGGCGACCAGCGCATTGAGTGCCTCCCAGCGTTCCCGCCGCGCGCCGGGGGCGCCGGGGGCGGTGGCCTCCCAGCCCAGCTGGCCGAGGATCGTGGTGACCGCGCCGGTCAGGGTGTCTTCCACTCCCGATCTCGCCATCGACCGGAAAGCAACCATCGCCTCGCGGATTTCGGTGCGCTGGAAGAAGCGCTCACCGCCGCGAATGGTGAAGGAGATCCCGGCCGAACCGAGGGCCTGCTCGAATTCCTGGATTTGGGAGTTGGTGCGCACGAGGACGGCGATCTCGGACAGCGCGGTGCCCTTGCCGGCCAGCCGGGCGATCTTCTTGGCAATTCCAGCGGCCTCCGATTCATCATCGTCGTAATCCGTGTAGCCCACCGCGGGACCGGAGGGGCGCTGCGCGGTGAGCTTGACCGAACCGGGCAACCGACCCGGCTCGATGACCCGATTGGCGAGGTCAACCACCTGCGGAGTGGAGCGATAGTCGCGGACGAGATGGACCTCGCGGGCCCCCTTGAACCTGCGGTGGAAATCCCGCAGGTAGCGTGGATTAGCGCCGGTGAAGGAGTAGATGGTCTGGGAGACGTCGCCGACGACGCAGAGATCATTGCGCTCGCCGAGCCACAGCTCGAGTAGGCGCTGCTGGAGCGGGGACACGTCCTGATACTCGTCAACGACGAAGTAGCGGTACTGGTGGCGAATCTGGGCGGCGATATCGGGGCGCTCGACGAGGATGCCATTGAGGATGAGGAGCATGTCCTCAAAGTCGATGACGCCGCGGGCCGATTTGGCCTCCTCGTAGGCGGCGAGCAGCTTGCCCACGTTCTCGGGGGTCTGCCCGCCAACATCGAGGCGGCCGGCGGCCCGGGCCCGCTCGGGATACTCGTCGATGGAAATAAGCCCGACCTTGGCCCATTCGATTTCGGAGGACAGATCGCGCAGCGAGGCCCGGTCCAGGCGCATGCCCAGGGAGGCGGCCGCCTGGGAGACGAGCGGGGCCTTGTGCTCTTGGAGCTGGGGGAAGACCCCGCCGACCGCATGCGGCCAGAAGTAGTGCAGCTGGCGACGCGCCGCCGCGTGGAAGGTGTGCGCCTGGACGGAGGGGATGCCAAGGTCGCGCAGCCGCGAGCGCATTTCTCCGGCCGCGCGCTGGGTGAAGGTGACCGCGAGAACGTTGTGCGGATGATAGGCCCCGGTCTTCACGCCGTAGGCAATGCGGTAGGTGATGGCGCGGGTTTTGCCGGTGCCGGCACCGGCCCGCACCACCATGGGTCCGCGCGGGTGCAGGGCCACCTCGCGCTGATCCGGGTCAAGAGCATCCAGTAGATCGTCCATCGCTTACCTCCTCCCCCAGTGTGGCACGTGCCTATGACGATTGTTTCCGCCCGGCCCCTCCGGGGCACGAACCGCCCCTCATCGGCATCGGGGACATCCCCGCTGCGGCACTGCCGGTTGGCACTGAACCCGGAGCCGCGTTAGGAGCTACCTTAAGCTCGGGGCTTCCGCCGCCCATTCGTCAATGAGGGCGCGGGCGATGGAGGTGGGGCGGGGAATGGCGATCTCGCCGCGCGCAACCAGGTCGTCGAGTTCGTCTCGCGCAAAGAACCGGGCATCAACCATTTCCACCCCGTCGACGTCGATGTTCGCCTCGGTGTCCTCGGTCCACCCGGCATACCCCGCCATGAGCGAGCGCGGGAAGGGCCAGGCCTGGCTCCCCCGATAGGCAACCTCCCCCACCTCGATTCCGGTTTCTTCGCGCACCTCCCGGCGCACGGCGTGCTCGAGGCTCTCCCCGGCCTCAATGAAGCCGGCGATGACAGAGTAGCGGCCCTGCGGCCACGCGGCATTGCGGCCGAGAAGGATGCGGCCGGCCCGGTCGCGGATCGCCATGATGACGCAGGGATCGGTACGCGGGTAGGTGATGGCGCCGCAGGATTCGCACACCCCTTCCCAGCCGCCGGCGCGCAGGGCAAGCTTTCCCGAGCAGCTCGCACAAAAACCCGTGCTGGCCTGCCATGCGGCAAGCGCGAGGGCGCTCGTGGCCAGACCGGATTCCAGATCGCTGAGCTCGGTGCCGATCTGCCTGAAGTCCCTCATGCGTAGGCCCTCGAGCAGCTCGGCTGCCCCGATCCGGGCAACCTGCTCGGCTCGCACGCTCGCATACGTCTGCCCCTCGTGGGTGCCGAGATACGACGGGGGTAGATCCGGCAGGTCGGCGGCGGAGACGAGGGTGAGCCGGTCGGTGGCGGCCACAGATTCGCCGCGCACTACGACAACGAGGGACCGGGCCAGGCGCTCAGCCAGGTCTGGGTCGCGGCGCCCCTCCGTGTCCATATCGTGCGCAAAGCGGGCCAGCGGCAGGTTCATCAATGTCATGACGTCTCCATTCCTCTCCTCGATGCTCTCATGCCCGAGGCAACCGCCGGCGGACGGCACGTGAGTATCTGGGCTTTCCGGAGCTTCCGGGATTTGCTTACCGGGGCAGGCCAAGGCTCGAATGCGGTCGGTTGAATCGGCTCAGCGTGGTCGGCGCGGCTACCGCCCGGAGGCCTCGCAGGTGGCCTGGCCGAGCACGCGGGTGCCCTCGTAAAAGACGACGGACTGGCCGGGGGCAAGACCGCGCAGCGGCTCGGCCAGATGCACCTTGATCCGGTCATTCTCGCGGCGGATGGTGGCGGGGATTTCGCGGCCGTGGGCGCGCACCTGCACCCCAACTTCGAGCTCATCTGCCGGATCTCGGTCCGGGGCGAGCCACACGGGATCGGCCGTGGTGATCTCGGTGACATCGAGTTCCTCGGCGGGGCCAACCACAACGGTATTGGTGGGAATGTCAATGCGGGTGACGAAGCGCGGCCGCCCGTCCGCCGCCGGGATCTTCAGCCCGAGGCCGCGACGCTGGCCGATGGTGAAGCCGTAGGCTCCCTCATGCTCGCCGATGACGGTGCCGGAACCGTCGACAATGGGGCCGGATTGTGCACCGAGCCGCTCTCGCAGAAAGCCTCTCGTGTCCCCGTCAGCAATGAAGCAAATATCGTAGGAGTCCGGCTTGAGGGACACCCCGAGCCCGCGCGCCGCAGCCTCGGTGCGCACTTCTTCCTTCGTGGGAATGTCCCCGAGCGGGAAGAGCACCTGAGAGAGCACGCCGGGGCCCATGACGGCCAGCACATACGACTGATCCTTCGGCCCATTGGCGGCGCGGTGCAATTCGAGATGTTCGGCATGCTTGAGCTGGGCGTAGTGGCCGGTGGCGACGGCATCGAAGCCAAGGGCCATGCCGCGCTTGAGCAGCGCCTTGAACTTCACGTGCTCATTGCACCGCACGCAGGGATTGGGGGTGCGCCCGGCGGAGTATTCTGCGAGGAAGTCGTCGATGACGGTCTCCTCGAAGCTCTCCGAGAGGTCCCACACGTAGAAGGGAATGCCGAGCTTATCGGCCACGCGCCGAGCATCGTAACTGTCCTCAACCGAGCAGCAGCCGCGCGAGCCGCTGCGATGCTGGGCCGGGCTCTTGCTCAACGCCATGTGCACGCCGACCACATCATGGCCGGCCTCGACGGCCCGGGCGGCCGCCACGGCCGAATCGACGCCCCCGGACATGGCGGCGAGGACCCTCACGCGACCCCTCGCGCGAGTTCCACGCACCGGCCGATCACATCGACCGCTCGAGCCACCTCGTCATCGGTGGTCTGGGGCGCCAGGGAGAAACGGATGGCGCAGGCTTCCTCCTCGCCCATGGCCACCAGGGCCGCCGAGGGGCGGTAGACGCCGGCCGAGCAGGCCGATCCAGCCGAGGCGCACACGCCGGCCGAGTCCAGGGCAAACATGAGGGCCTCCGGGTCCGCACCCGGGAAGATGACGTGGGCAATGTGGGCGGCGCGTGGGGCATCCGCCCCGCCGGAGGGATATCCGCCCACCGCGGCGCAGGCGGCGAAGATCTGCTCGCGCTGGCGCTCCATGGCAGCCGAGGCTTCCTCCCGCTCAACCAGGTGAGCCTCGAGGGCCGCTGCCAGGGCAGCCGCCCCGGCCACGTTGAGGGTGCCGGAGCGGATGCCGCGCTCCTGCCCGCCCCCGGCCTCAAGCGGGGTCAGCGGGAAGTCGCGGGCGCACAACAGGGCTCCGGTGCCAACCGGGGCACCCAGCTTGTGCCCGGTGATCGAGTAGGCAAAGCCGTCGGGAAGCTCGATTCGGCCGGCGCCCTGAACGGCGTCGCTGTGCAACCAGATCCGCCCACCGGTGGCCTCCGCTCCCCGGCCCTCGCCGGCCAGCTCGTGGATCTGCTCCAGCGGCTGGATGATGCCGGTCTCGTTGTTGACCGCCATGACCGAGATTCCGGCCGGGCGGCGGGTCTCAATGAGCTCTTCGAGGGCGGGCAGGTCGACGGTACCCTGCGAGGTCACCGGGGCGGTGATGATCTGTGCTCCCCTGGCCTTGGCCAGCGCTGCCGCCTCGCGCACGGCGGGATGCTCAACGGCGGAGATGATGAGGGGACCGGCGGAGGCGAGTCCGGCAACCGCGAGATTATCGGCCTCGGTTCCCCCGGAGGTGAAGATGACCTCGGCGGGATCCACCGCCATGAGGCCGGCAATCTTCTCCCGCGCGTCCTCGAGAATGGCGCGGGCGGCCCGCCCGGCGGCGTGCACCGCTGAGGCATTGCCGGGACGTTGGGCACGCTGCCAGGCCTCCGCCGCTTCCGGACGGAGCGGGGAGGTGGCGGCGTGGTCAAGGTAGATCAAGGACTGTCCCCGCTGACCTAGAGCAGCTCGAGAAGCTCCGGGACGATCGTGTTGAGATCGCCCACCACGCCGATGTCGGCGAGGCCAAAGATCGGGGCATCCTCGTCATCGCAGATCACCGCGATGTGCTGCGAGGCCGCCATGCCGGTCGTGTGGTGGATGGCGCCGGAAACGCCAAGGCCGATGTAGAGGGTGGGGGCCACCGTCTCGCCAGTCTGGCCGATCTGAACGGAGTGATCAATCCACCCCTCATCGCACGCCACGCGGGTGGCGCCCACGACGCCACCGAGCTTTTCGGCAAGCTGGTAGGCGAGGGTGAAATCCCCATCCATGCCACGACCGCCGCACACGACGACCTGGGCCTCGGACAGGGCGGCCCCGCCGCCGCCGTGGCGCTGGCGCTGAACGAGACGGGTGCGCTTGGAGCGCTCGGGAACCTCGATGCTGAGCGGGGAGACCGGAACTGCCTGCGCCTCCCGCTCGCGGGCCTTGATCGCGGTGGGGCGCAGGGCGACGACAGGAATGCCGCGAATGACGGTGGGGCGGGTGGCCCAGGTGCCGGAGAAGACGGCCTTTTCAATACTCAAGCGGCCATCCTCAACGCTCACCCCGTCGGCGTCGGTGACGACGCCAGAATCAAGGATCATGCCGATCTGGGCGGCAATCTCTTTGCCGAGGTGGGTGGAGCCAAGAATGATGACATCCGGATTGACCTGACGTGCCGCGGCGACCGCGAGCGCGGCCCACACCCCGGCATCCTCCACGTTAATGTCGCCGAGCTCGGCCGTGTCGCAGGCGAGAATCTCGGTGGCCCCGAAGGCGGCGAACTGCTCGGCGGGCGGAGTGTCAAAGGTGGCAACCACAACCTGATCGGCGAGCAGGTCTCCGGCGGTGATCATCTCCCGCGAGGATTCCGAGGGCATGGTGCCATCGTGGCGGGACAGGACGAGGGCGGTGGACAGGCTCATGAGATCACCTCATTGATGTACTGGGCGAGGCGGGCGGCACCGTTCTCGGTGACGATCTCGCCGGCCTCCTTGGCGGGGCGCGGCTGGGCGGCCACGACCTTGGCTCCGGCACCGGCGGCGCCCACCTGTTCGGTGATGTTGAGATCGTCGAGGTCGATCTCCTCGATCGGCTTCTTCTTCGCCGCCATGATCGCCTTGAAGTTCGGGTACTTGACCTCGTTGGCCTGGTCGGTGACCGACAGGACGAGGGGCAGCTCGGCCTCGAGCACCTCCTCGTAGGCTCCCATCTGGCGCTCGATGCGGACGGTGGAACCCTCGAGCTCGACGTGGCGGGCGCGCACGAGGCTGGGCAGGTCGAGCAGCACGGCGAGGGCGGACGGAACGGCGGTGGTCATGCCGTCGAGGGCGGACAGGCCGGCGAGGACGAGATCCACCGGGCCGGAGTCGGCCTCGATGCGGCGCACGGCGGCGGCTAGCACCTTGGCGGTGCCGAGCACGTCGGAGCCGGCGGCCCGCTCATCGCACACATGAATGGCCCGGTCGGCACCAAGGGCTAGGGAGCGGCGCAGCACGTCAATCGCGTCTTCCGGTCCCATGGTGAGGGCGATGATCTCGCCATCCTCGCCGGAGGCGTCTTTCAGATCGACGGCGGCCTGCACCGCGTTTTCGTCTAGTTCGTTGAGCACATCGTCATCGCCGCGGATGAGGAAACCATCCTCATCGAAGCGGCGTTCCGCCTGTGCGTCTGGAACTCGTTTCACGCACACAACAATCCTCATGTCCCATACCTTGCCACTCCTTGTCCGCTTGGGAAAGGTCCAGGCGGCGGCGGGGCGGGCCAAGGTGGGCAATGTCATGTCCCCACCCATGCCCGCAAACTTGCTCGTTCTTGCCACAATAGGGGCGTGATGAATCGCAGTGACATGTACGCCGAGCCTTCGCGCACAAGCTATCACCGCCTGGGTGTGACCGTGCACGGTGACGGCATTGACGTAGCGGTGGTGGCAGGACTGGCCTCCGCCGTCGAGTTCTGCGCCATCGATATTGACGGTGGCGAGATTCGCGAGCGCCGCGTTCATCTCCTCGGACCCAACGAGGGCATCTGGCACGGCTTCATTCCCGGGATTCGGCCCGGGCAGCGCTACGGTTTTCGCGCGCACGGCCGGTGGGATCCGCATTCCGGCCTGCGCTACAACCCGAACAAGCTCCTCGTTGACCCCTATGCCAAGGGCATCGTCGGCGAGATGACACTCGCCCCAGAGGTGTTTTCCCACCGAGTTGATGATGATCTTCAGCCCCTCACTCCCCGGGAGCGCTGCGAGCTGGATTCGGCCGCTCACGTGCCGCATTCGGTGGTGACCGAGCCGGTTGGAGAGGCGCCGTGCCATCCGAATACGCCGTGGGATCGCACCGTCATTTACGAAACCCACGTGCGGGGATTGACGATGCGGATGCCGGGGGTGCCCGAGCATCTGCGCGGCACCTATGCGGGCCTCGCCCACCCGGCGACAATCAACTACCTCACCTCGCTCGGGGTCACGGCCGTGGAGCTGCTACCGATTCACGCTAAGCTGTCCGAACCGTTCCTCACCGAGAAGGGCCTGACGAACTACTGGGGCTATAACACGCTCGGCTTTTTCGCCCCCGAGCCCGCCTACGCCACCGAGGCTGCCCGGCAGGCCGGCCCGACCGCCGTGCTTGCCGAAGTCAAGGGCATGGTGCATCTCCTCCACGAGGCCGGCATCGAAGTCATCCTCGACGTCGTATACAACCACACGTGCGAGGGCGGTATTGACGGGCCCACCCTGTCCTGGCGGGGCCTGGATGCCACCACCTACTATCTGCACACGCCCTCTCATCCCGTGCACTTCATGGACGTGACGGGCTGCGGAAACTCGCTGGACTTCCGGCGCCGCCGGGTCATTCAGATGACCCTGGATTCGCTGCGCTACTGGGCCGAGGAGATTGGCATTGACGGCTTCCGCTTCGATCTTGCGGTGACGCTGGGCCGGCAGGGCGCCGAGTTCAATCCCTCCCACCCCTTCTACGTGGCTCTCACCACCGACCCGGTGCTCTCGGCCCGCAAGATGATCAACGAGCCGTGGGATCTGGGCCCCAATGGCTGGCGCACCGGTCAGTTCCTCGCCCCGACCGCGGACTGGAACGATCGCTTCCGGGGCGCCGTCCGCCAATTTTGGCTCATCGACCAGGCGCGCATGAGGGCTGGGGAGCGGCCCGGGGATCTGCGCGAAATCGCCACCCGGCTGTCCGGCTCGGCCGACCTGTTCTCCCAGGGGCGCCTGCCCGGCGGGCGGGGCACCCACTCCTCGATCAACCTGGTGACCGCCCACGACGGCTTCACCCTCGCCGATCTCGTCACCTACAACCACAAGCACAACGAGGCCAATCTCGAAGATTCGCGCGACGGCACGGATGACAACCGCTCCTGGAATCACGGCACCGAGGGGCCGGACGAGGCGCTCAGCGAAGCGCGGGGCCGCTCGATTCGGAACATGATGGGAACGCTGGTGTTTGCGGCCGGCACCCCAATGATCACCGGCGGGGACGAGATTGGGCGCAGCCAGGGCGGCAATAACAATGCCTACTGCCAGGACAATGACATCTCGTGGATCAACTTCGATGTCGAGCCCTGGCAGGAGGACCTGCGGGCCACGCTCGCCTATCTGCTCCACCTGCGCGCCCAGCATTCGGTGCTGCGGCCCACCTCCTTCTTCACCGGCACCCCGCGTGACGACGACAACCTGCCGGATCTCATGTGGTGCGATCCGAGCGGGGAGAACATGCCGGCCTGGAAGTGGTTCGATTCCGGCCACCGAGTCATCCAGATGCTGCGCTCGGGGCGCGGCTTTGACACCGACGCCCTCCTCATCATCAACGGCTCGCTCGGCGACGTCGAAGTGAGCCTGCCCGCCGGGCGGCACCTGCCCTGGGACCTCGCCTGGGATTCCTCCCACCCCCGCCCCGGCATGGGGCTACACACCGCGAATCCCGGCGAGCTCCTCACCGTGCCCGCCCAGTCGATGCGGCTGTACTTCGCGAGCCCGCAGGCGGTCTAGCTCGCCCCTCCCCTCCTTTGAGACCCACGGAGGACGGCGCGTTTGGGGCGCGAATGACGGGGGCATCCACCGGATGATTGAGCGCACGTCGAGCAGGCGGCACGAAAGTTCTACAATGTGAGGGCATCTGCCCCTTGAGTCAAGAGAGACGAAGAGACTATGTCTGAGACCGTCAACCTGGAGTCGTCCATGGACGCTGCCTCGCTGCGCCGCGCCGAGGAGATCAGCGCCGAGGTCAAGGAGGCCATCGCCGAGGATGCGTCGCGCTTCCGTATGCTCACCGGCGATCGCCCCACCGGCCGACTGCACCTGGGCCACTACTTTGGTTCGCTCAAGAACCGCGTGGCCCTGCAGGAAGCGGGGGTTGACTCCTGGCTCGTTATCGCCGACTACCAGGTCATCACCGACCGGGATTCGGTGGGGGAAATGCAAGACCGGGTGCGGGGCCTGGCCACCGACTATCTCGCCGTGGGTATTGACCCCGAGACCGCGACGATTTTCCCGCATTCGCAGATTCCCGAGCTCAACGAGCTCATGCTGCCCTTCCTCTCCCTCGTCACCGACGCCGAGCTGCGGCGCAATCCCACGGTGAAGTCCGAATACGAGGCCTCCGGCGGCCGACCCATGTCCGGCCTGCTGCTCACCTATCCCGTGCACCAGGCGGCCGACATTCTCTTCTGCAAGGCCAACATCGTGCCCGTGGGCAAGGACCAGCTCCCCCACCTCGAGCAGACCCGGGTGGTCGCCCAGCGCTTCGACAAGCGCTACGGCCGGCCCAAGGGAGCCAAGCGTCCGGTGTTCCCGCGCCCCCAGGCTCTCCTGTCCGAAACCCCGTCCCTGCTCGGCACCGACGGGCAGAAGATGAGCAAGTCGCGCGGCAACACCATCGAAATCGCCATGACCCCCGACGAGACGGCCAAGCGCCTGAAGAAGGCGGTCACCGACTCCGAGCGGCACATCACCTACGATCCGGCCCACCGCCCCGAGGTTGCCAACCTGCTCGAGATTCTCGCCCTCGCCACCGGTCGCGATCCGAATGCCGTGGCCGAGGATATCGGCAACGGTGGGGCGGGCACCCTCAAGGCGCAGGTCACCGAGGCCGTCAATGAGATGTTCGCGCCGATTCGCGCCCGTCGCACCGAGATCGAGGCCGATCCCGCGATCATCGACAATGCTCTCGCCCGCGGCATTGAGCGCGCTCGCGACCAGGCGGCCGACACCCTGCGCGAGGTCCACGAGGCCATGTCCATGACCTACCTCTAGGACGCGTCACTGTCCGAGCTCGCCTTGCGCGATCATGTGAGCCCTCGCCACGGCGGGGGCTAACCCATATCCGCGCTAGAACCGGGCGTCCCGAGGCAACATTGCCACGGCCACCCGCGCAGACCGGATCTGTTTCGCGGCCTCGCCCGATTCCCCGCACCCGGTGACCGGGCCGCCCAGATCCACCAGGTGGGCTGCACGCTCTCCCGGCGTGAAGGGAAAACTCCTGGTCGCACAAGCGCGCTCGGAGCTCGGGGCAATCTGGTCAATCATCGGGTGTCTTTCCCCACTTCATGACACTCTTCCTCATCTACCACTGAAAGAGGACTGCCATGAAGAAGATGACGAAGACCGCCGTCATGACCGCCTTGATTGCGATGACCTTTGGCCTCGCCGGCTGCGGCGGAGCCGAAAACCGTCGAAGGACGAGGTCCTTGAGGGCGTCAAGCAGACCATGGATGAGAAGCTGAGCGGCATGGATCTATCCAGCATCGAGGACGATGAAGAGATGATCAACCAGGCGGACGCATGCATGGTCGATGATCTTGAGGAGACGTTCTCGGCGGAGAACGTCCAGGCCATCGTCGATGGGGTCAGCGGCCAGGAGGATCCCTATCGGAGGAGGAGATGACGGCCTCCAACGAGACCAGCGCGGACTGCTTGTCCAGCTTCACGCCCTAGGCTGTCAGGTCCCGCGGCCGCCTGCCGACGGCGCCGCCACCTGATGCCGCGTGTTGCTGCGCGATGCCACGTGATGCTGCATCAACCCCGGGTTCCAGACGTGCCGCCCACGTGCCCACCCGCATCCGCCACGCCGTGTCATTGACGTGTTCGGCTGCCCACGTGTGCGGCCGCGGTTCGCTCGAGTGTGGGCTGTCCTACGATGAGAGTGGAGGAGACATGACACGCCCACGTTTTCCGCTCGCGCTTGGCGCACTCATCTGCGCACTGGCCGCCTGCTCGCCCACCACGCCCCCGGCCGATGAGGGAGCTGCGGATTCCGCGAGCGCCCCGGCCACGAATGCCCCCGCTGAGAGCTCCTCCCCGGGCGGCGATCCCGGGGACGACGGGCGGACCGAGCGCGGCGAGGAGGGGCGAGCGGAGTTTCGCCAAGGCCTGGAGGATCTTGTCGTGGCGGTCGTGCCCCGCGAGGACCTCACCGCGGCCGGGCTGACCGAGGACGAGATAGACTCCTACTTCGCGTGCATCACCAATGCCACCTACGACGAGCTCAGCGAGGAGACGGTGAGGGCAATCCAGGGTGGGGATGGCACCGCCCAGATTCCCGAGGCCGATCGGACTCGTGTGCTGTCCGCCGTCTCGCAGTGCGCGCAAGCCCCGGCCGAACCCTAGCGGGCCCCAGCTAACCGCGGCGGGAGCGGTGTCGTCTCTTGCCACCGTTCCAGATCGCTGCAGGACAGGACTTTGGGTCCGCTGCCCGGACAAAGGATGGTCACGGACCTCCTTCAAGCCTCAAAACGGACGAGAAAGATCGTGGTTGAGCTCCCACTCGGGCTAGGCTGGGGGTGTGACCACTCCTAGCTCTCGCCCCCGCAGTTCGAAGTCCCCCGAAAAGGGCCGCACGCCGAAGCCGGCGCTGCCCAAGCGCCCCGAGCGTGCGCCATTTGCGCCCGTTGGCCGGATTCCCATCACCGAGGTCTCTCCGGTGCTGGAAGACGGCAGGTGGCCGGTCAAGGGTACCGTCATGGAGGCCTTCCCGGTGCGCGCCACATGCTTCCGGGAGGGGCATGACGCGTGGAGCGTTGAGGCGGTGCTCACCGACCCGGAGGGCCGGGAGCACGAGCGCGTCCGCATGGTCGATATTTGGCCGGGCCTGGACCGTTACGAGGGCTGGCTGACCCCGGACCGGGAAGGCCAGTGGTCCTTCCATGTCGAATCGTGGTCGGATCCCTACTCGACGTGGAAGCACGATGCCGGGCTGAAGATTGAGGCCGATGTGGACTCTCGCCTCATGATTGACGAGGGCGTTAACGTCCTCACCCGGGCCATGAAGAAGATGCCGCGAGGCTCGGAGCAGCGGGCCACGCTTCGCGAGGCCGTGACAAAGATGAAGAAGAAGCGGACGCCCCCCGCCGAGCTCTTCGCCGTCGGCACCTCGCCCGCCGTCCAGGCCGCCCTGGCCATGTTCCCGCTGCGGGACATGGTGACCTACTCGGCCTCCTATCTCGTCAATGTGGATCGCGAGCGCGCCCTCGTGGGCTCCTGGTATGAACTGTTCCCGCGCTCGACCGGCTGCTTCCAGCGCGAGGATGGCTCGTGGGTCTCCGGCACCCTGGAGACGGCCCGCGCGGAGCTGGATCGGGTGGCGGAGATGGGCTTTGACGTCATCTACCTCACCCCGATTCACCCGATCGGCTCGACGAACCGCAAGGGCAAGAACAACACCCTGGTGGCCGAGCCCGGCGATCCCGGCTCCCCCTACGGCATTGGCGCGGCCGATGGTGGACACGAGGCCATTCACGCCGATCTAGGAACCTTTGAGGATTTTGACCGCTTCGTGGAGCGGGCCGAAGAGTTGGGCATGGAGGTGGCGCTCGATATTGCGCTACAGTGCTCCCCGGATCATCCCTGGGTAGCCGAGCATCCCGACTGGTTCACCACCCGCGCCGATGGCTCGATTGCCTACGCGGAGAATCCGCCGAAGAAGTATCAGGACATCTATCCGCTCAACTTCGACAATGATCCCGAGGGCATCTACCTCGCCATCCGGGACATGCTCGAGCTGTGGGTGAACCACGGGGTGACGATCTTCAGGATCGACAATCCGCACACGAAGCCGCTGCCGTTCTGGCACCGCCTACTCGCCCATTTCCGCACCCACCACCCGCACGTCATCTTCCTCGCCGAGGCGTTTACCCGCCCGCCGATGATGCAGACGCTGGGCGCGATTGGCTTCCACCAGTCCTACACCTACTTCGCCTGGCGCAATGAGAAGGGCGAGATCGAGGATTATCTGCGCGAGCTGGCCTTTGAGTCAGATCACCGGATCCGGCCGGCCTTCTGGCCGACAACGCACGATATTCTCACCCCGTTCATGACCCGGGGCGGGGTTCCGGCCTTCGCGCTGCGAGCCGTGCTCGCGGCCACCGGCTCGCCCACCTGGGGCATCTACTCCGGCTATGAGCTCTCGGAGAACATTCCTCGGCCGGGCGCGGAGGAGCAGATCGACAACGAGAAGTACGAGTACAAGTCGCGCGACTTCTCCCTCGGAGCGCCGATGGCGCAGCTGCTCACCAAGCTCAACGAGATTCGCGGCCGCCACCTCGCCCTGCGCCGGCTGCGCAACATCACCATCCACCCGACCACCTCGGATAAGATCCTGTGCTTCTCCAAGCGCTCGCGGGCCTCCGAGGGCGCGGAGGACACCGTCATTGTCGTCATCAACCTCGACCCGTTTGCCACCCACGATGCTCTCATCGATCTTGACCTCGCAGCCCTTGGCGCCACCTTCCGGGGCGGCGCCCCGGTCATCGAGGTCACCGATGAGCTCAACGACGAGGTCTACCAGTGGAATGAGCGGCCGTTCGTCCGCCTGGATCCGCACGGCGCACTCGCCCATATCATGTCTGTGAGGGTGCTATGACGATTAATCTTCCCCCCGCCCGCCTGCCCTTTGGGGAGCTTGGCCGCCCCGGCCTCACCGAGGATCCGAACTGGCATAAGACCGCCGTCTTCTACGAGGTGTTGCTGCGAGCCTTCGGGGATTCGACCGGCTCCGGTATCGGTGATCTGCGCGGCCTCATCGACCGGTTGGACTACCTGCAGTGGCTCGGGGTGGACTGCCTGTGGCTACCGCCCTTCTATCCCTCGCCCATGCGCGATGGTGGGTATGACATCTCAAACTTCACGGCGATTGCCCCCGAGTACGGCACGATTGACGACTTCATCGAGCTCATGGACGAGGCGCATGCTCGCGGCATCCGCATCATCATCGACCTCGTCGTCAACCACACCTCCGATCAGCATCCCTGGTTCCAGTCCTCCCGCTCGAATCCGGATGGTCCCTACGGCGATTTCTACGTGTGGGCCGATAACGATGAGGCCTATTCGGATGCTCGCATCATCTTCATCGACACCGAGTCCTCGAACTGGACCTTCGATCCGGAGCGCCGCCAATACTTCTGGCACCGCTTCTTCTCTCATCAGCCGGACCTCAACTACGAGAATCCGGCGGTGCGCGAGGCCATCCTCGACGTCGTACGCTACTGGTGCCGGATCGGGGTGGATGGATTCCGCCTCGACGCCGTCCCCTACCTGTACGAGGAGGAGGGCACCAACTGCGAGAACCTGCAAAAGACCCACGACTTCCTCGCGCATATGAGGGCCACGGTCGATGAGGAGTTCCCGGGCCGGATCCTGCTTGCCGAGGCCAATCAGTGGCCGGAGGACGTCGTCGAATACTACGGCACCGAGGAGAATCCGGAATGCCATATGTGCTTCCATTTCCCGGTCATGCCCCGCATCTTCTACGCCCTGCGCGCCCAGCGGGCCACCGCGATTCGCGACATCCTCGCCGCCACCCCGCAGATTCCCGAGGGCGCCCAGTGGGGCACTTTCCTGCGCAATCACGATGAGCTCACCTTGGAGATGGTGTCCACCGAGGAGCGCGCCGCCATGTACGGCTGGTATGCCGAGGATCCGCGCATGCGAGCCAATGTGGGCATTCGCCGCCGGCTCGCTCCCCTGCTCGGCAACTCCCGTAAGGAGATCGAGCTCGCGCACGCCCTCCTGCTGTCCCTGCCCGGCTCGCCCTGCCTGTATTACGGGGATGAGATCGGCATGGGTGACAATATTTGGTTGCCCGACCGGGACGGGGTGCGCACCCCCATGCAGTGGACCCCGGATCGCAATGCGGGCTTCTCGGCGGCCGATGCCGGCAAGCTTTACCTCCCGCCCATCCAGTCCCTCGTCCACCACTACCAGTCGGTCAACGTGGAATCGCAGATGGCGCAGCCGGCCTCGCTGCTGCACTGGGTGCGCGGCATGCTCGACATTCGCCGCCAATACCCGGTTCTCGGCCGAGGCGACTTCGAGGTGCTGGACACCGATAACGAGGCGGTTCTCGCCTTCTTGCGCTTCGATGAGGAGCAGACCATGTTCTGCGTCATGAACCTCGCCAACACGGCCCGCGCCGCCCACATTTCCCTGCCCGCCACCTACGAGGGCTGGCATGTCACCGACGTGTTTGGCGGGGCCGGCTTCCCGCAAATCCAGCCCGGGGCCGACTACACGGTGACGCTGGGCTCGCGCGATTTCTTCTGGTTCGCCCTGTCCAGCCCCAACGAGGTGCATGCCGCGCCCGTGGAGGGTATGCCCGCGAAGGTGGAGCCCCGCCATGAGGCGGCCGCCGTTCCCTCGCCCATCAAGGAGTGATCATGTCCGTCATTGACGATCTCGCCACCTGGCTGGAAGGCCAGCGCTGGTTCACCGGATCGGCCGAGCCGGTCATCCGGGGAACCTGGCCACTGCTCACCGACGAGGGCAATCTCGAGATCGCCCTGGTCGATGCCGGCGCGGGGCTCATGTGCGTGCCCCTGTTCACCACCGAGAATGCCTACGAGGGCGATCTCATCTCCTCGGCCTCCGGCTTCACCTACGATGCCACCTCCCTGCCCACCGGGCGGGCCGCGCTGCTCGCGGCCGCCTCCTCGCGGATTCCCGGTCGCGGGGACTGCCTCGAGCTCATCGGCAAGGTCAACGCCGCCGAGATCACCGGATCGAGGCGGCTGGTCGGCGAACAGTCCAACACCTCGATCATCTATGAGCTTACCGACCGGCCTCCGCTTATCCTCAAGATCTTCCGGGTACTCGACGATGGGGCGAATCCGGATGTGGAGCTGACCGAGGCACTCGGTGCGGCCGGCTGCCCGGCGGTGGCACCCGCGCTCGGATCGGCCAGCGGCACCTGGCTCGCCCAGGGCCGGCCTCGCACCGGCCACGTGCTCACCGCCCAGGAATTCCTGCCCGGCTCCGAGGACGCCTGGCGGGTGTTCACCGAGGCCGGACTGGACGCCGACCTCGATCGGGTGCGCGAGCTCGGCGCGGCCACCGCCCGCGTGCACGCGGATCTGCGAGAGGCGCTGCCCACCGAGCGGGCCGGATCCGATGAGCGGGCGAGCCTCGCCGTCACCTGGCGGGGCCGGGCCGTCACCGCCATGAACGATGCTCCTCAGCTCAAGGATGATGCCCAGCGGATCGAACAGGTCTTCGGCCGGGCCGAGGCCGAGCTGCCCTGGCCCGATCTGCAGCGCATTCACGGCGACCTGCACCTGGGTCAGGTGCTCGACACCCCGGGTCGCGGCTGGGTGCTTCTCGACTTCGAGGGAGAGCCACTGCGCCCGCTCGCGGAACGGCAGATGCCGGACCTGGCCCTGCGCGATGTGGCGGGCATGCTCCGCTCCTTCGACTACGTGGCCGGCCACCTGGCCGCCACGGGCACGAATGAGGACGAGGCCAGGGACTTTGCCGCCCGGGCCCGCGCCGCCTTCCTCGAGGGCTACGGCCCGATTCACCATCCGCGCCTGCTCGATGCCCTCGAGCTGGACAAGGCCCTCTACGAGGTTTCCTACGAAACCTCTCAACGCCCCGACTGGGTGGGAGTTCCCCTCGCCGGGGTGCGCACCATCCTCGCCCGCACCGCCGACATGTCGGATGGCGACGGTACCGAGCTCGCCCCGGGTCCCGGAGCGGACGCAGCGGCCAAGGAGTCCCCGGACCATTCCTCGGCCCCCACCGATTTTGCCTCGCAGCCCAGCGAGGAGCGGCCTGCAGCTGCGGCCGCACCCACGACCGATGCGGCGGCAGCCGCCTCCCCGTCCGGCGATGATGTCGGTGCGGGAGTGACCACAAAGGAAGACGAGATGTCCCCCACACCGCCCGTTCCCGCCGTGCCCACCGAAGTGCTTGCGGCGGTTGCCGAGGGCCGTTATCACGCCCCGCATGACGTTCTTGGCCCGCACATGAGCGATGGTAAGGTCACCATCCGCGTTGTGCGCCATCTCGCCGAGACCGTGACGATTCGCACCGAAGCCGGAGACGTTGAGGCCGAGCACGAGTACGGCGGCATCTGGCGCGCCACCCTCGCGGCTGAAACCGTGCCGGACTATCGAGTGCTCGCCCGCTATTCGGAGCAGGTGGAAGCACTCACCGATGATCCCTACCGGTTCTTGCCCACCGTGGGCGAACTCGACCTCTACCTGTTCGGCGAGGGCCGCCACGAGGAGCTGTGGCGGGTGCTCGGCGCTCACGTTAAGCATTACGAGTCCGTCCTCGGCGACGTCGATGGCACGGCCTTCTCGGTATGGGCGCCGAACGCTCGGGCGGTGCGCGTGGTGGGCGACTTCAACCAGTGGGATGGGCGGTCGTCCGCCATGCGCACACTGGGTTCCTCGGGCGTGTGGGAACTGTTCTTGCCCGGGGCGAGCTGCGGAGACCGCTACAAGTTCGAGATCCAGTACCAGGACGGCTCGTGGCACCAGAAGGCCGATCCGATGGCCCGACGCACCGAGATTCCGCCCTCGACCGCCTCGATCATCACCGATTCCGACTATGCCTGGGAGGACGGGCAGTGGATGGGTGAGCGCCGGGACACCGACCCGCTCACCGGGCCCATCTCCGTCTACGAGGTGCATCTGGCCTCGTGGCGTCAGGGGCTCAATTTCAAGGAGCTGGCCGCCCAGCTCATCGGCCACGTCAAGTACCTCGGCTTCACCCACGTCGAGTTCATGCCGGTGGCCGAGCATCCCTTCGGCGGCTCGTGGGGCTACCAGGTGACCTCCTACTATGCGCCCACCTCCCGGTTTGGCTCCCCCGACGAGTTCCGCTATCTCGTCAACGAGCTGCACAAGGCCGGCATCGGCGTCATCATGGACTGGGTGCCCGCCCACTTCCCCAAGGATTCCTGGGCGCTTGCCCGCTTCGATGGCACCCCGCTGTACGAGGATCCGGATCCGCTGCGCGGCGAGCATCCCGACTGGGGCACCTACGTGTTCAACTACGGGCGCCGCGAGGTGCGCAACTTCCTCGTCGCCAACGCCCTGTATTGGCTCGAGGAATTCCACATTGATGGCATCCGCGTCGACGCCGTCGCCTCCATGCTCTACCTCGACTACTCGCGCGAGGCCGGGCAGTGGACCCCGAATATTTACGGCGGCCGGGAAAACCTCGACGCCATCGCCTTCCTGCAGGAAACCAATGCGACCGCCTACCGGCGCAATCCCGGAATCCTCATGATCGCCGAGGAGTCCACCTCCTGGCCGGGCGTCACCGCCATGACCGACGGGGGCGGCCTCGGCTTCGGGCTCAAGTGGAATATGGGCTGGATGAATGACACCCTGCACTACCTGGCCGAGGAGCCGATCAACCGCCGCTACCACCACGGGGAGATCACCTTCTCCCTCGTCTACGCCTTCTCCGAGCAGTTCCTCCTGCCGATCTCCCACGACGAGGTCGTCCACGGCAAGGGATCGCTGTACCGGAAGATGCCGGGAGATCACTGGCAGAAGCTGGCTGGCATGCGAGCCCTGTTCGCCTACCAGTGGGCGCACCCGGGCAAGCAGCTGCTGTTCATGGGGCAGGAATTCGGCCAGATCGAGGAGTGGAACGAGGCGAAGGGTCTGGACTGGCACCTCACCGAGCAGCCCGACCACGATGGCCTCATGGCCCTCGTCGCCCACCTCAACCAGGTGTACACCTCCCGGCCCGCCCTGTTCACCGACGATTTCACCAACCACGGCTTTGAGTGGATCGAGGTCTCCGATGGTGACCACAACGTCCTGTCCTTCGTCCGCAAGTCGGCAGATGAGCAGGACTGGCTCGTCGCCATCATCAACTTCGCTGGCATCCCGCATGAGGACTACCGCGTGGGCCTGCCCTTTGGCGGGGTGTGGGAAGAGATCGTCAACACGGACGCCGAAGCCTACGGTGGATCCGGCGTGGGCAATCTCGGCCAGGTGACCGCCGAAGAGGTGCCGTGGAATGGCCGCGCCCACTCGGTCTCCCTGCGCCTGCCCCCTCTTGGCGCCCTCTATCTCGCGCCCAAGCGCGACTAAGCACCGGCACAACCACCCTCCCTAGCGCCCGCCCTTATCGAAGAACCGGGGCGGGCGCTAGGATAAGGGAGAGCAAGGGAAGGACGAGATATGGCAGAGCGCATTCGGCTGGCCGATGTGGCTGAGTATGCCGGGGTCTCCACCGCCACCGTTTCTCGGGTTCTCAACGGCAAATCCTCGGTCGCGGCCACCACCCGCCAGGCGGTGCTCACCGCGCTCGACCTGCTCGGCTACGAGCGCCCCGAAAAGCTGCGGATCCGCCCCGGTGGCCTCATCGGCCTCATTGTCCCGGAGCTCACCAATCCCATCTTCCCCCACATCGTCCAGCGCCTCGAGAAGGAAATGTCGGCGCAGGGATACACGCCGGTCCTGTGCGCCCAAAGCGCCGGCGGAACCACCGAGGACCAGTACGTCCAAATTCTTCTTGACCAGCATGTTGCCGGCATCATTTTCGTCTCCGGCCTGCACGCCGATACGACGGCCGATTCGGCCCGTTACCGGGCCCTGCTAGATCTTGGCATTCCCTTCGTCACCATCAACGGGCGCAATCCCGATATCCCGGTGGCCGACTTCTCCTCCGATGATGAGGAGGCGGTGCGGCAGATGGTACGCCAGCTCACCGTCGCCGGGCACCGCAAGATTGGCCTCGCCACCGGACCCGAACGCTTCCGCCCCGCCCTCGACAAGGTGGCCGGATATCGGGCAGGTATGGCCGAGCACTGCCCCGGCCAGCCCGAGCGAATCGTTCACACTCTTTTCACGGTCGAGGGCGGCCAATCGGCGGCGAGCCAGCTGCTCAATGACGGCGTCACCGCCATCATCTGCGGCTCGGACCTCATGGCCCTCGGTGCCATCCGGCAGGTCCGCCGCGAGGGCCTGCGCGTACCCGAGGACGTCTCCGTCATCGGGTACGACGATTCCGGCCTATGCGCCTACACAGATCCGCCGCTCACCACCGTGCACCAGCCCATCGACGACATCACCTCTGCGGCCGTCACCACCCTCATGTCCATGATCACCGGCTCTCGCCCAGCCCAGGTACCCATGTTCTTCCAGTGCAAGCTCGTCTTTCGAGGCTCCACTGCGGCGGCGCCCGGCAGCGAAGACTAGGCGCTAGCCCGGGACGGTTTTTGAGTCGGACTTATCGCTTCGTGGCACATCCTCAGTCGCGTGCCTGACATGCCTCGGAGCGTAGCGCCGGAAAGCTCTACGCGGCTAAGGGGCCGATAGCCTTCTACCGTTGGAAAAGCTGGGCTCCCGCTCGATTAACGAGCGCCCCATGTCCCGCCTGAGTATCCCAGAATGTCAATCCGTTCTCCGAAGACGCGAATACGAAATTCCCGAAATACCAGACCGAGCCATATTCAGCGGTAGTCACATGCCTGCCCTGTTCTGCCTCCGCTGCGGCACGGGGAATCTCAGAAACAGGGTAGAAGTGTGTGGAACCATCCGCCTCGAGTCGAAGCTCCGTATTAGTTCCCAATCCGTGGTCCACGGGATTAGGAGCCACCTCTTCATAGACCCAGCTTTTCACCCAGCAAGTTGCCAGATCTGTATAGATGCTCTCGAGTACAACACTGCAAATAATATTTCCTGACGGCGTGAACAAACCCGACACCTTGGACGACGAATAAGTACCGTCACTGGGGAATTCCGGCAGGGGCTGTGCCTCGGCCGGCCGCGGTCCGCCCGCGCACGGATAGGCACCGGGAACCGGGGGCACACACCCAGCGCTGCCCTCCTGGCTTTCCTCGCCGTCCTCGCTGTCCTCGGTCCCTTGACCATCGTCCCCGGTAGCGCTTTCTGCTGCGCTCTCAGGTTCTTCGCTCGGCGTCGCCTCGTCGGCCTGCTCCGTCTCCTCGGCTTCTTCCGTCTCCGCCGTAGCCTCGGCGGCCGTCGTCTCTTCAGGCTCAGGGCCTGCCGATTCATCGGGAGATGAACAAGCAGACAAAACAAGAGCAATGCTTGCAAAAACACACGCAGTCCTGCGCATCACTACCAACCCCTTTGTTAGTCCAAGATTAAATCCTGAAACTGCGCAGAACGACGTCTTTGGTCCCAGCAGTAGCCCACGCAGACAGTCGCGGCCGCGACGCGAAGGCCCCGCATTTCAGCGGGGCCTTGTGCGGGGCTCATGATCAAAGCGCGCTACGGGAAGCTACATGAGCGAGGAGGCGAGTTCTCGCCTCGCCTGGTTGACGAGCGGCTCCTTGGGGCCGATGACGTCGAAGAGCTCGACGATGCGCTGGCGGACGCGTTCGCGTTCCTCGCCCGCGGTTGCCTTGATGACATCTAGCAGGCGGGACAGCCCAGCATCCGGGCGCCCGTAGGCAACCTCGACATCGGCGGCCGCCAGGTGAGCATCGACGTCCGTGAGCTCGGCATCCTTCGCGGCGCTCAGGGCCTCTTGCGGGTCGGCGTCGCCGACGCGCTGGAGGAGCTCAACCTGGAGGAGTCCGATGCGGGAGGCATCGTCACCCGGGTTTTCCTTGAGCGCGGCGGTGTACTCGTTCTTGGCGGTCTCCAGATCCCCGGCGTCCATCGCTTCCTGGGCCTCCTTGACGTGAGGAGGCAGCGGCGGCGGGGCGGGCTCACCATCCTCATCGCCGTTGAGGATGCCGGTGACGCCGAGCTGCGCGGCGGCCGCCAGCACGTTGTCGAGCGCCTTCGCCACATCCTCGGGTCCGGCCGTGCCCTGGAAGAGCGGAACCGGGTTGCCACCGATGATGGCGAGGGTGGTAGGAACGGCCTGGATCTGGAAGGTGGCAACGAGCTCGCGCTCGGTGTCAATATCGACGGTGCCAAGTCCGAGGGCGCCGCCCCGGCCGGACACATCATTGGAAAGCGTCGTCTTGAGCTCAAGGGAGCCCTCGGAGCGGGCCGAGTGGAAGGTGACGACGAGGGGCACCTGGAGGGAGGTCTCGAGGAAGGCCTTGAGATTATCCTTGGTCAGGGCCCGCACCAGCGGCCCGGGAACCCGCTGGATGCCATCGGCACCCGTGTTCTGTTCCTTGATCCGGGCCTGCTCCTTGGCGGCAGCGAGCGCGGAAAGGTCAACCGCGCCGGGCATCATCGGTGGCTGAGACATTACTCTTCGTCCTCCTCGGACTTGCCAGAATCGGTAATCGAACGCAGGTAGGGGGTGGAGGCGGCAATCGCCATGACCTCTCCCCCGTCGGTCGGTGGAATGTAGAAAGCGACCATGAGATCGTAGGTGGCAACAAGCTCATCCTGAACCTCGTAGCTGGTCTCATCCTTCGACTCGTTGATGGCCATGGCAAGCTGATCGCCCACGGTGATGGTTGCACCCGGGTCGGTGCGCTTGATCTTCAACTCGTATTCGAAGGGGGCCATGGCCACGGCGCCGCCATCGGTGGTGGAGATGGTTAGCGGAGCAACGTCGGCCTTGCGCCGGCCGACAATGGTGGCCTCGCCGGTCTCTCCGACGGAGGCCTTGAGTGCCTTCCGCTTATCGGAGATGGACTGCTGGAGGGCGTCAATCCCGAAGGGCACGTCCACGGCGACTCCGGAGTAGCGCAGGCCGTACTGGGCGACCACGTCTTCCGGGGAGGCCACGAGGCCCTCGCCGTCGGTGGGGGCCAGCGCCTCGGTGTCCGTGGAGAACTCGAGCTCGGTGTCCCGCGGGAAGAGGGAAGCATAGCCCCACAGTTTGTAGTTGGCCTTGCCATCTTCCTGGCTGAGGACGAGCAGCTGGGGAGAGTTCTCACCCTCCGCCTCATTCGTCACCGCCATGGCAACGCGGGGGAATTCCTCGGAGGCGGCCCAGGAGGAGGCTGCTCCCTCCGTCGTGATCTTGGTGATCTCGGAGCCAAAACGCTCATTGAGGCTGAACTCGGCCGCGAGCGCCTGAGCCGCCGGGCCGGTGATCCGATCCTCGGATCCGTCAATGCTCTTGGCCTCGAAGACCTTATCGAGCGCCTTGCCCACGGCCTGCAGAACCTGATCGGCTCGCTCCGACTGGGGCACCCCGTCCGCATCGGTCGTCTGATTCTGAGTTTCCTCCACCACGGGGGTGGGAAGCTCTTCGCTGGTGCCCGAGCATCCGGCCGCCACGAGGGCGATGGCGAGTGCTCCGGTCATCGCGCGTGCGCGCTTGGTCATTCTTCCTCCTTAGAGCCGAAGCCCCACAGCTTACGCCAGTTGTACTGGCGGCGCACCGGGGTGGCTTCTTCCTGCTCAGGTGTGTCGTCGAGGTGCACTTCTTCGGCTTCGGGAAGCTCGGGGGCTTCTTCATCCGGCGTTGTGCCAGACTCTGGCGTCTGGGGTGCCTCCGGGGCGTCCTGCTCGCCATCCACGGCCGGCCAGATCGCTTGAGGCTGCTCCCAGCCATCGCTCTCCTCCGCCTCGTCCTCAGCACGGGAATCAACGGCCTCCTCGGAGTGCTCGAAACCCTCGGGCTCGGCGGCCTCAGCTTCGGTAGCCTCGGCCTGCGGCTGTTCGCCCTGAGCCTCGTCTCCACCCCAATCGGTGGCGTCCTCACGCTCGATCGCAGCCGCTTCCGGGCTCTCCAGTTCAGCCTGCTCCGGGTCCTCGGGTTGTCCCTCAGCCTGAGCATCGCGCTGGACGTCAGCGGGCTCCTCGGCGGGGATGGCCTCGGGAATGATGATGCGATTGTCGTCGGTCAGCTCGCGGCCACGCAGCTCGTGGGCGCGCGGGCTCGCGGGGATGATGCCGGCGCCGTAGGCGCGGCCGGAAGCTTCGCCACGCTCCACCGCAGCCTCGCTTTCCTCCGAGGAGCCGACCTCGAAGCCGTCCTCGGCCTGCCCCATATTGGCCTGATCCTGGTCGGGATCCACGCCCTCGGTGGGCTCATTGCTGACGGTCTCGTGATCGGCGGGCTCAATGCCTGCAAACTCGTCCTCGTCGGTGGCAGCTGCGGCCTCGTCGGCGTGGGTGTCGACCTCCTCGGCCGTACCGTCACGCTCCGCGGTGTCGAGGTTCGGAGCCTCTGCCGCCTCGCCGTCGATCCGCCCCATGGGCTGAAGCGGAAGCAGCGGCGCCTGCGGCACGGCAGCCGCCTCCTCGCCGGAGTCCTGGATGGTCGCGTACTGCTCGGGCTCGACCTGCTCGGAGTTGTTGTCGCCCGCAGCCTCATCGGCTGCTTCAACATCATCGGCTGCTCGCGACTCATCCGCTTCATCCTCGGCGGGAATGATGATGCGGTCCTCCTCGGCGAGCTCGCGGCCGCGCAGCTCAGTTGCCCTCGGACTCGCGGGGATAATGGCAGCACCGTAGGCGCGGCCCGTGGCCTCCGCCCGGTCGGCGTTCTCGCCGACCTCATCCGGCTGTTCACCAAGCTCATCGGCACGCTCAGCGCTTTCCGCCTCGCCATCCTCAGCCATCAGGCCGCCGGTGGGCGGGGTGATGATGATGCGGTCCTCCTCGGCGAGCTCGCGGCCGCGCAGCTCAGTTGCCCTCGGACTCGCGGGGATGATGGCGGCACCGTAGGCGCGGCCCGTGGCTTCGGCCCGGTCGGTGGGGATCTTCGCATCCGCTACCCACATGTCGGACCGGTCCTGGCGGCGCGTGGAGGCGCGGCGGGACTGCGAGTCGTACATGAACAGGGCGGCGCCGGCTGCGGCAAGGATAATGCCGGAGATGATGAGCGGCATGGTCAGCGGGGTCTCGACCTGGCGGTGCCAGGTGAGCGTGAGGCTTGGCGTGGTGCCATCGGCGCTCACGGCAATGAGGCTGAAGTCGCCCTCGGGAACCGAGAGGGTGACGTCGGCATGATCCTCACCGGTAAAGAAGTTCTCCGGAATGAACAGGTCCGAGCCCTCGAGCTCAAGCGCCTCGTCGGATTCCTCAGTGTTCTCAGGGTCCTCGGACTCCTCGGGTTCGGCAGGTTTGGCCGGCTCTGCCGGGTCCTCCGTCTTCAGAGTCTCCCAGTCCTCAAGGCCGGTGACCGAGACGTAGGGGGTCTGGCCGAGCCACAGGCGGGCCCGTTCGGTGCGGGCCACCACCATGTCCACCCGGGTGCCCGGCGCGCTGGCGGTCACCTCCACCTCGTTATCGACGAGCTCGAGCACGCCCGGCTCGGTGGCGATGATGCCGGCCGTTGATGTGCTGTGAGTTGTCGCCTCGATCTCGGTGGGTGGCTTCCACCAGGAGGCCGATCCAATGCCGAGTATGAAGATGGCAGCGCCAACGATAAGTAGAACGGCGCCAATGAGTCTCCTCATGCCATAACCTCCCCATTGTCCTTAACCTGTACAACTATACGCGGATAACATTTCGATAACGTAGCCTTTGGCCGTGAGCGTACCGAGTTTCACACTCATGTCAGGCGCCCTCCGAGGCGGTGGGGCCGGATAAGCTAAGGCCAACGACGAAAGGAACACCATGGACGAGGCTCAGCAGTTCTCGGTGGTCATGCGAGGCTATGACCGCGCTCAGGTCGACGAGAAGATTCACTCGCTTTCCACTTCCCTCACTGAGACCCGCGCCCAGGTTGCCAACCTGGATGCTCAGGTGCTCAAGCTCTCCGGCGAGCTGTCCGAGGCCCGCAAGCAGCTTGCCGAGCATGATCGGCCCTCCTATTCGGGACTCGGTGCGCGCGTGGAACGCCTCCTGCGCTCGACTGAGGAGCAGGCCATGGACATCGTCACCAAGGCAAATTCCGATGCGGAACGGATGACCTCGCGGGCTCAGCAGGAATCCACGCAGATGGTTCAGGCTGCCGAGGCCGAGGCCGCGCAGATCCTTTCCACCGCCCGCCGCACGGCGGATGATGAGCGGCGCAGCGCAACCTCCTCCGCCGAGGCCGAAACCGCCAACGCTCAGGCCCGCGCCGAGGAACTTGTCTCCTCCGCCGAGCGAGAGGCCGCCCGGGTGCGCGCCGAGGCGGATGCCTATGCTTCCGATCTGCGCTCGACCGCCGAGGCCGAGACCCGACAACTGCGCGAGCGGGTCAATGAAGAGCTCACCGAGGCGCGCGCCCATCAGGAGCGTGAACTCACCGAGGCCCGCACCCGTCACGAGCGGGAGCTCGCCGAGGCACGGACCGCCGCCGAGCAGGAGATTGCCCGCGAGCGCACCGAGGCCGCCGAACGGCTAGCCGAGGAGAATGAACGGCAGCGGACTACCCTCACCACCATGGTGAATGATGCTCAGGCCCAGGCGGAGGATGCTGAGCGCCGCCTCGCCGAGGCCCTTGAGCGAGCCGATACGCTGCGATCCACCTCGCAGGCGGAGGCCTCCCAGCGCCTCACCGAGGCCTCGGCCGAAGCTGAGCAGCTGCTGAGCCAGGCCCGCTCTCAATCTGGCGCCATTCTCGCCCAGGCCCGCTCCGAATCCGAGGCTGAGCGCGAATCGGCCCGGGTTCAAGTCGAGCAGCTCTCCGCCCAGCGCGAGGCCATCTCCTCCTACCTGGAGGACATGCGTGCCCTGCTCGCCTCCGAACAGCAGGGCACGCTCACAGATCTCGCCCCCGAAGAATAGGCCGCGCGGACAGGGTGCACAGGGGCCTCCACGAAGAAAGGCCCCCATCGGCCACAGCTTTCTGAATCCCGGCCACAGCATCCGCCGCAACGAACCGAGACGAATCGAGAAGGGGGGGGAGGGTGCGTAGGCCCCTCCCCCTTCTCACGCCTCCCCGTTCTTCCTGTCTCGGCCGCGGCACTGGCGGCCGCTCGCGGTTCCGGGCGGCGCTGGTTCTCCCCGGTGTTTAGTCCGCGTGGACGATGTCGTCGTAAAACTTGCGTAGCAGCCGGGCAAGCGACTTCGGGGTCTCCACAGCGGTGAAGTGGCCGGCGCCGGGAATGGTGTGCACCTCGGCGCCGTAGCGTTGCGCCAGGTCCTCCATCATCTCCTCCGTACAGCTGGCATCTTCCTCACCGCGTACGAGCAGGACGGGCACCTTGACGGCATCGCGCTGATCTTCCCGGTTGGCCATGGCTCGCTGAATCCAGGCAAGGGAGGCGGCATTGACCTGGGCGAGCTGATCCTTGAGGCCGCAGTAGACCTTGCGCCGATCATCCTTCGTCTTTTGCGCCGTCATCGTATCCGCCATGGACAGCACTGAGGAGATGTCTCCGGAGTCGGCCTTGGTGATGGCGGCGCGGCGGTTCTGCCTCGCCTCATCCGAATCCGCCGCGATGTTCGTATCCATGAGGGCAAGACCCGCCACCTTGTCCGGGGCGAGGCGGGAGAGCGCAACCGCCACCGGCCCACCCATGGACAGGCCGCCGACAATAACCCGCTCGATTCCCATGTCCTCCAGATCCCGGGCAATGGCCCGAGCGTAAGTGTCCAGGCTGGGAGCATCGGCGCCGAATTCCTCATCGATCTCGGCTCCGGTGGGCGACGAGCCGAATCCCGGGGCGTCCACCGTGAGAACATCAATGTCCTCGAGCTGGGCAACCACTCGGTTCCACATGGATGAGTCGAGGGGTAGGGCGTGCAAGAGCAGCAGCGGGCAGGACCCGCCAGGTCCGGTGCGGTGATAGGTCAGCATGCCTCCAGCCTAGCCCGGCACTTCACTCAGGTGGCCCGAAGAGCGGCGCTGGGCCCGAGCCGTTCAGCAAACGATCAGGCGACCCCTCGCCGCGTCCGACGCGAGCCCGGCAAGGGCGGAAAAGGAGGAAGGAGCGCTGCCTAGAAGAAGGGCCGGCGCCGGTCCCGGGCGTTCCAGCACGCGGTGTGCCAGTGCCGGCGCTCGGCCTGGCCGGCTTCAACTCCCCACATGCTCTCCTCGGTCCAGGACACGAGGTGGGCGGTGCCGGGACGAATGAGCTGCTGGCAGCCGGGGCAACGGTAGCTCTTCGTGCCGGAGGGAATGGTTTGCACGTGGTACATGTATCCGCCCGGACCGGGCTCCAGCCGGTGTGCGGTCGCGCGGCGAAGATTGAGTGGCCGATGGGGCTCGTGATAGGGACGCTTAGCAGAGCGCCGTCTCTTCGGCATCTAAAACAGCCTGCTCTCCGCATCATCCATGCCCCGCATGGCGGCGTAGTCGAGGACGACGCAGCGAATACCACGGTCCTCGGCCAGCACGCGGGCCTGGGGTTTAATCTCCTGGGCGGCGAAGACGCCCTCGACGGGGGCCAGGAGCGGGTCACGGCCAAGCAGCTCGAGGTAGCGGGTGAGCTGCTCGACGCCGTCGATTTCGCCGCGCCGCTTGACCTCGACAGCCACGTGCTGGCCGTCCGCATCCTTAACGAGGAGGTCGACCGGGCCGATCGCGGTGGGATATTCGCGCCGGACGAGCCGGCCGCCGGGGGCCACCAGATCCACCTGTTCGGCGAGCAGCTCCTGAAGGTGGGCCTCCACGCCATCCTTGACGAGGCCGGGGTCGATGCCCAGCTCGTGACTGAGCTCGGCGATGCGGCGGAAGATCCGAATGGTGAGGGTGCCGTCCGCTTTTTGCTGCTTGACCGTCCACACCTCGTCGATGCCGAGCTCGGCCTCCTCCTCGGTTGCCTCGCGCTCGGTGAGCGTGCACGGCGCGCTCATCCAGTTCAGCGGCTTATACGATCCGCCGTCGGAGTGAACGAGAACGGCCCCATCCGCCTTGAGCATGAGGAGGCGTGGGGCCCGGGGAAGGTGGGCGTCGAGGCGCCCAGAATAATCAACTGAACAATCGGCGATGACTAGATGCACCCATCCAGTCTATTAGATCCGGGTGGGTTCTTCCTCCGGCGGTGCCGCGTCCATCCAGGAGACCAGACCGGTGAAGGAGTCCCTGCCCATCCCCCACATCTGCTCCTGGCCATTGCAGCGCACCCGGAGCACGAGGGTATCCGAGTGATCCTCCGTACCGCTTTGGGAAGCGATGGTGAGCCGCTGGCGGGAGAAGGTGTAGCGGGGGCGGCGGCCGAGGGCAATAAGGGGATACCAGGAGATGTATTCGGCGCCGAAAACCGCAATTCCCTTCGTCCAGGAGTCGCTTCCCGGCTCACTGATCGAGCATTCGAAGGATCCGACCCGCCAATACAGCGCCCTCATGCGCAGCACAACCCAGACGAACAAGGTCCCGACGATGAGGAGCACGCCGATGGCGATGCCAAGTATCGTCGGGACCATCTGTCCTGCCTCTCAGTTCTGGCCGAGTTCCTCCAGGTTCAGGATGTTCTCGCCAGAATCGTCGACGACGATGGTGATGACATCCTCGTCGACAACGACGAAGCCCTGCGGGATCTCAAAGGAGTTTTCCGTTCCTTTTGATCCTACCCTCACCGTGCCCGGTCGCAGAACCGCGAGCAGCGGCTCGCGACCGGTGAGGATGCCGATCTCGCCCTCGAAGGCGGGAACCGCCACGAAATCGGCCTCCCCGCTCCACAGCTCGCCGCTGCGAGCAACGATGTCGACCCGCATGGCTTATTCCTCGTCCGCCAGCTCGGCGGCGCGGCGCTCGAGATCCTCGATGCCACCGATGTTGAAGAAGGCCTGCTCGGGAACGTGATCGTAGTGACCATCGCAGATCCGGCCGAAGGCCTCGACGGTTTCCTCAACCGGAACCGTGGAGCCCTCGACGCCCGTGAACTTCACGGCCGTGTAGGTGTTCTGCGAGAGGTACTGCTCGATGCGGCGGGCACGCGAGACGGTGATCTTGTCTTCCTCGGAGAGCTCGTCAACGCCGAGAATGGCGATGATGTCCTGGAGCTCCTTGTTCTTCTGGAGAATCGACTTCACCCGGGTGGCCACCTCGTAGTGCTTCTGGCCCACGTACTGCGGGTCGAGAATGCGGGAGGTGGAGGCCAGCGGGTCCACGGCCGGATAGAGGCCGCGCGAGGCAATGTCGCGGGATAGCTCCGTCGTGGCATCGAGGTGCGCGAAGGTGGTCGCCGGGGCGGGGTCGGTGTAGTCGTCCGCGGGCACGTAAATGGCCTGCAGCGAGGTGATCGAGTGCCCGCGCACGGAAGTAATGCGCTCCTGCAGCGCGCCCATCTCATCCGCCAGGGTCGGCTGGTAGCCCACCGCGGAGGGCATGCGCCCGAGCAGGGTGGAGACCTCGGAACCGGCCTGGGTGAAGCGGAAGATGTTGTCGATGAAGAGCAGCACTTCCTGGTTCTGCACATCGCGGAAGTACTCCGCCATGGTCAGGGCCGACAGGGCGACGCGCAGGCGGGTGCCCGGCGGCTCATCCATCTGGCCGAAGACAAGGGCTGTCTTGTCGAAGACTCCCGCCTCGTCCATCTCCACGATGAGGTCGTTGCCCTCGCGGGTGCGCTCGCCGACACCGGCGAACACGGAGACGCCGCCGTGGTCCTGGGCCACGCGCTGAATCATCTCCTGGATGAGCACGGTCTTGCCGACGCCGGCGCCGCCGAACAGGCCGATCTTGCCGCCGAGGACGTACGGGGTGAGCAGGTCGATGACCTTGATGCCGGTCTCGAACATCTGGGTCTTGGACTCCAGCTCATCGAAGGACGGGGCCTTGCGGTGAATGGGCCAGCGCTCGGTGATCTCGAGCTTCTCACCCTCCTCGAGGTTGAGGCAGTCGCCGGTGACGTTGAAGACGTGGCCGAGGGTGACGTTGCCGACGGGCACGGAGATCGGGCCGCCGGTGTCAATCACCTTATTGCCGCGCACCAGGCCGTCGGTCGGCTTGAGGGCGATCGTGCGCACGATGTTGTCGCCGAGGTGCTGGGCAACCTCGAGGGTCATCGTCAGCATCGACTCCCCCTCGCCCTGCGCGGAGAGGTCGACCGTGGTGGTCAGGGCGTTATTGAGCTCCGGAAGCTGATCCGGCGGGAACTCGACGTCGACGATCGCGCCAATGACGCGGACGATCCGACCGGTGCCCTGGCTCGTCTCCGTCTCGGTAGTGGTGGCAGTCATGTCCTTATCCTTCAGTTGTGCCGGCTCAGCCGGCGTTCTCCAGCGCATCCGCACCGGAGATAAGCTCGGTAATTTCGGTGGTGATCTCGGCCTGGCGGGCGTTGTTCGCAAGGCGGGTGTAGTCGCGGATGAGATCCTGGGCGTTCTCGGTTGCCGCGTGCATGGCCTGCTGGCGAGAGGCCAGCTCGGAGGCCGCCGCCATGAGCAACACGGCGTGAATACGCTGCGAGACGTACATGGGAAGCAGCACGTCAAACACCTTCTCGGCGCTTGGCTCGAAGTCGTACAGGGGCGCCTCGTCGAAGGTTCCGACCGGCTCGGGGGTGGCCCCGGCGGGTAGATCCTTGAAGCTGTCCTCCTCTTCGACAGCCTCCAGTGGCATCATCTTGCGCACCTGGACCACCTGCTTGACCATCGACTCGAAGCGGGTGAAGACGACGTGCAGCTCGGCGACGCCGCCCTCTTCCGCGGGAGCGAGGAAGCGCTCAAGCAGGGTGTGAGCGATCTCGTGAGAGGTCTCCGAATCCGGCTTGTCGGAAGTACCGGTCCACACCTGCTCCATGTGGGTCTTGCGGAACCGGAAGTAGCCCTCGCCGCGGCGTCCGTAGACGTACAGCTGAGGCTCCTTGCCCTCCTCCTCGAGCCGGTCGAGCAGCGCCTCGGTCTCGCGCAGCACGGAGGCCGAATAGGCCCCGGCCATGCCGCGGTCAGAGGTGACCACGAGAACCGCCACCCGATTCGTGTCATCGCGCTCGGTGACGAGCGGATGATTGAGATCTGTGGTGTGCGCGGCAACGGTTCCGATGGCGCGGATGAGGGCGCGGGTGTAGGGGTCTTGGCCCTGGGCCGCCGCCCGCGCCTTGCCGATCCGGGAGGCCGCGATGAGTTCCATCGCCCGGAAGACCTTTTCGAGGGTCTTCGTCGCCTTGATCTTCTGCTTGTAGATCCGCTGATTGCCGGCCACTGCTAGCCCTTCTTCGAGCGAACGATCTTCTCGCTCTCCTGCTCGGCTTCGGCCTCGATGTCAGCTTCCTCCTCGACATCCTTCGCAGCGATGAATTCCTGCTGGAAGGCCTCGATGCCCCGGCGCAGCTCCTCGACCGTGTCGTCCTCGAGCTTGCCGGTGTCCCGGATCGCGGTGAGGGCGGAGGTGTTGCGCTTGAGGTAGTCAAGCATGCCGGACTCGAACTCGTGGACCTGGTCGACCGGAATCGGATCCAGGTAGCCATTCGTGCCGGCCCACACCGAGGCCACCTGGTCCTCGATGTCGTAGGGGGTGTACTGGGGCTGCTTGAGCAGTTCCATGAGGCGCGAGCCGCGGGTGAGCTGGCGGCGGGTCGCGGCGTCCAGGTCCGAGGCGAACATCGCGAAGGCCTCCTGCGCCCGGTACTGGGCGAGGGTGATCTTCAGCGTGCCGGCCACCTTCTTCATCGCCTTGATCTGGGCGTCGCCGCCCACGCGGGACACCGAGACGCCGACGTCAACGGCGGGCCGCTGATTCGAGTTGAAGAGATCGGACTGGAGGAAGATCTGGCCATCGGTAATCGAAATGACGTTGGTCGGAATGTAGGCCGACACGTCATTGGCCTTCGTCTCGATGATCGGCAGGCCGGTCATCGAGCCCGCGCCCAGCTCATCGGAGAGCTTCGCGCAGCGCTCCAGCAGACGCGAGTGCAGGTAGAAGACGTCACCCGGGTAGGCTTCGCGGCCCGGCGGGCGGCGCAGCAGCAGCGACACCGAGCGGTAGGCCTCGGCCTGCTTGGACAGGTCATCAAAGATGATGAGGACGTGCTTGCCGTCGTACATCCAGTGCTGGCCAATGGCCGAGCCGGTGTAGGGGGCAAGGTACTTGAAGCCGGCCGGGTCGGAGGCGGGAGAGGCAACGATCGTCGTGTACTCCAGCGCACCAGCCTTCTCGAGGGCGCCACGCACGGAGGCGATGGTCGAACCCTTCTGGCCGACCGCAACGTAGACGCAGCGCACCTGCTTGGTCGGATCCCCAGAATCCCAGTTCTGCTTCTGGTTGAGGATCGTGTCGATCGCGATCGCGGTCTTGCCGGTCTGGCGGTCGCCAATAATGAGCTGGCGCTGGCCGCGGCCGATCGGAATCATTGCGTCGATGGCCTTAAGGCCGGTCTGCAGGGGCTCGTGCACCGACTTGCGGTCCATGACGCCCGGAGCCTGCAGCTCGAGCGCACGGCGGTTATCGATGTCCGTAATCTCGCCCAGTCCATCAAGCGGGCGGCCCAGCGGGTCGACCACGCGACCCAGGTAGCCATCGCCCACGGGCACGGACAGCACCTCGCCGGTGCGGCGCACTTCCTGGCCCTCTTCGATCCTCGAGTAGTCGCCGAGAACGACGACGCCGATCTCGCGATCCTCGAGGTTCATCGCCAAGCCCTGCGTGCCATCCTCGAACTCGAGGAGCTCATTGGCCATGGCTCCGGGCAGGCCGTCCACACGGGCGATACCGTCCGCGGTGAGGGTGACGTGCCCAACCTCCTCCGCGGCCGCGGTCTGAGGTTCATACGAATTCACGAAGCTGTCCAGAGCAGCCCGGATTTCGTCGGGCTGGATTGTCAGCTCAGCCATTGATCTTCCTTCGTTTCGTTCTATTAGTCCGAGAAAACGGACTTGAGATGGTTGATGCGGGAGGCGAGGGTCGAGTCGATGACGTCGCTCCCCACCCGGATATGCATGCCGCCGATAACCGCTGGGTCGACGCCGACATGGAGTTCCACGGGGCGGTCATACTTCTTTTCGAGAATGCGCGTCAGGCGCTCCTCTTGATCGCGGCTCAGCGGGCTAGCCACGGTGACGATCCCGACGAGGTGCTCGGCTCGCTCGCCACAGCGCACAATCAAGTCACGCAGTAGCGCAATGAGATTGTGGTTGTCGGTGATCTCCAGTGCCCGGTCAATAAGCGCCCGGGACTCGTCGGTGAGTTCGGCGAAAATCTTATGCGATAGCGCGATTCGGCTGTCGGCATCGATCCCCGCATCCCCGAGTACGGCGCGCAGGCGCGACTCGTCCGATAGGAGCATGACCGCGCGGTAGAGCTCCTCCTCGACCTTGTCGAGCCGCCCGGCCTGCTGGGCCGAGATAAGGATCGTTTCGGTTCCCGCGTACTCCAGGGCCTCCGACAGATCCTTCGGAGAGGCAATCTTGCCCCGCACGAGACCGGCCACGAGATCCACCACCGGGGAGGTGGTGGCCGACGAGAAGACCTTTTTCGCCAGGGCGGCACGGTCTTCCCCGTTGCGGGCCGGGTCAATGAGAGCGCGGGTGAGCGCCGCCTGTTCGTCGACAATGTGGCGGGCGCCGAAGATCTCCCGAGCATAGTCCAGGACACGTCCGGCCTCAGCATCCGCCAACAGGGCCTGCCAGGAGGTCAGCGCCTGGTTGAGTGTCAGGGTCGTCGATCGCCTCATTGGGTCGTGGCCTCCGCGGACACGTCAGCTTCCAGCTCATCGAGGAAGCGGTCAACGACATTGCGAGAGATCTCGGTGTCGGCGACATTCGCCTCAACAATGCGGCCGGCTAGCGTGGTGGCCAGGGAGCCGATATCGCTGCGCAGCGTGTTCTCCGCCGCGGCGCGATCGGCCTCGATCTGGCGATCGGCCTGCTCGAGAATGCGGTTCGCCTCGTCCTGGGCCTTCGCCCGGGCGTCGGCGATGATGGCCTTCGCATTCTCCTGTGCTTCTTCGCGAATCTGGCTGGCTTCACGACGGGCCTGGGTGACCTCGTCGGCGAGCTGAGCCCGTTCCGCGGCAACCTCTTCCTTGGCTCTGGTCGCTGCCTGCAATCCGTGCTCGATCTTCTCGCGGCGTTCATCGAGCATCTCAATGAACGTCGGCCACGCGAACTTATAGATGACGGCCGCAACGATGAGGAAGGCGACCGTGCCCCAGACCAGGTCGTAGCTGGCGGGAACGAGCAGCGAGGGATCCCAGGTGAACCACTCGGAGCTAATTGGAGTGATCATGCCCCGAAGACGAACCCTGCAACGAAGCCGATGAGGCCGAGCGCCTCAACGAAGGCCATCGAGATGAACATGTTGGTACGCAGGAAGCCTCGCACCTCCGGCTGACGAGCGGTGGCCTCCTGGGTCTTACCGGCAAGGATGCCGATGCCGATACTTGGGCCGATAGCCGCAATGCCGTAACCGATGGTTGCGATATTACCGACGATAGTTTCCATGTGTATTTCCTTTGTTGTTGAGTGATGGACTCAAATATCAGTGTTCCTCGATCGACAGTGAGATATACACTGCCGCGAGAAGGGCGAAAATGTAAGCCTGTAGGGCCGAGACGAACAGCTCGAACATGATGAACGCGACACCGGCGCCGAGGGTGAGGGTGCCAAAGGCAATGCCCTTGAGACCGCCCATCGACAGGTACAGTGCATGCGTGCCGGCGAAGGCGAGCACGAGCAGAATGTGCCCGGAGACCATGTTGGCAAGAAGTCGGACCATGAGGGTGACGGGGCGGATGATGAAATTCGACAGGAGCTCGATCGGCGTCATGAGCACGTACATCACCTTGGGCACCGCAGCCGGCATGAGCTGGCTGCGGAAGTAGTGGCCCACTCCGTGGACGCGAATACCGGCAATGATGAAACCGAAGTAAGCGAAGAGGGCGTAAATCAGCGGCATGCCGATAATCGAGGTAGAGGCCAGCTGCAGACCCGGAATAATACCGGTGATGTTCATGAAGAAGATACCGATGAAGAGCGTGGCCAGCATCGGCAGGTACCGATCGGCCTTTTCTCGACCGATGATCTCGTATCCGATCTGCTCGCGCACGAAGTCGAGCATGGCCTCCACGGCGGCCTGAGCCCGGCCGGGAACGAGCTTGGCTCGCTTGGCGTAGAGCCCAAAGATAAGCGCAATGGCGATGACCGCGAGGAGGCGAATGAGAATGACTCGGTTGATCGCGAAGGGAGTTCCCGCGAACAGGAACGGCTCCGGAAAGAACTCATCGATCGTGGGGCTGTGGAAACCGGATTCCTCAGCGTGCAAGCCCAGGCGCCCGAGATGCGTTGCAACCACTAACGAGGCGTTGGCAAACAGGATGCCTCCCAGATCGTCAAAAGAACTACTGCGCGGTCGTCAATGCCCGCGCGGCGGACGGATCCAGTGTAGCTGAAAGCCGCCCAAAAGTCGGCCAAGCTCAGTGATTTACCCAGCGCCGCTCGTTAACCACGGCTGCGCGCCACAACTACCGTTTCCACGGTCAAGGTAAGGACAATGGCAGCGATAAAACCCACTGATAGCGCGGTTTTCGAATAGAAATCGAGGTCGACGAGGGCGGTGAGGAGAATCAAGAGCGCCACCATCTTGAGTAAATAGCTGCCCAGCATTGCGCCAACTTCACCAATGCCGACCATCTTCTCTGTTGCCATCATCACAAGGGTTGTCAGCATCATCGCGCCGCCGGCCGTGCCGATTCCGATGGCGGCGCCGAGCGCGGAGCGGCTGCCGCCGAGCAAATAGCCGAGCGCGCATCCGCCCAGGAGGAGGGCACCATTGGCGATGAGGGAGCGCACGAGCACCATCGTCATGAGCTCCATGAACGTGGGCGCCCAGCCCGGCGGGCGTCTCATGAGGCCCGGGTCTTCGGCCCGCGCAGCTCGAGCGCGGTGAAGGCGAGGAAGCCCACGAAGCTCACCGCTCCGAGCGCGATGACCGGGACGGGGGCAAACATGGCCATACCCACCGCCATGAACGAGAACCAGGCCGACCACACGTAGATGACGAGCACGGCGCCCCGGTGGGAATTACCGGCCCGTAGCAGTCGATGGTGCAGATGCCCAGCATCGGCCGTGAACGGGGACTGGCCCCGGGCGAGCCGGCGCACCACCGCCCAGATGAAGTCGGCAAGCGGAATGATGAGCACCGCGATCGGCAAGATGATCGGCATGTAGGCCGGTAGGGCCCGCGGCGCTTCAATGATGGCGGGATCGATCTGCCCGGTGACGACAATGCCCGCGGCACCAAAGACGAGCCCGAGCATGAGGGCGCCGGAGTCCCCCATGAAAATTGAGGCGGGATGAAAATTGTGCGGGAGCATACCCGCGCAGATGCCAACGAGGGCGGCGATGACAACGCAGGCCACCGAGGAATAGTCTCCCGGGGAGGCCTCCCGGGTCAGCATGTAGGTATAGACGAAGAAGGCGAGTGAGGCGATGCCCACCACGCCCGCAGCCAGACCATCCAGCCCGTCAATGAAGTTGATGGCATTGGCAACGGTGACGATGACGATGATGGTGAGGAAGAGGGTGAGCCGGGGTGAGCCCACGGTAAGCCCGCCGACCGGAACAGACACAAACTGCACGCCTCGCCAGGCCATGATGCCGGCGGCGAGAATCATCCCCGCCAGCTTGGCGTACCAGTCAAGCTCCCACACATCGTCGATGACTCCGACCAGACAGATGATGCCGGCGCCAAGGAGGATGGCCCAGGCGGATGAGGAGGCCGCGAATTCGTGGCCGAGATAGGGAATCTGGGCGGCAATGGTGAAGGAGACAGCGAGGCCGAGGAACATGGCGATCCCGCCGAGGCGGGCAATCGGCGTGCGGTGAATGTCGCGCTCGCGCACCTGGGTGAGTGCACCCGTGACGAGGGCCAAGCGCCGCACCGCCGGCACCATGAGATAGGTGACCGCTGCGGCGATCACCATGACGAGCAGATAGACCCTCACGGCTCGGTGTGCTCCGGGTAGGCGGTGCGCGAGGGCGGCGGCCCGGCTTCCTCAGCCGGCGCAGAGAACGGATCCGCAGCGGACTCGGCGTCCACCGCCCCAGTGCTCTGTACCTGGGTTCCCGCCACTTCTTCGGCCTCGTCACCCGGTCCACCCGCCGTGTCCGGCGCGGCTCCCGGCTCGGATTCGGAATCGGATTCCGGCTCGGGTTCAAGCTCGATGAGGGCGGCGATCTGGTCGCGGTCGATGGCTCCCTCGCGGAGGATGCGCGCGGGGTGGCCGGTGAGGTCGACAATGGTGGAGGCCACCTGACCGGGGGCGGGTCCTCCATCAAGATAAAGAGAGACGGATTCGCCGAGCATGTCGGCGGCTCCGGCGGCGGTGATCGCGGCGGGATTTCCGGTCGTGTTCGCGCTGGAGACGGCGAGGGGCCCGGTGCGTTCAAGTAGCTGGCGGGCAATGTCGGAGTCTGGCATCCGCAGGGCAACGGTTCCCTGCGTGTCGCCGAGATCCCAGGCAAGTGCCGGCTGGGCGGTGACGACGATGGTGAGGGCACCCGGCCAGAATGCGGATATGAGGGTGTGTGCCTCTTCCGGCAGGCCATCGGCTAGCGCCTCCGCCATCTGCTCACTCGCCACCAGAACCGGCGGCGGCATGTCCCTACCCCGCCCCTTGGCGGCGAGCAGATTGGCCACGGCGGCCGGGTTGAACGCGTCCGCGCCCACGCCATACACCGTATCCGTGGGCATGACGAGCAGGCGGCCCTGGGACACGACGAGGGCGGCAGAGTCCAAAACGCCGGAGAGATTGTCGGCGCAATCGCGAATATCCACGGCTTCTACTTTCTCATACCGCCGCCCGCGCGCGGCAGAACCGGGGGCGTCCGGCAAGATCGGGCAGGGTCTGCGCGTCCAGGCCGAGCTCGGCCGCCCGGGAGATGAGGGCCGGGCCCTGACTTTCGGCATGCTCGATGAGGGCGAGGCCACCGGGGGCGAGTAGGCGGGCGGCCCGCTCGATGATGATGAGGGGGATCTCCAGGCCATCGTCTCCCCCGCCCCATAAGGCTCGCGGCGGATCGGCCTGCACCTCGGGCGGCAGCTCTCCTCGTGGCACATAGGGTGGATTGCAGGTGAGCAGATCGACGCTGCCGTCTTCTCCCCACGTCAGAGCATCGGCAATCTCCACCGTCACGGGCAGGCCGAGGGCGCGGGCGGATTCGGCGGCCGCGCGGGCCGGGACGGGATCAATCTCCACGGCGGTCACCGCCCTACCGGTTTCGGCAGCAATCGCAAGGGCGATGGCGCCCGAGCCGGTGCACAGGTCGACGATGGTGAGGTGTTCTCGGCGGCGCTCGATCTCGGAGATCGCTTCATCGACGAGAAGCTCGGTTTCCGGCCGGCAGATGAAGACGCCGGGGGTGGCGGGCAGAGTGAGGCTGCGGAAGAACATCTCGCCGGTGAGATGCTGCAGGGGAATGCGTCGGGCGCGCCGGGCGATGAGGCCGCGCACTTCGCCGGCCTGCTGCTCGGTGGGATCGGGGGCGAGGAGAAGATGGGTGCCGGCTACGTGCTCGGCAAGCAGCCGAGCATCCACCTGCGGGCTGTCAATTCCGGCCGCCGCGAGCACCTCGGCTCCCTCGGCGAGCAGCTGGCGCCAGCGCACCGCTAGTCCCCGGCCCGCTCCATGCGCTCCGCCTCGTCCATCTCCCGCGCCGAGTCGATGACGGGGCCGAGATCCCCGCCGAGTACGGCGTCGAGATTGTAGGCCTTGTAGCCGGTGCGGTGATCGGAGATCCGGTTCTCGGGAAAGTTATAGGTGCGGATGCGCTCGGACCGGTCGACGGTGCGCACCTGGCTGCGCCGGGTCTCGGCCTCCTCGGCGGCCTGGGCTTCCTGCTGGGCGGCGAGCAGCCGGGCCCGCAGGACGCGCATGGCGGCCTCGCGGTTCTTGTGCTGGGACTTCTCGTCCTGCATGGATACGACGATGCCGGTGGGAACGTGGGTGATGCGGACGGCGGAGTCGGTGGTGTTGACCGACTGCCCGCCCGGGCCCGAGGAGCGGTAGACGTCGATACGCAGGTCGTTGGGCGCGATTTCCACCTCGCCCGGGTCATCAACCTCGGGGAAGACGAGCACGCCGGCGGCCGAGGTGTGGATGCGGCCCTGGGATTCGGTGACGGGCACGCGCTGAACGCGATGCACGCCCGCCTCGAACTTGAGGTGCGCCCACACGCCATCGGCCGGATCCTCGGGCGGATTGGGTGCCTTGACGGCCACCTGGGCGACCTTGTAGCCGCCGAGATCGGATTCGGTGGCGCCGAGAATCTGGGTTTGCCAGCCCTTGGATTCGGCGTATTTGAGGTACATGCCGAGCAGGTCGCCCGCGAACAGGGCGGATTCCTCGCCGCCCTCGCCGGCCTTGACCTCGAGGATGGCGTCGCGGGAATCATCGGGGTCGCGCGGCAGTAGAGCATCGTGCAGCTGCTCATCCAGCTCTTCCATCGCTGCCTCGGCCTTGGCGAGCTCCGGCTTGAACAGCTCGGCGTCCTCGCCGCCTCCGGCCACGATCTCGCGGGTGGATTCCAGGTCTTCCTTGGCATCCTTCCAGGCACGGTAAACGCGGACAACCCGGCCAAGCTCGGCATAGCGCCGGCCCAGCGAGCGGAGGCGATCCGGATCGGATGCCACCTCTGGCGATGCCATCTGGCCCTCGATCTGCTCGAATTCGGCGAGCATAGCCTCGGCGACGGCGACGGACATGGTTCCTCCCTAAGGCAAAGCGCCGGCACGTAATCGTACCGGCGCTTAACTATCAGACTACTTAGCCCGGCGCTTGCCGTAGCGGGCCTCGAAGCGGGCAACGCGGCCGCCCGTGTCAAGGATCTTCTGCTTGCCGGTGTAGAACGGGTGGCAGGCGGAGCACACATCGGTGCGGATCTCGCTGCCGGCGGTGGACCGGGTGGTGAACGTGTTACCGCACGTGCACGTCACGGTCGTCTCGACGTAATCGGGGTGGATGCCCTGCTTCATGAAGTCTCCTAGGATCGTTTTCGCTCCGGGTCCGAGTTCGGTGAACCGGAAGCCGACAGACCATTATCGCGCCGGTCAATGCGGCGGCGCAAGGTGGGCCCCTGTGAATCTACTCCCAGGGGCCCGCCCGGCTAATCGTTGTTGGCGCCCGAGGCGTGCATGGACTTGGCGATGGACATGAGGAATTCCCCATTGGATTCGGTCTTGCGAATCCGGCCCAGCATGAAGTCCGAGGCCTCGTTGACCTCGAGGGTGCCGAGCGCGCGGCGCAGCTGCCACACGATCTTCAGCTCCTCGGGGCTGAACAGCAGCTCCTCGCGGCGGGTGCCGGAGGCGTTGATGTCGACGGCGGGGAAGATGCGGCGGTCGGCCAGCTGACGCGACAGGCGCAGCTCCATGTTGCCGGTGCCCTTGAATTCCTCGAAGATCACCTCGTCCATCTTCGAGCCCGTCTCGACGAGAGCGGAGGCGACGATGGTGAGCGATCCGCCGTTTTCGATGTTGCGTGCCGCGCCGAAGAACCGCTTCGGCGGGTAGAGCGCACCGGCATCCACGCCGCCGGAGAGGATCCGGCCCGAGGCGGGGGCCGCCAGGTTGTAGGCGCGGCCCAGGCGGGTGATGGAGTCGAGGAGGACAACGACATCCTGACCCAGCTCGACGAGGCGCTTGGCGCGCTCGATGGCGAGCTCGGCGACCATCGTGTGGTCGGAGGCGGGCCGATCGAAGGTCGAGGCAATGACCTCGCCCTGGACGACCCGCTGCATGTCGGTGACCTCTTCGGGGCGTTCGTCAACGAGGACGACCATGAGGTGGACGCGCGGATTGTTGACGGCGATGGCATTGGCGATCTGCTGCATAATCATCGTCTTGCCGGCCTTGGGCGGGGAGACGATGAGGCCGCGCTGGCCCTTGCCGATGGGGGCAACGAGGTCAATGACGCGGGGCGTGATCGCCTTCGGCGACGTCTCCATCCGCAGCATCTCGTTGGGGTACAGCGGGGTGAGCTTGCCGAATTCGGGGCGCCGCGCCAGATCCTCCATGGTGAGCCCGTTGACGGAGTCAATCTGGACGAGCGGATTGTACTTGTGGCGCTGACGGCCGCGCTGATTCGGGGACTCCCCAAGATCGCGGACCGCGCCCACGATGGCATCGCCGCGGCGCAGCTTGTTCTTCTTGATGAGGGCCTGGGAGACATAGGCGTCGTTCGGCCCGGGCAGGTAGCCCGCGGTGCGCAGATAGGCATTGTTGCCATCGATATCGAGGATGCCGCCGACCTTGAGCAGGACGTCACCGTCGCGCACCTGATCGTTGAAATCCGAGTCATTGTCCCGGCCGCGCCGGTTGTCGCGGCGATCATTGCCTCGATCATTGCGGTCGTGACGATCATGACGATCATTCCGATCGTTGCGATCATTTCGGCCGCGCCCCCGGCCGCGGTCGCGGCCACGGCGCCGGCGATGATCGGAATCATCGTCGTCGGAGTGTTCCGCACGCTTGGAGGTTGCCGCATCGGCGAGAGCGTCGAGGGCGGCCTGCTTATCAGCCGGGATCTCCACGTCGCTGCCGCGGCGCCGACGGCGATCCTCGGAGCTCTTCTCCGAGCGCTTATCCTTACCCTCGGCGGGCTCCGCCGATTCGGCGGGGGCGGTTTCGCCGCCCTCGCTCTTGGCCCGATCAGCCTTGCCGCGCTTCTTGCCGTCATCCTTGCCCTCAGCCTTGGCGGAGTCGGTCGTTTCGGAGGCCTGCCGGTCGGTGGCCTCGGCCGGGGCGGACTTCGTCGTCTCGTCCTTCTTCTTGGCCGGCGGGCGGCCACGTCGGGTGGGGCGCACCTCTCGGATGGCGGTGATGTAGTCGTTACGCCGCTTACCCTCGATGGTGATGCCGAGCTCTGCTGCGAGCTCCTGCAGTTCACTCAGCCGCATTGCGGTGAGAGCTTTACGGGGAGCGGAGGAGTTGTCGCTCACTGGTGTCCTTCCTCGGCGCCCGCATACAGGCGGGCAGGTAGGTGATGATACATAGGCCAGGTGGCCCGTCATGAGAATTAACGCTCTAGAGTGCCATGGAGCGGCGAAAAGTGAAGCGCTGGGTTCACTGTAGCAGATAATTCGCCGCCACTTCAGGCTGAGAGAATCTTCGCTCCTTCGCCGATACCCACGCTTTGCGCCGCGAAACCGCGAGCCTCGAGAATGCGGCAGGTCTGAGCGTCCAGCTCATCGAGGACGAGCACGGTCGGCCCGGCCCCGGAAATGACCGCTGGCCAACCGGCTTCTCGCAGCGCGGTGAGCACCTCGGCCGAGGCGGGCATGGACGAGGCCCGATACTCCTGGTGCAGGCGGTCCCGGGTGGCTTCCACCAGCAGGTCCAGGTCCTCGGCCAGCGCGTGGACGAGCATGCCGGTGCGGGCCGCATTGAATGCCGCATCCGCATGCAGCACCTTGGCGGGAAGGGCCGAACGGGCCTCGGAGGTGGCCAGGTGCTGATCCGGGGTGAGAAGGGTGGTGGCAAGCTGGGGATGAAGGCGCAGCTGGGCGGCGTGGGCCTGGCCCGCCTCGGCCCAGGACAGGGTGGCGCCACCGTAGATGGCCGGCGCGGCATTGTCCGGATGCCCCTCGAATTCGGTGGCGAGCGTGAGGATCTCCGCCCGCCCAAAACCATCCGGGGAGCCAAGCAGGCCGGATGCCAGGGTGAGCCCGGCGACGACGGCGGCCGCCGATGATCCCATGCCGCGCGCCTGCGGAATGGCGTTGCGGCAGGTGAGCTTCACCCCGCAGGCCGGCGCCCCCGCCCATTCCAACCCCCGGTGGAGGGCTTTGACGACGAGATGGCTGTCGTCGGTGGGCAGCTCGCCCTGGCCCTCCCCCAGCACCTGAACCTTGGTGGGTCCCGCGATGGGAACGGCCTCCACCTCGTCGTAGACGGCGTGGGCCAGGCCCAGGCAGTCAAAGCCGGGGCCGAGATTGCCCGAGGTGGCGGGCACCCGCACCGTGCAGGATTCGCGCGTGATTCTCACAGGCCCAGCGCCTCGCTTGCGGCCGCCAGGGACGGCTCGATGACGGTGGGATCAATCTCCCGGCCGGTGAGCGCGGTCTCGGTGTCCTTGAGGCCATGACCGGTCACCGTGCACACGATCTTCTGGCCTTCGGCCACCTTCCCGGCCTCGGCGGCGGCCAGCAGGCCGGCAATCGAGGCGGCGGAGGCCGGTTCGACAAAGATGCCAACCTCGGCGGCGAGCAGAGCCTGGGCGGCGAGAATGTCCTCGTCGCTCACCTTGTCGATCTGGCCGCTCGACTCATCGCGAGCTTCGATGGCGTACTTCCACGAGGCGGGGTTGCCAATGCGGATGGCGGTGGCGACGGTTTCCGGATCGGAGACCGGCTCGCCGAGCACAAGCGGGGCGGCGCCCGCAGCCTGGAAGCCCCACATCTTCGGCACCTTGGTGGATACCGGTTCCATGTGGGCAGCCGACTCGTCAACCGAGGCCAGCGTCGTCATCCCCGCATATTCCCGATAACCCATCCAGTAGGCGGTGATGTTGCCGGCATTGCCAACCGGCAGGACGTGAATGTCCGGGGCATCCCCCAGCGCATCCACCACCTCAAAGGCGGCGGTCTTCTGGCCCTGCAGGCGGAATGGGTTGATCGAGTTGACGAGGGCCACCGGGTAGGCGTCGGTGAGCTCCCGGGTGATCCGCAGGCAGTCATCGAAGTTGCCGTCCACGGCCACGAGCTGCGCGCCGTGCACGATCGCCTGGGCGAGCTTGCCGGCGGCAATCTTGCCAGCGGGTAGGATGACCGCGCAGCCGAGGCCCGCGTGGGCGGCGTAGGCGGCGGCCGAGGCGGAGGTATTGCCGGTGGAGGCGCAGGCAAGCATTTCGGCTCCCTGACCGGCCACCTTCGTCACCGCCATCGTCATCCCGCGGTCCTTGAACGAGCCGGTGGGGTTCACCCCCTCCATCTTCACCCACACCTCCGAGCCGATTCGGTCACTGAGGCGCTGAGCCGGTACGAGGGGCGTGCCGCCCTCCCCCAGGGTGATGATCGGTTCGTCTTCGATCGGCAGTCGATCGCGATATTCAGCAATGACGCCGCGCCACTGATGTGCCATTAGGCCTCCTCGACTCGGCGGACCTCGACGATCGACCGAGCATATTCGGCCGACCGCAGGCGGTCCAGGGTTGTGTCAATCGCGGCGCCGGGCGCCGGATGGGTGGAAATGGTGAGATGGGCCAGGCCGCCGGGCTGGCCCTCCTGCTGGACGGTGGAAATCGACACGCCGGCCTGGGCGAACAGGCCGGAAATCTCGGCGAGTACGCCAAGTTTGTCGGTGACCTCGAGGACGATCCGGAACGAGGAAATGGCCTCGGCCGGATCGATGAGGGTGAGGCCGGAGTGGTCGAGCTCGCGGGGGGCCTCCCCGCCCTTGACGCGGTGGGCGGCGGCAGCCACGACGTCGCCGAGCACCGCGGAGGCGGTGGGTGCCCCGCCGGCACCTCGGCCGTAGAACATGAGCCGGTCGGCGGCCTGCGCTTCGACCACGACGGCGTTGAAGGAGCCGCGCACGGAGGCAAGTGGATGCTCGAGGGGCAGCAGGGTGGGTTCAACCCGCACGTCAATGCCGTCCTTTTGCCGCCGGGCGCTCGCCAGCAGCTTGAGCGCGTAGCCGGCCTCGCGGGCCGCGAGAATCGAGTCGGTGGTGATGTCCCGGATTCCGGTGACCGGAACATCCTCGATGTTGACCCGGGTGTGGAAGGCGAGCGAGGCGAGGATCGCGGCCTTCTGCGCCGCATCATGCCCGTCGACATCGGCCGTTGGATCGGCCTCGGCAAAACCGAGCTCCTGGGCCTGGGCGAGAGCCTCATCGAAGCTGAGGCCCGAGCTGTCCATTTCGTCGAGAATATAGTTTGTCGTGCCGTTGACAATGCCAATGACAGCGTCGATCTTGTCGCCGGCGAGGGACTCGCGCAGCGCATAGACAACGGGAACGGCCCCGGCCACCGCGGCCTCGTAGTAGACGTCGACGTTCTTCTTCCGGGCGGCCTCATAGATCTCCGGGCCGTGGGCGGCCAGCAGCGCCTTATTGCCGGTGACGATTGATGCTCCGGCCTCAATCGCCTCGAGGATGAGGGTGCGGGCCGGCTCGATTCCGCCGATAAGCTCAATGCAGATATCGGCCTTGGTGGCGAGCTCGGAGGCGTTCTCGGTGAGCAGTCCTGGATCGATGGCCGGATCGCGCGGTGCGGAGGCGTCCCGCACGGCGATGCCGATGAGTTCCAGGTGCCCGCCGGCCCGGTGGGCGTATTCCTCGGCCTGCGTGGTGAGCAGCCTGGCCACCTCGGTGCCGACCGTGCCGCAGCCCAGCAGCGCAATTGTCACGCTCATGACTCGTCTGTCTCCTTCGGTGCCCGGGCGGACTCGCCCGGCTCGTCATCGATCTCGGCAAACTGGCCGAGCAGGTCATCCCACGTTTCCGGGCGCCACAGCCAGCGGGCCCGACCCTGGCGGACCCCGAGCACCCCGGGGCGCCGGAGCATATTGTAATTCGAGGCCATGGTGCGCCCGTAGGCGCCGGTGGCCGCAACCACGAGCAGGTCACCGGGGGCGATGTCCCCGGGCAGCGCCACGTCGGGAACGACGATGTCACCGGACTCGCAGTGGATGCCGACAACGCGGCAGGCCACTTTCTCGGCATCGCTATCGCGATCCAGCATCGCCGTGTAATCCGCCTGATAGAGGGCGGGTCGAATGTTATCGCTCATCCCGCCGTCCACCGAGACATAGCGGCGCACGCCGTCTGCCGTCGTCACGTCCTTAACGCCGAGCACCGTGTAGCAGGTGATGCCGGCGGGCCCGCTGATGGAGCGGCCCGGCTCGATCGACAGCTCGGGAAGCTGGATTCCGGCCTTATCGCAGGTCTCGGTGAGCGCGGAGCGGATCTCGGCAATGACCTCGGCGGGGGCCACCGGGGTGGGGTCAAGGGCGGTATAGACAATGCCGTAGCCGCCACCAAGATCGATTTCGGGAACGGAGATTCCCTCCTCGGCCAGCTCGACCACGAGCTCGATGATCCGGGTTCCGGCGGCAACAAAGCCTTCCGTTCCGGCGATCTGGGAGCCGATGTGGGAATGCAGTCCGCGCAGCTCCAGGCTGTCGCTCGCCGCCACCTTCTGCGCGAGGGCCTTCGCCTCCCCGGTGGCGAGCGACAGGCCGAACTTCTGATCCTCGTGGGCGGTGGCAATAAACTCGTGGCCTCCCGCGTGTACACCGGTGGTCACCCGCACGAAGCAGGGGGCGCGCACGCCTTTCTCCCGAGCGATTTCCGCCAGCAGCTCGGCTTCTCCGGGCGAGTCGAGGACAATGCGACCGATCTCGAGATCGAGGGCGAGGGCGAGCAGCTCGCGGGACTTCGCATTACCGTGCAGGCCGAGATTCTCGCCCGTCACCCCGCCGGCGAGCGCGGTGCGCAGCTCGCCTTCGGAGGCAACGTCAAGGTCGAGGCCCTCCTCGATCATCCACCGGGCGACCGCCGGGGTGAGGAAGGACTTGGAGGCGTAGTAGATCCGACCATCGGGCAGGGCCTTCCGCCAGGCGCGGGCGCGATCCAGCAGCTCCTCTTCGTCGAGCAGGTAGACCGGCGTGCCGTAGGCGGCCAGCTCGGTGAGCTTCACGCCGGCGAGCTCGAGGCCCTCGTCGGTGCGCGTCATCGAGGCGGGCCAGGGCGCGCCGGGGGGTTCGGGGGCGGGGGTGCTTGCTAGTTCGCGAAAGGCCACTGGCCCTCACATCCTTTCGGGTGCGCCCACACCGAGCAGGCGCAGGCCATTGGCGAGGACCTGGGTCGTCGCATCATTGAGCGCCAGGCGGGCCCGGTGACCTTCGGTCACGTCTTCACCGGCGCGGGGGATCACGCGGCACGAGCCGTACCAGGCGTGATACGAGGAGGCGACCTCCTCGAGGTATCGGGCAATACGATGCGGCTCGGAGAGCTCGGCCGCCTGGGTGACCACGGCGGGGAATCGGGCCAGCGTGCCGGCCAGCTCCCCATCCTTCGGATGATCGAGGGCCGCGGGATCAAAGCCCTCGCGGTCAATTCCGGCCTCGGCGGCATTGCGTGCGACCGAACGTGTCCGGGCGTGCGCATACTGCACGTAGAACACCGGATTGTCGTTGGTCTGGGAAGCGAGCAGCTCGATGTCCAGGTCAAGGCTCGTGTCCACCGAGGAGCGGACGAGTGAGTAGCGTGCTGCATCCACGCCCACCGCGTCAACGAGGTCGTCGAGGGTGACCACGGTGCCGGCCCGCTTGGACATGCGCACCGGCTCGCCATTGGACAGCAGGTTGACGAGCTGGCCGATGAGAATCTCGAGATTCTGTCCCGGCCCGGCCGTGTCGCCAAAGGCTCTCGCCATGGCGTACATGCGGCCAATGTAGCCGTGGTGATCGGCGCCGAGCATGATGATCACCCGGTCGGCTCCGCGCTGGCGCTTATCGAGGTAGTAGGCGATATCGCCGGCGAAATAGGCGGTCCGACCATCGGATTTCACGACGACTCGATCCTTATCGTCGCCAAAGGAGGTGGTGCGCACCCACGTCGCCCCATCCTCGGTAAAGATGTGGCCGCGCTCGGCGAGAATCTCGATGGCCCGGTTCACGGCCCCCGATTCGTGGAGGGAATCCTCGTGGAAGAACACGTCGAATTCGGCGCCGAACTCGGAAAGCGTCTTCTTGATCTCGGCGAACATGAGCTCAACGCCGCGGTGATGGAAGATGTCAAGGGCCTCCTCGTCGGCCAGCTCGACCGGATTGGGCCGCCCGGCCGCCTCCTCATCGGCAATGACGCGCCCGGCAATCTCGTCGATGTAGGCGCCACCGTAGCCGTCTTCGGGAATCTCCTCGCCCCGGGCCCGGGCGAGCAGCGAGCTGGCGAAGCGATCAATCTGCGCCCCAGCATCGTTGAAGTAGTATTCGCGCACCACGTTCGCCCCGGTGGCGGACAGCAGGCGGGCCAGCGAATCGCCGACGGCCGCCCAGCGGGCCCCGCCCAGGTGAATCGGGCCGGTGGGATTAGCTGAGACGTATTCGAGATTGACGGTGCTTCCGGCGAGCTTATCCGTGCGACCATAGTCCTCGCCCTGGGCGAGAATCGTGTTGGCAATTTCGCCCTGGGCGCCGGCCGCCAGCGTGATGTTGACGAAGCCGGGGCCGGCCACGTCCACCGCCTCGATGCCCTCGCGTTCGGACAGCCCTCGGGCAAGAATGGTTCCCAGCTCGCGCGGATTGGTGCGCGCCTTCTTCGCCAACTGCATGGCGACGTTGGTCGACCAGTCGCCATGATCCCGGTTGCGGGGGCGCTCCACCTTGACGGTCGAGGGAATATCCTCCGGCTGAAGATCGATGGTGCCCGCCTCGGCCGCCTCGGCCACCACACGGGCGATTAGTTCGCTGAGTTCCTCTGGTGTCATGCCCACCAGTCTAACGAAGCAGCGACCTCACCCCATATCTCCGCCCGCCCCGTCCCACAGCGCACCGGCCATCGAGGCCGGGGTCGTGGCTAACATCGCATCCCACCTGCCATATCGACTTCGTCATGGCTGACTGTCCCTGGTAGAGTTGATGACCGTGCCCCGATAGCTCAGGGGATAGAGCGTCTGCCTCCGGAGCAGAAGGTCGCAGGTTCGAATCCTGTTCGGGGCGCCAGGCCGGAAACGGCATGAGCACAAGGGAAACCCTCGCTACGGCGGGGGTTTTTCTTCACCCGATTTCCCCCTCATATCGGGCGCGGAACCCCTACTGGCCTCCCGTTCCGCACGGTCCCGCGCCGCCTCGCGTCTTCCCGAGGGCTAGCGCAGCCCGGGTTGTCCCGAGGCTTGCGTGGTTAGGCCCCGGAACGGCGGAGCATCTGCCGGCGGGCCACACCGTAGGAGACGAGGCCAATGATCGCGGCCGCGGGAATGCCGATGAGGAAGATCTGGATCGGGGTGAGGCCCTCATCCTCGCACGGCTCATCGGTGAAGCCGAAGGCGTCCCGGGTGATGGTGACGGGCGGGGGTGCGTTTTCTCCCTCGCGCTTGGCTACGAGTTCATCGCCCCTGCGGTAGGTGATGATTCCGCTGACCCGCTTGCCGTTGAGCTCGAAGTAGGTGCCGTCAAGATCGGGCAGGTGCACCCGATCATTGTCGTCACAGCCATCCTCCACCGTGCCCATGACAAGGTCGTCCTCGATCTCGGCCATGACCGGGGTCGGTCCCCCGAGCACCGCCAGGCCGAGGCAGAGCGCGATGAGGACAGCTCGCCACGGGGACCTGCTTCTCGTTTCGCGCACCTCTCCCCCATCATTCTTGCGCTGGATCTCATTCATCCGCACGTATCCTCTTCCTGTCATTATTCCGAACCGACGAAGGGGCGGCCCCGCCAATGCGGAACCGCCCCTTGTCTACCTAGGCTCAGGCCTTGCGGCGGGCCGCCGCCACACCGGCGAAGCCGGCCGCCATGAACATGGCAGACAGCGCGCCGAGCGCCAGGGCGGAGGAGCCGGTCAGCGGCAGATCCTTGCCGTACGGCTTGTCCGCACCGGGCTTAGCCGGATCGGCGGGATCAGCCGGATCAGCCGGATCCTCGGGATCCTCGGTCGGGTCAACGCCGATCACGGGATCACACGGGGAATCAGTGAACTCGCCCTCGAGCGGGAGGACAACGAAGGAGCCGTCCTCGAGCACGATCTGGACGCCACCGACGATCTCAACGAGATCGTGGTTGTAGGGGATCCACTCGCCGAGCTCCCAGTCGCCGGACATCTGCACCTTGACAACGTCCTTGCCCTCGTACAGCGAGCCGACAACGCGGTAGGCGTCGTTCTCGGTGCCGCACTCGTCAAGGAGCTCAACGTACACGTCGGTCACGGGCTCAGCGGGATCCTCCCCGATGACGGGGTCACAGGGGGAGTCGGTGAATTCGCCCTCGAAGGGGATGACGGCGAAGGAGCCGTCCTCGAGCACGATCTGGACGCCACCGACGATCTCAACGAGAT
>JAUNVM010000001.1:20991-106098 GCA_030537635.1 Flaviflexus sp. | reverse complement strand
CTCGGGCTCAGTGGGCTCCTCGGGAAGGACGCAGTCCTCCCAGAGCAGCTCGCCGTCGGTGCCGTAGATGGCGAGGACGATGGTGCCCTCTTCAAGAGCCATACCCGGGGTCTGCTCGAAAGCGGTGCCGGAGGGGTTGATGAAGGACATGTAGTACACGTCCTTGCCCTGGAAGGTGGCGGGAACCTCGGTCCAGGGGGCAAGAGCGCCGGTTTCACCGGGGATGCACTCGCCGGGCTCCTCGGGCTCTTCCGGGGCCACAACATTCGGGCAGCCCTCGAAGAGAACCGTGCCGTCAGAGGCGGTCACCTTGAACAGCTTGGCCCCATCCTCCAGCGGGCTGCCGGAGGTGAGGGTGAAAGTGGTGCCAGCGGCGTTCTCGAACACCATGGAGTCAACGTCAACGCCGAGGTAGGTGGCCGGGACAACCAGCCAGTCAACGGTGGCGAAGTCGCTGCCGGGCTCGCAGACCATACCGTCTTCAAGCTCAACAGCCGGCTCCTCGGGCTCCGGAGTGGGGTCCGGGTCGGGGGTCGGCTCCGGGTCCGGGGTGAGCTCCGGGGCCGGGGTCTCATCCTTGTAGTTGTATTCGACGATCACGGCGTCTGCGTCGTACTCAGCGCCGGGAAGCACCGTCCAGGTGGTGCCATCCTTCTCCACGACGATGCTCACGAGCTCCTTACCATCGTGGGTGAAGGGAGCGGTAGCCGTCTCCTCGACGGGAGCCTCCGCCTCGCAGGGCTCATCGTTGAAAGTGTGGACGACGGTGAACTCCACCTCGGTGGCAACCGGCGGGTAGCCGCTCTTCTCGCCAACCGCGGTGAAGTGGCCACCGGTCGTGGTGATGCGCGAGCGAAGCACGTCGTCGATGGCAATGGGGGTGCCAACGGGGTACTGCGCGCCTCCCTCGACGTACTCCACCGACGTACCGTCGGAGAAGGTTGCCGGGAAGGTGATCGTGTCATTCTCCGTGCCGCACTCATCAACAATCGTGGGTGCACCATATGCGGGCGCGGCTACGGCGCTAGGAAGTGCTGAGCCGCCGGCGAGGAGCGCGAACGCGGCGAAAACCGCGGCGCCCGTCTTGGCGGTCAGTCGCTTTAGACCGAGCATAATGCCTTTCCTTTTAATCGATTAAAACTGGATAACCAGAACAACCCACGTGTGATTCATGGGTCTGCTTTGAGCCTAATAACGCCAAAGACCAATGTCGAAGAAAAATAAAAAAGAAGAGCGGCCAAAAATACTTAAGAAATGATTCTCAACAGGCCTGCACGCACTCTCGGCAGTAGCCTTTTCGCCCTTCTTTGCCCTGGTGCATTACTCGTTATCCGGGCACCTCATCGCGGGCGCAAAACTCGCCGAATTATGTCCTGACCAGCGGTTTTAATAAAAAACTATCAGCTTTGCTAGGATTGACCGGTGGCAAAGATCACTCTGCGAAATTGACGTGAAATAGAATTTGACACAACACGCCGGTTCTGTTGCTTGGTTACTTCGAATGGTTCTGATATGGCGAAGTGCGATGCGCCACACGACGCTCCCGGGCCTCGATGATGCTCCGGGCCCGCTCGGGCATATCCGTCACAAGCCCATCCACGCCCATATCCAGCAGCCGGGCCATATCCCCCGCCTCGTTGACCGTCCAGACGTGGACGCCGATACCGAGGTGGTGGGCGAGATCGAGGAAGCGAGCCGTCACCACGGGAACCCTGCCGAAGCGCTCGGGCACTTGGGCGAGCGCAATGGTCCGGCCCCGCCCGGGGAGAACACCGCGCGTCCAGCGGCTACGGGCCAGCCTTGAGGCCGCGACCAGGCGGGCCACCCCCGCCACCCCGAGGCTCGTGCGTACGGCGGGTACGGCGGCGCGGATCGGGGCGAGGCGCGATTCAGAGAAGGAGGCGACGAGCATGCGATCGGTGGCGCCGGGCTGGCGCAGCAGCTTGATCATCGGCTCGACGGCACCGGGCGACTTGACGTCGACATTGAAGGTGAGGTCGGGAAAGGCATCGAGCGCCTCGGAGAGGCGGAGCGGTGCTTCCCCGGATAGATCCTTGAGCTTGCGCACCTCATCCCACGTCTTGGCGGTGATGGGGCCGGCGCCATTCGTGGTGCGGGACAGATCCTCGTCGTGCATGAGCACGAGCTCCCCCGTGGCGCAGGCGTGCACATCGGTTTCGACATAGCGAAAGCCGCCGTGGGCCATGGCGGCAAAGGCGGCTCGGGAGTTTTCTGGATACTGACCCGCGCCGGCGCGATGAGCAAGAACGACCGGGCGGGGAGATTCCCACGCCCTCATGTCAATCGCACAGATCGGCGATGTCGGCGGCGCCGCGCGAGGCGAGGAAGGTCAGCGGGTCAATGTGATTGTCCCAGCTGCCGGTGTGCACCTCGAAGTGCAGGTGCGGGCCGGTGGAGTGGCCGTTATTGCCGACCGCGGCAATGTGCTGGCCGGCGGTGACCTCTTGGCCCTCGGTGACGAGCACACCATCATCAAACATGTGCACGTACCAGGTCCAGAACTTCTCGCCATTCATCTCGTGCTCAATGATGATGGCATTGTTTGAGCGACCCTCGATTCCGGGGCCGGCGTGCCGGACGATACCGTCGGCGGCAGCGTAGATCGGGGTGCCAGCCGGGGCGGCGAAGTCCGTGCCGTAATGGTAGGAGGAGTGCCCGGTGAACGGATCGGAGCGGTGGCCATACGGGGAGCTGATGCGATAGCTGCCCGCCGCCATCGGCGAAATAAGAATCTCGGCATCCTCGGCAAAGGCCGAGAGGAAGCCATTGGCCGGGGCCTCGCACATCGCATCGAAGGCCGGGGCGTTTTCCCGCACCTCGCGCAGCGTGGCAACCTGGCGGGCCGAGGGATCGGCGGCCAGTCCGGCGGGCACGGTGGCCTCGGCGGGTTCGGCGGGAGCAACCGTGGAAATCATGGGGGCGGCCTGGGCGAATGCCGCGGGCGAACCCTCGGACATTGTCATCGAGGCTCCGGCACCCGCAGAAATCGAGGTCACCATGACGGCCAAGACAGTCATTCGGGACAGCGAACGTGCCGGTCGAGCCGAGGCCGGCGCGAGGTGCTTTCCCACTATGTCTCCCTCTCGTCACATGCGATAACGAATTGATAACTTCCGTTTAGATAGTAACGGGTCCCCGCCCCCGCAGCAACTACTTCGGAAAGATCGCGCCGTCCGTCCATCCACTGGGAAATAGCGTCAGCTCGCAGATTCGCCGGTCCCCTGCCACGCCGAGGGCCGGGCCGGCGGCAAAAGATGAGAGGTATCCCTCTTCACCGCCGGCCTCAGGCCTCGCGCTGCATGGAGTCACGCACCTCGCCGATAAGCTCCTCGAGGACGTCTTCGAGGAAGAGGACGCCAAGTCCCTCCCCGGTGGGAGAGACAACCTCGACGAGGTGTATGCCGCCCTGCTTCATGACGCCGAGCGCGGATTCAACCTCGTCACCGGCCGGCAGGGTGGACATGGCGCGAATCTTGAAGGGTGGCAGCGGTTGATCGCGGGCGGCCGGATTCACCCCGATGACGTCCTTGAGGTGGAGATAGCCAATGTAGTCGCCCTTGTCATCGGTCACGACAAAGCGAGAAAAGCCGGTGCGAGCCACCGCCCGCTCCAGCTCGGCCGGGGTGATGGTGCTGGGCACGGTGACGACATCCTCGCGCGGCACCATGACGTCCCCGGCGGTGAGATCGGAGAACTCCAGCGCCCCGGTGAGCAGGCCGAGATCGTCGCGCAGGACGCCGGCCCGCTCCGACGTTTCCACAATCGAGGCGACTTCGTCGGCGGTGAAGGCCGAAGCCACCTCATCCTTGGGTTCCAGACCGGACCACTTGACGAAGTGATTGGCCAGCCAGTTGAGGGCGCCAACGACGGGCTTGAAGACCTTGGCAACGACAACGAGGGCCGGGGCAAGGACGAGCGCGGCCCGCTCGGGCGTGGTGACCGCGAGGTTCTTGGGAACCATCTCGCCGATAACGACGTGGAGGTAAACGACGATGATGAGGGCGAGGGCAAAGGCCACGCCGTGGGCGGCGGCCTCGGGCAGGCCGAGCGAGGCGAATGGGCTTTGCAGGGCGTGGGCAATCGCGGGTTCGGCCACCACGCCGAGAGAGGTCGAGCACACGGTGACGCCCAGCTGACAGGCCGCCAGCATGAGGGTGACGTGCTCGAGGGCCCAAAGCAGCGTGGTGGCGGCCTTCGAGCCATCCTCGGCCAGCGGCTCGATCCGCGAGCGCCGGGCCGACATGATGGCGAATTCAGCGCCAACGAAGAAGGCGTTGAGGGCGAGGAGGACGACGCCGATGCCGAGGGCTAGCGGGGTGCTCATCGGTTCTCCTCCCCCACGCTGGGATCTGATTTCTTCTTGAGCTTGCGGGCTTTCTCCGCCCGGCGAGCATCCCGGCGGGCTTCGCGCGATTCCTTGCGCGATTCCTTCTTCGCGTCCCGCTTGCCCTCCTGGACATCCTCCTCGGCGGGCTCGGTATCCTCGTCGCGTTCGCGCGCCTGGGCACGCACCCGGGTGACGCGGCGCCCGTCAAGCTCCTCAACCCGCAGGATCGTGTCGTCTCCCATGACCTCGTCCCCGACGGCCGGTAGGCGGCCGAGCACGGTCATGATGTATCCGGCGAGCGTTTCATAGGGCCCGTCCTCGGGTACATCCAGGCCGCTTTCGCGGGCCAGCTCATCGGGGCGCATGTCCCCGGGAACCACCCAGCCATCGCCCGAGACACGGGTGCGCAGCCGGCGCGGATCGTGCTCGTCGGCGACCTCGCCGACGATTTCTTCAATGCAGTCCTCGAGGGTGACGATGCCGGAGGTGCCGCCGTATTCGTCAACCACCACCGCCATCTGCCCCGCCTCGCGCAGCTGGACGAGCAGGGGCGCAAGCGCCACGGTTTCGGGCACCCGGAACACCGGGGACATGAGCGAGGAGGAGGTGACGGGAACATCGGACCGCTTATCGAAGGGCACGGTGATGGCGCGGCGAATGTTGACGAAGCCGCGAATGTCATCGAGGTCCTCCCCGACGACGGGGAAGCGGGAGTGGCCGGTGCGCCGGGCGATCTCAAGCACGTCGGCGGCCGTCGACTCATCGGAGATCCAGTGGACCCGGCCTCGGTCGGTCATGACATCGACGGCGGTGAGTGCGCCAATGCCGATGGAGCGGGTGAGCAGGCGGGCGGTGGATACGTCCAGCGTTCCCATCTGCGCCGAGCGCTTGACCAGGGCGGCGAGCTCGGTGGCCGAGCGGGCCCCGGACAGCTCCTCGGCCGGGGTGATCCCGCACTTGCCAAGAATCCAGTTGGCCGAGGAGTTGAGCCCGACGATGAGAGGCTTGAGCACCGTGGTGAAGACATTTTGGATGGGGGCAACGACGCCCGCGGTCTTCAGCGGCTCCGCGAGTGCAAAGTTCTTCGGAACGAGCTCGCCAAAGAGCATGGAGAAGGCGTTGATAAGAATGAGGGCGGCGACAACGGCGATGCCGGTGGCGGCAGCCTGCGCCAGACCCGCCGATTCCAGCGGCCCCACGAGCATGCGGGCGAGGGCCTTCTGGGCGGTGTAGCCGAGCAGAATCGTGGTGAGCGTGATGCCCACCTGGGCCGAGGACAGCTCGAGGGAGAGTTTCTTCAGGGCCTTCGAGGCGGCGATGGCCGAGGGGTCCCCATCCTCCGCTTTCCGCTCAATCGTGCCCGGATCCAGGGCAACGAGGGAGAACTCGGCGGCAACGAAAACCGCCGTACCGGCGGTGAGGACGATCCCGAACAGCAGCAGGGCTATATCCATGATGGAAGATCTTACCGCCTTTCCCGCCCCATTCCCCCGTCTAGGTGGCCAGATTCGACCGGGCTCACACCATGCTCCCTGGCCTCGGCGCGATGGTGGGGAGCACGCCGGTGGTCCCCTGCGCGTCTCAGCGAACGTCCCGGTCACCGCCGTCGGGCTGAGCCGGGGACCGAGCATGAACCGAGGTGGGCGTGAGCCTTCCGGCGAGGCTGCTGACGTCGCTGCGACCGGGCTGACGTGGTCGAAGCTGAGCAATGTGATGCCGAACTACTAAGTCGGCGTTGACCCTAGCTTGACCCGAGCCTGTAAGCAGCAGAAATCAAGGATCAAAGTCCCGGGATTTTCGGCGCCGAAGGCCCTAATCCCGCGGTTCTCCCATAAGCTAGAAGAGTAAGCGAAGCACTTCCCGAAAGTAGGGGCGAAAACAAGGTGTCTGACAACGCAACGCAGCGTCCGAGCGATAACTTCGGGGCTAATCAATGGTTCATCGACGAACTGTATGCCCACTATCTCGAGGACCGCGATTCGGTCCAGCCGCAGTGGCGCGAGCTGTTTATGCGATGGGAGCGCGAGGGGAAATCGGCTCCCGAACTCTCTGAAACCGCGAGGCGGGTGCAGCAGGCCCCGGACAACCGGCAGTCGGCACCCGATCACACCGCGGTTCGGTCCGATCTTCCGCCGGCCCCGGCCGTCGTGGCCCAGCCGGCCGTCACCCCGTACGCGAAGAAGTATGATCTGCGTCCGGCCGAGAATGATGGCGAGGAGGATGAGACCCGCAAGCTGCGCGGCGCCGCCGCCCGCACCGTGAAGAACATGGAAGATTCGCTGAAGATCCCCACCGCGACGTCGGTGCGCGCGATTCCGGCGAAGGTGCTGTTCGAGAACCGCGCCGTCATCAACACCCACCTGCGTCACACCCGCGGCGGGAAGATCTCCTTCACCCACCTCATCGGCTACGCCATGGTCGAGGCCATGGTGAAGATGCCGGATATGAACAAGGCCTATTCGCTCACCGAGGATGGCAAGCCGGCCGTCTTCGAGCCCGCGAATGTCAACTTCGGCCTCGCCATCGACCTGCCCAAGCCCGATGGCTCGCGCACCCTCGTCGTTCCCTCGGTCAAGGCCGCGGAGACGATGAGCTTCCACGAGTTCTGGATCGCCTACGAGGAGCTTGTCTCCAAGGCGCGCAACAACAAGCTCGAGGTTGCTGACTTCCAGGGCACCACGTGCACGCTGACCAATCCCGGCGGCATTGGCACAGTTCATTCGATTCCGCGGCTCATGGCCGGCCAGGGCGTCATCGTCGGCGTCGGCTCCATGACCTATCCGGCCGAGTTCTCCGGCACCTCCGATCCGGTCCTCGCCCGCCTCGGCGTCTCCAAGGTTGTCACGCTCACCTCCACCTACGATCACCGGATCATCCAGGGCGCCGCCTCGGGTGAATTCCTCAAGATCATGGAGGAAAAGCTCACCGGCCGGGACGGCTTCTACGACCGGGTGTTCACCTCCCTGCACGTGCCGTACGAGCCGGTGCGCTGGCAGAAGGACGTCGAATATGATGTGGAGCGGGAGATGGGCAAGCCGGCCCGGATCGCCGAGCTCATCCACGCCTACCGCTCGCGCGGCCACCTCATTGCCGACACCGATCCCCTGGCCTTCCGTAACCGCCGCCACCCGGATCTGGACATCACCCGCTACGGACTCACCCTGTGGGATCTGGACCGGTCCTTCCCGACCGGTGGCTTCGCGGGCACCAGCCATCTCACCCTGCGCGAGATTGTCGACCAGCTGCGCGAATCCTACTGCCGTAACGTCGGCATCGAATACATGCACATTCAGGATCCGGCGCAGCGCGAATGGTTCCAGGCTCGCCTGGAAAAGCCGCACATCGAGCTCACGGGCGAGGATCGGCTGCGGATCTTGAAGAAGCTCAACGAGGCCGAGGCCTTCGAGACCTTCCTGCAGACCAAGTACGTGGGACAAAAGCGCTTCTCCCTCGAGGGCGGCGAATCCCTCATCCCGCTGCTGGACGCCGTGCTTGACGACGCGGCCGATGACGGCCTGGAAGAAGTTGCCATCGCCATGGCCCACCGCGGCCGCCTCAACGTGCTCACCAATATCGCGGGTAAGTCCTACGCCCAGGTATTCACCGAATTTGACGGCACCCAGGATCCCCGCTCGGTCCAGGGCTCGGGCGACGTCAAGTACCACCTCGGCACCGAGGGCACCTTCACCGCCCGCTCCGGATCCACCACCGCCGTGTACCTCGCCGCCAACCCCTCCCACCTCGAGGCCGCCAACGGCGTGCTCGAAGGCGTGGTGCGGGCCAAGCAGGACCGCATCGATCTCGGCGAGGAGGGCTTCTCCGTCCTGCCGATCCTCATTCACGGCGATGCCGCCTTCGCCGGCCAGGGCGTGGTCACCGAGACGCTCAACTACTCCCAGCTGCGCGGCTACCGCACCGGCGGGACGATGCACATCATCGTCAACAACCAGATCGGCTTCACGACCTCCCCGTCCTCCGGCCGCTCCTCCTACTACCCCACCGACATCGCCAAGGGTCTGCAGCTGCCGATCTTCCATGTTAACGGCGATGATCCGGAGACCGTGTTCGAGGTGGCCCGCCTCGCCTACGAGTACCGCCAGGCCTTCCACAAGGACGTCATCATCGACCTCGTCTGCTATCGCAAGCGGGGCCACAACGAGGGCGATGATCCGTCGATGACGCAGCCGGTCATGTACTCCCTCGTCGATTCCAAGCGCACCCCGCGCCAGCTCTACAAGGAGAGCCTCATCGGCCGCGGCGCGCTCACCGATGAGCAGGCCGAGCAGGTGGAAAAGGAATTCCATGAGATTCTCTCCGCCGCCTTCACCGAGGTTCGCGAATCCGAGAAGGAAACCGGATACGGCAACACGGAGGTCGTCGACCGCATCGCCGGCCTCGAGCTGCCCGACTCCCAGCAGGAGGATGCCGGCACGGTGGTGGGCTGGACTTCGACCACCACCCCGGAGGTTATTGCCCGCATCGGCGAGGCACACACCCGCGCCCCCGAGGGCTTCACGGTGCACAAGAAGATCTCCCAGCTGTTCGACAAGCGCAACAAGATGGCCCACGACGGGGATATCGACTGGGGCTTTGGCGAGCTCCTCGCCTTCGGCTCCCTCCTCATCGAGGGCACGCCCGTGCGCATGTCCGGCCAGGATTCCCGCCGTGGCACCTTCGTGCAGCGCCACGCCACCGCCCACGATATTCACACGGGCGCGGAGTGGACGCCGCTGCGCCACCTCACCGAGGATCAGGCGAAGCTGTGGCTGTATGACTCCTCCCTGTCCGAGTACGCGGTCATGGCCTTCGAATATGGCTACTCCGTCGAGCGCCCCGATGCGCTCGTGCTGTGGGAGGCCCAGTTCGGCGACTTCGCCAACGGCGCCCAGATCGTCATCGACGAGTTCGTCTCCTCCTCCGAGCAGAAGTGGGGCCAGAACTCCTCCCTCGTCCTGCTGCTGCCGCACGGGTATGAGGGTCAGGGACCGGATCACTCCTCGGCCCGCATCGAGCGCTTCTTGCAGCTCGCCGCCGAGGACAACATGATCATCGTCCAGTGCACCACCCCGGCGAACCACTTCCATTCACTGCGCCAGCAGGCCTACCGCCGCCCGCGCAAGCCGCTCATCTCCTTCACCCCGAAGCAGCTGCTGCGGCGCAAGGGTGCGGTCTCCCAGGTGGAGGACTTCACCCAGGGCGAGTTCCAGCCCGTCATCGGCGATGATCGGGCGGCCAACCCGCAGGGGATCGACCGGGTGCTGCTGTGCTCGGGCCGCCTCTACTACGACCTGGTCGATCAGCGGAAGAAGAACGGTGATGACAAGACCGCCATCATCCGCGTCGAACAGCTCTATCCGGCCCCGGTCGAGGAGCTGAAGAAGGCCATCGAACCGTTTGGCGATGCCGAGCTTATCTGGGTCCAAGACGAGCCGGCCAACCAGGGCCCCTGGCCCTTCCTGGCCCTCGAGGTCTTCCCCGAGATCGGCTCCGTCAAGCGGGTCTCCCGCCCGGCCGCGGCCTCCCCGGCCACCGGCCTCGGCCCGCGCCACACCGCCGAACTGAAGGATATCCTCGACGGCGCTTTCGGCCGCTAAACCCAACGAAAGAACCGGGGGTGGACATCCGCCCCCGGTTTTTCGTCCCCACCTAACCCGACGTCGCGAGTCCTCATTCTCGTCATCCGCCTGGCCGCATCCGCCCTCGCCCTCATCATCGACCCGGCAAGGATCCCGCTGGCGGCCGTGGTTCTGGCCAGGCTCACGTCGGGCGGGTGTCGTCCGCTGTGGGTATTGGCCTGGCGCAAAGTCCGCCTCTTAGCCACACGCCGCCCGTGAAGCCCTCCCCGGCGCGGGACGTGTGAGAAGCTGGAGGCGTGAGTATCGAGGAATTTCGCGTCATCGTCGTGGGCGATGAGCTGGTGGCCGGCCTGGGCGATGCTCGGGCAATGGGCTGGACCGGCCGGGTGTTTGCCCGGACGGATGCCCCGCTGCCCCTTATTCCGATGGTGCTGCCCGTTCCGGGCGAGGACACCCAGGGCCTGGCTGAGCGCTGGCAGGCCGAGGTGTTGCCGCGCACGTCAGAAGAGGCCGACAATCGGCTCGTCATTGGGCTCGGCTCGCACGATCTCGATCACGGCCTGTCGCTGGCCCGCGCCCGCCTCAACTTTGCCAACCTGCTCGACAATGCGAGCCGGCATCAGCTCAAGCCCTTCGTCGTGGGGCCGCCGCCGCGCACCGATGTGCCGGCCAAGGTGCTTTCGGATCTGTCGAATGCCTACGCGGATGTGGCGGCCCGCCGCTCCATCCCCTACGTCGACACCTTCCATCCGCTCGCCCGCCACGATCAGTGGCGCACCGACATGTCGACCCCCGGTGCCTACACTCCCCAGCAGGCCGGCTACGGCCTGCTCGCCTGGCTTGTCTTGCACAACGGCTGGCATCACTGGCTCGGCATCTCCGCTTAAGACCAGCTCCGAGGTCATCGGGCACTCGGCGCTCCCGCCAGCAACGCATTGCCTCCCGGCGCCCAAAAATGCCCCGCTCATACGGGGCATTCTCACTTGCGAACCGGCTGTCTCTAGCCGAATCTGCCGGGCTTGGGCAGGGAGGACTGGTGGCCGGTTTCGGTGGCAACAAAGACGAGCAGGAGCCGGCCAAGCGTGCGCCACACGTGGGATTGGGCCTCGGAGATCATCCGCCGGCACAGCTCGTTGAGCTCGGCCTCCAGGCCGGTTTCCAGCACCTTGAATTCATCCTTGCGAGCATCCCGGCCCCCGTCGAGATCGCCGGCCGCCCACGCCGCCGATTCGCGTTGGCACAGCCGGGACATCGTGTGCAGGGTGTCGACGAGGTGGCTGTCAGCAAGGAAGGTCTCGTGGTCTCGGTAGAAGGCCGCATAGTCATCCTCGCGCTTGCGACGGCGCGAGCCGCGGGAATACACGTCGAGGGACATGAGGGGCCCGTGGGCAAGGGGTTCTTGGCCGATCTCGGCGAAGAATTCCCTCAGTTGGACACCGAACTGTCCACCCCGAATGTCGTCAAAGAGTTCCTCGGAACCATTGAACAGGTCGATGAACCACCGCCAGGCCACAGATCGGCGCCCCGCGATACGGGAAATCCGTGCCGCAAACGGCGGAATGCTTGCCACCTTCCCCCTCCTTAAGCCGCTCCCAGTTTACCTAAACCTAAGTGGCCGCGCCCACCTGGACACGGCCACTCTTTCAATACGACTCAGGCGTTGGGACGCTTGCCGTGATTGGCAGGCCGGTTCTTCCGAGCCTTACGCTTACGACCACGCTTCGACATGGTTCCTCCTTCACATTGACCGCATCGAGTATATCAGCCCGCCCCGGGGCTTCCTCAATCCCCGTAGCTCTCTCGCCGGGTGATCCGGGTGACCCTCATGCGCAGGTAGCTGGGCGCTTCCTCGCAGCACGAACGCCGGATGATGTCCCGCATGTGCTCCTCGGCCTGGGCGGCGCGCGAACACTGATCGCACTGGGCTACGTGATCGCCCAGGCGTTGCAGCTGCGCTGCGGTCATTTCCTGGTCGAGCAGCTCGAAGAGGTGGGCGCGCACCTCCTCGCAGGTGCCCTCGATGTGGGCGCCGAGTTGCCGGGCTACTTCATTAATGTCGCTCATGCCTTTGCCTCCGCGCGATATCCCCGGTCCGCCGCATATTCTCCGAGTAGCTCGCGCAGCTGGGAGCGCCCGCGATGAAGGCGGGACATCACCGTGCCGAGCGGGATGTCGAGAATCTCGGCGATCTCCTTGTAGGCGAAGCCCTCCACGTCCGCGAGGTAGACGGCGAGCCGGCGATCCTCGGGCAGGGCCGCCATGGCGGAGCGAATCTCCTCATCGGGCAGCAGCTCCATCGCCTCGGCCTCCGCGCTGCGCAGCCCGGTCGACTGGTGGGTCGAGGCCCGCAGCATCTGCCAGTCCTCGATCTCCGCAGCATCCGACTTTAGCGGCTCGCGCTGCTTCTTGCGGTAGGAGGAAATGAAGGTGTTGTTGAGGATGCGATACATCCAGGCCTTGAGATTCGTGCCCGGAGTGAACTGGTGGAAGGCGGCATACGCCTTCGCGTACGTCTCCTGAACCAGGTCCTCAGCATCCGAGGGATTACGAGTCAGCCGCATGGCCGCGCCATACAGCTGGTCAAGATACGGCAGGGCGTCGCGTTCGAAGCGCTCGGTGCGCTCAGCCTCCGTCTCTTCGGTCAGTTCTTTGTCCATCACCCTCACTCTATCCAACCCCAGCCCCGAGGGCCGACCCGCGCCTATCCCGCCCACTACGCGACCATCGCCCGGCTACCACGCCACCATCTCGCGACCTTCACGCGGCCGTCGCGCCAACCTGCGCCCGCCCGCCACGCATAAACCGAGGACCCCGCGCGGGGCCCTCGGCATGCTGCAGCGGTGCTGCTGAAAGGTGGGGGATCTAATCGGTAACTTCCTCGCCGCCGCGCCAGACGGTCTCGACCTCGTAGTTCTCGTCGAGGAGAACGGCCTCGAGTTCCTCGCCGACCGCGATGTCCGGGGCAGACAGGTGGAGGGCGAGCAGGGGCGCGAGGCAGGCGGCGCGCACGATCATCGGCAGGTCCGCTCCCCGCTTGGCGAGCAGGCGCACCTGGTCGGCAATGGTGGAGGTGCCGCCGGCAATCGTGTCGGTGCCGGTGAGGGTGGCGGTGCCATGGGCAATGGTGACCGCGAGCGCCCCGAGCTGATAATCCCCGTCAGGCATGCCGGCCCCGGCCATGGCGTCGGTGATGAGCATGCCGGCCGGATATTCGGGATCGTCGAGGATGCCGAGCACGTCGGAGACAAGGTCGAGGTCGATGTGGACGCCGTCGCCGATGATTTCGACGGCACATTCGCCCCGCTTGCCCGCGGCCATGAGTTCGCGCACGGGCCCGGGTTCGCGGTGGGCGAGGCCGGGCATGGCATTGAACAGGTGGGTGGCGGTTTGGGCGGGGGCGGGAACGCCGAGTTCCTCGGCGGCCTTATTGGCGGCCGCGATCGCCTCGCGGGCCTGCTTGGTGGTGGCCACGGTGTGGCCCCAGGAGGGCCGTGCCCCGTGCGAGAGGAGGAGGCGGGCGGCCTTGTCCGCGCCCGGGGTTTCCGGGGCGATGGTCATGGTGAGGATCCAGCCCTTGCCGGCCTTGAGCCAGCTGGCGAGCTCGTCGAGATCGGGCTCGCGGATGACGGCGGGATTCTGGGCTCCGGCCTTGTGCGGGGAAACGTAGGGCCCCTCCATGTGGATTCCTGATAGCAGCCCGGCCTCGCAGGCCTCGACGAGGGCTTCGATTGCGGGCAGCGGATCGGCCATGGACACCAGGGAGGCAACCAGTCGGGTGGTGCCGGTCTTGCGGTGGGTGAGGGCCGCGGTGCGGATGGAGTCGAGATCCGGGTCGTCGGGGAAGGACTTGCCGCCGCCACCGTGGCAGTGCACGTCGACGAAGCCGGGAAGCAGCACCTTGGTCGGGTTATCTGCCTCGTCGGTGATCTTCGTGATCCGCCCATCGTCGAGGTGGAGGCGGGTGCCGATGAGTTCACCGGCCCGGTTGTAGATCTTGGCGTCGATCATTTGTTCCACGACTCCCAGATGGTCTTGTAGTAGTCCGCCAGCTGCAGCTGAGCGGCTGCGGCCTCGTCGAGGACGATGGTGACATCGGGATGATGCTGGAGGATGGTGCCGGGCCAGAAGGCGGAAACGGCGCCCTCGATGACCTGCTTCATCGCCTCGGCCTTCTTCTCCCCGAAGGCGAGGAGGAGGATCTTCTTCGCGCTCATAATGGTGGCGAGGCCCTGGGTGAGGCAGTGGGTGGGCACCTTGTCGATGTCATTGTCAAAGAAGCGAGCATTATCGGTGCGGGTCTGCTCGGTGAGCACCCCGATATGGGTGCGGGAGGCGAGCGATCCGCCGGGCTCGTTGAAGCCGATGTGACCATCGGAGCCGATGCCGAGGATCTGCAGGTCAACGCCGGGGGCGATGGCCTGCTCGTAGTCGGCGGCCGCCTGGGCGGGGCTGTCCGCGAGCCCGTCGGGGGTGTGCAGGTCGTCGTCCTTGAGGCCGGTCTTGTCCTCGCCAACGAGCTCGGCGGCAAGCACGTTGCGGTACCGCTGGGGGTGGTCGGCGTCGATACCGATGTATTCATCCAGGGCGTAGGCAGAGGAGCCGGCGAGGGTGAACTCGCCGGCGGCGTGCGCCTCGCGCAGCTTATCGTAGAGGCCGAGCGGGGTTGATCCCGTTGCCACGCCCAGGGCCTTACCCTGTTCGAATCGCTCCATGAGCACCCGAGCGGCGATGGCGGTGCCTTCGGCCTGGGTGGGGGCAATGGCAATGCGCATGTACTATCAGTCCTTAACTATGAGGCGTCTGAGACGCAGCGAAATGATAATGAGTTTTACTGAGTGATTGAATGACTAAACGACTGGCTGAGGTGATCGCCGGGACACGCGGCTAACCGCTCCCGCCTACTTCTGCACCGCTGCGTTGAACCAACCGGTGATCGTGGTCGGGTGGGTGATGGCGGTGCCAACGACAACCGCCCAGGCGCCAGCCTCGATGGCGGCACGAGCCTGATCGGGCCGGTGCACCCGGCCCTCGCAGATCACCGGGGTGTCAAATGCCTCGGTCATCTGCCCTAGCAGCTCAACGTCCGGCCCATCGGTCTTCTCCCGGTCCGGGGTGTAGCCGGACAGGGTGGTGGACAGGATGTCGGTGCCTGCCTCGTAGGCGCGCTTGGCGTCGGCAAAGCTGCCGCAGTCGGCCATGACAACGATTCCCTCATCGTGCAGGGCGGCCACGGTTTCCGCGTAGCTCCGCCCATCGGGTCGCGGCCGGCCGGTCGCGTCAATGGCGACGATGTCGGCGCCGGCGAGCGAGCAGGCCCGGGCGTGGCGCAGGGTCGGGGTGATGTACACGCCCTCCTCGCCCTCCTTCCACAGGCCGATGACGGGCACCGAGACCTGGCCCTTGATGGCGGAGATGTCGGCGAGGCCCTGGCATCGGATGGCGGCGGCACCGCCAATCTCGGCCGCCCGCGCCATCCGGGCCATTGTGGCTGGATCGCGCAGCGGCTCGCCGGGATAGGCCTGCGCGGAGACGATGAGCTTGCCCTTGAGGGAAGCAATCATGTCACTAGTAGGCATCTTGCAGATTCCTTTCGGCGGCCCACGCCGCCCCGATCAGTGGTGCATGGTCCCCCAACTCGCCGCTCACCAGCTGGGTTGCCCGAGCCGGGGCCATAGCTTCATTCTCGTACCCTTCCCGCAGCTGAGTCCACCACTTCGGTCCCGAACGGGTCATAGACCCCGAGAGAATGATGATGGCTGGATCGAGGAGATTGGCGGCGTTGCCGAGAATCTCGCCCAGAGCGTGGGCCGAGCCGTAGAGGATCTCCCCCGCCGTCTCATCGCCTTCTTCGGCGCGCCGGGTGAGCTCCCGACCATCAATGTCCTCGCCGGTGGCGGCCAGGTAGCGCTGATTCACCCCCGAGCCGGAGGCAAGGGGCTCAATGTGCCCGGTCCGCCCGCACGAGCAGGCGAGCCCGGCGGCCTTCGGATGAATGACGTGGCCGATGTGCCCGGCCAGGCCATGTGCCCCGGCGAGGACACCGCCGGAGGTGATGACGGCGCCGCCGATGCCGGTGCCGACCGCGACGGTGAGGCAGGAATCGTGGCCGCGTCCCGCGCCATACGCGAATTCGCCGAGGCCGTGGGCTTGAACATCGCCGAGCACGGTGACCGGTCGACCAAAGCCCGCGAGTTCGCCGGCAACATCGGTGCCGGTCCAGCCGGGCAGCAGGTCGGTGGCCGAGACAACCTTGCCGTCCTTGATGACACCGGCGGAGGCAACGGCAATGGCCGTGACCTCCTCGGTCATCATCTCGCCGACGAGATCGGTGAGGGCGGCGAGCAAATGCTCGGCGCCGAGGTGGGCCCGCGTGGGGCGCACCGCCTCGGCACTCACCTCCTTGTCGGAGACCAGGCCGGCCCGAATCTTCGTGCCCCCGATGTCGACGGCGAGTTTCACAGGAGGCCCGCCTCGGCAAGAACCTGCTTGATCGCCTCGAGATTGTCTCCGTCGAGCTTGGCCACCGGCTCCGGCATCTGATTCGACTCGAAGACACCAAGGAGCATGAGCGCGGCCTTGAAGGCACCCACGCCGGCACCGAAGCCGACCGCCCCGGTGGTCACCTGGGTGATCCGCATGAGCTCGGCGAGGCGGTCCTGTTCGGTGCGCACGGCCTCCCAGTCCCCGGCCTCGAAGGCACGCCACTGGCGCACGTAACCCTCGGGGTCGATATTGGCCAGGCCGGGCACCGAACCGTCAGCCCCGGCCAGGTAGGCGCCATCGACAACGACCTCGTGGCCGGTGAGCAGGCTGAGCGGGGAGCCGGCCTTCTTGTTGGCCAGCGCGAGGAAGCGGAAGGACACATCATCTCCGGAGGAGTCCTTGACCCCGTCGAGCACGCCGTCTTGCCCGAGGCGCACGAGCAGGGACACCGGCAGCTTGGTGTGCACGCACACCGGGATGTCATAGGCGTAGATCGGCAGCTGCGTGGCCTCGCGCAGCGCACGGAAGTGCCGCTCAATTTCGGCCGGGCCACCGAGCGCGTAGAACGGGGCGGTGGCTACCACGCCATCGACACCGAGACGCTCGGCCATCGCGATGTGCTCGATGACCCGGGAGGTCTGGGTGTCAATGACCCCGGCGAGAACGGGAACCCGCCCGGCGGTGATCCGCACCGCCTCGGTGAGGATCTCCTCGCGCCTGGCGTCGGTGGAGAAGACCACCTCACCGGAGGAGCCGAGGAAGAACAGACCATCCACCCCCGCCTCGATCATCCGGTTGATGGACCTCTCGAAGGAGGCGACGTCGAGGCGGCGGTCCTCGGTGAGGGGGGTGACGACGGGCGGAATGACGCCGCGTAGTTTGGCAGACATGATTATTCCTTTACTTCTCACTCAGTCATAGGGTGCAACAACGACGGCGCCGCACCAAGCAGCGTCCTCGTATACGGATCCTTGGGTCGGGCCAGGATATCTGCGGCCGGGCCCTCCTCGACGACCTTTCCGCCATTCATGACGGCAATCCGATCCGACACGTACCGTACGGTCTGGATGTCGTGGGAGATGAAGACCATGGCAAGGCCAAGCTCATCCTTGAGATCGGTGAGCAGATTGAGGATCTGCGCGCGCACCGACACGTCGAGGGCACTCGTGGGCTCATCGGCGATGATGGCATCGGGTTTAAGCGCGAGCGCGCGGGCGATGGCGACGCGCTGACGCTGCCCGCCGGACAGCTGCCCGGGCATGGCATCCAGCGCCGAATCGGGCAGGCCGACCTGGCGGATGAGTTCGCGGACCCGCTCCTCGCGTTCCTCCTTCGTGCCAATCGAATGCACCCGGAGCGGATCGGCGAGCTGATCGCGCACCATCATCCGCGCATTGAGCGCCGTCGAGGGATCCTGGAAGACGACGGAGACAACCCGGCCGATCATGCGGCGGTGGGCCGCGGACCGGTCGGTCACCTCCTCACCCTTGAAGAACACCTGGCCCGAGGTGGGGGCCTGCAGGCCGCACATGACATTCGCGGTCGTTGACTTGCCGCAGCCGGATTCGCCAACGATGCCGAGGGTCTCCCCCGGGTTGAGCGTCATCGACACCCCGGCGACCGCGCGAATCTTATTCGGCTTGAACACGGGTCCGGTGCGGGTGCGGAAGACGACGTGCACGTCCTTCAATTCAATGATCGGGGTGCTCACTTCTCCTCCTGAGGATCGGTGACCTGCGCGTCGATGTCGAGCGCTCGCTCGGTATCGACGTCGTAGGCGGCTTCGTTGAGTACGTGTTGATGGGCGACCTGATCATCGCCGAGCGAGGGACGCTCGGCCACGGCAACGGCCGCCTTGCCGGACTCTCCCTCGGGCAGCGCCGCGTAGGTGTGGCCGGGCCGGCCGGGTACCTGGGTGGCAACGGGGCGAATATCGAGGCCGACATCGGGCTGGGAGGAGCGCGGCGCGAACCGGTCGCCGGCGGGGAAATCCTTCGGCGAGGGCACGGTGCCGGGCACCTGGTGGAGGCGGCCGGAGCCGGACTCGATGGAGAGCACGGAGCCGAGCAGGCCGCGGGTGTATTCGTGATGCGGATTGGTGAGCAGCTCCGACGTGGGAGCCTGCTCGACCACCTGGCCGGCGTACATGACCGTGATCGAATGCGCCACCTCGGCGACGAGCGCGAGGTCGTGGGAGACGAACACCATGGCGAAGCCGAGCTTGTCGCGCAGCTCGTTGAGCAGATCGATGACCTGCTTTTGAACCGTGACGTCGAGTGCCGTGGTCGGCTCATCGGCGATGACGAGCTTGGGATCGCGGGTGAGCGCCATGGCGATGAGGACGCGCTGGCGCTGGCCGCCGGACAGCTCGTGCGGATAGGACTCCAGCGTGCGCTTGGGATCCAGGCCGACAAGCTCGAGCAGCTCCTCGGCGCTGCGCTTTCCGCCGCGCGAGGTCAGCTGCTTCATCTGGGATTTGATGAGCATGGACGGGTTGAGCGAGGACAGCGCATCCTGGTAGATCATTGCCATCTCGTGCCCCAGCAGGGACTGGCGTTCCTTCGCGCTCATCTTCAGCAGGTCCCGGCCCTGGTAGAGCACCTCGCCGGAAATCGTCGCCTTCGGATCGATGAGGCCCATGACGGTGAGCGACGTGATCGACTTACCGCAGCCGGACTCTCCGACCAGGCCCATGGTCTCGCCCGGGTGTACGGCAAAGGACACCCGGTCGACGACATTGACGTCCCCGTGCCGGGGGAACTTGATGCACAGGTCCTTGACCTCGAGCAGCGGCTGCCCGGAGGCCTGCGGGACGTAGCGGTCGGTCCGCTTGGATTCGACCGCGACGAGATCGTCGAGGCGGCGCTGGAGGGATTCGGCCTGGGCGGCGTGGGCGGCCACCGGGTCGACGAGGAGGCGGTCAGCCTCCCGCTCGGCATCCGTGCGCGGCTTATCCTCCACCGGGCCCTTGGGCGCGGCCACCATGGCATCGGTGATGCCCTCGGAGAGGATGTTGAGGCACAGCACGGTGATCATGATGGCGAGGCCGGGGAAGAGGGCCTGCCACCAGCGTCCCTGCAGCACGCCCGTGCGAGCATCGGCGAGGATGTTACCCCACGTGGGGGTGGGCTCTTCAATGCCGGCGGAGATGAAGGACAGGGAGGCCTCGAAGACAATCGCGTCGGCGACCAGCACGGTGGCAAACACCATGACCGGGGCTGCGCAGTTGCGGGCCACGTGGCGAATCAAGATCCAGGGAGCGCGGGCGCCGGAGACGACCACCGCGTTGACGTAGTCCTCGCCGTATTCGCTCATGACATTCGCGCGCACCACGCGGGTGAGCTGGGGAATGTAGAGGAAGCCGATGGCGAAGATGATGACCGGCAGGGAGTTGCCGAACACCGAGACGAACACGGCGGCGAGCGCAATGCCGGGGAAGGACATGATGATGTCCATGATCCGCATGATGACCTCGGAGATCGACTTGCGGGTCACCGCGGCAATCGAGCCGAAGAAGGCGCCGGCGGCCAGCGCGAAGGCGGTGGCGGCCAGGCCGATGACGAGCGAGTAGCGGGCGCCGTAGATCATGCGGGAGAGCACGTCGCGTCCCTTGTCATCGGTACCGAACAGGTGCGTCGAATCGGGCGCCTGCTTGGAGATGTCGATGGCGAGGGGGTCGTGCGGGGCAACGATCGGGGCGGTAATGGCGGCGATCGCAATGATGATGAGAACGATCAGCGAGATCCGCGAGCCAACGCTCATGGCGCTGATTCGCTTGAACCGGATCCCGGGACGGGACATCTTTTCCGTGAGTCTGCGTCGCATGATCACACCGTCCTAATGCGCGGGTTGATGAGGATGTAGAGCATGTCAACGACGATGTTGACGATGATGAAGGCGAGGGCCACGACGAGGGTGACGCCCTGGACGAGGGTCGGATAGTTGTGCTGGACGCCGTCGATGATGACCATGCCCATGCCGGGCAGGTTGAAAATAACCTCGATGACGACCGCGCCACCCATGAGATAACCAATCCGCAGGCCAAGCACGGTCACCGGGGTGATGAGCGCATTGCGCAGCACGTTGCGGGAGACGACGACGGACTTGGGAATGCCGGCGCCAAGGGCGGTGCGCACATAGTCCTTATCCAGCTCCTCAACCATCGAGGTGCGGATGACGCGAGTGAGCGAACCGGCCACCGGCACGCCGAGCGCCACCGAAGGTAGCAGCATGCGCCGGAACCAGCCCGAGGGATCATCGACAAATGCGGGCAGTGGCCCGGAGGCCGGAAGCATTCCCCACATCGAGGAGAAAAGAAGGATCATGAGCACGGCCAGCCAGAAGGACGGGGTGGCGATGCAGGCGATGGAGAACACGCGGATGACCTGGTCGGGCCAGCGATCCCGGTACAGGGCGGCGATGACACCGAGCACGAGGGCGATGACAACGCCGATGAGCAGGCCGAGGAAGGTCAGCTGCATGGTGATGGGGAAGGCCGACATGACGCGCGTGGCGACGGGGGTTTCGGAAGCTCCGTAGGTTCCGAGCTCGCCGCGGAACATGCCGACGAAGAAGTTCCAGTATTGAACGATCCACGGATCGTTGAGGCCGTGGGATTCCCGGTAGGCCTCGAGGGCCGCCGGGGAGGCGCCCTCGCCGAGGGCGGAGTAGGCGGGGTCGATCTTGGAGAACGACATGAGGAAGAAGACGAGGAACGTCACGCCAATGACCATGATGGGCAGCGCAACGAGTCGCCGGCCGATAAGGCGCAGAAGGTTGTTCACGGTGTGCTCCTCTAGGGGGCCCGGCGGGGCGGGCTGAGATAAAGAAAGGGAGGGGCGCGGTGCGCCCCTCCCTGACGGCGGGGTAACCCGCTAGGGGTAGATGACCGTTACTTCAGCTTCGTATCGATGAAGTTGAGGCCAGTCGTGGAGATCGGCTGGAACCCGTCAAGGTCGCCGGAGTACGCAGTGGTGAGCGTGCGGTGGAACAGCGGGTAGAGCGGAACCTGCTCCGAGATGAGGTCGAAGGCCTCGTTCCACTTGTCCTGCTGCTCGGCATCGGTCAGCTGCACGGCCTCAAGCAGGATGCCCTGGAGCTGGGTGAAGCCTGCGGAATCGGCCCACTGGGTGCGCGAATTGGTCCACGTGTTATCGCCGTACCACCAGTTCATGAGGAGATCCGGGTCGTTGCCGAAGACCGAGGGATCGCCGGGGGCGAGCACCACGTCGAAGTCCGGGGACTCCACATCGGTGTTGTTGGCGTACAGCGAGGAGGAAGCCTCCGAGTGAATGTCAACGCTGAGCCCGATGGCCTCGAGATCGTTCTTGATCTGCGGGGACAGGGCCTCGATCCAGCCGTGATCGGTGGTGAGCAGCGTGAGCGAGAGATCGGAAACACCGGCCTCGTCGAGCAGCTCCTTCGCCTTATCCGGATCGTAGGTGAAGACGTTCTTCGCCTCGTGGAAGTTCGGGTGGTCCTCCGGGAGGAAGGACTTCGCCGGGGTGGCCTCGCCCGACAGCGCATTCTGGATGAGCTTCTCGGTGTCGATCGCGTAGAAGAAGGCCTGGCGGACCTTCTCATCATCGAAGGGAGCCTTCTTCGTGTTGAACATGAGGAAGGGCAGGTTGAAGCCCTGAACGGTCTCCGCCTCGGCGCCCGAGGACTTGATCTGCTCGATCGCATCGGCAGGCACGTTCTCCATGACCTGGACGGTGCCCTCCTGCATGGCGGTGGTGCGGGCGGTGTCATCCATGATGATCTGCCACTTCATCTCATCGGCCTCGGCCGGATGATCGCCGTTGTAGTGCTCATTCGGGGAGAAGACGAGCTCCTGCTCGGAGATCGAATCATACTTCCACGGGCCGGTGCCGATCGGCTTGGAGGTGAGCTCATCATCCGAGGCATCAGCCGGAACGATCTTGACGAGCGACAGGCGCTCCTTCGTCAGCGAGAAGGGGTGCTTGAGATTGATGGTCACGGTGGACTCATCCTTCGCCTCGACCGAATCGATGAAGGACAGCATGGAAATGTACAGGCCATCCGGATCCATCGTCCGCTCGAAGGACTTCACCACATCCTCGGACGTGACATCCGAGCCGTCGGAGAACTTCGCACCGTCGCGCAAGGTGACCTCGTACTCGGTCTCGGAGACCTCGGTGAGATCATCATCCGCGGCGAGCGCCTTGTACGGGGTGAAGTCGTGCATGTTGAGGTCGTACAGACCCTCCACCACATGCCAGTTCGACCCCAGGGCCAGGGCCGAGGAGGTATTCGACGGGTGATAGTTGCTGGTTTCGTAGGCGACGGCCGCCGTAATCGTCGACGTGCCGCCCTCGTCCCCCGCTCCACCACTATTGTCGGTGGATCCGGTATCGCCGCCGCCACAGGCAGACAGCGTCAGCGCAATGGCCGAGGTCAGCGCCACCACGCCGGTGACACGGGACTTGCTGGTACGCATCGCGTTCCTCTCCGTTGAGAACTTGTCAGACATCTGTCAGATGCCGTTGGCAGCAGTATAGATCGGACGTCATACATACGCAACTCGAACAGCAAGGATTGCTGGATATTGTCAAAAATCACACCGGCCAATGGGGGATCGGGCTTTCCGGACAGGCCAAATGTGATGGATCGCGGTGCTACCATGTCCGCATGGCCGAGAATCCACAGCGCGAATCAATCGAGTCGATTGTCGCCCAGCTTGAGCGCACTGCCTCCGTGAGGCGGCGCGTTGGGGTTCCCGTGATCAATCGCGCCGAGGCGACGATGGAGGCCATCGAACAGTACATTCTTGCCTCGAATCTGCGCCCGGGTGATCCACTGCCCACCGAGGCCGAGCTGTGCGCCGACCTCGGGGTCTCGCGTTCCTCGGTGCGCGAGGCGCTACGCAAGTTGCAGGCCCTCGACATTGTGGCCGTCCGCCAGGGGCGGGGCACCTACGTCGGGGAACTGTCGATGAGCCCGTTCGTTAAGACCATGGTGCTGCGCGCCTCCATGGCCGCCGATTCCATCGAATCGCTGTGCGAGGTCGTCGCCGTGCGCCAGATCCTCGAGCTTGGCATCGCCGCCGAGGTGGTGGCGGATCTGGGTGGACAACACCACGAGGACCTGCATGAGCTCGTCAACCGCATGATCGAGAAGGCCGATGCCGGCAAGAAGTTCCTCGAGGAGGACATTGCTTTCCACCAGCGTCTCGTGGCCGGCACCGGTAATGCGCTCATGGAGCAGCTGACCGGGGCGATGTGGATGGTGCACATGGCGGTGGTTCCCCAATTGCCCACCGGAGAAGCCTCCCTGCTGGCAACCGCGCACAATCACAAAAAGATGCTCGAGGCCGCCGAGTCGGGGGACCTCGAGGCTTACAAGGCCGCGATTCACGACCACTACCAGCCGCTTCTCGACATTCTTCAGCAGGTGAGCTAACCGGAACTTTGCCGTTCCGGTTCACTTTGCGCTCGTGGTGCGAGACAATGGGACCATGAGTATTCTAACTGCACTAGCCCGTCCCTTCCTCGCCGCCCCGTTCATCGCCTCCGGCGTTGACGCAGCGCGCAACCCCGAGGATCACGTTGAGGCCGGCCAGCGCCTCAACCCCATCCTGGAAAAGCTCGGTGTTGGTGAGCTTTCCGATTCCTCGTTGATGACCGCCACGCGCATCATCGGAGGCGTGCGCATCGGCGCCGGGCTGGGCATGGCCCTCGGCAAGAAGCCCCGCCTGTCCGCCCTCACTCTTGCGCTCACCGAGATCCCGGTGGGCCTGGCGAAGAATCCCGTTTTCATCTCCGATGACTCCGAGGCCTCCCTTTCCGGTCTGCTGACCTCGGTCGGCCTCGTGGGCGGCGCCCTTGTCGCCGCCGGTGACCGCCGCGGCAAGCCCTCGCTGGCCTGGCGCCTCGAGCACCGCAAGGATCACAAGCGCGAGCTCGGCCTGCTGGCTGACAAGTACGAGGCGGAGATGGATTCTGTCAGGGAGAAGGCGAAGGCCAAGGCCGCCCGCCTCAAGGAGAAGGCAAAGAACTGACCACCTTCATTCTTCCCGCGAACCCCTGGCCGGCTCCTCGGCCGGGGGTTCCCGTCCGCGGGCACGTTATTATTCCGGGCTCCAAGTCCCTCACCAACCGTCACCTCTTTCTCGCCGCGCTCGCCGATTCGCCGACTCGGCTGACCGGAGTGCTGCGCTCACGCGACACCGATCTCATGCTCGAGGCGCTCAGCCGCCTCGGCGCCACGGTGACGGCCACTGGCACTGACGTCACCATCCACCCCGCTCCCCTGCGCCCCGCCGACATCGACGTGGGTCTCGCCGGAACGGTTTTCCGTTTCCTTGCCGCCCTCGCCCCGCTGGCCGGCGAGATTCGCTTCACCGGTGATGAGGCCATGGCCAGACGGCCAATTGCCCCGTTGCTTGACGCCCTTTCTTCCCTCGGCGCCACCGTGACGGCGCCCGATGGGGCGAGCCTGCCCCTGACGATCACCGGACCGGTCCGGGGCGGGCGGGTTCTCCTCGACTCATCGGCCTCCTCCCAGTTCCTCTCCGCCCTCCTGCTTGCCGCTCCCCGCTACCCAGGGGGCCTCAGCATCGAGCTCACCGGGGCCGTGCCCTCGGGACCGCACGTGGACATGACCGTGGGGCTGCTCAGGGCTGCCGGCGCCACAGTCGAGCGCACCGAGCGAGGCTGGCGTGTGGCCGAAGGCCCGCTTCATCCCGGCGACATCGAGGTCGAGCCCGACCTGTCGAACGCCGCCCCATTCCTCGCCGCGGCCGCCGTCACCGGCGGAGAGGTGAGCACCGTGTGGCCCGCCGCCACCACCCAGCCCGGGGCCCTGTTTCCCGAGATTCTGGAAAGAATGGGAGCCACGTGCCGGCGCGAAGGCGGCAACCTCGTGGTCACCGGCGGGCGGCTCACCGGAATCGACAGCATCGACATGTCAGCGGCCGGCGAGCTCGTTCCCACCCTGGCTGCCGTGGCTGCCTGCGCCTCCTCCCCCACGAGAATCACCGGGGTGGCCCACCTGCGCGGGCACGAAACCGACCGGCTGGCCGCCCTGGAAACCGAGCTCACTCGCGCGGGAGTAGGCGCCCGGGCAACCGATGATGGTCTGATCATTACGCCCGCCCGGCTACGTCCCGCCATCATCTCCTCCTACGAAGATCACCGCATGGCCACCTTCGGCGCCATCCTCGGCCTGGTCCAAGACGGGATCATGGTCGAGGATATTGCCTGCACGTCCAAGACCCTGCCCACCTTCCCGCAGCTGTGGATGAACCTGGTGGAGGGCTCTTCGGAGGCGCGCTCTTCGGAGGCGGGTTCGTGAGGGATACCGGAACGGATGATCCGCGGGTACGGATCCGCCCGCCCCGACGCGGCTCCCGCCCACGCACCAAGCGTCGGCCCGACTATTCCGATGCTCCGGAGGCGATCTGCTACCGGGTCGACCGGGGCCGATATCAGCTACGCCTCGGTGACCGCGACCTTGTGGCCGTCACTGCTCGGGAGCTTGGTCGGGGCGCCGTCGTCGTGGGTGACAAGGTCAAGGTGGTGGGTGATCTATCCGGCAAGGAGGGCTCCCTCGCCCGGATCGTCGCCGTCACCGAGCGCACCACCGCCCTGCGCCGCAGCGCCGAGGAGGGCGAATCGGCCCGCACCGAGCGGGTCATCGTCGCCAACGCCGATCAGCTCCTCATCACCGCGGCTCTCGCCCAGCCCGAGCCCCGCCCGGGCATGATCGATCGCTGCCTGGTCGCCGCCTACGATGCTGGAATGGAGCCCATTTTGGTGCTCACCAAGGCGGATCTGGCCGAGCCGGACGAGCTACTTGCACGCTACGCGGGCCTGGGGCTCAGGGTGCTCACCACCTCCATGGAACCGCCCTCTGGAATCGAGGACGTCGCGGCACTGCTGCCCGGTCACTCTTCCGTCCTCATCGGCCACTCCGGGGTTGGTAAGTCCACTCTTATCAACGCCCTCATTCCCGACGCGGACCGGGCCACCGGCGGTGTCAACGAGGTGACCGGCCGGGGCCGGCACACCTCCTCGTCCGCGATCGCCTTTGACGTCCCGGGCGGCGGCATCATCATCGACACCCCCGGGGTGCGCTCTTTCGGCCTCGCCCACGTCGAGGACGCCGACATCATTGGCGCCTTCCCGGATCTGGCCGAGCTCTCCACCTTCTGTCCGCGCGGCTGCGATCACAATGCCGGGGCGGATTGTGCCCTGGATGAAGGGGATCCGGAGCGGGTGGCTTCCCTGCGCCGCCTGCTTGGCGCTCGAGAAGAGCCGGCGGAAGCCAATGAGGAGCATCGTCCTCGACTAGTGTGAAGTCATGGACCTTCGCGATGATCTCAGTTTTGCCCTCTCGGTAATCGACCAGGTGGACAACATCACTCTGCCCGCCTTCAACGAACGCAATCTTCAGGTCTCAACCAAACCCGATGGCTCGGAGGTCACCGACGTCGACGTCGCGGCCGAGGAGGCCATTCGCGCCATGCTCGGCCGCTCCCGCTCGCGCGATGCGATCCTGGGCGAGGAACGGGGCACCACCGGGGTGGCCTCGAGGCGCTGGATCATCGATCCCATCGACGGTACCCGCAACTTCCTGCGCGGAGTTCCGGTGTGGGCCACCCTGCTCGCCCTCGAGGTCGACGGGGAGATTGTCCTTGGCGTGGTCTCCGCCCCCGCCCTGCACCGACGCTGGTGGGCCGCCAAGGGCATGGGCGCCTACACGGGCCGCAACTGGACGAACGGCGAGCGTATTCACGTCTCGCAGATCTCCAACCTCGCCGATGCCTCCATGTCCTACTCCTCGATGTTTGGCTGGGCCAAGCGCGGCCGCCTGCGTGCCTTCCTGCGCCTTGCCCAGTCCTGCTGGCGGACTCGCGCCTACGGCGATTTCTACTCCTACATGCTGCTCGCCGAGGGAGCCGTGGACCTTGCCCTCGAACCCGAGCTCGAGCTGTATGACATGGCGGCGCTGGTTCCCATCGTCACCGAGGCCGGCGGCACCTTCACCGACCTGGACAACAATCCCGGGCCGTGGGGCGGAGCCGCTCTCGCCACGAACGGTCTGCTCCACCAGTCGGTGAAGGACATGCTGGACTCGGTGAGCGATGATGGCGGGGAAATCTACTCCCATCCCTCGGCCCTGCGCGGGGTGGATGCTCCCTTAGACAGCGCTCCCCATGAGACGAATGACTCGACTGAGACGGGCGAGGCGAACAACGCCAGCGATCGCCCCGATCTTCAGGCCTGCCCAAACCCCGATCCGCTGCCAGACGACACGAAGTAGCTGCGCACCGGCCACGGACAACGCATCGCGAGTTGACCGCTCATGAGCGGTGGTCGGCTAGTGGGTCGAGCCGGAGCCGGCCTGCGCGCGGGATGTCAGATCGGTGACGAGAGCATCAATCTCGCTGGGGTGGTACCACAGCAGCTCAGCGTCATCGACGACCGCTCGGGCCTCCTCGTCCCCGCGTCGGGCCCGCACCACCTCATCGGCGATCTCACGCTCATCAGCAAAAATAGCAACGATGTCGCGTCGCGAAATAGGTTCTGTGAGTCGCACGGAAGTCTCCAGCTCCCCCTCAGGTGTGGCTTCACCGTCAGCGGCGACGATGAGGCGACTTGGCACCCCCGTGTCCATCATCAGTGACTCATCGGCCGCTGCGAGGGTGGCGATCATGTCGAGCATCTCCTCATCCTCGCCGGCAAATGCTGCGCGAAGTCGCTTAGTGACCGCATGTGCGCGGGTCATCAGGGGTTCGTCGGCTGACAAAGCGGATACCGTCACGGGGATGAACACACGCATCGTAGCTCCTACCTGAATGCTCGCTGATAGTTTCCGTGGAAAAGCGCATAGTAACGTGCCTTTGGGCGGTAACTTATCGCCAAATACCGTAATGTACATACTACATCGAGAGTGACCCCGGTGATTCTCGATGACATGCAGTTCCCTGCATTGGCGGCTTCCCGCCCATAGCAGTCGGCTGACGGTAGAATCAATACACTGTGCTGGGACATCCCCACGCAACTTAACCTCTGGAGTGAACAACCCTATGGCCACAAAGTTCATGACGATTGCAGATGTCGCCGAGACTCTCAATGTATCAACGGCGCAGGTCCGCTCGCTTATCCATTCCGGCACCCTCCCCGCCATCCAGGTTGGCGGGCGTGGACAGTGGCGGATCGAAACCACCGTTCTCGACGAGTACATCGAGAAGGGGTACGAGGCAACCCGCGAGCGCGTCAGCAAGCAGCAGGCCGCTGAGAACAACTAACAACTAACCCCGGGCTCGGGAGACGGATACGTTCCGCCTCCCGAGCCTTTTTGTCTTATTCACATCTCGTTCCCGCCTCGCTTTCCTGCGCGGGCACCTTGTTATTCTCAAGATCTGCCCGCTAGGCCGCTACCGGTTCTTCCCGGTTGTCAGGTCTGATGGGCCTCCCCATACTCAACACAAGATCGTGCATAACTTGATAAAAGCCGCCATGATCACGAGATGAGAGAAACGAGGTCGATGATGACCGCAGGTGCTACCAGCTCGATGCCGCGCGAGCCGCAACCAGAGCCGCCGAGGACACCGGGGCCGATGATTCCGGACGGATATGCCGAACGGCTCGCCCTCGGAGCCGTGGAGATCATTGTGGGCTACCGCCAACCGCTGATTCTGCAGCGGTGGATTGCTCCGCACACCTATCGCGCCCTCGCCCGCCGGGCCGGCCTGGAGGCCAGGTGTGGAGAGCCGGTCCGCCGCCCCGCCCGGGTACTCGCCTCGGTCATCCACTATCCGGCCCCCGGGGTGTGCGAGGCCTCCGTGGTCGTCCACGATACTCGGCGGCCGCGGGCCTGCGCGGTGCGCCTGGAGCTACACCGGGACCGCTGGCGGGCCGAGACCATCGACATCGCTTAAGCACACATCATCCCATGCTGGATGAGTGCTGCCCGGCGCAGGAGATCACCTGCCGTTCAGCGCTGACGCGCCGAGGACCGGCGGGCCGGTATTCCGTGCCGACTCGTCGAAGGTGCGCTAGCGGCGCTTCTTCTTCTTGGCGGCACGGCGCTGCGCGCGGTTCATGCCACCGGTGGCGGGGCGGGCCTGCCTGGCGGCTTCCTGACCCTCCTCGCGGTTGGTGGAGATGAGGGACTTGGGGCGCTTGATGGCAAGCACCTTGTCCGCGGCCTCCTGCTTGCGGGCCAGCTCCCGGCGCTCCTCGGCCGACATGGTGTCGCCGGCGTGGGCGGGGGCGGTGGCCGGCACGGCCTTGACCTTTTCAGCCTCCTCAGCGGCCTTGGCTTCGGCTTCCGCCTTCTCCGAGGGCAGCTGGAGGGCAAACAGGTAGCGGACCGTTTCTTCCTTGATGGAGACGGACATGGCCTGGAACATGTCGTAGCCCTCGCGCTTGTATTCGACGAGCGGATTGCGCTGGGCCATGGCGCGCAGGCCGATACCTTCCTTGAGGTAGTCCATCTCATACAGGTGCTCGCGCCACTTGCGGTCGAGCACGGTGAGCAGGACGCGGCGCTCAATCTCGCGCATGTTCTCCTCGCCGAATTCCTCCTCGCGCTCCTCGTACTGGGCGTGAATGTCCTGGGTGAATTCGTCGTGCAGGCGCTGGGTGGTGAGCAGATTGATACCACCGACGTCTTCGATGAGATCATCGGCGGTGAAGGAGGGGCGGTAGATGGTCTTCATGTCCCGCCACAGGTGTTCAAGATCCCACGCGCCCGGATCCGGCTCCATCGTGTGCGCCCCGACGACGTCGGAGACCACCTGATCGAGGAAGGACTGGATCTGATCGGCCAGGTCCTCTCCGTAGAGGATTTCCCGGCGTTCATTGTAGACGGCGGCACGCTGATCCGACATGACATCGTCATACTTGAGGACGTTCTTGCGGATCTCGGCATTGCGCGATTCGATCGTTCCCTGAGCGGTGGCAATCGACTTGGCGAGGATCTTCATCTCCAGCGGCTCATCGGTGTCATACAGGGCCGGATTGAGGGCGCGGGAGGCCATGCCGGTGGCAAAGAGGCGCAGTAGATCATCTTCGAGAGACAGGTAGAAGCGAGATTCGCCCGGGTCGCCCTGACGTCCGGAGCGGCCACGTAGCTGGTTGTCGATGCGGCGAGACTCGTGGCGCTCGGAGCCGAGCACGTACAGACCGCCCAGCTCGACGACCTCATCATGCTCCTTGGCCACGGTTTCCTTGGCCTGCTCGAGCACGCCCGGCCAGGCCGCCTCGTATTCCTCGGCCTGCTCGGCCGGGTCCAGGCCCCGCTCCTCCATCTCCTTAACGGCGATGAATTCGGCGTTGCCGCCGAGCATGATGTCGGTGCCGCGGCCGGCCATGTTCGTCGCCACGGTGACGGCGCCCTTGCGCCCGGCCATGGCGACCACGGCGGCCTCCCGCTTGTGCTGCTTGGCGTTGAGCACCTCGTGCGGGACCCGCTTCTCGTCGAGCATCCGCGAGATCTCCTCGGAGCGTTCGACGGAGGTGGTGCCAACGAGGACCGGCTGGCCCGCCTCGTAGCGCCGGGCGATGTCATCGACGATCGCCCGATACTTGGCCTTGACGGTCGGGTAGACGAGATCGGTCTTGTCCTCGCGAATCATCGGCTTGTTCGTCGGAATGGGAACGACGCCGATGTCGTAGGTGTTGGCGAATTCCTCAGCTTCGGTCTCGGCCGTGCCGGTCATGCCGGAGATCTTGTCGTACAGGCGGAAGTAGTTCTGCAGGGTGATCGTGGCGAGGGTCTGATTCTCCGCCTTGATCTTCACACCCTCCTTGGCCTCAATCGCCTGGTGCATGCCCTCGTTGTAGCGGCGGCCGGGAAGAACGCGGCCGGTGTGCTCATCGACGATAAGAACCTCGCCGTCGAGAACAATGTAGTCCTTGTCCCGCTTGAACAGCTCCTTGGCCTTGATCGCATTGTTGATGTAGCCGACGAGCGGGGTGTTGGCGGTTTCGTAGAGATTGTCAATGCCGAGCTGATCCTCGATCTTGTCAATGCCGGGCTCGAGAATGCCGACGGTGCGCTTCTTCTCATCCACCTCGTAGTCGAGGTCCTTGCGCAGCTTCGTGATGACCCGGGCGAACTCCTGGTACCACTTATTCGCATCACCATCGGACGGACCGGAGATGATGAGCGGGGTGCGGGCCTCGTCGATGAGGATGGAGTCCACCTCGTCGATGATGGCGAAATTGTGGCCGCGCTGGACGAGCTCGTCGACCTTCCACGCCATATTGTCGCGCAGATAGTCGAAGCCGAATTCATTGTTCGTTCCGTAGGTGATATCCGCGGCGTACTGTTCGCGACGCTGGGCGGGCGTCATGCCGGAGGTGATGCAGCCGGTGGTCATGCCGAGGAAGCGGAACACGCGACCCATAAGTTCGGACTGGTAGGAGGCCAGGTAGTCGTTGACCGTGATGACGTGAACGCCCTTGCCGGACAGCGCATTGAGATAGGCCGGCAGGGTTGCCACCAGCGTCTTGCCCTCACCGGTCTTCATTTCGGCAATGTTGCCCAGGTGGAGGGCTGCCCCGCCCATGACCTGCACCGTGTAGTGGCGCTGGCCGAGGGTGCGGGAGGCTGCCTCGCGCACGGCGGCAAAGGCCTCGGGCAGCAGCTGGTCGAGGGACTCACCCTCGGCGTGACGCTCCTTGAACTCCTCGGTCATCGCCTTGAGATCATCGTCGCTGAGCTCGCGGAACGTGTCCTCCAGCTCGTCTACCTGGCGGGCCAGGGACTGCAGCTTCTTGAGGATGCGGCCCTCGCCGGCTCGCAGGATCATATTGAGGATCTTCGACACGGATAACTCCTGTGCTGGGGCATGAACTCCTCACATTCTAAACCCTTCGCGCACTTCTTCGGCCCCACGCGGCCCACGTCACGCCAATAGCTGAGTGAGAACCACCTCCCGACCCATCCAGGCGCAGCGCACCAGCCTCGTACGGAACGTGCGCCCCCGGCGGGGGGCGCACATTCCGCCGATTCTTCCAGCAGGGCGGATCAGAGGCCGCGCCTTAAGCCAGCCCGTAGGGCAGACCGTGGCGAGCGATCTCCAGGAGGCGATTGTATTTGGCGATGCGTTCGCCTCGGGCGGGAGCCCCGGACTTCATTTGGCCCGCGCCGGTGGCCACGGCAAAATCGGCGATGAACGGGTCGGGGGTTTCGCCGGACCGGTGGGAGATCATCTGACCATATCCGGCCTGCTGACACAGCCTCATAGCCGCAAGGGTTTCGGTGACGGTGCCGATCTGGTTGAGCTTGATGAGGGAGGCATTGGCGATGCCGTGATCGATCGCCCGGGCGATGATCTTTGGGTTGGTGCAGAAGTTGTCGTCGCCGACGAGCTGGATCTTCTCCCCCATGGCCGTCGTCATGGCCTTCCAGCCCTCATCATCATCCTCGGCCACGCCATCCTCGATGGACCAGATGGGGAAGTCCGCCACCATCTGCTCGTACCGGTTGATCATGTCGGTGGAGGAGAGCTTCTCCCCGCCCACGTGATAGGCCCCATCGGAGTAGAACTCCGAGGCGGCCGGATCCAGCGCAATCATGACGCCGTCGACACCGGTGGAGTATCCGGCCTCGGTGATCGCGGTGGTGAGCAGCTGAAGCGCCTCCTCCGGGGTGGCGATGTTGGGGGCGAAGCCGCCTTCGTCACCCAGGCCCACGGTCTCGCCCTTGGCGACGAGGAGGGAGCGCAGCTTGGCGTAGATCTCCGAGCCGGCTCGCACCGCGTGGCGCATACCCTTGGCACCCAGCGGGCAGATCATGAACTCCTGGAATTCGAGCGGATTGGCGGCGTGCTCGCCGCCGTTGAGCACGTTCAAGCAGGGCACGGGCAGGCGGTGCTCCTGACCGGGAACTCCGTCCAGCCATTGCCACAGCTCCTTCGATTCGGACGTCGCGGCCGCGCGAGCAAAGGCCATGGAGGTGCCAAGGATGGCATTGGAGCCGAGCCTGGACTTGTTGTCGGTGCCATCGAGGTCAATGAGCTCGCGGTCGAGCTCTTCTTGCGAATCAAAGGACCGAGTGGTGAGGAGATGGCGGATCTCCCCCTCGACATTCGCGCGGGCCTTGGTGACGCCGGCACCGCCGAACGCCTCCCCACCATCGCGCAGCTCCACGGCCTCCTTGGAGCCGGTGGAGGCGCCGGAGGGAACCCCTGCCGTGGCGCGGACCCCGCCGCGCAGCTCCACGGTCACCTCGAGGGTGGGACGGGAGCGGGAATCAAGAATCTCGAGGGCCGACACCTTCGTGATGTTGTAGGTCATGATATTGCCTCTCACTACATTCGAGGCACCCCTGTGATGCCTCACAGGGACCGTTGGCCAATACGGCAGTTTTGATGGCGAGCCCCACCGCCACGTATGCCTCCAGATTAGTTCACCCGGGAAAGAACACCCCGGAACTTCGTCCCGGAGTGACGCTCAAGACAGCGATAAAACCGCAGGTTAGGGCGGTGGAGCACGTCATTTCGGGCGCGGGGGTGGTGACATGACGCAGGCGATGTGTCGTGGCGCAGGCGAGGTGACCGCGGTCGGATAGGAGGCTCATGGCTTATCTGGAAACGGCTGGGACTCGCGCACAACAAAACGTGGCCCGGAGGCCACGTTTGCATGGGGAAGGGGTGCTCAGCGGATTCGTTCGACCATGAGGCGGGCAAAGGCTTTGAGAGCATCCACGACGTCGCCTGCTGGCAACGGTTCCAGGCAGGCCACCGCGTCCTCGGACCAGGCGAAGGCGAGATCGCGGACCTCATCCATGACCGAGTGCTCACGAAGCAGCTCGACCGTGCGGTCGATGTCCTCCTCCTGTGCCGAATCGAGCAGGGCGAGGATATGGGATCCGGCCTCGTCGATGGTGCCCTGCTCGGCGCGCTGGCGCAGGAGGATGATCGGCATGGTGTCGACTCCCTCCCGCAGATCGGTGCCCGGGGTTTTTCCGGTCACGTCCCCGTCGCTCATGATGTCGATGACGTCATCGGCGAGTTGGAAGGCTACGCCCACCTTCTCGCCAAACTCGGTAACCGCTTCCTTGATCTCCTCGCTTCCGCCCGAGGCGATGACACCATAGCGGGCAGAGGCGGCCACGAGGGAGCCCGTCTTGTCGGCGAGCACCCGAATGTAGTGGTCCTTGGTATCCATGCCCGCAGCCGGGCCCAGGGTTTCGCGTAGCTGTCCGTAACACAACCGCTCGAAGGTCTTCGAATGCAACTTGACCGCATCCGGGCCCAGCATCGAGGTCAGCGTCGAGGCCTTGGCAAAGAGGACGTCCCCGGAAAGAATCGCGGCGGAATTGCCGGCAAGGCGCTGCACGGAGGGCACTCCCCTGCGCATGGGAGCCTCGTCCATGACATCGTCATGGTAGAGGGTCGCCAGGTGGGTGAGTTCAACGACCGTGGCCGAGATTTCGGCCGCCTCATTACCCGGATCATCTCCAAGGAAGGAGGTGAGCAGGCACAGGGCGGGACGCAGCCGCTTCCCACCGGCGGATGCCAGGTGGGAGGTGAGCTCGTGAATATCCGGCTCATCGGAGGACACCTCGGTGGCAAGCCGGGCCTCGACGGACTCCATGAGTTCGCCGAGACGCCCGGCCAGATCTCCGGACGAGGTGAGCAGGTCGCCGATCACGGGAGCAGCACTGCGGCAGAATCCGCAATCGACAGGAAGAACTGCGGCACGATGCCAAGGGCGAGCGTTCCGGCCACGCACACGGCGATCGCCACGAGACTCATGCCCTCCGAGGACACCACCGTCTGGCCCTCACCAGGTTCGGTGAAGAACATGAGCTGGGCGAGCCGGAAGTAGAAGAAGGCAGTGGCCACCGAGGCGAGAATTGCAAGGAGGACGAGCGGCCAATGCCCGCCTTCGATGCCGGCGGCGAAGACCACGAACTTGCCGGTGAATCCGCCGGTGAGCGGAATGCCGGCGAAGGACAGCAGGAACACGAGCATGGCGCCGGCGAGCAGCGGATGCCGCTTGCCGAGACCGGCCCAGGACTCCAGGGATGTGGCCTCTCCGGTAATCGTGCCCTGGTTCTCCTCGCGCACGAGGGTGACAACCGCGAAGGCACCCACGGTTGCCAGCCCGTAGGCCAGCAGATAAACGAGGGTTCCCGACAGGGCCCGCTGCTCAAAACTCATCACACCGATAAGAATAAACCCGGCGTGGGCGATTGAGGAATAGGCAAGCATGCGCTTGACGTCATTTTGGACAAGCCCCATGACCGTGCCAACGAAAATCGTCAGCACGACAATCGCGGTGAGAACGAGCTCGAGATCCCAGGCCATCCCCGTGGCCACGACGTAGAGGAAGCGAAGCATCGCGCCGAAGGCCGCGATCTTCGTGCAGGCCGCCATGAAGCCCGTCACCGGCGTCGGCGCGCCCTGATAGACGTCCGGAGTCCAGGCGTGGAACGGCACCGCGCCCACCTTGAACAGCAGTCCAATGAGAACGAGGATGATGCCGGTGATGAGCAGCCAATCGGCCGACACATTGACGGACGAGGCGACCATGATGTCGGCGAAGCGCACCGAGCCGGAGTAGCCGTAGAGCAGGGCGATGCCCATGAGGAAGAAGGCCGAGGAGAAGGCGCCCAGCAGGAAGTACTTGAGCGCGGCCTCCTGGGAGATGAGGCGCTTGCGCCGCGCCATGCCGGACAGCACGTAGAGGGGCAGGGAGAGCACCTCAAGCGCAATGAACAGGGTGAGCAGGTCCCCGGCCACCGGGAACACCATCATGCCGGTGACGGCGAAAAGGGTGAGCGGGAAGATCTCGGTCTGTTCGATCCGGGCCTGAATGGCCTCGCGTTCCTCTGCAGATCCGGGTCGCGAGGCACTCGAGGCGGCAAAGGCGCCGTCCTTGAGCTGGCTGCGATCAGCGATGACGAGCAGGCCGATCATCGCGCACACGAGGATGACGAGCTGGGTGGCCAGACCAAACCGGTCCTCGATGAGCTGGCCGCCGCCAACGGTCTGCTCCCCCTGGCCAACCACGACGGTCCACCGCCACACGGCGGCGACGAGGGAGCCGGCAAGAGCGAGCAGGGCAAGGGGCAGCTGAATGGGTCGGCGCGCCTTGCGGGGCGCAAAGGCCTCGACGAGGACGGCGATGACCGCGCTGGCTGCGACGATGAGGGAGGGCATGAGGGCCCCCCATTCAATCATCGGGCTGACGAAGTCGTTCACTTGACGCTCCCTTCTGCCGCCACGATCACCGAAACATCATCGGCGATCGGCCGGATCATATCGAGCACCGGAGCCGGATAGAAGCCCAGTGCGAGCATGAGTGCGGTGAGCACTCCGACAACGGTGCGCTCGGCCGCTCCCAGGTCCTTCGCCTCCCCCGTGGGCGCACCGGTGAAGATGCGCTGATAGGGCAGGAGGATGTAGAGGGCGGCGAGGATGACACCGAGCACCGCCAGGCCGGCAATCCACGGCGACGCCGTGAAGGTGCCGGTGAGGACGAGGTACTCGGGAATGAAGCCGGACAGACCCGGCAGGGCGAGCGAGGCGAGGCCCGCGACGAGGAATCCGCCGGCGAGCAGCGGGGTGACCCGCTGCCAGCCCCCGTAGTCGGGAATCCGCTGCGAGCCGCCGCGCGCAGCCAGGTAACCGGCCACGAGGAACAGGGCGGCCGTGGACACGCCGTGCGCCACCATGTAGAGGATCGCGCCGGTCATGGCGACCGCGGAGCCGGAGAAGATTCCGATGATCATGAAGCCAAAGTGCGACACCGAGGTGAAGGCAATGAGCCGCATGAGATCGTGGCTGGCCACCGCGAGCAAGCCGCCCCAGATGATGGAGACGAGGCCGAGAATCATGATCCACGGCGCGGCGGCCTTCGCGGCCTCCGGGAACAGGGGCAGGCACAGGGCGATCATGCCGTAGGTGCCCACCTTGTCGAGGATGCCGACGAGGAGGGTGGAGGTGCCGGCCGGGGCCTGCTCCGTCGCATCCGGCAGCCAGGTGTGCACCGGCCACATCGGAGCCTTGATCGCGAAGGCGATGAAGAAGGACAGGAAGAGCAGCATCTGCGTGGTGCCAGAGGCATCCACAGCGCCGGCCAGGTTATCGATGAGGAAGCCCTCCGGCCCGCCCGGACCCATGGTGAACAGGGCGATGACGCCGATGAGCATGATGAGCCCGCCGGCGAGCGAGTAGAGGAGGAACTTGATCGCGGCCGCCCGGCGCTTCGGTCCCCCGTGGGATCCGATGAGGAAGTAGACGGGGATGAGCATGGCCTCGAAGAGCACGTAGAACAGGAAGACGTCGCGCGCGGCAAACACCGCGATCATGACGGATTCGAGCACGAGCACCCAGGCGATGTAGGAGGCGCGCCGGGATCCGGCAGCCACCTCATCATCGGCCACGAAGCGGTCCGAATGGGCGGTGAGGATGACGAGCGGCACGAGGATCGTGGCCAGCAGGATCATGAGCGCGCTCATGCCGGTCACGCCCCAGGAGATGGAGACGGACAGGGAGGACATCCAGCTGTAGGTTTCGACGAGCTGGGCCTCGCCGGCCCGCGACACGTCAAATCCGGTGAGCGCGACGATCGTACCGATGAGCACGAGGACGGAGACGCCGAGGCCGATGGCCTTGGCGGAACGCCTGAGCGAGGGCACGGCGCCGAGCACGGCTCCCGCGATGAGCGGGATGAGAATGAGGGCGGTAAGCCAGGGGAAGCTAGCAGTCATTTATTCTTCTCTCCTACCTAGATCCGCCCCGCCAGGGCGAGGACGATGGCGAGGACAACGCCGATTGCCATCAGCCCCGCATACGAGCGCACGTAGCCGGATTGCAGCTTGCCGACCTGGTGGCCGAGCGAGCCGATGAGGCGGGCGAAGCCCATGACGATCCCGTCGATGGCGCTCTTGTCGGTGGCGGCCACGGCGCGGGTCGCCCACTGGCCCGGGCGCATGACGAGGTTCTCGTTGATGGCGTCCTGGAACAGGTCCTGGCGGGCGGCGCCCACGAAGCCGGTCGTGACCGGCACGCGGTCCACCTCGCGGGCGGCGTACTTGAGATACGCATAGCCGACGCCGATGGCCACCAGCACGAGCGTGGCCACCATGATGACCGGGATGGGCAGAACCGGCTCGCCGTGCTCGGTGTGTCCGATGGCGGGCTCAAGGAAATGCACAAACCGGTTGCCGGAGGCGAGGAAGCCACCGAGGCCAACCGAGCCGATTGCCAGGATGATCATGGGAACGGTCATGAGGGCCGGGGACTCGTGCGGATGCTTCGCATTCTCGCCCTGGGTCTCCCAGCGGGCGGTGCCGTGGAAGATCATGAAGAACAGGCGGGACATGTAGAAGGCGGTGAGTCCCGCAACGAGGAGGGTGGACAGGCCGAACACCCAGGGGCGCCAGCCCTCTCCAACGAAAGCGGCCTCAATGATCTTGTCCTTCGACCAGAAGCCGGACAGCAGCGGGAAGCCGATGATGGCAAGGTAGCCGAGGCCGAAGGTGGCCCAGGTGACCTTCATGTGCTTCCACAGGCCGCCGAAGCCCCGCATGTCGACCTCGTCGTTCATGGCGTGCATGACCGATCCGGCACCGAGGAACATTCCGGCCTTGAAGAAGCCGTGGGTGATGAGGTGGAAGATGCCGAAGGCGGCACCCACCGGGCCCAGCCCGGCCGCGAGCATCATGTACCCGATCTGGGACATGGTCGAGGCGGCGAGCACCTTCTTCATATCGTCCTTGGCCGAACCGACAATGGCGCCGAAGATGAGCGTGAGCGTGCCGATGATGGCGACGAGCAGCTGGGCGGTCGGAGCACCGGCGTAGATGACGCCGGAGCGCACCATGAGGTAGACACCCGCGGTCACCATGGTGGCGGCGTGGATGAGGGCGGAGACCGGCGTCGGGCCCGCCATGGCATCTCCCAGCCAGGCCTGCAGCGGAATCTGTGCGGACTTACCGCAGGCGGCAACGAGCAGGAAGATTCCCGCAGCCGTGAGCACGCCGGTCGAGGCGCCCTCGGCGGCAGCGAACACGCCATCAAAGGTGACGGTGCCAAACGAGGCGAACATCGTCATCATGGCGAGCAGCATGCCCATGTCGCCCACGCGGTTCATGATGAAGGCCTTCTTGCCCGCCGTCGCATATTCCGGAACCTGGTTCCAGAAGCCGATGAGCAGGTAGGAGGCCAGGCCCACGCCCTCCCAGCCGACGAACAGCACGAGATAGGAGTTGCCGAGCACGAGGAGGAGCATGGAGGCGACGAAGAGGTTGAGGTAGGCGAAGAAGCGCCTCCGGTCCTTATCGTGCTCCATGTAGGCCACGGAGTAGATGTGGATGAGGGTGCCGACGAAGGTGACGAGCAGGACGAAGCTGATCGACAGCGGATCCACCCGCATGCCCAGCTCCACGCTCATGTCCCCGGCCGGAACCCAGGAGTAGACGTCAACGTTTTGCACCCGCTGCTCGGGCTCAAGGCCGAGCAGGGTAGAAGCGGCCATGATCCCGACGATGAGGGAGGAGGCCGAGGCGGCGATGCCGAGCCAGTGGCCCCACGCATTCGCGGCCTTACCCGCAACAAGCAGGAACCCCGCGGAGATGAGGGGGATGGCGACGGCAAGCCAGATCAAGGACACCGATCCGGTGGCCTCGATCGCCGGCACTGCGCTGGTGATCATCTGGTCTCCCTCACTTCTTCAGCAGGCTCGGCGCATCAACCGATGCCGAGCCGCGGGTTCGGAAAATGGACACGATAATGGCGAGGCCGACCACGACTTCCGCCGCAGCCACCACCATGACGAAGAACGCCACGGTCTGGCCCACCACGTTCCCGTGCATGCGGGCGAACGTGACGAGCGCCAGATTGCACGAGTTGAGCATGAGCTCCACGCCCATGAGCGAAATGATTGAGTTGCGCCTGGTGAGGACCGCAACCGCGCCAATCGCGAAAAGGATGAGCGCGAGGACAACGTAGTTCATGAGACTCATAGGTTCTCCTGCTCCTTCTTCTCGCTGTCGGGCTTGACCTCATCGGCCGCCCGATCTTCCGCTGCCGTGGGCACCTCATCGGACTGGGCCTCCTCAAAGGCCGGATCGTCCGGGGTGGGGTGGGCGACGTCGCGGCCCTGGGTGGGGGCGCTCGGCGCCTTCTCGCCGGGCATACCCGCCAGGCCAGCCTGGCCGATCGTCCCCGCCACATTCGGCCCGTCGATACCGCCGGAGGCGACTCGGGCGACCGTGGTCGGCGAGATCTCGCCGATGGTGCCGGCCTGGCCGCGCACGCGCAGCACGCGGGAAACGGAATGCTCCACCGGCTGCCCGTAGGCGGTGAGCGCCGGATTCGTGGCGGCATTGGATTCGGCGAAGACGCCGGCATTGGGCTTCGCACCCGGATGCACGCCGTGGGCGGCATATGCCTGCATCTTTGCCTCCGCCTCATCCAGCTGGGAGCGCTTCGGAGTGAGCCGCTCGCGGTGGGTGAAGGTCATGGCACCAAGCGCGGCGGTGATGAGCAGCGCACCGGTGAGCTCCATGGTAATGACATGGTTGGAGAAGATCTCCGAGGCAACGGCGACCGGGTTGGAGCCCGCATTGACCTCCGTCATTCCCCGCGGGGCGGGCATGGTCGACGCGCTGAGCACGCCGATGAGGAGGACCACGAGGCCGAGGCCCGCAAGCGCGGCCACCCAGCGCTGTCCCTTAATCGTCTCCACGAGGGAGTCCGAGGAATCGACTCCGACGAGCATGAGAACAAAGAGGAAGAGCATCATGATCGCGCCGGTGTACACGATCACCTGAACGACGCCGAGGAACGGAGCCTCAAGCGCGGTGTAGATGAACGCCAGGCACACCATCACGAAGACGACGGAGATCGTCGCATACACGGCCTTCCGGGAGAACAGCAGGCCGAGGGCGGCGATGACCATCATGGGCGCGAACACCCAAAACAGCACCGTCTCCCCCGTGGACACACCCGCGGCGCTCACGGATAGGGCAAGGAACGGATTCACTTCTCGGCCCCCTTACCGGCCTTTGCCAGGGTGGGATCATCGGGGCGGCGGGAGCGGACCCAGTCGATCTGCTCCTCGGTTGGCCCGGTGATCTCATCCCGGTAGTAATCATCATCGGTCGTGCCGGCCACCATGGGATGCGGGGCGGCAAGCATGCCGTCGAGCATCGGGGCCAGCAGATCCTGCTTTTCAAAGATGAGGGACTCGCGGGTGGGTCCCACCAGCTCATCAAAGTCATTCGTCATCGTCAGCGCCCGCGTCGGGCACGCCTGGATGCACAGGCCGCAGAGAATGCAGCGCAGATAGTTGATCTGGTAGACCTTGCCGAATCGCTCACCGGGCGCGTACTGGGCGTCCGGCGTGTTCGCTCCCGCCTCCACGTAGATCGCATCCGCCGGGCAAGCCCAAGCGCAGAGCTCGCAGCCAATGCACCGCTCCAGGCCGTCCGCGTAGCGGTTGAGCTGGTGGCGGCCGTGGAAGCGAGGCTGGGTGGGAACCCGCTCGAATGGGTACTGCTCGGTGACAACGGGGCGGAACATCGAGGAGATCGTCACCCCGAAGCCCGCAACCGGTGCGAAGAACCGGCCGATCGGGCCCTTCTTCGTCGGCGAGTACAGCGCCGGATCGATCCGATCGTCATATGACTTCTTGTTGTTCTCACTCATCGACCTCGACCTCCTTCGTGGACGAGTAGGCGGGGCTGCGCTTGGCCCGCGGGCTGGGCGGGAGCTTCTGCCCGGGCAGCGGCGGGACCGGGAAGCCGCCAGCAAAGGCGTCGAAGTCCTCGTCGAGAACCGCATCGGCTTCCTCTGCCTCCGCCTTCGCGGCCTTGATGTCACGCAGCCACAGCGCGGCAAAGATGACGAGGAAGATCGCCGCGAGAATGAGCAACACCTGCTGGGTGTTGATCGCGGTGAAGGCCGACAGCCCCTGAATGGTGGCCACGGCGACGAGCCAGGCAAGAGCCACCGGGATAAGAACCTTCCAGCCAAGCTTCATGAACTGGTCGTAGCGGAAGCGCAGCAGCGTGCCGCGAATCCAGATCATGAAGAACATGAACATCCACACCTTGATGATGAGCCACAGCATGGGCCACCAGCCGGTGTTGAGCACGCCGTCGCCAATCCAGGACAGCGGCCACGGGGCACGCCAGCCGCCGAAGAAGACGACGACCGCCACCGTGGACACGTTGAGCATGTTGATGTACTCGGACAGGTAGAACCAGCCGAACTTCATGGAGGAATACTCGGTCGAGTAGCCGGCCACCAGCTCGCCTTCAGCCTCGGGAAGGTCAAAGGGTAGACGGTTCACCTCACCCACCATGGAGATGATGTAGGTGACGAATGCCGGCAGGCAGACGATGAAATTCCAGATCGAGGTTTGTGCGGTCACAAGCGACGAGGTCGACATCGTGCCGGACACGAGGAAGGCCGAGACGAGCGACAGGCCCATCGCCAGCTCATAGGAGATCATCTGGGCGGCCGAGCGCACCGAGCCGAGAAGCGGGAAGGTCGAGTTAGCCGACCAACCGCCGAGCACGAGCCCGTAAATGCCGAGGGAGGCAACCGCGAGCACGTAGAGCATCGCCACCGAGGAATCGGCGAGCTGCAACGGCGTCGTGTGACCGAAGATCGAGACCTCGGGGCCGAAGGGCATCACCGCGTAGACCGAGAAGGCGCACAGCGCCGAGATCCCGGGGGCGATAAAGTACACAATCTTATCGGCACCCTTGAGCCAGAAGTCCTCCTTGATGAGGAGCTTGATGGCATCGGCGAAGGCCTGCCCGAGACCGAGCGGACCCACGACATTGGGGCCGAGGCGGGTCTGCATGCGACCCAGCCCTCGCCGCTCCACCCACAGGGCCATAATGACCGACATGATGAGGTAGACGACGATAAACAGCGCCTTGATCAGCCAGATCCACCACGTATCCTCAGCGAATGTGGCGGTCGGCGAAGCGAGCGACATTGGCATCATTTCACCTCCGTGCGCCCGAGGCGGACGATGCCGCCGACCCGGACGTCGAGATCCTTGATGTGGCTCGATGCCGACTTGGTCGGCAACCACACCACCCGATCGGGCATGTGCGCGAGCGCGAACGGAACCGTGATGGTCCCGCCGGGTCCGCTCACCTCAATAAGCTCACCGGGCCGAATGCCGATCTCCTCGGCCGTGGCCGGCGAGATCCGGGCCACCGCGCGATGCGCGGTGCCGGCCAGGTGCGGCTCAAAGTCCTGCAGCCGCCCATCATCCAGCATGAGCTGCCAGGAGGCAAGAACCGCCTCGCCGGACTGCGGAACGGGCGCCGGGGTGGCGTCGGCCTGCGGAACCGAGGCCCGTGCACCATCCCAGTCCACAAATTCGCGATATTCGGCGTGCACCGCTTCCAGGGTGTCCAGCCCGAGCTCGCGTCCCATCTCCTCCGCAAGATCCCGCAGGACCTCCCGGTCGGTGAGCGCGGTCGAGGTCAGCACCTGGCCGAAGGGACGCTCCCGACCCTCCCAGTTGATAAACGTGCCGCCCTTTTCCACCGGGGGCGCCACCGGGAAGACGACGTCGGCCTTGGCGGTGATCGCCGAGCGGCGCACCTCGAAGGCGATGACGAAGGGTGCCGCATCCACGGCCTCCTCGGCGTTCCCCGGAAGGTCAGCCAGCTCGACGCCGGCGGTGATGAGGGCGAGTTCGCCGGCGCGTGCGGCGGCGAGAATCTCCTCGGTGCGCCGGCCCGGCTGCGCGGGAAGTTCGGATCCCCACGCCGCCCCGGCATCCACCCGGGCCTGAGCATCTGCCGCGAGGCGGGCGCCCGGCAGCAGGGTGGGCAGCAGTCCCGCCTCAACGGCGGCACGGTCACCGGCCCGGCGCGGCACCCAGGCGATCTTTGCGCCCGCGCTGCGGGCGAGCCTGATCACGGCGGTAAGGGCGCCGGGAGTCTGGGCGGCACGCTCGCCGACGAGGATGACCCCACCGGAGAGCTTGCCCAGCAGATCGGCGAACTTCTCATCGGAGCCGATGGCGTCAAGCACGCGCGGTTCGGTACCGGGGGCGGCTTCAATGAGGCGCGCTCCCATCTTCAGTGCTCCGCGAGTGGCGAAGGGGGCAATGGTCGACACGGTCGTGGTGCCGGCGAGAACGCCCTTGCGCAGACGGAGGAAAATCGATCCGCATTCCTCCTCCGGCTCCAGGCCGACGAGGAGAACGTGCGGGGCGGATTCGATCTCGGAGTAGGTGACCCCGAGCCCGGAGCCGGCGACGAGGGATCCGAGGAAGTCATCCTCTTCCTCCGTCGAGGGGCGGGTGCGGAAGTCAATGTCATTGGTGCCCAGCACGGCGCGGGCGAACTTCGAGTAGGCGAAGCCATCCTCGAGGGGCAGCCGGCCACCGGTGAGCACGCCGGCCCGGTGGGCCTCCAAGCCCCGGGCGGCCACATCCAGGGCATCGGCCCAGGAGGTGGGAACGAGCTCGCCCGTCTCCTCGCGCACGAGCGGGACGGTGAGCCGGTCGGCGCCATTTTGCCACCGGAAGGCGAAGCGATCCTTATCGGTGATCCACTCCTCGTTGACCTCCGGATCGTTTCCGGCAAGGCGACGCACCACGGTGCCGCGGCGGAAGTCGACGCGAATCTGGGAGCCCGAGGCGTCATGCTCGGTCACCGACGGCGTCGACACGAGATCGAAGGGACGCGCGCGGAAGCGGTAGCTGGCCGAGGTGAGCGCACCGACCGGGCAGATCTGGATCGTATTGCCGGAGAAGTAGGAGGCGAAGGGGCGCCCCGCCTCATCACGCTCAGCCTCAACGATCGGTCCGGCGGAGAAGCCGGCGGCCAGCGAGGCCTCGCCGTGCGGGCCGGAGTACTCCTCGCCGGTGATCGTGGCCGGAGACCCATCCACCTCGGAGAAGTGCAGGATGTCGGCATCGAAGGTGCCGATCTGGGAGCCGTTGAGCCCGTGCACCTCATCTCCCGGCGTGCCGCCGCCGCGGCCCTGGAGCTGGATGAAGGGATCGCCGGCAATCTGCAGCTGGAAGCGCGTGCAGCGCTGGCAGAGAATGCAGCGGTCGCGATCGAGGAGGATCTGGCTTGAGACCTTAATCGGCTTCGGGAAGGTCCGCTTGATATCGGTGAAGCGGGAGACCGCCCGGCCATCGGTCATTGCCTGATTCTGCAGGGGGCACTCGCCACCCTTATCGCAGATCGGGCAATCCAGCGGGTGGTTGATGAGCAGGAATTCCATGATTCCGTGCTGAGCCTTCTCGGCCACCTCGGAGGTGTGCTGGGTGTACACCTCCATGCCCGGGCTCACCGCCTCGGCGCAGGAGGCCACCGGCTTGGGGCCCTTCGCCACGGTGCCATCGCGGCCCGGGCGGGCCACCTCAACGAGGCACTGGCGGCAGGCCGCGGCCGGCTTGAGCAGCGGATGATCACAGAACCTGGGAATGCGGATGCCGACCTGTTCGGCGGCACGGATGATGAGCGTGCCCTTGGGCACGGACACCTCGTGTCCGTCGATCTTGACGTCGATCATTTCGACGGCGGTATCTGTCTGCGTCATGACACACCTACTTCGGAGAAGAGTGCGGATTTCTCGTACGGGTATAGCTCCCAGGCGGGAGTATGCAGGCCCTGCTCAAATTCCTCGCGGAAACGTTCGATGCCCGAGCGGATCGGGGTGGCCGCAGCATCACCAAGCGCACAGAAGGAGCGGCCCGCAATATTGCCGGCAATCTCATAGAGCATGTCGATGTCGCTCGGCAGGCCCTTGCCGGCCTCGAGCCGGTGCATGACCTGGCGCATCCAGAACGTGCCCTCGCGGCACGGGGTGCACTTGCCGCACGATTCGTGCTGGTAGAAGTCGGTCCAGGAGCGGATGACCCGAACGACCGAGACGGTTTCGTCGAAGACCATGAGGGCGCGGGTGGCGAGCATGGAGCCCGCGGCCGCCACCTGCTCGTAGTCGAGCGGAACATCGAGCTCGGCCTCGGTGAAGATCGGGGTAGACGAGCCGCCCGGGGCCCAGAACTTCAACTTGTGGCCATTCCTGATGCCCCCGGCCATGTCGATGAGCTCGCGCATGGTGATGCCGAAGGGTGCCTCGAACTGTCCCGGATTGTTGACGTGCCCGGAGATGGAGAACATGCCGTGGCCCTTGGACTTCTCGGTGCCCATCGAGGCGTACCAGTCCGCGCCGTGGCGCAGGATGCCGCCAACCGCGGCGATCGACTCAACGTTGTTGATGACCGTGGGGCGGGCGAGGTAGCCCTCGGCGGCCGGGAACGGCGGCTTGAGGCGAGGCTGGCCGCGCCGACCCTCAAGCGAGTCGAGCAGGGCGGTTTCCTCGCCGCAGATGTAGGCGCCGGCTCCGGCGTGCACGGTGATGTCAATGTCGTAGTCGCCGTTCGGACCCAGGCCCTTGCCGATGAGGCCGGCCTCCTTGGCTTCGCGCACCGCAGCCAGCAGGCGGCGGTAGACGTGCACGACCTCGCCGCGCAGGTAGATGAAGCCGTGGTGGCCTCCGATGGCGAGCAGGCAGATCGCCATGCCCTCAATGAGGGAATGCGGATTGGCCATCATGATCGGAATGTCCTTGCACGTGCCCGGCTCGGACTCGTCCGCATTGACGACGAGGTAGCGCGGCCCACCATCCGGCGGGGGCAGGAAGGACCACTTGAGTCCGGTGGGGAAGCCGGCGCCACCGCGTCCGCGCAGCCCGGATTCCTTGATGATGTTCGTGATCTCGCCGTCGCCATAACCCCAGGCCTTGGCCAGGCCCTCGTAGCCGCCGTGGGCCCGATAGGTATCCAGCTTCCAGGACATGGGCTTATCGAACATGTCCGAAACGACGGGGGTGAGCACGGAAGGCTCGCTGAACTTACTCACTTGTCCTCCCCTACGAGTACCGGCGCCGTCCATCCGCGCTCCCGGGCGATCTTGAGACCGAGCAGCGTGGTCTCGCCCGCCCCCGGGCCCTCGTCAACGTGGCCGTCTTCGAAGCCGGCCAGCACGCGGGACACCTCCTTGAAGGTGTGGACCTTATCGGCCCCGCGGGTCGGGTGAATGTCTTCACCGGCGCGCAGCTTGTCGACGAGCTCAATTGCGCTCGCCGGCGTCTGATTGTCGAAGAACTCCCAGTTGACCATGATGACCGGGGCGTAATCGCAGCCGGCATTGCATTCGAGCTGCTCGAGCGTGATCTTGCCATCCGCCGTCGTCTGGTCATGGCCAACGCCGAGATACTCGGAGAGCTTCTCCCAGATGATGTCTCCGCCCATGACCGCGCACAGGGCGTTGGTGCACACCCCGACGTTGTATTCGCCATTGGGGTGGCGGCGGTACTGGGAGTAGAAGGTGGCGACGGCCGACACCTCGGCGCGGGTGAGGCCGAGAACATCCGCGCACAGGGTGATGCCGCGCGGGGAGACGAAACCGTCTTCGGACTGGATGAGATGCAGCATCGGAAGAAGCGCCGAGCGATCATCGGGATAACGGGCCATGATGGCCGCCATATCCTCGCGCAGGCGGGCCTCGACCTCGGAGCTGTACCGGTTAGTCATCAGCGATCCACCCCTCCCATGACAGGGTCGATTGAGGCCAGCGCGATGATGGTGTCGGCAAGCATGCCGCCCTCGCACATCATGGCCAGCGATTGCAGATTGGAAAAGCCGGGATCGCGGAAGTGCGCCCGGTAGGGCCGGGTTCCGCCCTCGGACACGAGGTGGATGCCGAGCGTGCCCTTGGCGTGCTCGATGAGCTGGTAGACCTGCCCGGCCGGGACGCGGAAGCCCTCGGTGACGAGCTTGAAGTGGTGAATGAGCGACTCCATCGAGTCGTTCATGATCTCCTTGATGTGCTCAAGCGAGGTGCCCTGACCGTCGGTGCCGATGGCGAGCTTGGCGGGCCAGGCGATCTTCGGATCGGCCACCATGACCGGCTCGCCCTCGCACTCGTCCAGGGCCTCGAGGACCTGGTAGACGATGCGCAGCGACTGGTAGCACTCCTCGAAGCGCACCTTGACGCGATTGTAGGCATCGGACTTGTCCGCGATCGGCACATCGAATTCGTAGTTCTCGTACCCACAGTACGGATTGGACTTGCGCAGGTCCCAGGGCAGGCCGGCGGCCCGCAGGGACGGCCCGGTCATACCCAGGGCGAGCATGCCGGCGAGCGGCATGACGGCGACGTCGCAGTGACGGGCCTTGAAAATCGGGTTCTCCATGACCAGGTCCTGCATCTCCGAGATCGTGGCGCGCACGTTCGGCAGCAGCTCGCGAATCCAGTCGGTGGTTCCCTCGGGCAGGTCGTCCGGGGTGCCGCCGGGGCGGATGTAGGAGTGGTTCATGCGCAGACCGGTGATGCGCTCGAAGATCCGCAGGATGTCCTCGCGGCCGCGGAAGCCGAGCGTCATCATCGTGGTCGCACCCAGCTCGTTACCGCCGGAGCCAATGGCCACGAGGTGGGAGGAAATGCGGTTGAGCTCCATGAGGAGCACGCGGATCATCTGCGCCCGGCGGGGCACCTGATCGGTAATTCCGAGGAGGCGCTCGATGGCCATGCAGTAGCCGACCTCCTGGAAGAAGGGGCCGACGTAGTCCATGCGGGTGCAAAATGCCACGCCCTGGACCCAGGTGCGGAACTCCATGTTCTTTTCGATACCGGTGTGCAGGAAGCCGGTTGAGGATCGCAGCTCGCGAATGTACTCGCCATCAAGCTCGACGAGGAGACGGAACACGCCGTGGGTGGAGGGATGAACCGGGCCAAGGTTGAGCACGATGCGCTCTTCTCCCAGGCGCTCGGCCTCGGCGCTCAGCTCCGACCAGTCGCCGCCGGCGGCGTGGTACTGCGGGGCCGCGCTCATCTCCTCTTCCGTCGCGCCCGAGGTCGCGTGGAACGAATCTGTCGCAGTCATCAGCTGTAGCTCCTCCGAGTGTCCGGCGGGGGCACGACGGCTCCCTTGTATTCGACGGGAATACCACCGAGCGGGTAGTCCTTCCGCTGGGGGTGACCCACCCAGTCATCGGGCATGGCGGTGCGGGTGAGCCCCGGGTGATCATCAAAGATGATGCCCATGAGGTCCCAGGCCTCCCGCTCGTGCCAGTCATTGCCCGGATACACCTTCGTCAGGGTTGGCATGTGCGGATCATCATCCGGGGCCACCACCTCCATGCCGAGCAGGCGGTCGTGGGTGATGGAGAAGAGGGCGGTGTAAGCATGCAGCTCGCGGCCCTCATCACCCGGGTAATGCACGGCAGAGGTGCCCAAGCACAGTTCGAAGCGGAGATCCTGATCATCACGGAGCATCTTCGCCACCATCGGCGAATGCTCCCTGGCAATAAACAGGGTCAGCTGCCCGGCGTCAATAGCGACCTTTTCGATGACCTTGGCGGGATCCATTCCCTCGGTCTTGATGAGCTCAATGAGGATGTCGACAACCTCGTCGTACCAGGAGCCGAAGGGGCGCGAAGCAGCGCGACCAATGGCGTGGGTCTGAACGAGATCAGAGAATCCGGAGGTGTCTCCCGAGCCCTTGACCCCCCACATGCCGTGGGTGGTGCGAATGGTTTCGGCCTCGGGAACGCCCGAGGCGCGGAGCAGATCCTTATCAGTCACGCGAGCAGCCCCTTCATCTCGTGGGTGGGCGTGGCGGCGAGGGCGGCAGCCTCGGCGCGACGGGCAATCTCCTTGCGATGCCCGAACAGCTTCTCGTCCCGAATGAGCTTGCGCAGCTCGAGAATCGAGTTGATGAGCATCTCAGGGCGCGGTGGGCAGCCCGGCAGGTAGATGTCGACCGGGACGACGTGATCGCAGCCCTGGACGATCGCATAGTTGTTAAACATGCCGCCCGAGGAGGCGCATACGCCCATGGCAATAACCCACTTCGGGTCCGCCATCTCATCGTAGATATTGCGCACCACCGGGGCCATCTTGTGCGACAGTCGACCGGAGACGATCATGAGGTCGGCGTGCCGGGGCGAGGCGCGGAACACCTCGAGGCCGAAGCGGGCCATGTCGAAGCGGGGAGTACCCGCCGCCATCATTTCAATCGCGCAACAGGCCAGCCCCATCGTGACCGGCCACTGCGAATTGGCTCGGCCCCACGCGGCCAGGTTCTCCACCGTGGAGAGCATGATGCCCGGGGAAGCGTCATCATCATGTGCCATGTGTTAACTCCTCAATCCCATTCCAGTCCGCCGCGGCGCCACTCGTAGACGAAGGGCACCGTGATCAGGAAAATGAACGTGAGAATTGCGACTAGGCCGAAGGCTCCGAGTCGCTCGAACGAGACCGCCCACGGGTAGAGGAAGACGACCTCGATATCGAAGATGATGAAGGTCATCGCGGTCAGGTAGTACTTGATCGGGAATCGGCCGGCGCTGCCCGCACCCGGGGTCGGCTCAATTCCGCATTCGTAGTTCTCCACCTTGACGCGGTTGTAGCGCTTGGGTCCGAGAACGCCGGAAGCGATGAGGCCGCCGAAGGCGACCAGCAGGGCCACGCCGATCATCATGAGCAGCGGGGTATAGGGGTTCATGTATCCTCCATCGCATTACACGCCGGCGTCTCGCCGGGGCGTCAAAGGTTCTGTCTCAAGATTAGCCCTGATCGCGAGGGGGTTTTCACCAACCCCCTCCCCAGGGGGTTATGCCGAGGGCACCACCTTAGTTAAAGCGGCGATAATCCGGTCCATCCAGTCGCCATCTCGGTGATCGTAGCAATCAGACAACAACTTCATGACGAAACGCATGAGAGTTGGTCTGGGCAGTCCGTGATGGACGCACAAATGCATGATCTCGGGCCGCTCAATGAGGGCGGCAAAGACCCTGCCCAGCGTGTAATACCCGCCGAGCTGGGATGACAATTCGGCCGAATACTGCGACATGACGCGGTCCTGGGCGCCGAGGGTGCGACGAGCGAGCGCCTGACCGATAAAGTCCGCCGCCATCCGCCCCGAGGCCATCGCGTAGGCGATGCCCTCGCCGTTGAATGGAGACACCATGCCGCCGGAATCGCCAACGAGGAGCAAACCCGCGTCATAGTGCGGTTTGCGGTTAAATGCCATGGGCAGGGCGGCACCCCGGACGGGCCCCACCTGATTCTCTTCGGTGAACTCCCATTCGGCCGGCGCATTGCGCATCCACGTCGCAAACAGCTCCCGGTAGTCAATCCCGGTGGGCTTGGCGGTCGACGACAGCGAGCCGAGGCCAACATTGCAGGTGCCATCGCCGAGCGGGAACACCCACCCATACCCCGGCATGAGGTTCGATGCACCGGGTTTTCCGTCCCACAGCTCCAGATGGGACTCCATGACGGGCTCATTGTGGCGCGGGCTCTTGAAATATGTGCGCACCGCGACACCCATCGGCCTATTCATCGCCTTTTCTCGGCCGACAGCGGTGGCCAGGCGGGCCGAGACTCCCCCGGCGTCCACGACGAAGCGGCCGGCAAACCGCAGCGGGGGCGCCGCGCGGTCGGCCCCCTTTGGGCGCGCCTCCACGCCGATCACCCGGCCGGACCGCTCGTGGATGATCGGACCCACCACGGTCATGTTCTCGCGCAGCTCCGCACCGCTTCGCTCGGCGTGACGGGCCAGGTCCTCATCGAATTTTCCGCGAGCTCGCGCCATTCCGTAGGAGGGCATGGAGTTGAGTTCGGGCCAGGGAACCTCGATTGTGTGGCCGCCGCCGATGGCGCGCAGGCCGTAATTTCGGATCCAACCGGTCGTGTCCACGCCCATGCGGATGACCTCGGCAACCGAGCGAGGAGTCAGTCCGTCGCCGCAAATCTTGTCTCTCGGGAACGCTGACTTCTCCAGCACGATGACCTTGTGTCCCTGCTGAGCGAGGTAGTGCGCCGTGGCAGATCCGCCCGGTCCAGCGCCGACGACGATGACGTCTGCTTCGTCATCAAACGACATTTTCCCCCCGAAATTCCGCTTCCCAGTACCGGCGTCATCGTATCAGGCAAGCGTGCCCGATCTGCCAATCACAGTCCCCGCGAATTAGCCCATGGCCTACTTACTAAATTGTTTTTGGTGGTCCGAGTCACCAAAAATCTTTCTCCGGCGTAACCTCAACCGCCCCGCCATGCGAGGGCATCGCTCACCGTTGCCCGCCGGTAACTTGTCACATCGGACCGCAGCCCATCGCGCGGCCTCTTCCCGCGCCCACCGGGGGTGCCGGTGGGCCGGTGGCGGCGAACCGGGAATGCCCCGGAAGTGTGGCAGATCAGGCCTCCGCCCGGCGAGCCGAGGCAGTGGGCGGAGGAAAGGCGGTTAGGGCTTGGTGCCGCGGTGAAGGGCGACAATGCCGCCGCCGAGGTTGCGGTAGGCGACCTTGCGCCAGCCGGCGTCCTGCAGGCGGGTGGCGATGGCGCGCTGATCGGGCCAGTCGAGGATGGATTCGACGAGGTAGTCGTAGGCCTCCGGATCGGAGGAGACGACGCTCGCGAGCGCCGGTAGCGCCTTACCGAGGTAGGCCCGGTAGAGGGCGTTGAAGGGCGGATAGGTGGGGGTGGAAAATTCGCAGAGGACGAGGCGGCCGCCCGGCTTGGTGACCCGAAGCATCTCGCGCAGGGCCAGATCGGGGTCCTGGACGTTGCGCAGACCGTAGGAGATGGTGACGGCGTCGAAGCTCTCGTCGGCGAACGGTAGCGCCTGAGCATCCCCGGCGATGAAGTCGAGTTGCGGTTGACGGCGCTGCCCCACCTCAACCATGCCGATGGAGAAGTCGAGGGCCACCACCTCCGCCCCGGCTTGCGCATAAAAGGCCGAGGAGCTGCCGGTTCCCGCAGCAATATCGAGAATCTTCATTCCCGGCTTCGGCTCAAGCGCGGCCTTGACGGCGGCCCGCCACACGTACACCTGGCCCATGGTGAGCACGGTATTGGTGATGTCGTAGCGCTCGGCCACGTCGTCGAACATGCCGGCTACGCGGCTTGGATCTTTCTTCAGGGTTGCCCTCATGACCCCCATAGTATGACCGAGACGCGAAAGCGGGGTATAGTCTCCCAACGTGTCCGCTATTCCCTTCCTCCATTGCGTCAGCGTGCCGAGCCGCGACGAGCCGGCCCTGTCGGCCCTCGATCCGGCCGACCCGCTGATCTGGCATTGTGCCGAGCGGACGCTGCTCGGGGCCGGGGTGGCGGCCAGCATTGAGCTCGGTGAGGACCGCTTCGATGAGGCGCAGGCCTGGTTTGATGCGGTGGTGGATCGGGCGCGAATCAGCGACGAGGTGGGCCGGCCCGGCTCGGGCCCGGTTGCTTTTGGCTCCTTCTCCTTTTTTGTCGATTCCCCCTCCGGCTCGCGTCTAGTCATTCCGCGCACCATTTGGGGGCGCGATAACGAGGGTTATTGGCGCACCGACATTCGGCTTGTTGATCCGGGCGCAGATCCGGCAGATCCGGCCTCAGCCACCGAGCTCGCGGGCAATGACCGCGCCCATGCCCGTCATGCCGGAGATGAGCAGATGGCGCTGCCAGACTCCTTCGGCCCGGTGACGGAGGTTCCGGGGCTGGCCGGACGGGACTATTTGGCCGCGGTGGAGCGGATGCGGGGGCGTTTGCGGGCGGGCGACGCGCACAAGGCCGTGCTCGCGCGCGAACTCGCCTTCGTCACCGAGCGGCCCATCGACCAGCGGCTGCTGGCCCGTAAGCTTGCCACGGCATTCCCCGACTGTTGGACCTTCGCGGTGGACGGCCTGGTGGGCTCGACACCGGAGATGCTGGCCTCGGTGCGCGGGGGCACCTTGTCGTCTCGGGTGCTAGCCGGATCATGGCCGGTCTCCGGCGACCGTCAGGGTGCGACCCGGGCCCTGCTGTCCTCGGTCAAGGATCGCCACGAACATGACTACGCGCTCGCCTCGGTGCACGATGCGATTGCGCCGCGCACCCGGAAGCTGTGGGTCAGCGAGCGCTTCGCCCTGCAATTGCCCCACGTCATTCACCTGGCCACGGACATGACGGCCGAGCTGGCCGAGCCGCATACGGGGCTCACCTGCTGCGGCGCCATGCATCCGACGGCCGCCGTGGGTGGCTCCCCCACGCAGGCCGCCCTCGGCATCATCCGCGACATCGAGGAGGCCGATCGGGGCCGCTACGCCGCCCCGGTGGGGTGGATGGATGGGGCGGGCAACGCCGACTGGGCGCTCGCCCTGCGCTGCGCCGAGGTGGACGGCACCACCGCGCGGGCCTTTGCTGGGGGCGGAATCATGTCCGACTCTGATCCGGTGCGCGAGCTGAATGAGACCGAGGCGAAGTTCTCCGCGATCCGCGACGCCCTGTCCTAGCCTCCGGCTCTCCCGGTCCGGCAGATTTCTCGGCGATGGCGCTGGCTCATCCGCTCCTCCCATCCTTGTGAGGAGGAGATTCTGCGCGTAGTTTGGTGGCGGAGGAGGAAAGATGGACACTTTTGAGGATTGGCTCGACAACATGTTCGCGCCCTTCGCCCTCACCCCCGCCATCACCCGTGCCCGCAATCGGCTGCGCGAGCAGATGAAGGGGAAGATGGCGGAGCTGAGGGAGGCGGGTAAGTCCGAGGAGGAGGCCACCGAAATCGTCATCGAGCAATTTGGTGACTTAGAGCGGGTGGCTCGAGAGCTCGACATCGAGCAGGATCTGGCGGATGCTCGACCGGATCTGCCCACCTTTGACTACACCGAAGCCGCTCCCCTCATCCGCGAAGTCATTGCCACGCGCACGTTGGCGGGCGCAGCGGTTGCGCTGTTTTTTCTCAGCCCGCTGCCGCTCCTGTGGCTCGGCTTTTCCAGCCGTCCCGTCCCGGGGGTGTCGTCCGGTCAGTCCGCCTTCTTCGGCGCGCTCCTGTCCGCTCTCGCCATTGCCGCAGCCTTCTTCCTGCTGCGGCGCCGCGCCGGGCGCCTGGCACGCCACTCCCAGTCCCTTGACGGGCGTATCCCCTCGATTGCCTGCGAGCACCGGTGCCGCCGGGAAGCCTGGGAGGATTCGCGGCGCTGGCACAACATCGTCACCACCACGATCGGCATCCTCATCGTCGCCGGCGTGCCCCTGTTCGGGGTCATCCTTGTCGCTCCCATGCTCGGGATAAGCCTCACCCTGCCGGTGCTGGCGGCAGCCGCCGGCTTCCTCCGCGCCCGGCGAGATACTCACCGCGCACCCCTCGCCCCGCTGCCCCGCCGCGAGGATGAGCTCACGTCGGGGCCGGCGGGGTCACCGAACTAGATGGCCTCGCGGGATTCGAGGGTGAGATCCACCGTGGTGGCGGAACCATCGCGCACGATCGAGAGCGTGACCGTCTCGCCCGGGGCGTGCTGGCGCACGTAGCCGGTGAGGGAGGTGTTGGACACCACCTCATCGTCATCAATGGCGGTGATGGCATCGCCCTCGCGCAGGCCCGCCTTATCGGCCGGGGATCCCGGAACAACCTCGCCGATGACGGCGGCCACCCGGCTTTCGCCATCCACCGTGACGACCTCGGAGCGGGTGGATACGCCCACGAAGGCGTGGGAGACGGTGCCGGTATCGATGATGTCGGTGGCAATCCGCTTGGCCAGATCGATGGGAATGGCAAAGCCCAAGCCGATGGATCCGGCCACGTCACCCTCGGAAATCGAGGCGATCGAGGAGTTGATGCCAATGACCTTGCCCTGCGCATCGAACAGCGGGCCGCCGGAGTTACCGGGGTTGATGGCGGCATCGATCTGGATGGCGTTGGTGATGACCGGATCGGGATCCCCGGCCTTCCGCTTGGTGACCACCGGGCGGTCGAGGGCGGAGATGATGCCCGTGGTAACGGTCTGGGACAGGCCGAGCGGATTGCCAACCGCGACCACCGGCTGGCCGACCACGAGGGAGGCGGACGAGCCGAAGGTAGCCGGCGAAATTCCCTTCGTGTCGGCAAGCTTGAGCACCGCAAGATCGGTGGAGGGATCGGAACCAACGAGGGTGGCCGAGACGATCTGCCCGGTGGACAGGGTGACGTGAATGTCCTCGGTGCCGGCAATGACGTGATGATTGGTGAGCACGTAGCCCGCCTTGTCGATGATGACGCCGGAGCCGGCGTGTCCCTCGGTGGCGCTGGCAGCCTCGATGGCAACGACGGAGGGCTGGACCTGCTCGGTGATCTTCGCCCAGTCCACCCCGGAGGGGGCCGATGCCGGGGCGGCCGTGTTCTCGGTTCCCTCGGCGGAGCCATTTGAGCCGGCCTCGGTGCGCTCAGCCACCTGGGAGCCCTCATCCATGAGGCCGTAGGTGATTCCCGCTCCCCCGGCACCGCCAACGAGTCCGGACACCAGGGCGAGGGCAAGGACGGGGCCAAGTGAACGGCGCTTGGCCGGGGCCTGCCGGTGGGCCGGATGCTCGGCAGGACCGGCGAATCCGGACTGATTCGGGTAGGTGTCCTGCGGTTCGGGCCCGCTCCAGGTCGAAGTCATGGTGTCTCCTTCACTCATCCGCATAACTGCTGGATAAAACTCATTCGCCAGTATGTAACACCCGTCTGCTGGCCAAGATCTGGGCGAAGTCTTAAGACGCGCTGGATGCTGACGTGCCCGCCACTCGGGCGGCCGCCTCTGTCATGGCCTCGGTGACCCGCTCCCGGCGGGCGCGAACCACCGCCGTGTCCTCGTCAAAGGACACGAGGATGAGCCGGTGGGCGGGCGGGGCGGACAGTATGTCGGCGAGCTCGTCCTCACCCGAGGGGATTTCCACCTGCCATCCAGCGGCCCGGCCAAGCCCCGCAATATCGCCGTTTCGGCGGGTGCGGAACACCCGGTCAAAGACGTCGGCGTAGCGCTCTTGACCGTGCTCAAGGGAGGCAAAGATGCCGCCCCCACCATCGTCGATGACGAGGAGGTCGAGCTCGGGTTCGGCCTGGCCAGCCGTGGGCAGCAGGGAGGAGGCATCGTGGAAGAACGTGAGATCTCCCATGGCCGCGCGCACGGGTCCGCTTCTGGCCATACCCCGGGCGGTGGCAATGGTGCCGTCGATGCCGGCGAGGCCGCGGCTGGCATGGAAGGTGGCGTCCGGATTTTCGGCGAGCAGGTCGACGTCCCGGATGACATTGGAGGCGCCGAGGAACCAGGTGCCGGAGGAATCGGCCACGACGCGCGCCGCCGCGAGCGGATCGAAGCGGGTGGCAACCTCCTGTCGCCCGGCCTGGCTCGCCGCCCGGCCGGCCGCAAGGCAGCGCTCCAGGAAGTCGTCGTCCGCGGCGAGCTGGGGCATGGCGCCAAGAATCGTGGCCACCCGCCCCGGATTTGTCGGACCCGGCATATCGTCCAGGGCCAGCACCTCGATGTCGTCCCGGCTCATGAGCCGGGTGATGGGCCGGGAGAGGGTGGGATGACCGGAGATGATGACCCGCTCGATATCGGGCCACATGGCGTCGGCGACGATCCGACTGGCGGGAACCGCCTGGGGAAGGTGGCGTTCATCGGCGGCCGGCTCGGCAAAGATGGGAATGCCGGCCGGCATATTCCTGCGCGGGGCGCGCGGGGAGCGGGGCCCGGCAATGATGACGGTGCGCCGCCCATCCAGCTCCTCACCAGCCGGCTCATCGGCCACTGCGGGCGGATCTGCCGCGACTGGAATCTCGGCAAAGATGGGCCCCGACGGGTGCAGCGGCTCGGCGAAGGACACGTTGAGGTGGACCGGGCCGAAAGCCGTCTTTCCCAGGGCGAGGCGCAGCTGCGTGGCGTCGAGATCCTCGGCCGACACGTCGAGCTCACCGGCCAGCGCCGGGCCGAGCATTCCGGGCTGCCAGGTGGTTTGATTGGCGCCGGTGCCGCGCAGGGCGGCCGGACGGTCGGCGGTGAGCGCGATGAGGGGGATCGCGGAGTGGAAGGCCTCGGCCATGGCCGGGTGAAGATTGGCGACCGCGGTTCCCGAGGTGGTGATAACCACCGCGGGCCGGCCGCTCGCTTTTGCCTCGCCGAGCGCGGTGAAGCCGGCCGCCCGCTCATCGGTTTCCACCCGCAGATCAATCGCGCCGGCCCGCTCCAGCTCGGCCGCCCCGTAGGCGAGCGGGGCACTGCGTGAGCCGGGGGCAAGCACGACGGTGCGCACCCCGGCGGCCAGGAGTTCGGTGAAGATCGTGGCAACCGCCATCACAGCGCACCTCCCGTGAGCTCGGAAATATTGGTGCGCGCCTGAAGGTGGGCCCACATGGCCTCGAGGCGCTCGGTCCAGGCCCGTTCGATATCTGCCGGAGCGGGCGGAATCTCATCGGGAATGACCCGACCCGGGGCAAGGTGGCCCCGGTGGGGAAGCAGCGGGGTGGAGGTGACGTCCCGCGTGAAGAGGGAGATGGTGCCCAGGCCGCAGGCACGCTCCGTGCCAAGCGCGGCCGCGAGCGCGACCCCGGCCGCGATGCCGACGGAGGATTCGAGGGCCGATGAGACAACGATGGGTAGGCCAATATCCTCGATGAGACGTAGACAGGCGCGGATTCCGCCGAGCGGCTGAACCTTGCCGATGATAAGATCGGCGGCATCGAGGCGGGCCACCTCGTAGGGATCTTCGGCCCGGCGGATGGACTCATCGGCGGCAATGGGCACGTCGACGGCGCGGCGCACCCGGGCGAGGGCGGCAACATCGGGCACCGGCTGCTCGCAGTAGTCGAGCCCGCCGGCCGCCCGGTCCAGCTTCGGTAGGACGCGAGTGGCGGTGTCCTCGTCCCATCCGCCATTGGCGTCAATGCGAATGGTGCCCGGGAAGACCTCGCGGACGGCGGCGATGCGATCGAGATCATCATCGATACTCTGGCCGGCCTCGGCCACCTTGATCTTCGCGGCCGGGCAGTGCGCCCCGGCGGTGGCGATCTCCTGCGCACGGGCCGGATCGGTGGCCGGGACGGTGACGTTGATGGGCACGGTGTCGATGAGCGGGGCGGGATAGTCCAGGCAGGCCGATTCAAGGGCGGCGGCGAGCCAGGTGGCGGAGTAGGCAATGTCGTAGTCCCAGAAGGGGGACACCTCCGCCCATCCGGCCGGGCCCTGGATGAGCACCCCGTCGCGGCGGTTCAATCCCCGAAACCTTGTGGTTAGCTCCGTGGAGTAGACGCGAAAAGGGAGCGGGAAGGTTGTCGTAGGCATGCCACCAGCCTAGTGGCACAATGGCCCTATGAGCACAGCCCCCCTTCCAAGCAAGGTCTCCGAGATTTTCGATCCGGCGCGCTGGCGCGAGGTACGCGGCCTGGATTTCACCGACATCACCTACCACCGGGCGGTGAGCGAGGATCGCAGCGAGGACCTGCCCATCGTCCGCATCGCCTTCGACCGGCCCGAGGTGCGCAACGCGTTTCGGCCCGAAACGGTCGATGAGCTGGCCGCCGCGCTCGATCATGCCCGCCTCTCCCCCGGCGTTGGCGTCATCATCCTCACCGGCAACGGTCCGAGCAGGAAGGATGGCGGATGGGGATTCTGCTCCGGGGGCGATCAGCGCGCCCGAGGCAAGGACGGCTACCGGTACTCCGCCGGGCAGGCAAGCACCGAGGATGGTGAGGCGGCCGATCCCGATGTGCTGGTCCCCTCTGCCTCCGGGCGCCTGCACATCCTCGAGGTCCAACGCCTTATTCGCACCATGCCGAAGATTGTCATCGGCGCGATCTCCGGGTGGGCGGCCGGCGGCGGACACTCTCTCAACGTGGTGTGCGACCTGTCCATCGCCTCCCTCGAGCATGCCCGGTTCAAGCAGACGGATGCCGACGTGGGCAGTTTCGATGCCGGATATGGCTCGGCCCTGCTCGCCCGCCAGTGCGGGGACAAGCGGGCCCGGGAAATCTTCCTGCTCGCGAGCGAGTATTCGGCCGAGGAGGCCGAACGCTGGGGCGTCATCAACAAGGCGGTCCCCCACGCCCTCCTCGAGGAAACGGCCCTGGAGTGGGCGCACACCATTCTCGGCAAGTCTCCCCAGGCCGTCCGCATGCTCAAATTCGCCTTCAATCTGGCCGATGATGGGCTGGCGGGACAGCAGGTGTTCGCCGGTGAGGCCACCCGCCTCGCCTACATGACCGAGGAGGCGCGCGAGGGCCGCGATGCGTTCCTCACCAAGCGGGCTCCCGACTGGTCCGGCTTCCCCTTCTACTCGTGATCCGCCTGACCGGCGGGGTGGGAACACCCGAGATTCGCGCCTTCGCCGAGGCCGCCCACACCAGTCTCGCCGGCGGTGGCGAGCCGATCCTGCTCGACGCCCCGGGCACCCGGGGCCCGGCACCGGGCCAGATCCGCGCGGACACCGCCGTTCTCATCCGCACCTCCGGATCGACGTCCGCGGGCAAGCTCGTCGAGATCACCTGGGATCAGATCAGGGCCTCCACCGCCGCCACCCATGAGGCGCTCGGCGGGGAGGGGCCCTGGCTCACCTGTCTTCCCATCGAGCACATCGCGGGCGCCCAGACCGTTCTGCGGTCGGTGCTCGCCGGCACCGAACCCATTCCCTTCCGTCTCGGCGATTCCGTGCCAACCGGCGCCTACCTCTCCCTCGTGCCCACCCAGTTGCGCCGGGCGCTTGCCGATCCCGCGGTCACCGACTCGCTCACCGCCGCCCGCGCCATTCTCGTCGGCGGCCAGGCCTGCCCGGCCGAGCTGCTGGAGCGGGGCAGGGCGGCCGGACTCACCCTCGTGACGACGTATGGGATGACCGAGACGTGCGGGGGCTGCGTCTACGACGGAACACCCATCGGCTCCGCCCACATCACCCTCGCCGACTCCCGCATCATCATCACCGGGCCGCAGGTTGCCAGCGGCTACTGCGGCGGGGAGGACTTTGCCGGGCGGCTGGAAACCAATGACGCCGGACGGTGGGAAGGCGGCCGCCTCACGGTGCTCGGCCGGCTTGATGACGCCATCACCACCGGCGGCCTCACGATTATGCCGGCCGCGGTCGAAAACCATCTCGCCGCCGCCGGTATTCACGCCGTCGCCTTTGGCGTTCCCCACCCGGAATGGGGACAGGCCCTCGTCATTCTCACCGAGAAATGCGAAGACAAGGAACGTATTCGCCCACTGGCTAGACAACTCGGACCGGAGTTTTCGCCGAAGGGTGTGGCCTGCCTCGCCGACTTCGCCCTGAGCGCGTTTCCCACGCTCGCCTCGGGTAAACTCAACCGGCGAAAGCTACCCGAGATGTGGAGAGTTCATGGCGAGCATTTCTGACTGGTTGGAGGGCGCGCGACTGCGCACTCTCCCCGCCTCTATCGCTCCCGTGCTCGCGGGCACCGGAGCGGCCCACGAGCTCGGCGGCCTGTCCATCCCCCGTGCTCTCCTCGCCCTTGGCGTCGCCCTCGCTTTCCAGGTGGGAGTCAACTTCGCCAATGATTATTCGGATGGGGTGCGAGGCACCGACGAGGTGCGCACCGGCCCGCCCCGCCTCACCGGCGGCGGCCTGGTCAAACCCGCCACCGTCAAGTACGCCGCTTTCGCCTCCTTCGGCGTCGGCTGCCTCCTCGGCATCATCCTCGTCGCCCTGTCCGGGGACTGGTGGCTCATTATTGCCGGGGCGCTTGCCGTGGCCGCCGGCTGGTACTACACCGGCGGCAAGGTTCCCTACGGCTACATTGGCCTCGGCGAGGTCTTCGTCTTCATCTTCTTCGGCCTCTTCGCCACCCTCGGCACCACCTGGACCCAGGCTGGACGCTTGTCCACCCAGGCCTGGCTCGTCGCCATCGGCATCGGCCTCATTGCCTGCGCCGTGCTCATGATCAATAACATCCGGGACGCTCCGACGGATGCTCGGGTGGGGAAGATGACCCTCGCGGTGCGCCTGGGCAATCGGCGGGCCCGCGTCACCTACGTTCTGTTCATCACCATCCCCATCGCCCTGTCCATTCTCTGCGCCATCTGGAGCCCCTGGTGCCTGGCCACCGCGGTCCTCCTTATCCCCTGGTGGTCCCTGTCCTCTCGGGCGCTTTCCGGCCGGGTGGGCCGCCAGCTCATTCCCGTCCTGCGCGACACCGGCTTCCTCGAACTCGCCTACGGCGCCATCCTGCTCTTCGCACTCTAAGAGCGGTGCCCAACCGGGCGCTTGTCGGGTGCTCACGGGGCTCGACGCACACTCTTCACCGGACACGCTCTTTACCGGTCCGCACTCAGCACTGGGCACCGGACTGAGCACCGCGCCGCAGGGCTGTCCGAAGCGGATGGCCCGGACGGTCGAGGATCCGCTAGCCGAAGAGCCCCGCCACGGCACGGGTGGCGCCCGAGGCTGCGGATTCGAGAGTATTCGCCGCCGCCTCATTGTCACCGGTGAGAATGACGATCATGGCGAAGATGCCGCCGATGATGGTGAAGATGGCAATGATGATGAGGAATTTCTGCCAGTCGGGCAGGCTGCGGGCGGGGGCGAGGGCCGCCCGCGCCGCCGCCCGGGCTCCCCGATCATCCGAGGTGTCGGCGATCTCGCGCAGCAGCTCCTTCGACGCGGATGGGTGACGGGCAATCTTCGCGTGCACGGCGGGATCATCCTTCGCCAGCTGCCACAGCTCATCCGCGCTCAACTCGGGATCTAGCGGGGGCTGTGTCTGTCGAAAATCAACCACGATCGCTCTCCTTCACCCGATGAGGCACCAGGCTACCAGCGCCTCACCGGCACCAACCCCCACATCCACAGCTTGGAATAGCGGTGCAGGCTGCTGGCCAGGACGGATAGACGGGACTGGGCTGAGCGAAAAAGAAGGCAGAAGAAAAGGCGGGCGGAACGAGTCTCACGGGAATATCCGCGCACGGCGGATGCTCCTACCGGTGATCCTCGCCCGGTTCGACACCGCCGCGGTCGTCCGCCTGGGCGTTGGGAGTGGCGGGATCGACAGCATCATCGAGGTCTGACGTCTCGACCTCCTCCTGGATCTCATCGATCCTGCGCCGCTTGGGACGCCCTTCAACGATGGTGCGCAGTTGCTCGGCAGCCGCATTGCCCTGGCCGGGGAAGAAGATGAACGAGACCATCGCCGAACAGAGGATGCCGGCGGCAATGGCGAGGAGAATGCCCATCCCCAGGTAGTGGAAGCCAAGGAAAAAGGCGACCGCGAGGGCGAGGCGCAAGAGCGTGAACTTCAAGATCTGCACGAACCTTAGCCTACTATGCCCGCGGCGAAGGCCATAGGGCAAAGGCCGCACAGGTGGGGTAATGTATGAGCCGTGAGAGCAGTCGCCGTCATCTTGTTTATCGCCGTGTGGATCTACGGCATTATTTTGGCGAGCCTTGCGGATCAATCGAAGATGCCCGGAGGACTACGCAAGGGCCTCTGGCTGGCCTTCACCATCGTTATTCCGGGTGTCGGTTCCGCGATCTTTGCCGTCTCCTACCTCCTGGCTAATGATCCAACGCGGCCCACCGGGCGCAGCGCACCCCGGCCCGGCCCGATTGCCCCTGATGACGATCCGGAATTCCTCGCCCGCCTCGACGATGAGCTGCGCCGCCAACACTATGAGCGTGAGCTGCGCAAGCACGAGGATGATGACAACGACGAGGAGTAAGCTCCCTCCCATCCTCGGACCGCTAGCCGGGCTAGCCCTCAGCCTCCTCCTCGCCTTTGTCCTCAGCGGTCTCACCCAGTTCACCGGCGCCAAACTCGCCATCTCCCCCTGGGAATGGGCCAGTGCAATGAGCCTGGCCGCCCTTGGCGCACCGGTCACCTTCTCCGAATCGGCCGGCCTGGCCGTCAATGTTGCCGGAACCGTCTACGCCCCACCCCTCGCCCTCACCTTCATCATTGCCCTCGGCTGCTACCTGCCAGCCCGGCTGGCCCCCACGAGGACATCATCCGCCTCCCTCCTCAGCGGGCTGACCCTCGCGGTTGCCTCGGGAGCCCTCTGGCTCACCTGTGGACGACCGGTACCCAATCCCTTCTTCGCCATGCTCGGCGGTCTCCTCCTCGGAGCACTCTCCCCCGTCCTTGGCTCCCTCGCCCGAGGCAGCTTCGGGCACGCCTGGCGGTGGACCTGGTGCTACGTCGCCACCCTTGCCCTACCCGTCGGCATTCTCGGGGCCATTGCCGCAGCCCGCTTCCTCGGCCTGCCCTATGCTTCCTTCCTCCTGTGGACCGTGAATATCGGGCTGTCGGGATGGGCGGCGGGACTCGGCGGGTTCGCGCACGCCGAGCTGCACATGCCCAGCGTGTTCGGCGCCTCGATCCCACCGAGCTTTGGCCAGCTGGCCGGGAATACTCCCCTGCCCATCGTCATCATCGCCCTCGTCACTTCGCTCGGCCTGCTTGGCCTCTTTGCGGCCTTCTGGTCGGTGCGGGCGGAGCGGGAGCTGCGCTGGACCCTTCCGCTCAGCTTCGCCATCATCGCCGCCCTCGATACCGCCGGGGGAATGGTCGTGACCGGGCACGTGGCCGGCGGCCTGGAGACTATCTCCCTGCACGCCTACTTCCTTCCCTCCCCCATCAACATCCCCGCGGCCGCACTTCTCGGCCTCGTCGCCGACCGGCTGGGTCTTTCCCTGGCCCGGAAGGGATCCTAGGATATCGGCGTTCCGTCGCCGTAAGGTGCCCCTCGTTACCTCACCGAAGGCTTGTCTACTTCGGCAGGGCTCTCCCCTATCTCCTTGCCCCTTCCACCTATTTTGGTACTTTGAAGCAACGCCTGCCTCCTGGATTCAGCGAATATGGGAATGGGGCTCGTACGGAGCACCGGGCGTAGGTGTGCGGCTCCGGCCGCAATAAGAAAAGCTCAAAAGTAAGGTCACCTCAATGAAGAGAACGATCATCGGCGTCATGAGTGCCGTCTCCCTATCCCTGGGGATGATGGGTGCCGCCAACGCCGCTACCGCTCCGATGGAAGACACTCCCGTCGAACAGCCCTCCGACGGATCCGAAGAACCCGGCGGCGAGGCCGAGCCTCCCGCCGAGGAGACCGAACCACCGGCCGAAGAAGAAGAATCCACCCCTGCTGCTGAAGAAGAAACCGCTCCCGCCGAGGACGAGGAGACCGCCGCCGCGGCCGAAGAGGAAGAGGCCGCCCCACCTGCTGAGGAAGAGGGCACGACTCCTTCCGCCGAAGAGGAAACCGCAGACCCGGGTGATGGAAGCGACGAGCCCGAGGAGATCGATCTTTTCGTCATTCTCAACGGTCCCGAGGACGTCGAGCCCGGCTGGGACGGCATCCTCCAGGCCACCATTGGCAACATCTCCGATGCTGTTGGCCACGACGTGGCGGTGACGATGTATGTCCCCTCCCCGCCCCTCGAGCTCCTTCAATACACGACGTTTGAAGATCCGGTGAAGGAGTGCACGCTTGACGCGCTCGACGGTTACACGACCGTCACGTGCGTGTTTGCCGAGGTTAAGCCCGGCGACGAATTCAATCTCCGGCTCGATGTCAGGCTGCCTGATTTCGTCTGCGACAACGCCGATAAACTCACGTACGGCGCGTGGGTGCGCAATGGCGATGATAGCCAGGTTGAGATCAACGCTAGCGGCAACTACATGTACCGCGACGCCGTCATCCACAACCCCACGTGCGAGGACAAGAAGGGTGAGGATGGCGATGAGGCCAAGGACCCCGCTAATGGGGATAAGGACCACGGCGATCACGCCAAGGACCCCGCCGACAAGGATCATGGCGACCATGCCAAGGACCCGGCCGATGGTAAGAACCACGCCGACCCCGGCAAGCAGATGCCCCACACCGGCGCCGATACGACGCTGATTGGCACGCTCGCGGGCACGTCGATGCTCGCCGGCGGCTTCCTGCTCGCTCTGCGCAGGCGTCACAACGCCTAAGGCTGACAACTACGCAGGAATGCGGGAGGGGATCACCCCTCCCGCATTCGCGTCTGCTGCTTGCCGTGACTTACGCGGCCCGCTCGGTGGGGTCGCCGACGTCATGGCGTTGGACGGGCTTGACGCGCGCAGGCTGCTGGCTTGCGGTGCTTGATTTCCCGCCGAGCATGGGCCTTCGCGTACCGCGGACCCGGCTAGAGCGTCTCGCGTTCCTTGACCTTATCGGCGCGGATCCAGCCGCAGCGGTAGTCGGTCCAGCGGTGAATGTCCCCACCGTCGAGGAGGAACATGGCCCGAACGTAGCCGTCTCGCTGCCCGGCAAGCGCGAAGACCGGCTGTTGATCGTAGGCGGGAATCTGCGGGGATTCTTCTTCCTCCCCGTCCTTGTCGGTGATGATGGGCCCCTCGCCCGGGAACACCTCCGGGGTCTCCTTGAGCGGGCGTCCCTCGAGAGCCTCGGTAATGTCCTCGCTGTTGCGAACGCAAGAGGGCAGGCCGCCATGCTGATCGATGCGGACGGGTACTCCCCTGCGCAGGGCGAGCTCAACCGTGTCCGCATAACCCTCTCGGGTGATCGTGTAGCTCACCGCTTCATCCATGGCGGAGATGTCGGTGATTTTCTCTCCGTCATCGAGGTAGAAGGCCTCGTCAGGGGTGAGGAGGAGGGCGGCTTGGGAAGCCGCGCCGTCCAGCTCCTGGTTGACGATGAGAAGAATATCGCTTCTGCCATCAGCATCCACATCGGCATACACCGCCCGATCGCACGTCAGCGACAGTTGGCGCGTTCCCTCGGGGCTCTCGATGCTCATGTCGGTGCCATCCAGCGACAGGTGCCGGTTGGCGGGCAGCTCCCCGCCGATGGGGGCGAGGAAGGTGGCATCGGGCGTGGGCGAGGAGCACACCGTGGTGATGTCCGGGCCCTTGGGGCCGGTGCGGGCCACCGGGGAGGCCGGCGGGGAGGGAAGCTCCACCCACCGGGACTTGAGATCATCGGCCGAGGACAAGGAGCACCCGGCGAGCAGGCACAGGGCCGCGAGCGCGCTACAGGCCCGTGTACGCATGGCGGGAGTCGGCAAGGAAGTTCACCGCGTAGTAGTTGAGCATGAGGACGACAAACCCAAGAAGGCACAGCCACGCGGCCCGCCGCCCCGACCAGCCCCGGGTGGACCGGGCGTGCAGGTAGGCGGCATAGACGAACCACACGACGAGGCTCATGGTTTCCTTCGGATCCCAGTTCCAGGCGCGCCCCCAGGCGTGGGCGGCCCACACGGCGCCGGCAATGAGGGTGAAGGTCCACAGGATGAAGCCGATGACGGTGATGCGGAAGGAGTTCTCCTCGAGCGTCTTCGGATCGGGCAGGGCGGTGATGAGGCGAGAAAACCGGCCCGCCGGGGCAACCGACACGGTCTCAGGACCCGCGGCAGTTTCCTCGTGGGTGAGCCGCTCGGCGATCCGCCGGTCAGTATCGGCGGCCACCCCGACCGGTTCCTCGGCCCGCTTGGGCGCCGATCGCCGCTTGTTCTTACGGCTCGTCGCCAACTGGAAGAAGGCAAGCAGGGCGGCAAAGGTGAACAGGCCGGTGGCGATGACGGCGGTGACGACGTGGATGACGAGCCAGTAGGAGTCGAGGATCGGCGGGGTGCCAGCCACCTTGACGTAAAGCACCGCCACGGCGATCCCGAGGGAGACGAGGGCCGCGAAGGTGACGAAGACGCCGAGGGCCTCCAGGGGCCTGGTTCGGGTGAGGATGAGGAAGACGGCCACGGCCACGCACGTGAAGGTGAGCGTGAACTCGTACATGTTGGCCCACGGGACCCGGCCGGCGGCAATGCCGCGCAGGACCGTGCCCGCCAGATGCAGGGCAAAGGCAGCCCAGGTGACGGACATACCAATGCGCCCGGCGCGGCCGCGATATCCGGCAAGGTCGATGCCAAAGGCAATCATCGCCACGGTGTATGCCGCCATCGCCCCGTAGACGAGGGTGAGGCTGGCGTCAGCCAGGTTCATAGGGCCTCCTCAATGTCTACTATCGAACCTATCGCACGCCGCACATCCGCGCCCACCCGATCATCATGGGAACGGCCAATTCCCGCCGCAGAAATCCGCCCCTCACTAACGCGCACCCAGATCCGCCGCTGCGGCAGCAGGAGGGAGGCGGTGATCGAGGCGAAGCCGAGCACGGCAAAGAAGCCGAGCAGGCCGGTGAGCGGGGCGTGATTGAAATCGAGGGCGGCAAACCGATCCAGCCCCGCAAACGTCAGCGTGGCTCCACCCGGCAGGGTCGCGGTGTGGCCCTTTTCCAGCACCGTCATGGTCGCGAGACCCCCGGAATCGGTTTGCAGCTCCAGTTTCGTCGTATCCAGGTCGTAGACGTTTTGCGGCCTGCCATCATCCAATCCCAGGTCGCCAATCCAGGTGAGCGCCACGAGATACGGGTTGACGGGCCCGGGATAAACGGAGATGAGGGACTCTCCCATCCACACGGCCGTCGGATAGAGGGTGAGCTGGAGGCCGAGCTGGCGCTCGCGATTCGTCGTGTCGGGAATCTTGGCGACTCCCCGGGAAATGTAGTCGGGCGCAACATCGGCGAGGACCACGTGGCCGTCGAAGGCCACCGCACCATCCTCGTCGGTGACGATGAGGTGGGGGGCGTAGCCATTACCGGACAGGAAGATGTCGGTGCCGGAGACCCGGACCGGATTGTTGAGGGCAAGTTCTTCGGTGCGGGGCTCACCATTCGGCTCGGTGACGGTGATCTCGGCCGAGAAGTGGCTGGCGTTTCCCTCGTCGTCAAACTTCGCCTCCATGTCATCGAGGCGCAGCCTAAATGGCTCGATCTTGGCCTCGCCGACGAGGGTGCCACTCGTGAAGGAATCGTAGGCGAGGGAGGAATTAACGAAGGACTCACCCTCCACGACGATCGCCTGGCCGCGATAGGTCAGGGCCTGGGAGAGGGCAAAGACGATGAGGATGGCGAACAGGCAGATGTGGAAAAGGAGATTAGCTCCCTCGCGCAGGTATCCGTTTTCCAGCGACACCCCACCGGGCACCTTCTCGCTGCGGTAGCGGGGCAGCGCCCGGGCCACCTTGCGCGCCACCTCCTCCTCCCCGGCCTCGGACGCCGCCTCAACATAGCCGTCAAAGCGGTCGAGCCGGGTGGGGATGCGGCCGGGGCGAGAACGCAGGCGGCGCACCCACTGCCCGGTGCGGGGGATGATACAGCCGAGCAGGGAGATAAACAGCAGGAGGTAGATGGCGGCAAACCAGGGGGCGCGCAGCACATCGAGGAGGCCAATGGCGGAGACGATCTCACCCCACGTGCCATGCTCGGTCACCCAGGCGGCCACCGCCGCCGGATCATCGCGCTGCTGGGGCAGCATCGACGCGGGAATAATGGCGACGATGAGGATGAGCAGGAGGATGATGGCCAGGCGCATGGATGTCAGCTGGCGCCACGCCCAGCGGGCCCTGCGTTTCATCAGAGCACCACCTCCCCCACCGAGACCCGGTCAAGCAGCTCGAGCCATACTCCGCTCGCCATCGCCACACCCAGGGCGGCGAGCAGCAGCCCGCCCGCGATCTGGATGGCCCGGCCGTGCCTTCGCATCCATCCCAGGAGCTTACCCGAGTGCTCCAGGCCACTGGCGGCCGCGATGAAGGGAACGCCGAGGCCGAGGCAGTAGGCCAGCGCGAGAACCGCTCCGCGCACCATCGAACCGGAGGTGAGAGCGAGGGAGAGCACCGCCGCCAGGGTGGGGCCCATGCACGGGCTCCATCCGAGCGAAAAGATCGCCCCGAGAGCAAAGGCTCCGCCACCCGCGCCGAGCCGCGCCGGCCGCCAGGTTCGTTGCAGAGAGCCGAGCCCGCCGATAAAGACGGCGGCAAGGACGATGAGAAGCACCCCGCAGGCCCGGACGATGATGTCCTCGTAGGGGGCCAGGCGCGCGCCCGCGGCGGAGAAGAGAATACCGAGGCTGACGAAAACGGTGCTGAATCCCGCGACGAAGGCGAGCGAGGAGGCGAGGAGGTGGCGCGAGCGGGAGGAGGAAGCGGGGGCCAGGGAGGCAAAGTAGCCGACGTAGCCGGGAAGCAGGGGTAGCACGCACGGGGAGAGGAAGGAGACGAGGCCGGCAATCATCGCCGCCGGAAGGGCCGCGAGCATGGGGCCGGAGGCGACGGCACCGGCGAAGGAGTCGGCCAGCGAGCCGGGCATTACTCCGCCTCGAGGTCGGTGAGGATCCCGTCAATCACCCCGGGGTCGATCTGGCCAAGGAAGCGGGCGGCGGGGCGGCCCTCCCGATCGAGCACGAGTGTGGTGGGCACCGCTTTGAGCGGAACCGTTCCCGCCAGCGCGGCCAGCATCGATCCGTCATCATCGGCGATGGTGGGATAGGGAATGTCGAAGCTGCGTTCGAAAGCGGTGGCCGCCGCCTCGTCATCGCGATTGTTGAGGCCGAGGAAGGTGACGGATGGATGCTCGGCGGCGAGGTTGGCAAGATCGGGCGCCTCGGCTCGGCACGGCGGGCACGCCGCATACCAGGTGTTGATGAGGACGGGCGCGCCGCGCAGCTCGGCCAGATCGATCGTCTCGCCGGAATAGGTCTGCCCGGAGGCATCAATGGCGGCGGACCGCTCCGCATCCTCCCACAGGACGTAGGCGCCATCGGCCCCCTCGTAGTCATTCTCGCCGCCCACCGACGAGCATCCACCGGCGGCAAGTGCAAGTGAGCCGGCGGCAAGCAGCGCCCAGAGCCTGGCCACCTAGTTCCCCTTGGCCTCGGCGGCGGCCGACGTTCCCGGAACCATATCCGAAGCCTGGGTGAGCAGGTGGGCGGCCGGCTCCCAGTAGTCGAGGGCGAGCAGCTGATTGCCCACGAAGGTCAGGGAATGCACCGAGGCGAGCGCGCACTGGCGCTTGCGCGGGTCGTGGGCGAAGGGCTTGCGCTCAATAAACCTGCGCATCGTCCAGATCGGCAGCTGGTGGGACACCAGCACCGCCTCCCCGCCACGAGCCTCCTCGAGGGCCGTGGCAATAGCGCCGGACATGCGCCGGGCCACGAGATTGTAGTCCTCTCCCCACGAGGGACGGAACGGGTTGACGTACAAGGGGTAGTAGCGCGGGTGGGCGAGGATGAGCCGATTCTTGTTGACGGCCACCCCCTCGAAGGCATTATCCGCCTCGATGAGCCGCTCATCGGAGACGATGGGAAGGTTGAAGGCGCGCGCCGTGGGCTGCGCGGTTTCCTGCGCTCGCTCCAGCGGGGAGGCCATGATGAAGCGCACGTCATGACCATCGGCAAACCGCTCACCCACCGCCTCGGCCATCTCCCGGCCCAAGTCGGTGAGGTGAAATCCCGGGGCACGGCCGTAGAGCACCCCGGTGGGGTTATCGACCTCGCCGTGGCGGACCAGGTGAATCGTCGTCAGTTCCACAGCTGCTTCTCCTATAGGTCCGCGATGGTCGCGTCTTCATCAATCAGCTCGGCCATAATATCGCCGAGCACCATCAGTTTGTCATGGCCAATCTTGTCGAGTAGGTGGCGGCGGACCGAGGCCACGTGCACGGGGGCCATGCGCTCGATCAGCGCCCGCCCTTTGGGCGTGATCCGGCAGAGCCGGCCGCGCCGATCCTTCGTGCAGGCCTCCCGCTCCACCAGTCCGGCATCCTCCATCGAGGACACGGTTCGGGTCAGCCGCGAGCGCGAGCTCACCAGGTCTCCGGCAAGCTCCGACATTCGCATCTGGCCGTCCTCCGCCTCGGTGAGGCGGACGAGAACCTCGTACTTGGCGAGGGTGATCTGAAAGGCTGCGAACAGGTCCTGGCCGACGAAAGTAGCCAGCTGAGAAGTGGCGCGAAGATAGTTACGCCAAGCGCGCTGTTCGCGCTCGGTCAGCCACTCGGGCTCGTGATTCGACATGCGGCTCCTTCCCTGTGCGCTTATCCTAGCCCCTTTGGCCGCTTCCCGGTGATCCTGCGCCACAGTGTCGGGCGTAGCGCCTTCTTCAGCGCCGCCGGAGCGGCCACGAGCCGGGTGAGGACTCGGCCCGCCTCTGGTTCTTCGGCCGTCCAGTGACCATCCAACACCACCGGCACCTCATGAGAAAAGCGCTCCAGGCCCGCAACCTCATCAATGTCGACGATGAGGAGGTCAACATCAAGATCGGCCAGGGTGTTCGCGGCAGCCTCGCACAGATGGCAGCCCGTCCGGGTCACGAGGGTAATCTTGCGCATCATTCCTCCGAGGTCCTCCGCCGATCTTGCCGGCCCTGGCGCGGTGCGCGGGTAGCGGAATGCGGGCCCGAGGGCCCGCATTGATCACTTCTTGTTGCGGCGCTGGTGGCGCGTCTTGCGAAGCAGCTTGCGGTGCTTCTTCTTCGACATGCGCTTGCGGCGCTTCTTAATAACGGAACCCACAGGTCTTCTACCTCCGTCAAAATCGGGTATGCAGCGGGAGGTCCCCGCAATTTCGGTACCCGGGAAGTCTATACCGCATCCAGGCTAGGCGCGATGTTCCTCACCCTGATACGCAGTTTTTGAGAGCAATTCATCAACGGCTTCAGTCGGCACCCGGTAAGAATTGCCCACCCGCACGGCCGGCAGATCGCCGGCATGCACCATGCGATAGACGGTCATCCGCGACACCCGGGTCATCTCCGCCACTTCGGCCACGGTCATAAACTGCGGCGCCGGCGAGGGTATCTGCGACATAGCCATCCGTTCTTCCTGAGGGGTCATACTGTCCACCAGTGTAAGGCACGATTCCTATGTTTGCCCACCATTTCGCGTGATGTCCGCGCAATAGCACTGTCTCGGGGTGTATCTTCGAAGGGATGTCGAAGCACGAAGGGCCCCAGCCAGCCCAGGAAGAAACCCAGGTCACGCCGCTGAGCCCGGCGAGCCAGGACGGAAAGCGGGAGCTCATTGAGCGGCTTGCCCGCGATTCTCCCGCGCGCCTCGTTCTTATTGTCTTCGCCATCATTATTGCGGGCGCCACCCTGCTCTTGTGCCTACCATTTGCCTCCCGTCAGCCCGGTGCGGCTTCCTTCATTGACGCCCTATTCACCGCCACCTCCGCCGTTTGCGTCACCGGATTGACGGTCGTCGACACGGCCGAGTACTGGACGACCTTCGGGCACGTCACCATCATGATCTCCATGATGATCGGCGGCCTCGGCGTCATGACCCTGGCCTCGCTGCTCGGCCGGGCGGTCTCCAAACGCATCGGCCTCACCCAACGCATGCTCATCGCCTCCGAACGCAAGTCCCGGCTGGGCGATGTGGGCTCGCTCGTCACCACCGTCCTCGTCGCCTCGCTCACCATCGAGGCGCTTCTCACCGCGGTCCTGCTGCCCTCTTATCTGTCGTGGGGCGAGCCGCTTATCGAGGCCATGTGGCATTCGCTGTTCATGGCGGTGTCCATCTTCAACAACGGCGGTCTCGTCATCGTCGAGGGCGGGCTCGCGCCGCTGGCCGCCAACTGGGGTTTCTGCCTCCCCATCATCGTCGGCACGATCTTGGGTGCCATCGGCTTCCCCGTCATTGTCGACATCTCCGAGCATTGGCGTTCGCCGAAGAAGTGGTCGCTGCACACCAAGCTCACGCTCACCACCTACGGCCTGCTGTGGCTCGGCACCCTGGCTGCCTTCCTCGCCTTCGAGTGGGGAAATCCACAAACCTTGGCGGGGCTGCCAACCGATGAGCGCACCCTGCTCGCCCTCGTTCACTCCACCACCCCGCGCTCCTCGGGTATTTCCACCATGGATGTGGCGGAACTGTCCCCCTCCACCCTCTTTATCTTCGACGCTCTCATGTTTGTCGGCGGAGGCTCAGCCTCGACCGCGGGCGGCATCAAGGTCGGCACCTTCGCCGTACTCCTCCTCGCCATCGTCGCCGAGGCCCGGGGCGACCGGGACATGGGCGCATTCGGCTGGCGGATCCCCGCCTCCACCCTTCGCCTCGCCGTTGCCGCCGCCGTCCTTGGCGCCTCGCTCGTCGGGGCCGGCTGCCTCGCCCTCCTTCACTTCACCGACGCCCCGCTCGAGCACATCCTCTTCGAGGTTATTTCCGCCTTCGCCACGTGTGGCCTCTCCGTCGGCTTGTCCCCGCTCCTTCCCGCGAGCGGAAAGCTCATTCTCATCGGCCTCATGTTCACCGGGCGCACCGGTACGATGACCCTTGCCGCCGCCCTCGCCATCCGCGAGCAGCAGCGCCTCATCCGCCTGCCCGAGGAGCGTCCGCTCATCGGTTAGGCATCGGCCTGCCCCCGCGTATCCGCGCGCAGATCCACGGGCATGCTTAACCGCATCCCGACCGCCGGCCCCGGCCCGCTATCATCATCATGTGGCCCCCACCGGGACCCGTCAACGACAAAGGAGAATCATGGCACGCAAGGCAGACGATCAGCTCGGCGCGGTCCTTGTCATCGGGCTGGGACGCTTCGGTTCCGCCGTCGCCATGTCCCTGGCGGATGCTGACCGCGAGGTGCTCGCCGTCGAGAAGGACCCCGAGCTCGCCAACCACTGGTCGCACCGTTTCACCGTCGTCGAGGCGGATGCCACCTCCAAGGAGGCGCTCGAGCAGCTTGGCGCTAAAGACTTCCGGGTTGCCGTCGTCGGGGTGGGCTCCTCCCTTGAGGCCTCCGTGCTCACCACCGCGAATCTCGTGGAGATGGGAGTGCCGGAGATCTGGGCGAAGGCCACCTCGCGCGATCACGGTCGCATCCTCGAGAAGATTGGCGCCCACCGGCGCGTTTTCCCCGAGCACGATGCCGGGAGGCGGGTCGCCCACATGGTGGCGGGGCGGATGATTGACTTCATCGAAATGGAAGACAATTTCACCATCGTCAAGATGCGCCCGCCGCTTGAGCTGCGCGGATTCACCATCGGCGAGTCGAAGATCCGCGAGCGCTACGGCGTCAACATTCTCGGCGTCAAATCCCCCGATGAGCCCTTCGAGTACGCCACCTCCGCCACCCGGATTTCCGAGGATGACATCATCATCGTCTCCGGCAATGCCGAACTCCTCGACGCTTTCGCGGCTCGGAACTAGCCCTAGCGCCCGGTAGCTTCGCGCCTGCAGCGCGCCACTCGCCCGAAGCCTCACCGGCGCCACCTCCACCACATCCGTGCGCCCCGATATCCGGCCCCGCTCATCGTCCGCTGGGGCTGCCCGGCAAAGCTGTCCACCGGAGCCGTTAGGCTGGATTCATGGCAAAGAAATCGGCAGTGTCCTTTGTGTGCAGCGACTGTGGCTGGACCACGGGAAAGTGGGTGGGCCGCTGCCAGTCCTGTGGGCAGTGGGGGACGATGGAGGAATTTCGGCCCTCCCCGGCCAGCCCCTCCCGGTCGGGCCCGGCACCGCTGACCCCGCAAAGCACCCTGCAGCCGATTACCGAGGTGGCTCCGTCAGCGTCGGAGCGCACGACGAGCGGGGTGGGCGAGCTTGACCGGGTGCTCGGCGGCGGGCTGGTTCCCGGCGCGGTGATCCTCCTGGCCGGGGAGCCGGGAGTCGGCAAGTCGACGCTGCTGCTGGACGTGGGTGCGAAGATGGCGCGCAGCCACACGCCTCCCGTTCTCTACATTTCGGCTGAGGAATCGGCCTCCCAGGTTCGCCTGCGCGCCGAGCGCATCGGCGCCATGTGCGAGAACCTCAAGATTGCCGCTGATGCCGACCTGTCCTCGATGATCGCCCACGTGGAGGAGCTTCGGCCCTCCCTCCTCATCGTCGACTCCGTTCAGACCATCATTGACACCCAGGTCGACTCGGCCGCCGGATCGGTGTCGCAGGTCCGGGCTGTCACCTCGGCCCTCGTCCATCTGGCCAAGTCCCGTAACCTGCCCGTCCTCCTCGTCGGCCACGTGACGAAGGACGGTTCCATTGCCGGCCCGCGGGTGCTCGAGCATCTCGTTGACGTCGTCTGCCAGTTCGACGGCGATCGGCATTCCCGCCTGCGCATGGTGCGCGCCGTGAAAAACCGCTATGGCCCCACCGATGAGGTGGGCTGCTTTGAGCTCGTCGATGAGGGCATCAATGAGCTGCCCGATCCCTCGGGGCTCTTCCTTTCCGACCGGGCCCGCACCGTGCCGGGCACGTGCGTGACCATCACTCTCGAGGGGCGCCGGCCCATGCCGGTGGAGATCCAATCCCTCGCGGTGTCTCCCGCCGGTCCGCCCCGACGCACCACCTCGGGAGTGGATTCGGCCCGGGTGGCGATGATGGTGGCGGTGCTGCAGTCCCGTCTCGGCATTGACCTGGACCGCAAGGACATTTTCGTGGCGACGGTGGGCGGGGCCCGGGCGGCCGAGCCGGCCACCGATCTTGCGGCCGCCCTCTCGCTCGCCTCTGCCAGCCTTGATCTGCCGCTCGCCCCCGGCGTTCTCGCCCTCGGCGAGGTGTCGCTGACCGGGGAGATTCGTCCCGTCATCGGCCTTGAACAGCGACTATCGGAAGCTTCTCGGCTCGGCTTCACCCGCGCGCTCGTGCCGGCCGGTGCCAATGTGAAGAAAAAGTCGGGGCTCGACGTTCTCGAGGTCCCCGACCTGGCCGCTGCGACCCGGGCCGTGCTGCCCACCTGAGGGGCTATTCGCCCGGCTGCTCCTGCTGGCTTTGCTCGTCCTGCTGTCCGTCCCCACCATCGTCCGGGGCGGGCTGCTCGGCCGGCTGGTCGGCATCCTGACCATCGCCACCTTCCTCGGCGCCGCCATCGGCCGGATCGGTGCCCTCCGAGTCGGCATCTTCCGGCTTAGCGGGCTGTTCGACGCGCTCCCCATGGGGGCCGGTGAGCTCAAAGGCGTCACGCAGGGCGGGCACATTCTTGCCATTGAGGGTGCCGTTGACGACGTAGACGCCGGGTCGAGGCGCGGGCAGATCCTGGCAGGAGGAGTCCGTCCTCGAGCCATCCCAGGTGATGGGAATGGTGGTGGAGACACCGGGACGGAACACTCTCATGTCCGGCTGCGGTTCGCGACATTCGTGGGAGGCCCAAATATGGTCCTCGCCGGAGGTGACGGTGAGCACCATGCGTTCGGTTCCCACCTTGAGGAAGCACGCACTATCGGAGGTGTTCTTGAGGGAAATATTGAAGGTGATCGGTTGGCCGGCGACCGAGCCGTCCCGCTCCATCGAAATGTCCATCATCTTCGGGGTGCAGGCAACGACCTCTTCCTGTTTCACCCCCTGAGCCTCGATGAGGTTCTGCTGATGCTCATGAAACTTGGCGCGCACGAAGACACCGGCGGCGACGAGAATGCCGATGAGGAACATCCAGGCGATGATGCGGAAGAGACGGCGGCGGCGGGCTTCCCGCTGGCGCGCCTCCTTCATCGCGGCCAGGCGCCGCGCCCTCATTTGCTCCCCCGTCATCCGCCGATTCCGCCGGGCCTGGGCGGTTTTCCCGGTGGGCGCAGAACGGCGCGAGGAACCCGCTGCGGGGCGCTTCTTTCCGGTCGGCTGCTTCTTCGCGGCGTCCGGGCGTCTCTTGGCCGCGCCGGGCCGCTTCTTGGCCGCCGAGCCGGTGGTGCGCGATGACGTCTTCTTCGACTTTTTCGGCGCGGATGTGCGCGATGAGCGCGTCGATCCGTCGGCGCGCGAGGGCCGGGCAGATCCCCCGCGCTTTCGGGCGCGCGAATCGTCCCCACCTCGGCGGGGACGGCGGCGCGGATCGTCTGTCACGTCCTTTACTGTACCGCCTCATTGGAGCGGGACGGCGGGGGCAAGCCGGTGTGGCACACTGGGGACGATGATCGAGAAAATCCTCGCGTGGTATGACACCTGCGGCCGTGACCTGCCGTGGCGCAGGCCAGGAACCACGCCCTGGGAGGTACTCCTGTGCGAGGTCATGAGCCAGCAAACCCCGGTTGCTCGGGTTATCCCGGCCTGGGAGTCCTGGCGGCGCCGATGGCCGACCCCGGCGGACCTGGCCGAGGCGAGCGAGGCCGATGTTTTGCGGGCCTGGGATCGCCTGGGATATCCGCGCCGCGCGCTGCGGCTGCGCGAATGTGCCCGCGTCATCACGATGCGGCATGCGGGGCGGGTGCCAAGCGGCATGGAAGAGCTGCTCGCCCTACCTGGAATTGGTCCGTACACGGCCGGAGCGGTGCGCGCCTTCGGATTTGGCAAGCGGGCCCTCGTCCTCGACACGAATATTCGCCGCGTCCTCGCCCGGTTGGGTGGACGCGCCCTTCCTCCGCCCAGCCTGACGAAGGCCGAGGAGGCCCTCGCCCGTGACCTCTTGCCATCGGACGATGCCAGGAGCGCCAGGTGGAATCAGGCGATCATGGAGCTGGGTGCCCTCGTGTGTACGGCCCGGACGCCCACGTGTGGAAGCTGCCCGGTGGCGGCCGAGTGCCGGTGGCGCGAGGCCGATTATCCGGCCGATGAGCATGCTGGGCGGCGGCGCAGCCAGGCCTGGGAAGGTACGGCGCGGCAGGCCCGGGGGATGATCATGGCGGTACTGCGGGAGCGCACGAGTGCCGACGTGGCAGAGCTTCGCGGCATGCTCGGTGATCATCCGCGCACCGAGGAGGCCCTCGACGGGCTCGTGGCCGACGGTCTGGCGGTGGCCAGTGGCACGCGCCTTTATCTGGCCGGTAGCCTAATCCCATGAGCCAGCGCAGCGTCCTCCTCTTCTCCACCGGCCTCGTCGGACTCGGTCTCATCCTGTCCCTGCTCGGCCTGGCCGGCTACGCGGCCACCCCGCCGCAGGCACGCACCTGGGCTCCGATCATTCCCGCGATTGCCACCGCCGGGCTCACCATTGCCGGCGCCCTCATCATCACCCGCGCCCCGCTTTCGCGCGAGGCGGGAGCGCTGTGGCGCAAGGCTGCCCAGTGGACCGCCCTCGCCATCATTGCCGCCACCATCATCCTCGCCTTCGGCGCACCGCTGCCATCCGTGCTCATGGCGATCATCGCCCTCCAAGGACCGCTAGCCGCCGAGATTGTGGGAAGGAAAATGGAAGGGGCTTCCCGCCGCGATGAGGGGGGCGGCTTTGCCCGGCGAGGCGGAGGTCCGGGCGCTATCCGGGCGCGATCCCGGTGTTATCCAGGTATAGCTGCGCCGGTGGCCGAGACCCCGGCGTTCGGACCGCCCCGCTCAGTCCCCCTCGAGCAGGACGTCGTCGGTGAGCTCCTTAAGCATGCGAGTATTGCCGAGGGTATTGGGTTTGACCCTCGCGAGGTCGAGGAATTCGGCGAGCCCCTCGTCGTGGCTGCGCAGCATCTCGTTGAAGACGTTCTTCCCCACCGGGGTTCCCTCGATGGGGGCGAAGCCGGCGCGGGCAAAGAAATCGGTTTCGAAGGTGAGGCAGAAGAGCCGGGCGAGACCAAGCTCGCGGGCCCGATCCTCGAGCGCCTGGTAGATTCTCGAGCCGATGCCACGTCCCTGCTCCTCCGGGCGGACGGCAAGGGTGCGGATCTCGGCGATGTCCTCCCACATGACATGTAGGGCGCCACATCCCACCACATTCTCGCCATCGAGGGCGACAACGAATTCCTGAACGTCCTCGAAGTAGGAGATCAGCTCCTTGGCTACGAGCACCCGGTGATGCGCGAAGGGTTCGACCAGCTCGGCGATCGCCCGCACGTGACAGGGGCGGGCCGAGACAATCTCGATCATCGCGCGGGCGTGCGGATCTGACCGTCCGCGAGGTCGAGCAGCTTGTAGGCCGCACCCTCGTCCAGCACGAGATCGGTGACCGCCCCAGCGCGCAGCGCGCCGTGCAGCGGAAGGACCTTCGAGGTGCCGGCGACGACGCATAGGCGGCGCGGAATCGAGGCCAGTTCGGCCGGAGAGGGACCGGTGGCGCGGCGATTCATCTCGATGTCATCGTAGGAGCCATCCGGGCGCAGCAGCACCGTGCAGATGTCGCCGACAACGCCCTCGGCGCGCAGCGTCGCAATATCCTCATCCGACAAATATCCCCCGGCGTAGACGTGGGAGGCGAGCGGCGAGGTGAAGGAGCCCACCCCGAAGACGGCAACGTCGGTGGACCGCTGGATTTCGCGGACGGCGCGAATCGAGCGCTCCCGCCACATGGCCTCGCGGGTCTCCGCGTAATCGAAAAAGGCGGGAACCGGGAAGTGGCAGACCGAGGAGCCGAAGGCCGAGGCCACCTTCTCCATGATCTGGCCGACGAAGGGAATGCCGGTGGTGGTCGAGTTTGCCGCGCCATTGAGCTGGACCACGGTGGATCCGGGTGCCGGGCGCGGGGACAGGTGCTCGGCCACGGCCGCCACGGTGGTGCCCCAGGCGATGCCGACGGTGAGGCCGGATTCGACCATGTCGGAGAAGATCGCCCCCGCCACCATCGCCACCGCATCGAGCCGGCGCACCTCGGTGGACATGGCGGCCACCGGCACGACGTGCGCCGTCACCCCGAAGGTGTCGGAGATTCGCGTGGACAACGAATCGGAATTCTCGGTGGGCGGGTGAAGGGAGATGCGGACGAGGCCGGAATCCTTGGCATGCGAGATGAGCCGCGACACCGTCGAGCGGGAGACACCCAAGCGGCGGGCCACGGTCTCCATGGTCTCTCCGTGAATGTAATGCAGCATGGCGGCCTCATAGGCAGCCCTTCGACGATCATCGGCCACACGAACCTCCTAGGTACCCCGCACACGGGCAACTCCCCATGAACGTTAGTTCAAGCATATCTGGGCCTTCCTTCCAATTGGGCGACAAAAATCCCAGTCCCACACCTCAATAATGCGGGTAACTGTGTCGCCATTCGTGAGCCAGGCAACGTTGCAGGTCGGAGCCCATGCGACTGCACGCTTGTTCAAAGCGCCAGAGACACATCTCACATGTAATTAATTGGGCCCGAAAAGTGTGTAAGAGTGTCTACCGTACTCAAGGAAATGTGCGATGGGGCTCGGTCCTGCGTCCTGTCTCACCACCTCTGCGAGCAGCATGCAGACTACAAGAAAGGTCACCACTATGAGTGTTGGTGCAATCTTCGTGTCCGAGTTCGTCGGCACGATGTTCCTTATCGTGCTTGGTGTTGGCGTGGTCGCCACCAACTTGCTCACCAAGTCCAAGGGTCAGGGAACCGGTTGGCTCATGATCAACTTCGGGTGGGGTCTCGCCGTCATGATCGGCGTCTACGCCGCCTGGCAGACCGGCGGTCACCTCAACCCGGCCGTCACCCTCGGCGTGGTCGCCTCCGGCGCCTCCGAATTCGTTCCGGGGGTCGAGGTCAACTTCGTCAATACGGTGACCTACTGTGTCGCCCAGACCCTCGGCGCCATCGTCGGTGCCGTTCTCGCCTGGCTCGCCTACAAGCAGCACTACGACGAGCACGAGAATCAGGCCGAGATTCTCGGCACTTTTGCCACCGGCCCGCAGATCCGCAATCCCCTGTGGAACACCGTCACCGAGACCATCGGCACCTTCGTTCTCGTCGCCTGGGTGCTCTACCAGGGCAACACGACGACCGCGCTTGGCCCGCTCGCCGTTGCCTTCGTCATTGTCTCCATCGGCGCCTCCCTCGGCGGCCCCACCGGGTACGCCATTAACCCGGCCCGTGACCTCGGCCCCCGCATCGCCCACGCCATCCTCCCCATCAAGGGCAAGGGTGGCTCGGACTGGGGCTACTCCTGGGTCCCGATCGTCGGCCCGATCATTGGCGGCGTGCTCGCCGGCGTCGTGTTCGGCACGGATATGCTGTCCGTCGTCGGCCCGTAACCGCGCCCACCGCACACTCCATTACAACCGCCGGAACTTCCGGCACCTACCAGCCGGTTCGCCGGCACGTCACCGCCGGAGATCCGGCATGAGAAAGGATGCTCGTCAACGATGACTGAGAAGAACTACGTCATGGCCATTGACCAGGGAACGACCTCGTCCCGCGCCATTATCTTCAATCACTCCGGTGAGATCGTGGCAACGGGGCAGCTCGAGCACGAGCAGATCTTCCCGCGCGCGGGCTGGGTCGAGCATGACCCGATCGAGATCCGCGATAACATCCGCCACGTCATTGGCAAGGCCCTTGCGGCCGCCGACATCAACCGCCACGAGCTCGCCGCCGTTGGCATCACCAACCAGCGCGAGACCGCAGTCGTGTGGGACAAGAACACGGGCGAGCCCGTGTACAACGCCATCGTCTGGCAGGACACCCGCACGGACAAGATCGCCCGCGAGCTGGGTGGGGATGAAGGCCCGGATAAGTACAAGGAGATTTGTGGCCTCGGCCTGTCAACCTACTTCTCCGGCCCGAAGATCAAGTGGATCCTCGACAATGTCGAGGGTGCCCGGGAGAAGGCCGAGAACGGCGACCTGCTGTTCGGTAACACCGACTCCTGGGTGCTGTGGAACCTCACCGGTGGCCCCAATGGCGGCGTGCACGTCACCGATGTCACCAATGCCTCGCGCACCATGCTCATGGACGTGCGGAAGCTGACGTGGGATGAGAACATCTGCGCCGACATGGGAATCCCCATGTCGATGCTGCCCGAGATCAAGTCCTCCTCGGAGGTCTACGGCGAGGGTGCGAAGAACTCCCTCATCATCGGCACCCCCATCGCCGGCATCCTCGGCGACCAGCAGGCCGCCACCTTCGGCCAGGCCTGCTTCGAGAAGGGCATGGCCAAGAACACCTACGGCACCGGCTGCTTCATGCTCATCAACACCGGGCACGAGGCGGTCACCTCCGAAAACGGCCTGCTCACCACCGTCTGCTACAAGATCGGGGAGAACGATGCCGTGTACGCCCTCGAGGGCTCCATGGCCGTCACCGGCTCCCTCGTTCAGTGGCTGCGCGACAATCTGGGGATCATCTCCTCGGCCCCCGAGATCGAGGATCTCGCGGACACCGTGGAGGACAATGGCGGCGTCTACTTCGTTCCCGCCTTCTCCGGCCTGTTCGCCCCCTACTGGAAGGACGATGCTCGCGGCGCGATCGTCGGCCTCACCCGCTTCAACAACAAGGGCCATCTCGCCCGCGCCGTCCTGGAGGCCACCGCCTTCCAGACCGCCGAGGTGCTCGAGGCAATGAACGCGGACTCCGGGGTTGAGCTCACCGAGCTGCGCGTCGATGGTGGCATGACCGCCAATAACAAGCTCATGCAGTTCCAGGCCGACATCCTCGGCGTGGACGTCGTGACCCCCAAGGTTGCCGAGACCACCGCGCTCGGCGCCGCCTACGCCGCCGGCATTGCCGTCGGCTTCTGGAACGGCGAGCAGGACGTCATCGACAACTGGCAGGAGGGCAAGCGTTGGACCCCGGAGATGGAATCCGAGGAGCGCGAGCGGCAGATGCGCCTGTGGAAGAAGGCCGTCACCCGCACCTTCGACTGGGTTGACGACGACGTGAAGTAAACCAAGCAAGCATCAGGTGGCCGGGCACATGCCCGGCCACTGTTGTATCTCCCCACCCCTGCCGGCTACCCCTCCCCCATCTCGCCCGCCACATCCCGCCGGGACGCCACCGCACGCATCAGGTCCACTGGAAGAGCCCCGCGCACAGGAACAGACAATGCCAAGCGCAGGCGCGCAAGAGAAGGCCCTGGGGGCCGGCACTGGCTCTGTGGGGGCCTCTGGAGCTGCGGGAGGGAGGCCACGGGAGGCTACGGAGGTCGAAGCCACGCGCGATTGTGCCTGGGACTCGGAGGCCTTCCGGCTCGCGCGGAGGACCAGAGCTAGCAGGGTACAAGCAAAAGCAATGGTGGCCGGGCAGATGCCCGGCCACCACGCTTACTGGCTAGCGCTAGCTACGCGCGTAGCGCCTGGCGAGAACCCCGCCGGTTGCCAGCATGAGGAAGGAGATCAGTCCAAGCATGGCCACGCTCGAGCCCGTGTGGGGCAGATCGTTTCCATACTTGCCCGGATGCGTCGGATGCTTACCCGGGTCCTTGGCCGGGTGCTTGCCCGGATCCTTCGGATGGGTGGGCTGATCGGACGGCTTGGTGGGCTGATCAGTCGGCTCATCGGTCGGCTGACCGCTGGGCTCGTCAGTGGGCTCGTCAACCGGATCGGTGACGGTCACCGGGACGGTGAACACGCACTCAGAGTCGGGGCAGAGCTGACCGGTGACGTCGATGACGCCGGACTGAGCGTAGTCAGCCTCGTCGATCTCGTGCCAGGTGACAGGCTCCTCGGTGACGTCACCGTTGCTCCAGTGAACCATCACCGTCTCCGGCATCTCAGGAGCCACACCCGCGGGCGTGGTGACCTCTTCGGCCAGCTCGGCGCTCTCAATCGTGGCCGGATTGACGTGAACATCGACGCTCACGCCTTCTTCCATACCCTCAACGGTTCCGTTGACGGTGAAGTGTCCGCCGCCGATGCCCGAGTAGTCAGCCTCGTCGATCTCATCCCAGGTAACGGGCTCCTCGGTGACATCCCCATTGCTCCACATGACCGTGACGGTCTCGGGCAGCGTCGGGGCGGTACCGGAATCGGTGGTCACCGGATCGATATCGGCAACCAATTCCTTGGTGGCGGGATTGACCTGCACGGTAATGGTGACGGGGAAGTCCTCACCATCGACCGTGCCGTTGACGGTGAACTCGCCGCCCTCGCGGGCCATATAATGCGCGGGATCAATCTCGTCCCAGACGAGAGTGACGTCCCCGGCCATCTTGTCCGACCAGATCGCGGTCCCAGTGTCGGGAAGGACCGGAGCGGTGCCCGAGTCAGTGACAACCGGATCGTCGTGGCTGACGGAGACGATGATGGCTTCGGTGACGGTCACCTGGGCGGTGAAGTCGCACTCGGGACCGCCGCACACCGAGCCGGCGACGTCAAGGACGGTCGGTTGGGCGTAGTCGAGCTCATCGAGCTCCTCCCACGTGGGCTCCGCCTCGGTGACATCGCCGTTGCTCCAGTGGACCATGACGGTCCCGGGGAGGTCGGGGTGGATGCCGGCGGGGGTGGTGATCTCCTCGGTGACCTCGATCTTCTCGATCGTGGCCGGGGTGACGGTCACGTTGGCACTCACGCCATCGGCCCAACCCTCAACGGTGCCGTTGACGGTGAAGTCGCCGCCCTCGCGAGCCGAGTAGTCAGCCTCATCCATCTCGTCCCAGGTGATGGTCTC
>JAUNVM010000001.1:0-20891 GCA_030537635.1 Flaviflexus sp. | reverse complement strand
ATCTCGTCCCAGGTGATGGTCTCTTCGGTGGTATCCCCATTGCTCCACGTGGCCGTGGTGGTCTCGGGGAGCTCCGGCTTCTCGCCGGACTCCACGGTGTGATCGGTGGTCTCCGGATCAACGCCGGTGATCGTGGCGGGATTGACCGTGACGGTGATCGTCACCGGATTATCCCAGCCCGCAACCGTGCCATTGACGGTGAACTGCCCACCCTCGCGAGCCGAGTACTGCGCCTCATCGATCGCATCCCAGGTGACCTCGACATCCTTGACGGAATCATCGTCATAGGTGGCGGTGACCATATCGGGGAGCACCGGAGCGGTGCCCGACTCGGTGGTGACACCGGCCGGATCGGCAACGGAGACGATCTGCGCGGCCTTCACGGTGTAGGGGAACGTGAAGACGTTGCCCTCCGGAATCGTCAGGGTCAGCGTGACGGTTCCCCCCGAGACGCCGGTGATCACGCCATCCTTGGTGATGCTGGCGATCGCCGGATCGCTGGAGGTCCAGTCGCCACGGAAGAAGGCCTTGCCGTTGTGCGCCTTAGTCGTCGCCTTGAGCGTAGCCGTTTCATCGACCATCATCTCGTTTTGGCTGAGATCAGCTCCCTGATTGGCAGCATCCTCGGTGATGTTGATGGGAATGGTGGCCTTTCCCTGATATTCAACCGCGCTTTCGTCAGCCAAATCGCCGCTGAAGCCCTGGCCGACCCAGACGGACGGCGATATGAAATTGCCGAGGGTGTCAGCATCGTTAAGGCCGGCAAAACCGTAGTGGAGGACGTCGGGGTCGATGAGGGTCTCGTAATGCCCAGTCTCCCCGTCAGTCTGGTTAACCCAGTACTCCTTTTCGCCGGCCCACTGATCAATCCGCTCGGTACAGCCTCCCGTGACGTGCCAGGCAATGATCTCGTACATCCCCCCTGGCGCATTAGGGCGGAGACTGAAGATGCTCTCGTCGTTCGAGCGGTAATGGCCTCGCTTGCCGTGCACTGCCGTTTCGGCAACGCGCTCCATGGTGATGCGCTCAAGCTCCTGCGACCACTTCGGGGCCAGGTACTCGGTCTCCGACACTCCATTTTCAGCCAGATACTGGCGCATGGTGGTGGAAGAGTCAGGATTCGGCCACTTGACGTTGTCATCAAGCGCGTCCTGGCGCCACTTCTTCACGCCCGCAAGGCACTCGGCCTTGGCGCCCGCGCCCTGGAAGTCCTGCACGGTGTAGACCGTGACCCCAGACCCCAGGTCCAGCTGCGGGTCATAGTCTGGCGCGTCTTCCGCGAACGCCGGCCCCGCCATGGCGAGGCCCAGCGCGAGGACTGATATCCCCGCTATTTTTTGTCGTATCTTCATCTCCGCGTCCTTACGTTGACAATGAGCTCTAGCTGCTTCCTCACCAACGTTACTTGCCCGTAAGAACGCGACACAGGACTTGGTGATCTTTTCAAACCGAGTGGTCAATATTGCATTCTCTGAATAAAAAGGCTGTCACCGGGCCGATGATCACTCGTACTTTCCCAGCGGGCTGCACGCATCCTCCTTTCTCGTCCGGCACTTCCGGTGTTCGCCGCTGAACCGTTGGGCCGGGATCATAGCTGTCACCTGGCCCAACATCGACGCCCGCGGTGTTTCTCGGATTGGGTCCGGCCCACCGTAGGATGAAGGTATGACGATTTCCCTTGCCGCCTTCGACATTGATGGCACGCTGGCCGGCAGCGATTCTCGGGTATCCGAGCGCACGATTACCGCACTTACCCGACTGGGCGAGATCATGCCCGTGGCAATTGTCACCGGCCGGGTGGCAGCCGCGGGTGAGGCGATTCTTCGCCGCGCCGGCCTCTCGGGTCACGTGGTGGGCTGTAATGGTGCCGATGTTCGCGCGGGCGAGCGCCGGCTTCGCCACGCGATGTCCGAGGAGCTGGTCAGGGAGGTTGATGAGTACGTGGCCACCCGTCCGGGGGTCACCATGGCGATGCTCGGGGCCTCGGAGATTGTGATTGAGGAGACCGGAGTCGCCTTTGACGATCTCGTGGAGACCAATGACGGGGTGCCGCCCCGGATCGGTTCGTTGGCCGGCCTGCCGGAGAGCGAGCGACTCAAGGCCATGATTCACATTCCCCGCGAGCTCATGGCGGTGGAGCGGGAGAAGCTGCGGGCGGCCTTCCCGCAGGCGGTGCAGACCCTGCCCACCTTCGTTGAGGTAGCCCGGCCCGACATTGATAAGTGGACGGGCCTATCGGAGATTCTTCAGTTGCTCGATATTCCGGCCGAGGAGGTTCTTGGAATCGGGGACTCCGAGAACGACATTGCCTGGCTCTCCCGCATTGGACACCCCCTCGCTCCCATCTCCGCCTACGATTCGGTCAAGGCGCTATGCTCCCGCCACATTGGCCACCACGGGGATGATGGGGTGGCCGAGTTTATCGAGCAGTGGCTGGAGAAGATCTCGTGAGCACACCACACAACATTTCGAACCCGGTCCCGGGCGCACGCACCTCGGCAGGGTCCACTCCCCCACGGTCCGGCACCTCCCTGCCCTTCACTCCTCGGCACCTCGTCTTTGACGTCGATGGCACCCTCACCGGCGCCGATTCGCGGATTGCGGGGCCCACCCTTGAGGCCCTGGCTCGCGCCCGGGCGGCCGGATATGAGCTGACGATTGCCACCGGGCGCACGGCTCCGGCAGCCCTGCAAATTCTGAGCGATGCCGGGGTGGATGGCTGGGTGGTTGGCGCCGGCGGCAGCGTGGTGCACGATGGTCGGGAGATCCGGCACGTGGAGACCATGGATGAGCAGATGGTGGTGGGCCTCATTGAGGCGGGCCGAGAGCGGGGCCTGGAGGTTCTGATCTACGACGCGGAAGACGTCTACGTCGAATTTGATCCGGCCGACCTGCCGGAGGTCATGCACACCTCGAATGCCTACCGGCCCTTCTACCGCACCACCTTCTCCTCCCTCGATCTCACTCGGATCGTCAAGGTCATGTATGGTTCGCCGGATGCGTCGGAGATTGACCGGGCGCTCGCCGAGCTGCCGGCGCGTTTCCCGGGGCTCGTACGCTGCCACGAGAACTTCGCCGAGACGCCCGCCCCGACCGCCACGAAGTGGCACGGCCTGGAGGTCATGTTCGACCAGCGCGGATTGGCAGCCGAGAACGGCCTGGGGGTGGGTGATTCCCAAAACGACGCCTCCTGGTTGCCGAGAATGGGAATTGCGCTCGCCGCCCCGGAGGCCGATAAGGAGCTGGCCGCGGCCTGCCATGGCATTCTGCCGGCCTCGGATTATCCGGTGGCTCGCCTCATCGACTCCCTACCCGGCGTGGCTGGCTGATCGGGCCGGTCTGCGCCCCTACCCTAAGAGACGTGGCTGACCATCCCTCGCTCTTTGACCTGCCTCCCGGCGGGCGCGTTCCGCTCGCCAAGGTCATTCTCGTCACCGGGCCGTCCGGTTCGGGCAAAACCCGGTTCACCAACCGCACCGGATTGCCGGTGGTTGCCCTGGATGACTTCTACTTTGACGGGGATCATCCGGGCCTGCCCCGCCGGCACGGGATGGTGGACTGGGATTCGCCCAAGTGTTGGAACAAGGCGCTCGCCATGAGCTGCATTATCGAGCTGGCCACCACCGGACAGACGGTGTTGCCCGTCTACGATATTCCCACGAACGCGAAGATTTCCGAGCGCACCTGCTATCTCGATGGCGCGAAGTTCATTCTCGTCGAGGGCATCTTCGCCTCCGAGATTATTGACGATCTGCGTACTGAAGGCCTGCTGGCCGATGCCCTGTGCATCTCCCGCCCCCGCGCCCAAACCTTCTGGTTTCGGCTCATGCGGGACCTGGACGAGGCCCGCAAGCCCCCGCTCAATCTCATTCGCCGCGGCATTGCCCACACGCTCGCCGAGCCGCAGCTCTACCGAGATCTTGAGGCCCAGGGCTTCCGCAAGGTGAGCATTGTCGAGGCCCACGAAACCCTCACGAGGGCGCTCGTCAAGGCCCGCTGAAAGCTTCTCAGACCTAGCTGGCACCCACCCGCTAGGCCAGTTCGGCGATGTGCTGATGGGAGGCCAGGGTGAATCCGCTGCGGCGGTAAATCCGGCCGGCATCGGAATCCGCCTCGGCCACGATGACAAAGGTGCTGGCTCCGCGCTGCCCCGCCCATGCGGCCGCGACATGCAGCAGGTGGGAGGCCAGGCCCCGGCGGCGGTGCTCCGGGGCGGTGAAGACGGACTGGTAGCGGGCGAGCTCGCCCAGGCGAGCAATGCCGAGCGAGGCGGCGATGCCCGAATCGGCGAAGGCACCAAAGTACTGGAGGTCTCCGGCCTCGATGAGGCGCCGATTGAGCGCCGCCTTGTCCGCGAGGAACGTCGCATAATCATCGCGGCTTTCCCCGGCCCGATCCTCCTCGGAAGAGCCCGCCACCTGCATATCAATCCAGCCCTCCCAATCGGCCTGCCGAAGAGGCCGGAACTCGTAGTCCGGATGGGCCCCGGGATCGCCGGTCAGTTCGCTCGAGGTGAGCTCATCCTCGGCACTCACCTCCATTCCCGCGGCCTCGTAAGGGGCCGGGTCGGGAGCCTCGGGCAGACCGATGGAAATCCAGGTGGCATGCGGGAAGGAGCGCTCGAACACGGCCTTCCACCGCTCGGCATCATTGACGTCACCGCCGGTCACGTAGATGACATTGCCCCAGTGGTAGGTCGGAGCATCCGGCGTGGCGAGAATGAGATAGTCCCCGCGATCGTTGATGGTGGCGCCGGAGCGCCAGGCAATCTCAAGATCGCTGCGATGTCCGGGGCCGAGCCTGCTCAGGTCCATGATGGTTCTTTCGGATTGCGGGGCCAGTAGCGTCCGGGCGAGCGGAGCCCACCCGGACGCGAGACTAGCCGAGGCGCTTAACGAAGGGGAAGGCGATGGTTTCGCGGATCCCCAGGCCGGTGAGGCCGGTGAGCAGGCGATCAATTCCCATGCCCATGCCGCCCGCCGGCGGGAAGCCCTGCTCCATGGCGGCGAGGAAGTCCTCGTCCAGCTGCATGGCCTCCGGATCACCATCGGCCGCGGCCAGCGATTGGGCGTAAAAGCGCTCGCGCTGAATAACCGGGTCGGCAAGCTCGGAGTAGGCGGTGGCGGTTTCGATGCCGCGAATGTAGAGGTCCCACTTCTCGGTGAGTCCCGGCTTAGACCGGTGCTGGCGAGTAAGCGGGGAGGTGTCCTCGGGGAAGTTCCGCACGAATGTGGGCTCCCACAGGTGGTCACCGACGAGCTCTTCCCAAATGTCTTCGGCGATCTTGCCGGGAACCGCGTAGTCGGCAACGGGCAGGCCGTGCTTCTCGGCGATATCGGCGAGATGCTCGCGCGGGGTGTCCACCGTGATCTCCTCGCCGAGGGCCTCGGATAGCGACGGGTAGAGCTCGATCTCGGTCCACTGCCCGCCAAGATCGTAGTCGGTGCCGTCGGCTAGGGTAACCGTCGTCGAACCAAAGGTGTCGAGGGCGGCCTGCTGGACGAGATCCTGGGTCAGCTCGGCCATCGTGTCGTAGGTGCCGTAGGCCTGGTAGGCCTCGAGCAGCGTGTACTCCGGGGAGTGGGAGGAGTCGGCGCCCTCGTTGCGGAACACCTTGCCGATCTCGTAAACCTTATCGATGCCGCCAACGACGGCCCGCTTGAGGTAGAGCTCGGTAGCGATCCGCAGATAAAGATCCTCGTCGTAGGCGTTGATGTGGGTGGTGAAGGGCCGGGCGGCCGCTCCCCCGTGCAGGGCCTGCAGGACCGGGGTTTCGATCTCGGTGTAGGCCCGGCGGGCAAAGTTCTTGCGCAGGGAGGTCATCACCGCCGAGCGCACCCGGATCATTTCCCTGGCCTCGGGGCGCATGATGAGGTCGAGGTGGCGCATCCGGACCCGATTCTCCTCGGACAGCCCGGAGACCTCACCGCCCTCCTTCGTATACGTCTTGGGCAGCGGGCGCAGCGCCTTCGCCGCCATCTTCCACTCGCTGGCAAAGACGGAAAGCTCGCCACGCCGGGAGGTGCCGACATGGCCGGAGACGAAGATGTGGTCGCCGAGATCCACCTCGGCCTTAAACCGGTCCATCTCCTCCTTGCCCACGGCCTTGAGGGAGAGCATGACCTGGATGCGATTGCCGGGACCGTCTTGCAGGGTGACGAAGAAAAGCTTGCCAGAGGTGCGCGAGAGCATGACGCGGCCGGCAATACCGACCTGGACGTCCTCGAGTTCCGTACCGGCCTCGAGATCGCCATACTCCTCGCGCAGCTGCGCAATTGTTGCCGAGACGGGAAGCTCGGCCGGGTAGGGCTCACGGCCCTCCTCGATCATCTTCGCGCGCTTGGCTGCGCGCACCGCCATCTGCTCCGGGATATCCTCGTGTTCACTCACGCCGCTATTCTACCGATCCCCCGCGTCAAGGCATCTTCCGCAGACGTGAGGTGCCCCGCCTTCCGGCGGGCCCCTCGACACGTGCAGGGCCGGTTCTGCTTCGGCGCGGGCTACTTCTTCTTGGTGATCCGCGAGAGCACCGTCTCGGCATCGGCCGGTTCGGAGTCATCCTCCCCGGGGCCCTCATAGGCGGCAAAGGAGGAGGGTTGGGCGCTGCGGGTCGTGTCCTGCGCAGCCAGCGGGGCGGCTTGGTCAGCCTTGCGGATAATCTTATTGTCATCGTCGACAAAAACGACGTGCGGCCGGTAGCGCTTGGCTTCCCGGCGGGAGAACATCCCGTAGGCCACGATGATGGCGATGTCTCCGGTATGAATGAGGTGGGCTGCGGCCCCGTTGATGGAGACGATGCCGGATCCGCGCTCACCGGCAATCGTGTAGGTGGTCAGCCGGGCTCCGTTGGTCACCGAGAGCACATCCACGGCCTCGCCGGGTAGGATATCGGCCGCGTCGAGGAGATCCTCGTCAATGGTGATCGAGCCGATGTAGTTGATGTCGGCTCCGGTCACGGTGGCACGGTGGATCTTGCCGGTCATCATCCGTCGCAAATGATCAGCCACAGGTAACCTCCATGTTGTCGATGAGGCGGGTGGGTCCCACCCATGCTGCCACAATAGCGAGTCCGGCTGTCCCAGCGGGACCGAAGGTGACCGGATCAACCACGGCCGCGTAATCCAGCTGCACGCCCGGCGCGGCCGACAGGCGTTGGCGCAGGTTCTCCTCCACCTGCTCGGCGCTCGCTCCGGCTGCGCCCTCCGCCCTGGCCTCGAGCAGCGCCTCGTGGAGAGCGAGGGCCCGCTCCTGTTCTTCCTCCGACAGGTAGGAGTTGCGCGAGGACAGGGCGAGCCCGGATTCGGAGCGGGCAATCGGTACGGCCACGATCTCGGTGCCGAGGTCGAGCTCCCGGTTGAGCAGGCGCACCAGGGCAAGCTGCTGAGCATCCTTTTGACCAAAGAAGGCCTTGTCGGGGCGCACAAGATTGATCACCTTGGTCACCACCTGGGCCACTCCGGCAAAGTGGGTGGGTCGGGTCTTGCCCTCGAACTTTCCCGCCAACTCGCCCGGATCAATCCGCACCAGCGGTCCCGATCCGTACATCTCCTCATCCGACGGAGCAAAAACAATATCCACGTCCCCGAGCAGCTCCAGATCGGCCTCCAGGGTGCGCGGATAAGCGTCGAAGTCCTCACCGGGCCCGAACTGGAGCGGATTGACGTAGATGGAGACGACCACGTGCTCGCATTCCTCGCGAGCCCGCCGCACGAGGTTGAGGTGTCCTTCGTGCAGGGCTCCCATCGTCATGACCAGGCCGATGCTGCCCGTCAGCCGCGCAACTTCCTCGCGCAGCTCCTGTTTCGTTCTCACCAGCATGACAACAAGCCTAGACCGCGCTGCCGCCTCGCCCCACATTTACCTCGCTCACCAGGCACAAGCTCACACCCGGCCAGCTACTGTCGCCCGTCGGAACGCTGCGATTCCGCCTGATCCTTCCCATCCTTGCCCGGTGTCACCGGGTGGTCGCTCAGCACCGCGCGCAGCTCCTTCGCCTGCCCCGCGCTAATGACCCGGCGGGCCTCGGCCCGCTCGGTTGTCGCCAGGGCGAGGGCCCGGTAGGAGCGAGCATTCTCCCCCTCCAAGAGCCCCACGTGGGCGGCGCACGTGCCAGCATCGCCCCGCTGCACCGGGCCGGTGATAAGGGCATCGCCGCTGCGCAGCGCACCGTCGAGGGAGGCTTCGAGCAGCGGGCGCAGGAACTGTCCCGGCTCCTCGATTCCCGCCTCCTCCAGCATTCGCATCGACTGGGCAACGAGGGTGACAAGGTGATTGGAGCCGTGGGCTAGGGCCGCGTGGTAGAGCGGACGGGCTTCGTCTCTCATCCGCACCGGCACCCCTCCCATCTCCGCCACGAGGGCCTCCGCAACGGGCAGGATCGTGGCCGGGCCGGACACGGCGAAGGGGCAGGCGGAGAGCCGGTCAAGGTCGAGGGAAGTGCCGGTGAAGGTCATGGCGGGATGGATGGCGAGGGTGAGCGCGCCCTGCTCGGCCGCCGGGGCCAGCACATCCGCGCCGAGCGAGCCGGCGGTGTGAATGACGAGCTGGCCGGTCTGCCATGCCGTGAGTTTGGCAAGGCCGGCCACGAGCGGGGCAATCTCTCGGTCGGGAATGGCGATGAGGACGAGCTCGCTGCGTCGGACGATCTCCTCCACCTCGAGGATCTCCACCCCGGGCAGCAGGGCGGCCGCCCGCTCGGTGGATTCCTCCGAGCGCGCATACACCCCCGTGATGGTGTGGCCGGCCCGGCGCAGGGCCGCCCCGAGAACGGCACCCACCTTGCCGGCGGAGATGATGCCGATGCCGAGTTTCATGCTCATGGCCTCATCTTCTCATCACGTCGATGCCCAGGCGGGCCGCCTGCGTCCACTCAATATCGCGCACCTCAAACGTCGGCCCGGGAATAAGGGGGATGCAGAGGGTGGCAAGGCCGAGCGCCCGCTGCACGGGCCCGCGCCGCAAAACCAGGCCTTGGCCGCGCAAGCGCCTGGCCAGAACCGTCTGTCGGCCCACCACACCGGAGCGGGCAATGGTGAGATGCTCGCCCACGTAGATTCCGGTGCGTCGCCGCATGAGCGGCTTGAGCCGCCGCACCTTGGCGGGCGCCCCGAGCAGTCTGGGGCCCGATCCGATACCGAACAGAGCTTCCTCGAACAGCGGTGCGCTCATCCCCGCCGGCCCTCCCTGCTCGGGGAAACTTGCCGCGCGCACCGGAGCCGGCACGTGCGCGCCACCGGGCGCCGGCGCGCCTTCGGGCTTGATGCCCCCGCTCTCCCCCGTGCCGCTGGCCTCGCCCATCCTCGGAACGTCGCTCTTGGCCGCACCGTAGACAGGGCTGTGGGCGGCGTTTTGCACGGGGCTGTGGGCGCTGTTGTGAGCGGCACCGTGGCCGGCATTCGTTCCCGGGGCGGGGAAGGCACGATCGAGGATGAGAAGCGCCTCGCGCCTCGTGGCGACCGGGGTGAGCAGGGAAGATTCCATGAGCTCCACCCCGGCCCTGCCTACCTCGAGGCGCCACCATCCGAGCAGCCGCCAAAAGAATGGCTGGCTGAGCGAGATCGCGTGTACCCGCTCGGGTGCGATGATCTGAGTACGCGAGGTGGTGAGCCCGTAGGTGATGCGCAGCCCTTCATCACTCACCCACACCCGGTGCGACCAGGATTCGTTGACCTTCTTGGCCAGGGAGGACGCGAGGGGCACCACAACGGGAATCAAGAGCGCAGTCAAGATGTTGAGGCCCTTGATCCAGGTGACAACGCCGAGGATGAGGAGCGTAAGCGTCTCCCACCGCAGCAGGATCGAGCCAATGAGCCGGCTGAGCGGGACGGAAAGAATCGGCTCCTCCCGTTCCTCGGGCGGCAGGCCGGCCCGCTGCCGTACCTCGCCGCGCAGGCGCTCCAGCTCTTCCCTGCCAAGCATTCCCAGCGTCATCTGGTGGGAGGAGGAACCGGTGAGCACTTCAAGCTGGCCGAGTCCGAACAGGCGCGGCAGGAAGGGCCAGGTGATCTCGACGGAGTGGATCCGCTGCCAGCGCACGAACGTTGACTTTTTGCGGAACATGCCGCGCCGAGTGTGCACCCCACCCTCGGTGAGCGCATAGCCCTCGAACCGCCAGAGGATATAGCTGATGAGGACGGCAAGGAGGGTGATTGTGGCGGCGGCGACGGCGATGACGGCGAGCAAGCCGAGCCAGAAACTCTGGATGACACTGGACAGGAGGGAGAAGTCGCTATTCCGCACTATGTCGAAGACCACCGGCACAAAAGCGGCCACGAGGATGCCCCACAGCTCTCCGGCGCGTAGCAGGGGCGTGAGCCAGTGCGGGCGGACCCACTGGGAGTCGGGAACCGCTCCGGACGGGGATTCTTCCAGGCCCGAATCGGCCTCGTCCCGCTCGTTCTCGAGGGCCTCGCGGTCGGCGTCTGCCTCCATCGTCACAGCCCCTCCATCTGCTCCACACCGGCGGTACGCAGCACCTCGCGGAGGCGATGAGCCTCGGTTTCGGGGATGCCGGGGATGACGCCATCGGTGGTGACCGAGGCGGTTTCCAGATCGACGTTGGCGAGCCCGAAGTGGCGCAGCATGGGCCCGGACGACACGTGCACCTCCTGCATGCGCCCATACGGAATGATGTCGAGGCGGCGGAACATTCGGCCCCGGGCGAGCAGCAGCTCGGTCTCGCCCAGATAGTAACCGGTGACGGCCACGGCGCGGGCGCGCACCCAGGTCAGCGATCCGGCGGCGATGACAAGGACGGCGGTGGCAAGCCCGAGGATCCACAGGACGAAGGTGGGCGGTGAGGCCGCGCCCAGCAGGAAAACCCACCCGGCGACGGTGGCGATGACAATGACAAGATCGGCGGCGCCGTAACGGATGAGGCGGATGGTGCGCAGATGAGGCGAAACGGGGGTGAAGGGCACCTCGGGGGCGAGCGGGCTCAGCCCGAGCTCACCGTTAGGCGCTTTGTCCCGAGGCTGCTGATTCATCGTCGTCATCGATTGCACACCACCATTCTCCCAGCCATCCTGCCCCGGCCAGCGCCACGGAGGCAAGACCGGCACGAAGTGCGTGACCGGCCTGAATATCGAGGAAGACGGCCTCGCCGCGGCCGCTGAGTGCCGCCCAGGAGCCGAGCGCGATTCCGCCGAGGAGCGCACCACCCCGGCAGCAGGCCTGGCAGAAGATGGCGATGCGGGCGGCGGTCAGCGGATTGACCCGGCCGCGCTTGCCGCCGGCAGCTGAACGCACCGGCCAGGCGATCGCGAGCACCATCATGGCGAGGGCGGCCGGCAGGATCCACATCATCGATGGGATGGCGACGGGGGCAAGCTCCGAGTCCAGCCACAGGGATACGCCGAGGAAGGCGCTGAGAAAGCCGAGGGCGAGCCAGGTGAGGAACTGCCACAGAGTGGTCATAGCGGCGTCCCGTCCAGCGTGGCCTGTGGATCAACCTCCAACCAGGGGCCGGTAACGAAGTCGCGTCCGGCCGCGCGCGGATGGGGCAAGGTGAGCTCCGGATGATCGGAGGTGATCTCGCGTCCGGCAATCTTGTAGCTGATGAGATCCAGGTCGAGGGTGCGCGGGCCCCACCGTTCGGTACGCACCCGGCCGGCCGCCCGCTCAATGCCCCGCATGCGCTCCAGCAGCGCGAGTGGCGAGTCGAGGGTGCGCCCGATAATGACCGCGTTGACGAAATCCGGTTGGGGGCCCTGCCCGGGCAGGGTTTCCGCCTCGGTCACCCACAGGGTGGACCGGCGCGGCTCGATCAATCCCCATTCCAGTTCGTCCATGCCCTCCACCACCTGTCGGCGCGGATCACCAAGATTCGCGCCCACGGCGATGACCACATCGGCGGCCGGGGTGGGCTCGCGAAGCAGCGGGCCGAGCCTGCGGATGGCGCAGCGCGCAGCGGTGAACTCGTGGGGAATGGGAGCCTCGGGCTTGTCAACGGTGACATCGACGGCGAGTGCGCCGGCGGCGAGTGCCCGAGCGGCGATCTTCTCGGCGAGGGTTTCAATGAGATCGTAAGAACCGGTGAGTTCCGCCATGACCGCATCCGCCAGCTCGGCGTAGTTGATCGTGGCCGCAAGATCATCGCTGGCGGCAGCCGCCCCGGTGAGCGTGTGGCAGACAACGTCGGCGCTAAACCGTTGGCCGTCCCGCTTTTCGTGGTCGAAGACTCCGTGATATCCGGTGGCGGCCAGGCCGATCAGCTCGATCCGGTCGGCGAGCTGGCCAGAGGGCAGGCGTAGCTCAGCCACGGCCCATCCCCCGGGCCACCTTTGCGGCCAGGGCCGAGCTTGCCGCGTCGTGCACCCGCACGCCCCAGGCACGCCCGACGAGAAGCGCGGTGATTGCCGCCGTCGCCAGATCCTTCTCGCCCTCGGTCTGACCCACCTTGGTGAGGAAGCGCTTGCGCGAGGCCCCGATCAGCCAGCGGAAGTCGAGGCGGCGGGTGAGTTCGTCGAAGCGCCGCAGCACCTCCCAGTCCTGATCCCCCACCTTGGAAAAGCCAAGTCCAGGGTCGAGGATGATACGGGTGGGATCGATGCCGGCCCCGGTGGCCCGCTCAATGGACTCATCGAGTTCGCGGACAATATCGTCAATGATGTCTTCGTAGCGGGCCGCGCTGTCCGCACTGGCTGCGCCGCCGCGCGAGTGCTGGAGGATGTAGGTGGCGTGCGAGGAGGCCACGACCTCGAGGATCTCCGGATCGACGCGGCCTCCGGTGACGTCATTGATAATGTCGGCTCCGGCCTCGATCGCGCGTGCCGCGGTGGCCGCGTGGTAGGTGTCGACCGAGCAGCGCACCCGGTCTCCGGCGAGCGTGGTGAGCACCTCGCCGATTCGCTCCCACTCGACCTCCGGGTCCACCGGCTCTGCTCCCGGGCGGGTGGATTCCCCGCCAATGTCAACGATGGTGGCACCCTGGCGGACCATGAGCCGCCCCCGGGCCACGGCTTCCTCCCGGCTCGCCCAGCGGCCCCCGTCCGAGAAGGAGTCGGGGGTGCAGTTGAGAACTCCCATGATCTCCATGACTAGCTCCTAGCTCCTCGTCATGAGGCTCATGGCCTCGGCGCGGGTGGCGGCATTGCGCAGGGCCCCACGCACGGCCGACGTTGTCGTCACCGCGCCGGGCTTGCGCAGCCCCCGCATCGACATGCACAGGTGCTCGGCCTCGATCACAACGATGGCGCCGCGAGCGTCGAGCACCTCCATGAGCGCATCGGCAACCTGGGACGTGAGCCGCTCTTGAATCTGCGGCCGGTGCGCGAATCCGTCAACGAGCCGGCCGAGCTTGGACAGCCCGGTCACCTTGCCATCCTCGCCGGGAATATAGCCGACGTGGGCGACCCCGTGGAAGGGCAGCAGGTGGTGCTCGCACACGGAATACATGGTGATGTCGCGGACGATGACCATTTCCGAATGGTCGACGTCAAAGGAGGCTGAGAGCACGTCGCGCGGATCGGTGTGCAGCCCCGAAAACATCTCGGCATAAGCCCGGGCCATCCGTTCGGGGGTGTCCCTCAACCCATCGCGGTTCGGATCCTCGCCGATGGCGACGAGCAGATCGTAGATGGCCTTGGAGACTCCCTCGGCGTCGTAGCTCACCGCTCATCCCCTCCGTGAGAATCCTCCCCGTGCGGCTCCTCCGCCGCACCGTGCTGCGCGCCATTCTCGGTGCCGGTGCCTGCCCTCCGGTCGTCGTCGCTATCCTTGGCGGGGAAGTCGATCGGCGGCTCATCGGAGACGGGCCGGTCTTCCGAGCTCAGCCACAGCTCCCGCTTGGGGGCCTTGATGACGGGCTTAAAGATCTCGGCAAGCTCGCCCTCGAGCAGGGTTTCCTTGTCGAGCAGGCGGGCAGCCAGCTCGTCGAGGACGGCCCGGTTCTCGGTGAGGAGGCGGTGGCACTCATCATGGGCATCGTCGATGAGATTACGAACCTCCTGGTCGACGACGTGGGCCATGCGATCGGAGTACTCGTTCTTACCTCCCCCGGCCATCCGCGTCATCGGATCGGCATCCTCGGAGGCGAGGCGAACCGCGCCCACCCGGGCGGACATGCCGTATTCGGTGACCATCTTCCGGGCGATTGCCGTGGCCTTCTGAATATCATTAGCCGCCCCGGTCGTCGGATCGTGGAAGACGATCTCCTCGGCCACGCGGCCGCCGAGCGCGTAGACAAGCTGATCGAGCAGCTCGTTGCGGGACGTGGAGTAACGGTCCTCGGTCGGCATCACCATCGTGTATCCGAGCGCCTTGCCGCGCGGCAGGATCGTCACCTTGGTGACCGGGTCGGTGTGGTTAAGGGCGGCGGCCGCGAGCGCATGCCCGCCCTCGTGGTAGGCGGTCATCCGCTTCTCGTCCGTGTTCATCACCCGGGTGCGCCGCTGCGGGCCGGCGATGACGCGGTCAATGGCCTCGTCGAGATCGGCGGCGGTGATCGTCTTTTCGCCCTGACGGGCGGCCAGCAGAGCGGCTTCGTTCATGAGGTTGGCAAGATCTGCGCCGGTGAATCCGGGGGTGCGTCGGGCAATCGCCGCGAGCTCGATACCCTTGTCGAGCGGCTTGCCCTCGGCGTGCACCTGGAGAATCTTCGTGCGCCCGGGCAGGTCCGGGGCGTCGACGGAGATCTGCCGGTCAAAGCGGCCGGGACGCAGCAGCGCCTGGTCGAGCACATCGGGCCGGTTGGTGGCGGCGATGAGGATGACGTTGGTGGTGGCGTCAAAGCCGTCCATCTCCACCAAAAGCTGGTTGAGGGTCTGCTCGCGCTCGTCATTGCCGCCGCCGATGCCGACGCCGCGGCTGCGGCCAACCGCGTCAATCTCGTCGACGAAGATGATGGCGGGGGCGGACTGTTTCGCCTTTTCAAATAGGTCGCGCACGCGGGAGGCGCCGACGCCAACGAACATTTCGACGAATTCGGAGCCGGAGATGGAGAAGAAGGGAACCCCGGCCTCGCCGGCAACCGCGCGGGCGAGCAGGGTTTTGCCGGTGCCGGGCGGGCCGTACAGGAGCACGCCCTTGGGGATCTTTGCGCCCATGGACCGGAACTTCTCCGGGGTTTCGAGGAAGTCCTTGATTTCGCCGAGCTCTTCGACGGCCTCCTCCACGCCGGCCACGTCCGCAAAGGTCACGTCCGGCATTTCCTTGTCCACGCCGGCCTGGCGGGACTTGATCTTGCCGAATCCGCCGATGCCGCTTTGGATCTTCGGCAGGAGGAAGAAGAAGAACGCGAGGATGACGATGAACGGGATGACCATGAGGATCATCGACGTCCACACGGATTCCTGGGGGACGATCGAGTTATAGCCGTGCTTGGGTTCGGCCTGGTTGACCGCCCGCACCACGTCATCGCCCTGCTCGCGCACGTACTGGAAGGCGACCTTCTTGCCGACCTTCTGGTCCTTGCCCTTCGAGTCGGAGACGGTGGCTTCCTTCTCCAGGTCCAGGCGAACTGATTGGGCGCCCTCGGTGATGACGACACGCTCGATCTTCGCCTCGTCAAGGAGCCGCATGCCCTCCGAGGTGGAGATCGGGGCATAGCCCGATCCGCCGAAGAAGATGTAGTAGCCGAAGACGAGGAAAAGCGGGATGAGCAGCCAGGTGTACCAGGGCCGGTTCTTCAGGTTCGCTGCCCCCTTCTGTCCCTTCGGCTTGCCGCCGGGCTTTCCCTGCCTTCCCTGGGGTGGCTTGCCCCGGGGCGGCCGGTCCTGCGGGCCGGCCTTGGCGGGCTTATCCCAGGGGCGCTTTCCCGGCTCACGCCGGTCGCGCTGGTCGGTGGGACGGGAGTTGCCGGGCAGGCGATGATGCGATGACTTATTCATAGACGTGGGGTGCCAGGGTGCCGACAAACGGGAGGTGCCGATAGTTCTCGGCGTAGTCCAGGCCGTAGCCGACAACGAACTCGTTGGGAATGTCGAAACCGACATAGGCGACGTCGATATCGACTCGGGCAGCCTCGGGCTTGCGCAGCACGGTGGCGATGCGCACGGAGGCGGGATTGCGGGAGGACAGGTTGGCGACCAGCCAGGAGAGGGTGAGGCCGGAATCGATGATGTCCTCGACAATGAGGACGTGGCGGCCGGCAATGTCGGTGTCAAGATCCTTGAGAATACGGACCACACCGGAGGACTTCGTGCCCGAGCCGTAGGAGGACACCGCCATCCAATCCATGGCCAGCGGCACGGAGATCTTTCGCGACAGGTCCGCCATCGCCATGACCGCGCCCTTGAGCACGCCGATGATGAGCAGGTCCTTGTCCCGGTAGTCGCGGTCGATTTCCGCCGCCATCTCCCCCAGGCGCTGGTCAATCTCCTCGGCGCTTAACAGCACTCGATCCAGATCCGTCCCCATATCGCTCGCGTCCACCGCAGTCCTTCCTGTTGTCATGCTCTGCCATGTTATCCCACGCCCGGACGATGAAAAGCGGCGTTCTCGACGCGCGAAGCCCGGGTAGATCGACCCCGGATCCGCGGCCTGCCGTCAGCAGGTCATCGACCGCGTGAATGTGTCGGGAGGTGAGCTGTCCGGGCCGGGCTCCGGCTGCGAGCAGCCACAGCCGCACCACGCGTCGGCGCAGTGCTCGGTGGACGCCGCGCAGCTCGGCCACCTGGAGCGCCCACGTTCCGGAGGTTTCCTCAAAGGTTCGTGCCCGCTCATAGAGCTCACCAGCGAGCTGGGAGAGCAGCTCCTCATCATCGGCCAGCAGCTCGGCGGTGCGCACCAGCGGCCACCTGGCATCCTTTCCCAGGGCCCGGGACAGCGCGGGCAGGGCCTCTTCCCGGATCGCAGCCCGCACCAGCGCCTCTCCGCTCGCGGTGCGCCACGGCCCGTCGGCCCGATTACCGGGATCTTCTAGCCAGTCCTGATCCCAATACTTCAGCGCCGCTCGCAGATCGGTCCTCGACAGGTGCAGCAGGGGGCGGATGCAGGTGAGCTCCGAGTCGGTCGGGAGGGCGGCCCGCTCACGCATGCCGGCCACCGAGCGGGCGCCAGAACCCCGGCCGAGGCCGAGCAGGACGGTTTCCGCCTGATCATCGGCGGTGTGGCCAAGGAACACGGGGGCGTTGTTTCGAGCCCTGGCGGCCGCCGCAAGGGCGCCGTAGCGGGCCTGCCGGGCAGCGCCCTCGGGGCCGCCGGGACCGACCGCATCCACCCTCATGATCTCGGCGGCCATGACCCCGTCCAGCTGATCGCGGGCCCACCGGGCGCGGGCGGCCGAATCGGGCAGGATGCCGTGGTCGACGATGATGGCGGTGGGAACCGCCCCGGCCCGCCTCGCCTCGAAGCCGACGGCGCGGGCGAGCGCCAGGGAATCGGATCCCCCGGAGCAGGCGATGATGACCGGGCCCGGTTCGAGCAGCCGCGAAACGGCCTGGCGGGCCGCTAGCCCAGCACGCGCGCCATCCATACGCTTGGCTGATCCAACTCGGCGGGGCTTGGCAGGTGGAGGGGGTCGGCCCACAGGGCGTTGACGCCGGAGTGTCCGGCGCGGCGAGCAACCTGGGCGATAAATTCCTCGCCCTTGCGATACTGCGCCATCTTCATGTCCAACCCGAGGAGGCGGGAGGCGGCCTCTCGCAGCGGCGAGGAATCGGAGCGCCGCCTCGCCATCGCCCCCGTCACCCGGCGGATCGAGGGAATCCGCGCGATCGGCACCCGGTTCATGACGTACTCGGCGTGGCCCTCGAGAACCGACATGATTGTCATGATGTCGGCCAGGTCCTCGTGCATGCCGCGAGAATCCTCGCGGATCTGCTCGAGCGTCGCATGCACCTTCGAGGTGAGGACATCGCGCAGCCAGGGCGCGGCCGTGAACTGGAAGGCGTGGGTGAATTCGTGAACGCAGACGAACATGTGCACGTCCCTGCGATCCAGGTCGAAACGCTCATCAAATCCCGCAATGTTGGGGGCGACGAGGAGGAGGCGTCCTGCAATGGGCAAGCCGCGATCGGGCAGCGCGGTGAGCGCGAAGGGATCAAATTGGCCGAGGATGCGGGGGGCCAAGAAGGCGAGGGCCGCGGCGAATTCCTCCGAGGCGATCCGGCTATTGAAGGCCTCGGCAGCCGGGCCCGACTCGAGCAGGGTGCCCACCGATTGGGCGGCCGCCTGCGCCCATCCCGGGCGGGTTAGCACGGAAACGGGAATGTCCTCGACGTCCCGCACGAGGTGCTCCATCTCGGTCAGCTCCGCGACAATGCCAGGGGCCCGGCGGGCCGAATCGCGCAAGCCCGCCACGGTGGCGCGGGCTCGCGCCGTCGTGGTGCGCGGCCCGGAGGGCGCCAGCTGGCGCACCCGACGAAAGGCGATGAGCGGATCGATCACGAGGACTCCTTACCGGCAGCAATCTTCTCGAGGCAGTCGTCGATGGCGGCGCGGGCAATTCCCGTCGTCCCTGGCTCAATCCCATCGATGAGGATGGAGAAGGAAACCAGCCTGCCTTCCGGCACCACCATATAACCCGAGAGGGAATTGGCTCGCACGAGGGTGCCCGTCTTGGCTCGCACGAGGCCGCGCAGCTCCGGATCCTCAAACCGGTTGGTGAGCGTGCCGGTGAGGTGGGAGATCGGCAGGCCCGATCCGAGTGCGGCGATGTCGCAGTCGCAGCTGGCCGCCTCGGCGAGGATCTGGGAGACCAGCTCGGTGGTGATCCGGTTTTCAATCGACAGGCCGGCGCAATCCTCGATCGCGACGCCGGTGAGATCGTAGCCGCGGCTAGCCAGCTCCGCCATGACGGCATCGGCCGCCCCGGCAAAATTAGCCGGATGGCCGGTGCGGGCGGCCAGCACGTGGCCGAGGCTCTGCGCGATCGTGTTATCGGAGACGGTGAGCATGCGCTCAACGATCTCCCGCATCGGCGCGGAGTGCACCACCCCGAGCGTGTTGTCCTCCGTAGCCTCCGGCGCCACGCCCCGAGCGGCTTCCGCGGAGGTGATGGTGACGCCCCGATCGGCGAGGGCGGCAGCAAAGGCGTCCACGGCCTCCCCGGCCGGGTCGGGGGCGAGGGTGCCGTCGGCGCGCTTGCCGCCCTCGATGGCGAGGGGCGCCATGGCCATGACATAAATCCGGTCCGCCTCATCGAGGGAGTCGAAATAGCTGGGGGTGTCAAACATGGATACGTCAACGACGACCTTGACTTTGTCGATGCCGCGGGTGGTGAGCGAAGCGACCGCCTCATCGGCAAGGTCACCGAGCCCGGCATGGCCCACAATCGCATCCGGGTCACCGTCCTCGGCGGCCAGCTGGGTGTCTCCCCCGCCCACGAGATAGACGGTGTCACCGTCGAGCACGGCGGTGGTATCCAAGGTGGCCTCGGGGCCCAGGCCCGTGAGGGCGGCGGTCCCGGTCAGCAGCTTCATGTTGGAGGCGGGAATCCGTCCCGCCTTGCCGTCGCGGGAATAGATGATCTCGCCGGTCGCCGGATCCGACACTGTCATGGACAAAGTCCCGGTGATCCGATCATCAGCTGCGAGTTCGTTCACGGCCGCCTCAATGACCTCAGCCGAGGGCAGGGAGCCGCCGCTTTGCCTGGGAATGTCGGGCAGGGAGGCCTCGGCGGCCTGGATCGTGGGATAGGCCGCGGGATCCGGCGGCGGATCTTCCATTGTGAGAATACCCGGCGCGAGGTCAACCGAGTCGGCAAGAACGTACCCACCAAGTAGAATCAAAACAGCGACGAATCCCGCTCGCATACGTGTGCTCACCTCATTAGTGTGTCACGTCGCCGACGGGACGTACACTTAAGTAGAGGAAACGTTGCCGAAGGAGGCAGGCCATGCTGGAGTTCGATGTCACCATCGAGATTCCGAAGGGGAACCGGAACAAGTACGAGGTCGATCATGAGACGGGCCGTATCCGGCTCGACCGCATGCTGTTCACCTCCACACGCTATCCCGATGATTACGGATTCATTGACGACACCCTCGGCGAGGACGGCGATCCCCTTGACGCCCTCGTCCTGCTCGAAGAGCCCACCTTCCCCGGATGCGTTATCCGGTGCCGTGCCCTTGGCATGTTCCGCATGACCGACGAGTCCGGCGGCGACGACAAGGTGTTGTGCGTGCCCTCGGCCGATCAGCGCGCCTCCTGGCGTGTCGACATCGAGGATGTTTCCGAGTTCCACCGCCTTGAGGTTCAGCACTTCTTCGAGGTGTACAAGGATCTCGAGCCCGGCAAGTCCGTCGAGGGCGCCCACTGGGTGGGCCGCGAAGCTGCCGAAGAAGAGATTCGCCGCTCCTACCAGCGCGCTAAGGACGCCGGCTACTAACCGTTCTGCCTCCTCGGCCCGCCCCTCGTGGGCGGGCCGATCTCTTTGCCGCCGAGAGCTCTGCCCCCGACACACGCCTCCGCCAGGCTGAAAACGCCCGGCGGGGATAGAGAAATGGCGATGAGGGAAGTGCCCTCATCGCCATCGTCTCAAACCGGCGTTAGTCGCCGATAACGTTGCGGTACTGGGGATTGCCCCAGATGACGTCTTCCTTGGTGCCAGCCCTCGGATTGGCCGCCGCCATGTGCATCCCGTTTCCGGTGTAGATGCCGACGTGGCCGGGCCACCACAGCAGGTCACCGGGGCGAGCATCCGCCTTGGACACGCGCACGCCGTTGAACTGGGCGCCGTGGGAGGAGTAGGCGATCTGGATGCCGTGGTGGGCGTAGACGTAGTGTGCGAAGCCGATGCAGTCCCAGCCGGCCGGGGACTTGCCGCCCCAGACGTAGGGGGTGCCCATGAACTGGCGCCCGTAGGCAAGAATCGAGTTGCGCAGCTTCCAATTCGTCGTATCACCAGCCGGGGGCTTCGGAGCCGGCGGCTTGGGCTTCGGCTTCGGCTTGGGCTTGGGTGCCGGTGTGGTCGGGGCCGGAGCCGGAGTCGTGGGCGCCGGGGCCGGGGT
>JAUNVM010000039.1 GCA_030537635.1 Flaviflexus sp. | reverse complement strand
CGACCCGCTCAGCATCGCCGATTGCCGCGTAGGCACGAACCCGGGCGGTCTCCTCATCGAGATTATTCTTCAGGTCCCAGGCCATGGCCTTGAGCCAGGCGAGAGAATCCACCGGATCCCACGGCTCGATGTCGGGAAGGTCGTGGCTCAGGCCAAGCACCCGATATTCGAGGGCAAGCTCGGGGCCGGAGCGCTCGGCAAGGTAGGCATTGACGCCCTCCGCGTACGCCTCATAGATTCCCCGCGTCTCCTCATCCAGCCGCTCCCACTCCTCGGTGGCAATATCCCGCCAGCCCATCGCCCGGATGACAATATCGGCCTGGCGGGCCTGCTCATTGTCGCCGACCAGCTCGGACAGGCGACCGGCGGTGACGTGACGCCGGTAGTCCATCTGGAAGAAGCGATCCTGGGCGTGCACATAACCCTGGGCGCGTACGAGATCCTCATCCGTGCTCGCAAAGATGGAGGGGATGCCAAACTCGTCGCGAATGATCTCGATCCGACCATCGGCCCCCGGCAGGCGCACCTCGCCCTCATAGTCCGGCAGGGCCGCCCGGGTGATGCTCCGCAGGGCAAAGACGCCCGCGAGGAGGAGGATAACGAGGAGGGCGATGATGATTTTCGCCCAGGTGGCTGCGCTGCGCATGGTGGCTCCTTCGCCATCACAAATTACCGAATGGTAGGTAACTTATCTGGTTGGGTTGTCCGGGGGCAACTCGACGCGCCCACCCACTGGACACCCTTCGCCCGTCCCCTGCCGGCATTTAGCCTGGAGCCATGCGCCTGCCCACATATCAAGACCTCGATCGACTCGTTGACCGCCCGGGCCTTATCCGGCCCCTCATGAATCTGTGGCCCCCGCTGCTGGGCTCCTCGATCAAGATCCTCTCGTGGTCGACGGATTTTCGCCGGGTTCGGGTGCGGCTGCGGCATAACCGGATCACCAACAATTATCTCGGCACCCTCTACGGCGCCTCCCTCTTCTCCATGACCGATCCGTGGTGGGTCATGATGATTGGTCGCACCCTTGGACCGGACTATCAGGTGTGGGACAAGGCCGCCGAAATCGAGTTTGTCGCCAAGGGGCGGGAAACGGTCTACGCCGAATTTCATCTCACCGACGAGATTCTTGCCGACATTCGCTCCGCAACCGCGGACGGGAGTAAGCACCTGCGCTGGTTTGCCACCGAGATCACCACGGCCGACGGCACGGTGATCGCCCGGGTGCGCAAGCAGGTCTACGTGCGCAAGCGGCCGCAATCTTAAGGATGTCGCCAACCCGAGCATCCGAGCAAAGCGTGGGAGGGGCTTAGCCCCTCCCACATCGCGTTCGGTATGACCCGAGCCTCATCCCGGCGCCGCTAGTTGCCGGCCTTGGCCGGGTCCTTGCCCCTGGCCTTGCGGTCCTTGCGCTGAGCGATGAGCTCGCGAATCCGCGACTCAATATCGCCGACGATGAGGTTCTGGTTCCTCGACCACAGCAGGTACTTCGACGTGAGATTGACGAAGGAGGCGAGCCGGTTGCGGCCGCCAAAGAGGGTGCCGATGTGGACGGAGTTCCACAGCATCCATGCCGCAAAGCCTGTCAGTCTCGGCATGTGCGTAATCTCGGCTACCGCGTCGGCTCGGCCAATGGTGGCAAGCACGCCGTAATCCGCATACTCGAAGGGCTCGAGCTCCTCGCCGGCAATCCGCGCCGCAATGTCCCGGCCGATGTAGTCACCGGTCTGCTTGGCGGGCTGAGCGAGCTGCGGCAGGCCCTTGCCCTCGCCAACCCGGGCAATGTCGCCGGCGGCGTAGATGGTGGGATGTCCCTCCACGCGTAGCCGCTCATCGACCGGGATGCGGCCGCCGCCCACCTGGGGCAGACCCCACTTAGAGACGGCCTTGGGAACGCCCACGCCGGAGGCCCAGATGATGAGAGCACCCTCGAGGAAGTCCTCCTCGCCGGTGTCGGAATCCTCGATAAGAACTCCGTCCTCGCGCACCTCCTTGACCTTCTTGCCGAGCTTGATGTCAACACCGCGCTTTTCCAGCTCCTCCTCGGTGTAGTCGGAGGATTCCTCGGAGAAGCCGCCGAGGACGCGCGGGGCCATGTCCACCAGCGCGATGGAGCGATCGGCGCGATCCAGCTCCGGATAGAGGACCGGCAGGTCCTTGTCATAGAGCTCCGCGAAAGCGCCGGCGGTTTCCACGCCCGTGGGGCCGGCGCCAACGATCACCATGCGCAGGGACTGGCGCGCCCGGGCCGACATTTCCAGCCGGGCGGTGAACTGGTCGCGGATGGCGACGGCCTGATCCCGGGTATACAGCGGAAGCGCGTGCTCCTCGGCACCGGGGATCCCAAAGAAGTTGGCCTCAACGCCGGTGGCGACGACAAGGTAGTCGTAGCTCACGGCCCGATCATCGGTGAGGATCACTCGCTTCTTGTCCGCCTCAATGGTCCTCACCGTGCCGGTCTCGACCCGCAGATTGCGCTGCTTGGCGCGCGCGGCACGCAAGAAGTAGGTGACGTCTCCGGGATTGAGGGAGGAGGAGGCCACCTGATAGAGCAGCGGCTGGAAGGTGGAAAAAGCGCGCTGATCAATGAGCGTCACACGAACGCGAGCTCGACGGAGGGCGCGGGCTGCGGAGAATCCACCAAACCCACCACCCAGGATCACTACATGGGGAGGCTGGTTAGTCATATTATCACCGTATATTCAGGTTTTCCTCACCGGAAGGGGTGTTAGCCATCGGCGCAAATGCGCTCCGCAGCCTAGCCTCTTCGGCCCGCTACTGATAAGAGACAAAGTCCGGCGTGGGGTTCACCTGGTAGGTTCCCTCTGGACTCAGTAGCGGAATGTCCTCGTCGTAGAAGTTCTTCCACCCCCAATGCACGTCGGGAGCATCGGTGTGCAATGTTTCCCAGGTCGAGGCCTTGGCGCCCTGCGAGCCCTGCCCATCAGCGTGGATGACGACGGCAAGCTCGGGCCGGGAAATGTCAATCTGGTCCCGGTCTCGGAGCATTTGCAGCTGGAACTGGTGCAGAATGAGAGCCTTTTGCGGCAGATCATGGTCGCGGACATAGTCGGCAAGGTAGTCGATGACCTCGTTGACCTCGGAGGCTTCGACGTGCCCGATTCGGGTCAGCGGCATCTCCTCGGGACCAAGCCGCCACTCCGGATCGAGCGCAATTCCGACGTGCGGATAGGCGAGCAGCTTTTCATACTGTTTGACCTGGGTGAGGAAGTCCGAGCGCCCCGGCTGGAAGTCAAGAATGACATACTGGCCGGCCTCCTCGGCGGCCTCAATAAGGTCAATGAATCCATCCGGATCCCACTCATTGGAGTAGTTCCCATCGTCTCCGGGCGCCCCGGAAGCCACCGTCACAATGATCTCGAGGGCGGGAATAACAGTATCGTCGGTCAACTCCTCGTACAGCCGGGCCACCTCGGCGGCCCGCGCCACGGTGGCGGGGGTGTCCTGCTCGCCGAGGACGCCGAGCGCCGGCGAGGCCGGGTTTCCGTAGAGGGCAACGTAGCGCTTGCCGTCAAAGACGAGCTGTCCGCCCCCGGGCAGTTCAACTCCCGCAGTCGCAACCCGCCACTTCCCGGCCATCTCCTCATCGAAGACGGTGACATATGGGGAGGGCATATCGGTTGATACCGAGGATGAGCGCGGATCCTCGCGCAGCAGATGCACGTCGGCGCCGGCCGCCCGGGCCTGGGCAATGACGATGGGATCATCGCTATTCGTCACCATGGCGAAGTCGGCGGCCGTGCCCGCCACAAGCGGCGGAATCTCCTGCGGAAGCGTCGGCTTTTCGCTCGGCTCGGCCGATTCGCTCGGATCATCCGAGGCATCCCCGGTCGGTGCGTCAGCGTCATCGGCGTTCCCTGCGCTAGCTCCGGCCGCATTCGTGGAATCAGCGTCGCCAGTTCCATCCGGTGCGGCGCCTTCGAAAGTATCCTCCCGCTCCGTCGCAGCCTCAGATTCGGGTTCGGCGGGGGCCGGGGCATTCGGGTTGGCCATGAACAACGTACCGGGCTCGAGGCCGGTGAGCGCGCTGGGGAGGTCCTCGGGTGCGGGAGCAAAACTGGGCTCGATGCCGAGCCGGGAAACCATGTCCGGCACCTGGCTTTCCTCAAGGACAAGCACGTCCTCGTCCCTCAGCTGCTCATCGGTACCAAAGGCAATGGCGTACCGGACACCGAGATCGGCGAGATTTGCGCCGAGATGATCAGACGCGCGCAGGACGGGAGCACCGAGCGCCACAGCGGCCGAGGTGGCACCCGGCAGGTGCTCCTCGTCGGTGGCGATGACAAGCTGCGCCTGGGTAAACAACTGCCCCGGGAGATTGCTTGCCTCGAGATCAGCTCCGTCGGTGGGCTCGGCAGCGTGGGCGATCTCCACGGGATTGGTCAGGCTCGCCGGCTTGGCATTCTTCGTCGGCTCGTCCGACTGCGTGGTTGAGCTGCACCCACCCACAGCGATAACGGCGGCAATGACCAGTGCTGCAAGAGAACGCGAAGTAGACTGCATTCCTCCAGCCTACGCGTCATTCCCGTGCAGCTTGAACCCTCGCCTGCTTTAGTGACGAGACTCAAACCCGCTGCTCACAGCCTCGTCGAGGCATTATTCTCCGAGGCGAATATCGTCCCGGGTGGGCAGGTCAGCGCCGGCGCGCGACACCGTGACGGCGGCCGCTGCAGCGGCGAATTCTCCAATGGCGCGAAGCTCATCCGCATCGAGCTGGCCGAGCCGGGGGCGCGCCTCAGCCCCGAGCAGGGAACGCCTGGACAGCTCGTCAATCAGCCCCGCCATGTACGTATCTCCCGCCCCGACGGTGTCGATGACATCCACCTTCGGGGAGGCAATATCGCAGCGACAGGACGCAGTGGCAAGCGTCGAACCGTCCGCACCACGGGTGACAACAACGAGCAGTGCGCCCGCCTCCAGCCAACGGGCGATCACCGCATCGATATCGTCCTCAGGGAAGAGGTACTCAATATCCTCATCAGAGGCCTTGATGATATCGGCGAGGCGCACCATCTCCTCGATGTACTCCCCGACGTCCTCCCCCGCGAGGTCGGGGCGCACATTCGGGTCGAGGGAGACCGTGGCTCGCGAGCGCGCCCGCTTGGCGAGTCCGGCCACGGAGTTGGCTCCGGGGGCGAGATAGGTGGCAATGGAGCCGGTGTGCAGGTGGGTGAGGTCGGGCAGGTCGATGTCGGGCAGGCTCCAGTCGAGCTGGAAGTCGTAGGTGGCCGAGCCGTCGGCGGCCAGCCGGGCAATGGCTTGGGACGTGTGTTCGGGCGCTCCCTCGACCCGTACCGTGGCTCCGGAGGATTCGATGTGACGGCGCACCAGCTCCCCGTCCTCATCCGGCCCCAGCTGGGTGAGAAGCGTGACATCATCCTGTCCGAGGCGGGCCAGTCCGAGGGCGACGTTCGCGGGGCTGCCGCCGGGCAGCGGGGTGCGCTGATCACCCCGAACAATGACATCGACGAGGGCCTCACCGACAACGAGTATGGGCTCGCTCATGACTGCTGACCTTTCTGGGCCACCATCGGCCCGCCTTTCGGGTAGGGGGAACTATCTCTAAGGATACGCCGACTCCGAGCCGCTCTTCCGGGAGGTTGCGCCTATGCTGGGGTCATGGATTGGTATGTGATGAATGATGAGCTCGCGGCGCGTCAGGAGGATTCTCGCCGACGCCAAGATGCGTTTAATGAGGCGCGCGGCGAGGCGGTGCAGCCGGCCCTGCGGGCCCTGCTGGGTGCGGTGGGCGACGACGTCGAGGTGCGGAGCCCGATTTATGTTGACTACGGGGACAATATCTTCCTGGGTGACCGGGTGTACATCAACTTTGGGCTCACCGCCCTGGACGTGGCGGACATCCGCATTGGCGATGGCACGCTCATTGGTCCGCAGGTCCAGCTCCTCACCCCCATTCATCCGCTCGATCCGGATGAGCGGGCCACCGGGATTGAGTCGGCTCGACCGATCACCATTGGCGCGAATGTGTGGATTGGCGGCGGGGCGATCATTCTGCCGGGGGTCACCGTGGGTGATGATGCGGTGATTGGGGCCGGCGCCGTGGTGACCAAGGATGTTCCGCCGGCCGCCGTCGTGGTGGGCAATCCGGCCCGCGTGGTGCGCCAGCTGCGCTAGCTTCTCTCGCCGCTCCGGGCCATGGCGGACGACCGTCCGAATGCGGGCCATGGATGTGGCGGGGCGGAGCGAGTCTTGCCCCATACATGAGCGCGAACGTGGGTGCGGGGTGGAGGGGTGGCGCATATAATCCAACCGTGCCGATAGTGAAGGAAGATCATGCTGGGCTTTGACCGCGAATGCTACATCACTCTCCAGTCGGAGCACATTGCCGCCAGGCGCGAAGAGATCGGCGGCAAACTGTATCTGGAGATGGGTGGGAAACTCTTCGATGACTATCACGCCTCGCGGGTTCTTCCTGGCTTCACCCCCGACAATAAGATTGACATGCTGGCGCGAATGCGCGAGGAGCTGGAGATCATTGTTGTCATCAACGCCAAGGATCTCGTGCGCAAGAAGGTGCGTGCCGATCTGGGCATCTCCTATGAGGAGGACGTGCTGCGCCTCGTCGACGTGTTCCGCGAGCGCGGCTTCCTCGTGGAGCACGTTGTGCTCACCCGCATGAGTGAAGATAATTCGGTCGCTCTGGACTTTGAGCGGCGCTTGGAGCGCCTCGGCCTCAAGGTGGCCCGGCATCGCACCATTGCCGGTTATCCGACCGATACTCAGGCCGTGGTTTCCGAAACCGGATTCGGGGCCAATGACTATGTTCAAACCACCCGGGATCTCATCGTGGTGACCGCGCCTGGTCCCGGTTCGGGCAAGCTGGCCACCTGCCTGTCGCAGATCTATCACGACTATCAGCACGGCATTCCGGCGGGTTACGCCAAATTTGAAACCTTCCCGATTTGGAATCTGCCCCTGGATCATCCGGTCAATCTCGCCTACGAGGCCGCGACGGCGGATCTCGATGACGTCAACATGATCGACCCCTTCCACCTGGTCGCCTACGGTACGCAGGCCACCAGCTACAACCGGGATGTCGAGGTTTTCCCGCTGCTGTCGGTGCTGCTGCGGCAGATGAGCGGAGACTGCGCCTACCAGAGCCCGACCGACATGGGGGTGAACATGGTGGGCCGGTGCATCAGCGATGACGATGTCTGCCGCGAGGCCGCCCGCCAGGAGATCATCCGCCGGTATTATCACGCGCTAGTCGAGGAACGCCGGGCGGATCTGGAGCCGGATGTCTCCGAGCGGATCGCCCTGCTCATGAGCAAGCTATCGCTGCGCACAACGGACCGGGCCCCGGTGTCCCCCGCGATCGAGCTCGCCCAGCAGACGGGGGCGCCCGCCTCGGCCATCGAACTGTCCGATGGCACCATCATCACCGGTAAGACCTCCGCCCTGCTCGGCTGCTCGGCCGCCATGCTCCTCAATGCGCTCAAGCAGCTGGCCGGCATCGACCCCGAGATTCAGCTGCTGGCCCCCGAATCCATCGAGCCCATTCAGCGCCTGAAGACCGAGCATCTCGGCTCGCGCAATCCCCGCCTGCACACCGATGAGGTGCTCATCGCCCTGTCGGTGTCGGCGACCACCGATGAGTTTGCCCGGCGCGCCCTCGAGCAGCTGCGCGCCCTGCGCGGCACCCAGGTGCACACGACAACCATCCTCGGTTCGGTCGACGAGACGATCTTCCGCAATCTTGGCATCCACGTCACCAGCGAACCGCACTACCAGCGCAAGGGCCTCTACCAAAAGCGCTGAGTCCTACCAGGACCACCCGGTGGCCTAGACCGGGTGCGGGATCGGACTTGTCGAGTGCGCGGTGGGCTGACCCGATAGGCTGGTGGGGACGAAAGGACATCCATGGCACAGCGCATTGGCATCCTCACCGCCGGCGGTGATTCCCCCGGTTTAAACGCCGCCATCCGCGGCTTTGGCAAAGCGGCCCTCGGCCATTACGGCATGGAGCTCATCGGGTTCCGCGACGGCCTGCGTGGCCTCGCCGAGAATCGCTTCGTTGAGCTGGACCGGGAGGCGCTCGCGGGAATCCTCACCACCGGTGGAACGATTCTTGGCACCTCTCGAGATAAGCCGCACAAGATGAAGGTGGACGGGAACACCGTCGATATGATTCCCACCATTGTCGAGAACTGCGAGAAGAACGGGCTGGATGGCCTCGTGTGCATTGGCGGTGGCGGAACCGCAAAGAATGCCAATCGTCTCGTCAAGGCCGGGCTCAATGTCATTCACCTGCCGAAGACCATCGATAACGATATCGCGCATACCGACACCTCCTTCGGCTTCTCCACGGCGCTCGGAATCGCCACCGAGGCAATTGACCGGCTGCATTCAACCGCCCACTCTCATCACCGCATCATCGTCTGCGAAATCATGGGTCACAAGGCGGGCTGGCTGGCGCTTGGCGCCGGCATCGCCGGCGGGGCCGACATCATTCTGCTTCCCGAGATTCCCTATGAGATTGAGTCAATCGCCGAGTCGATCCGGCAGCGGGCCGCCCACGGGCGGGGCTTTTCCGTCGTTGCGATCGCCGAGGGCGCCCGCGACGTGGCGGACACGAAGGACATGGAAGCTGCGGAAGCCCTCGTCAAGGGCGCGTCCTCTCCCGAAGCCAAGGCGGCCGCGAAGGCGCACCGCGCCTCGATTGAGGCCGCCCACCGGCGCAATGCGTTCAAGGTGGCGGAGGAGCTGGAGGCCGCCACCGGGCTGGAGGCCAGGGTGACGGTACTCGGCTACATTCAGCGCGGCGGCACCCCAAATGCTGAGGATCGACTCCTCGGCACCCTGCTCGGCGGGGCCGGAGCTGATCTCGTATCCGAGGGCCATTACGGTGTCACCGTTGCCTCCCAGGGACAGCAGGCCGTCCCGGTGCCGCTGTCGAAGGTGGCCGGCAACCTCAAAACGGTTCCGCTCGACCACCCGTGGATCACGGCGGCCCGGCACGTCGGCACCTGCATGGGAGACTAGATGTTTCTCGCGCTCAGGGAGATCAGGCACGCACCCTCGCGGTTCGTGCTCATCACCATCATCATCGCGCTCGTCTCCTACCTCGTCTACTTTCTCGGGGCACTCGCCTACGGGCTCGCCTCCTCGTACACCGAGGCCATTGAGGAATGGGACGCGGATTCCCTCATCCTCGCCACCTCGGCCAACCGCAATGCCCTCGCGTCTAATCTGTCGGCCGATGAGGCTGCCGAGCTGTCCCGCTGGGCCGGCGATGATGGTGCCGTGCTCAGCCTCGCCCCCGCCGTCCTCGCCCGGGACGAGGGTCGGGAGAACGTCTTTATCATGGCAATTGACGGGTTCCTCACCCCCGAGCTGACCGAAGGCACCATGCCCGAGGGGCCCGGCGAGATCGCCATGGATCCGAATGCCGGGGACTACGCGGTGGGCGATTCCGTCACCATTCCGGGCAGCGACATGTCCTGGACCGTCACCGCCATGACCACCGGGGCACGCTTCCAGGCCTCCCCCACCCTGTTCGTCGATCCCTCGGCATTCGTCGACGCCGGCGGTCAGCCAACGCCGCAGGGCGTGGTTCTGCGCGGGCAGCTCACCCCGGAGCTGCGGGATGGACTGGAGCAGGTGCCGGTCGCGGAGTTCATAGACAATCTTCCCGGATATCGGGCGCAGATCCTCACCTTCTCCCTCATGATTGGCTCCCTCATCCTCATCGTCTCCCTCATGCTCGGGATCTTCATCTACGTTCTCACCCTCCAAAAGTCCACCATCTTCGGGATCATGAAGGCCCAGGGCATTCCCACCAGCTATATTGCGCGGGCGGGCGGCGCCCAGATCCTCGTCCTCACCGCGGCCGGCGTGGTGGCGGGGCTGGCCGCCACACTCGGCACCTCGCTCGTCCTACCCGAGGCGGTGCCCTTCGCCATCAATCCAACGATCTACGTCGCCGTCACCATCGCCTTCTTCGTCTTCACCCTCATCGGTGCCCTCATTCCGCTGCGCACCGTCTCTCGTATCGATCCCGTGGAGGCCATTGAATGATCGAGCTTGACGGCGTCACCAAGACCTTCCGCCAGGGAGACGAAGAGATTCACGCCCTGCGCTCATGCACCCTATCGATCGGGCCCGGCCGCTTCGTCGCCATCATCGGCCCCTCCGGCTCGGGCAAGTCCACCCTGTTGACGATCATGGGCGGGCTGCGCACCCCCACCGATGGCTCGGTCAGCCTGGGCGGCACCCGGCTCGAGGAGGCAGGCGAGAAGGAGCGGGCCAAGATTCGCTTCACTCAGGTGGGCTTCATCCTCCAGGCCTCCTCCCTCGTTCCCTTCCTCACCGTGGCAGATCAGCTACTCCTGCACGGCAAGGTGTCCGGAAACCCCGCCAGTCCGCAGCGGCGCGAGGAGCTTCTCACCAAGCTCGGCATCGCCGATATCGCGGCCAAATATCCCGCCGACCTCTCCGGCGGACAGCGCCAGCGCGTCGCCATCGCCACCGCCCTCATTCACGATCCCGCCATTATCCTCGCCGATGAGCCCACCGCCTCCCTCGATTCCGAGCGGGCCTTCGAGATCACCGAGCTGCTGGCCAACCTCACGCACGAATTTGGCAAAACCACGGTCATGGTCACGCACGATGAGCGGCTGCTCGGCTACTGCGACGAGGTGTACCGCATGGAAGACGGAACCCTCCACCGGGCATAGTCCCCATCCCGCCGCAGCGGCATCCGCGGCAAAATCTGCTCCGAAAGCCGCACTAGAAGCCTGGGAGCCCGGCGGATAGGCAGCAGACGTCGCGCCCTTGCGTGCCACGAATCCGCCACCCCGGGGATTCCAGTCCGGCAAGCGCACGCCGGCCCAGCAAGGCTGGGCCGGCGCGACTGATTAGGAGATCCGCACGGATCCGGTCATGTTGGTGATCTCGAAGAAGGGATCGCCCTCCACCCGGATCGTTCCCATACCGGAGACGACCTGGCCGCCCACCTTCATTGAGCCGAGGGTGGAGCGGGCCGAATATCCGGCGCCCTCGGGCAGGGCCCCCTTGAGATTCACCTCTCCCATCTTGTTCGTGATGCGGGCACCGCCGGCAAAGGTGGTGTTCTTCGAGCGCAGGGATCCGGCACTCACATCCATCTTGGCCTGGCCGGCGGCCACCGATTTCATATGCACCGCCCCGGCGTTAATCTCCAGGGAGGTTTGATGGGCGGTGACATCGGTGAGGCGGATCATCCCGGCGGTCACGACAAGCTCAAGAAATCCAGCCTCGATATCGGTCACCTCCGCAAGCCCCGCCTTGATCGCCACGGAGAGGTGTTTGAGGTGATCGGCCGGCAGGGTGACATTGACGGCGGCCTCGTTCTTGCCGATTGAGAAGGTGGTCTTCCTGGTCCGCGAGACCTGGCGGATGACGATGGTCTCGTCGGTGCGGTCCACCCGAAACAGGTCCGGGCTCACCTTCTCATAGCTGACGTCAAAGCTGTCGCCGCGAGAGAGTCGCAGCACAATGTCCTTTGTTTCGATGATGCAGCGCATCGTCATCCCTTCCCCTAGCACTCCTGCTATCGTAACTCAGGCCACAGGTGAGCGGTCGATCAGTTCCTCCGTGGTGACCAGGCGGATCTGGGGTGGGTAGAGGGCCAGGCAGGCGAGGGCGGCCTCGTGATTCTCCGGGCTCGATCCCGCGCACGCATCAGTCACGACATCCACGTATGCCCCAGCATCGGCCGCCGCGAGCGCGGTCGACAGCACGCAGCAATCGGTGGACACGCCGGTAACGATGAGGCGGGGATGGTCCCCGACGAGCTTGGTGAGCTCTTCTCCCCACTTGCCGAAGGTGTCCCGGTCGATGATTGGCCCGGATAGCTGGGCGACGGCGGGCACCAGGCTGAGCATGTGGTGGTCGACGGGCAGCTTGGCGAAGGGCCACTGCTCAAAGTAGTCACGCCAGGATCCGGCTGGATGCGCGAGGGGAATCCACCGGGTGCGGATCACCGGGAAGCGTTCGGCCAGGCGCAGGAGATTCTCCTGCACCCCGGGCCATGCGGGGCTGGCCCAGGGTGAGCCAGAATCGGCGAAGATCTCCTGCCCGTCGATGATGAGCAGGTGCTTGCTCACGCGCGCTCCTCCTGGATGGCGACGGTACGGGACCGGGCCAGGTAGGTGACGACGAAGCTGAGGACGAGGGAGACGAAGACGCCAAGATTGGCCCACGCCCATGAGCCCTCCTTGCCGCCCAGGGGGACGAGCAGGAAGCCCTGCCAGTTATTCCAGGCGGCCTCCTCGGCAAACATGTTAATGACGAGGCCCCAGCCGATAATCGAGGAGACGATCATGGTGATGATCGAGGTCCAGTCCCAGGCGCCGTAGCGGCCCTCGGGATCGAACAGGGCGGCCTCGTCATAGTCCTTCTTGCGCAGCGCAATATCGGCGATCATAATGCCGGCCCAGGAGGCAATCGGCGTGCCGAGGGTGATGAGGAAGGACTGGAAGGGGCCCAGGAAGTCCTTGGCGAAGAAGACCACCCACACGGTGCCGGCGGTGAGGATGACGCCGTCGATAAAGGCGGCGGCCGGGCGCGGAATCTTCACCCCGAGGCTGAGCAGGGTCAGACCCGAGGAGTAGATGCCGAGAACGGCACCGGAGACAAGCGCGAGAACGGCGGTGAGCAGGAAGGGCAGCAGCACCCACAGGGGCAAAATGGTGGCGAGCGTGCCGATCGGATCGTTGACGATGCCGTCCTGCAGGTCGGGGCGCGAGCCGATGAGCATGAGGCCGAAGACGACGAGGAGGGTGGGGGCGAGCGCACCGCCGAGGGTGTTCCAGCAGACGATGGAGCGCCCGGAGGCGGCTCGGGACTGGTAGCGAGACCAGTCCGCGGCAATGTTGATCCAGCCGAGGCCAAAGCCCGTCATCACCATGACGAGGGCTCCGATCACCGCGGTCGGTCCCCCGCCCGGCATGTTCCCAATCGCGGAGAAGTGGATCTCGTCGAAGGTGAGGGCCACGTAGACAATGGTGATGGCACCGGTCAGCCACGTGAGGATCGACTGCATCCTCATGATCGTGTGATAGCCGGCCACCGAGGCTGCGACGATGAGGGCGGCGATGACAAGGCAGGCCACAATCTTCGTCATCGTGCCACCACCCCAGCCGAGCTGGGCGAGCACGGTGGCGGTGGCCAGCGTCGCCATGATGGCGAGGAAGGTTTCCCAGCCGATCGAGATGAGCCAGGAGAAGACACCGGGAATCTTCTGGCCCTTGACGCCAAAGGCGGCCCTGGACAGGATCATCGTCGGCGCGGAGCCCCGCTTACCGGCAATGGCGATGAGGCCGCACAGGAAGAAGGACACGGTGACACCGATGACGGTGACGATGACGCCCTGGAGGAAGGACACGCCAAAGCCGTAGATGAAGGCCGCATAGCTCATGCCAAACACGGAGACGTTCGCGGCGAACCACGGCCAAAACAGATCCGAGGGCAAGGCGGTGCGCTCGGATTCGGCGATAACCTCAATGCCGTTGTGCTCGACCAGGGAGGCGCGCGCACCAGCATCCAAGGACTTGGTCGTGGGGTGAATGCCAGGAGTGAGATCATTATCCATGGACAAATAATCCCACACTTAACGAATCGCTCACCGGCAACCGACCAATGTCACGTCGCTCACATCTCAAGCCCGCCCGTTCTTCCAGAGCACCATGGTCCGTTCTTCCATGGCACCATGGACCGGTC
>JAUNVM010000044.1 GCA_030537635.1 Flaviflexus sp. | reverse complement strand
AGCCTCAAGGACTCGGTCGACGGCGTGCGGATCCGCCTTCTCGGCGAGGATCCGGCGGCCCTTGCCGCGGCCACCGAAGGCTCGGTCGATGTCGCCATCTACGCCGACGAGGTGAGCCCCTGCGGGCGCGTCGAGCTCCTGCCCTACGTCGTTGAGCAGGCCGTCTCGGCTACCAACCACCGCTTCGGCAATCATACGACGCTGCTCGACAGCATCCTGTAGCACCGCACCGAGACTCGAGCCTTCCGGGCACTAGTCGCGCAGCCGGGCCCGGCCCGGAGGACACGGACGAGGATATGGGAGGGGGCGGGGTTGAAGCCCGCCCCCGCTGTCTTGTCGCGGAACTACCCCGCGTGCTCGGCGACGAGATCGGCGAAGCGCGCGATGTACTTCTCGATAAATTCCTTGGTCTTCGGATCGGTAAAGTTCCCCTCGTCATCGATCCGGTCGTGGGACTGATTGATGAACACCTCGGGCTGTCCCAGGGTCGGCATATCAAAGTAGGACAGGGCCAGGCGCAGATTCTTCTGCGACGAGTATCCGCCCATGCGGCCCACCGAATGGGAAATGATGCCGACCGGGATTCCCGTCCACGCCACGTCGTTATTGGGTTTGGAACCAATATCCACCGCATTCTTCAAGCAGGCGGGAATGCAGCGGTTGTTCTCGGGCGTCACGAAGAGGATGCCGTCGGAGGCCTTGATCGTCTCACGGAACTTCCGGTACTCCTCGGGTGTCGGCTTCTCCGGAACCTCCGGATCATCGTAGTCGAAGTCGTAGAGCGGCAGATCCCGGATCTCCACGATGCTGGCATCGATACCCTCGGGGAACATCGTGAGGGTCTGGTTGGCAATCCGGCGGGCGAAGGACTTCCCGCGGAGTGATCCTACGAGAACACTGATCTTCATCGTCATCGACTACTCCTGTGGGGTGAAAACAAGGTGCACCTTCAGTCTTAGCACCCGATCACGCAGATGTCTACGACGGCACGTAAAATAATGTTGCCACAAGCGAACTTTGTGGAGATGAGGGTCGGGGTGGCGGGACATGCGTGGAAAGAAGTGCGTGGTGTGCCAGCAACGGTGCTCCATGCGGATGGCGCCACGAGCGTCGAGCAGGATGGAGATGCGCGGCGACGAGGTGAGAATAAGGCGCGACAAAGCGGTGCCACGCCTCCCGGGCATGACCGGGAAGCGGGATCTCGCCCGCCGGTCATGCCCTTCGGGAAGCTTTAGTCCTGGATCTGCTGGATGGGGCCTTGCTCCATGATCGGCAGGACACCGAGGGACGCGTCGAAAGTGGGATCGGAAACCACCGAGACAACATCCTTGAGACCGAGCCACCACTGAAAATTGGGCAGGCGCGTCGCTTCATCCCAGTGATCATCGAGGTGACTGAGCGGGTGGGTTTGGATTTCGCCGGCCAACATGCCGATGAAGGAGCATCGGTTGGATCCGCCGGCGAACACGTCGGCGAGCTCGGTGATGGCGGCCGAGACGAGGCGAACGGCGAGCAGCCGGTCAAAGGGGCTGGGATTGCCGCCCTGCTGCATGTGCCCGAGCACGGCCTGGCGCACGTCAAAGAGGCCGGCGCCCTCCTCCTCGAAGATGCGGGCGAGGAAGTCGGTGGTGTAGTACTCCGAGGCGTACTCGTTGCGCACCACGAGGTAGAGGCTCCTTCCGCCCTCAAAGGCGCGGATCATCTTCTCGGTGTCCTTGGCTAGCTGGGCGAGGGTGATCCCGGTTTCGGCGAGGTAGACCTGTTCGGCGCCGGAGGCGATGGCGCTCATGAGCGCGAGGTAGCCACAGTTGCGACCCATCGTTTCCGAGACAAAGCAGCGGCGGGAGGCGGAGGCCGACTGCTTGATCCGATCGAGCACCTCAACATTATTGTTGAGCGCGCTATCGGCGCCCACGGACAGCTCCGAGCCGGGCAGGTTGTTGTCGATGGAGGCGGGAACGCAGACGATGGGAATGTTGAAGGCGGGATAGCGGTGTCGCTCGGCCATCATCCCCGCCGCCGCCTCGTAGCCCTTGAGCCCGCCGATGATGAGGAGGGCGTCGATGCCGGCGTTTTCGATGGCGCGGCCGAGCGCGTAGTACTG
>JAUNVM010000038.1 GCA_030537635.1 Flaviflexus sp. | reverse complement strand
TCGCCCTGCGCGAGCCCTCCATGGGCCCCGTGTTCGGCATGAAGGGCGGAGCCACTGGCGGAGGCAAGGCCACGATCGTTCCGGAAGCGGATATTAACCTTCACTTCACCGGCGACTTTGCCGCGATCGCCCAGGCCAATAACCTGCTTGCCGCCCTTATTGACAATCATCTGCACCACGGCAATGCGCTGGGCATCAATCCGAAGACCGTGTCCTGGCGCCGTGCCATCGACGTCAATGACCGCTCGCTGCGCGACATTGTCACCGGCCTGGGTGGGCCTGCCAACGGCCTGGTTGCCCAATCCGGATTCGACATCACTGCGGCGAGCGAGATCATGGCGATCTTCTGCCTCGCCGAGAACCTCGATGACCTGCGTGAGCGCCTCGGCAAGATCGTGTTCGCACGGAACATGGACGGCGAGCCGGTGACAGTGGCCGACCTCGGTGTCGCCGGAGCGCTCACCGCCGTGCTCAAGGATGCCCTGTCGCCCAACCTCGTCCAGTCTCTCGAGGGCACCGCCGCCTTCATTCACGGCGGCCCCTTCGCCAACATCGCCCACGGCTGCAATTCGATCATCGCGACCCGCGCCGCCCTGGCGCTCGGCGACGTGGCGGTCACCGAAGCCGGCTTCGGCGCGGACCTCGGAGCCGAGAAGTTCCTCGACCTCAAGTGCCGCAAGACCGGGCTGGCCCCCGATCTCTCCGTCGTCGTCGCCACCGTTCGGGCCCTCAAGTACCACGGGGGAGTGGACCTCAAGTCCCTCGAGACCGAGAACGTCGAAGCGGTGCGCGCCGGCATGACCAATCTCTTCCGGCACGTGGAGAACCTGCAGAAGATCTTCGGCCAGAAGGTTGTCGTGGCGATCAACGCCTTCGCCACCGACACCGAGGCGGAGATGAGCGCGATTACCGAGGAGCTCGCCCCGCTCGGGGTCAAGGCCGTGCCCACCACCCACTTTGCTGACGGTGGGGCGGGAGCCACGGAGCTCGCCAAGGTCGTCATGTCGGAGATCGAAGCGCACGCGGCGGAGAAGAACGAGGCCCCGCGCGCCTACGCCGATGACCTGTCCCTGGAGGACAAGGCGAAGACCATCGTGGAGAAGATCTACCGCGGCAACGTGGCCTTCACCGGACCGGCGAAGAAGCGCCTCGCCCAGCTCCAGGAGGCCGGATACGGCGACCTGCCCGTGTGCATCGCCAAGACCCAGTACTCCTTCGCCACGACGAAGCTGCTCGGCGCCCCCACCGATCACACGGTGGAAATCCGCGAGGTCCGCCTCTCGGCCGGAGCCGGCTTCATCGTCCTCATCGCCGGCGCCATCATGACCATGCCGGGCCTGTCCAAGACCCCGGCTGCCCTCGGCATCGACGTCACCGACGGCGAAATCACCGGCATCATGTAACCCACGACCACCAACGCGGGGCCCGGCCACACGGTCGGGCCCCAGCCTTTATCCCACGGCCTAAATGTCGTCTCGGGCGCTCCTTTGCGCGGGACTGTGCGCGCATCAAATTACCGGGTGACGCTAGGCGCAGCATGTGAAATGTGCGGTGCTACGCCTGGACGGAGGAACGTCAGCGCACCGCCAGCCAGCACGCGGCCTGAGCGCCGTCAGGACGAGTGCGAAGCTATCGCTAGTCCGGACGAAGCGAGCTCATGCGGACTGATTCAGGAGGAGGTACCAATCCTTCGGAGCTGGCGAAAAATCAGGACCATGAAGCAAATCTGCGTGACATAAGCTCCGAGCAACGCCTTGTGATTTCGGTTGATCAACTCGAGCGTTGCTTCAGAGTCCATCTCTCCAATGAGCTGTTCGAGAACGTAGATTCTATTTGCGGAAGCGATCAGATACACCAGCGTGATGATCATTCCTAGTATGCCAATAGCGACAAGAGCTTTATCGAACTTAGTGAAGGTCTGCATTTGTGATCCTTGAGAAGACAGGGTGGCACTGTTCTCCGGCGAACAGCACAGTTGGTGCGGAGGCGCGCACTGTGCGCTCCTTGCCTCACGATTGACGGTGTTGCTGGAATGGATATCGTCCTGCTGTTGACTGGCGGTGACGCCGGTCATGGATTGTCCGACTGAAGAGACTGGGAACACTCTCCTTCCAGTGCTGCGCGAGCTGCCTCTTGCTGCCTGGGTGGGCGCAGCTGAGGATACTCCCGCAAGGAATGTGCAGGCTCCCGTGGCTTCACCCCCTTCGGCAAAAATATGTCTGATAATTGGCAGATATGGAAATGATGTTACGACGCCTCACCGGTGGCCGCATCGGGAACCATCATGGGAGATGGCGAAATTAGTTTCATATTAGGGATGCCATTTAAGGGGGCTGCGAATGTGGTTCGATAGGGTATGCGTGTGGTGATAGTGAACCGCGATCGGCGAGCGCTGAGTGTGCCGGGATCGTCGCCGCACTCGCCGCAGAACTAGTCAGGCAGCGAGCGCGGGGTTCATTGTCGGCGCCCCTGTGGAACCGAAGCGGCGGAGGTTGAGATGCCTGTGCGATCCCAAGGGGCTGCATGATGCGTGGCTCCGTGTGCGGCTGGGGCAGGCGGAACGGAGCGACCTTGTCTGACGTATTCTCTGACCACGATAAGTTGGGCCCGAGCCGCATGTCCGGGGACCGCCTTCTCAAGCCGATAGGGATATCCTCATGGCCTGCTCTTGCGTGTGGAGCGGAAGTAATTCTCGAGGTCATTGAGGTCCGACTTCTCCAGGCTCCACGATGTGGTGTGGAGCTTGTTGAAGGTTTTTCGCAGCCCCTCAATATGTGTGATTTCCTCCAAATCAATGAGTGCTCTGAGGATCGTAACCGAGCTCAGGATCCTTATATTTCCAATCGAGGGATTCCTTTGTTGCTCCTTGGCGATTGTTCTCGCGGCCCGGTGGGCTCGGCGCTGAGCGTCGCGGTCATCAATGAGGAGGTACGCATCAACGCCGGATCGGGCCATCTTGATCCCGTGGGCGATAACAACGACTTCCCCGAGATCTCGGGGGGTCTCAAGTCGCTCACGTGCGGGAATGCCAGAGACCACCCTTAGTGCGCTTGCCAACTCGTGATCAACGTCGTCTGCCAAGGTGACGAGGCGTGATCCAGCGGTTTTCATGACGCGCCGAACCTCAGAAAACCGCTGGTCGCGGCGACATTTCGCTTCGATCTCGTCGCGCACTGCCTCCGGTACAAAAGTTCAAGGAAAGACAGTGAAAAGCTCGCGTTGCAGATTGGTGCTCAAGAAGCTGAGGGCGGGCCCTGCATCAATGATGCAACTGTCTTCAGCAGACATCAGCGGCGTGGTTGGAGGGGTTAGAAACCTCTGTGCTATCGGCGATCAGAGCTGCGCGGAAAGATGGGTAGCTCAGAGACGTCGATCGTTGGGTCATCTACCGGGTCGGGGGTGATTGAGGCGCTCTCCAGTTCCCGGAGCGTGTCTTCAGCTGACTGCGCGCGAAGAAGTGCCAGTTTCTCTAAAGAAACGACTCCTTCGCGGTACCCCTCGATGGTTCGCGCCAGAAGTCGGCGGGGACTGCGCGGGGTGTTGGTGCTCGCGGACAGCGCTCGGTATTGGTCAGACCAGCCAAACTGTCCGGCCAGCTTCGGTGTGCTCAATTCCCGCCAGTGTTCCTTCGTGACCCGGTCGATCAATTTCGCATTTTCCAAAGCGATAGCCGCGATAGCTGGCGAGACCATGAAATGACGAACGACCTCTGAGAAAGCTGCAGTGGTGAGGGGTGGCTTGGTGGCGCCAAGAAAGTCCAGTAGGCCCTTCTGCGGGATGAGGAGGTGCCGGGCAAATGCATCTGCTCGGATTTCTTGAGGGGGGCGGTGCGTCTGGTTGGAGTTCGCCGTGCCGGGGTGATTCCAGTCCTCAAACAGCACGTGAGCGAGCTCGTGGCCGAGGGTGCTTCGCTGGCGCATGACGTTGCGGGTTGCTGCTACGACAATGAAAACCTTGCCCGAGCGAGGATCCCTCATCGTCATTCCGTGCCCGTCATTTCCAACCTTCACGACTGCTACATCGTGCCCGGTGGTCTCTTCAATGAGGGCGACAAGATCGCTCGGCAGCGGTCGGGTTCCCAGTGAATGTCGATCGCGGAATTCCGCTGCTTTATGTTCCGCCTGCTGTTCATTGGTGCTGGCCATTATCGAGCCTCCTCGATGAGATGCTCATCCAGAAAAGCGTCGAGCGCGCAAAACTGCAGCAGCGTCGTGCGCATGGCTTCCATCCCCGCCGAGCCGTCGGCTCGTGCGGCGTACTGGACCCGAGTCGTCAGGTCGGATTCATCGAGCAGAGCCTCCAAGCTGGCGCCGGTGGCCTCGGCGATGGCGATGAGCTCGCCGGCTTTGACGGGGCGCCTTCCGGAGAGAATTCGGGAGAGTGTCGGCTGAGAGATCTCGGTGAGCTCAGCCAAGTCACGCTGGGACAACCCGCGGGATTCGATTGCGTGGGCAATGTTGTCGATGATCGTGGGCATTGTGCTGTCCGTTCCGGTAGCGACAGGTGGTGTTGAGTGCAGGCGAGGGGACGCCTGGGTGAACCCGTAGGGGAGTGCCGACAATGAGGGCTGATGAATCAGACCTCACCATATGATTCAGTCTACCCCGCGTTACGATGTTGAGTCACAGTTTTCGGCCGAAAGCCAAAACTTGCCCCCAGGGAAAACCCGCTGTGAACCCCGATCTTTCCTCGTTTCTTCGGCACGTATTCTCAAGGCGTGGAAGGGTGATGAAGTCGCTGCTTGGTCTTCCTCCTGGCGGAGTAGGCGCGGCCACACTCCGGGGACCTAGGTCACGCGCTACTTAGGTCCCAATTGTTAATGTAGGTGCGGGCACTGCGCTGAGTTGAGCCCGCCACAATTAAGGCACGTTTCAATGGAGGAACGCGGATGACGGAAAAGTACGTGTACCGATTCACCGAAGGTGATAAGGACATGAAAGATCTGCTCGGCGGCAAGGGTGCTAACCTCGCCGAGATGAAGAAGCTCGGGATTCCGGTTCCGCCGGGATTTACGATCACCACCGAGGCCTGCCGGGCATATCTCAAGGACGATCAGGTGCCCGAGAGCCTGGACGTGGAGGTCACCCACGCGCTGCGTGAGGTCGAGCAGGAGATGGGCAAGAAGCTGGGTGATGACTCCAACCCGCTGCTGGTCTCCGTCCGTTCCGGCGCCAAGTTCTCCATGCCCGGCATGATGGAAACGGTGCTCAACATTGGACTCAATGACGTGTCCGTTGAGGGCCTGTCGAAGATGTCCGGCTCGGATCGCTTCGCCTGGGACTCCTACCGCCGCCTCATTCAGATGTACGGCAAGACCGTGCTCGACATTGATGGCGACCTGTTCTCCGATGCTCTCGATGGGCTCAAGGAGTCCAAAGGGATTGACAATGACGTCGATCTCACCGTTGATGATCTCAAGGAGCTCGTCGACCAGTACAAGAAGATCGTGCGCGACGCGACCGGCGAGGACTTCCCGCAGGATCCGCGCAAGCAGATGGACCTGGCGATCGAGGCCGTCTTCCGCTCCTGGAACACCGAGCGCGCCCACATCTACCGCCGCCGCGAGCGCATCCCCCACGACCTGGGCACCGCGGTCAACATTTGCACGATGGTCTTCGGCAACATGGGCGATACCTCCGGTACCGGTGTGTGCTTCACCCGCGATCCCTCCACCGGTCACACCGGCGTGTACGGCGACTACCTCGTCAACGCCCAGGGCGAGGATGTCGTCGCCGGCATCCGCAACACCCTGTCGCTGGAGGATCTGGAGAAGATCGACAAGAAGTCCTATGACGAGCTGCTGGCCGTCATGGAGAAGCTTGAGACGCACTACCGCGACATGTGCGATATCGAGTTCACGATCGAGAACGGCAAGCTGTGGCTGCTGCAGACCCGCGTGGGCAAGCGCACCGCTTCGGCGGCCTTCCGGATTGCCTCCCAGCTGGTGGACGAACGCCTCATTACTAAGGACGAGGCGCTGACCCGCGTCACCGGCGAGCAGCTCACCCAGCTCCTGTTCCCGCAGTTCGATGCGGATGCGAAGAAGGAGGTCATCACGAAGGCGATGGCGGCCTCTCCGGGCGCCGCGGTGGGCGAGGTTGTCTTCAACAACGCTCAGGCCGTGGAGCGCACCAATGCCGGGGCCTCCGTCATTCTCGTGCGCCGCGAAACCAATCCGGATGATCTCGAGGGCATGGTGTGCTCGGCTGGTGTGCTCACCGCCCGCGGCGGCAAGACCTCCCACGCGGCGGTCGTGGCCCGCGGCATGGGCCGCTGCTGTGTGGTGGGTGCCGAGGCGCTCACCGTCAATGAGGCGGCCGGCACCGTGACCGTTAAGGGTTCGGACCGGGTGCTCAAGGCCGGCGACATCATCGCGATCGACGGCTCGTCCGGCGAGGTCTTCTACGGGGACGTGCCGGTGGTGGATTCCCCGGTGCTCACCTACATTTCCGAGGGCCTGGAGGCCGGCCTGGCCGCCGCCGCGGATGAGGCGACGAAGGAACTGGTGACCGCCGTTGACCGCATCCTTTCCCACGCGGATGAGATGCGTCGCCTCAAGGTACGCGCCAACTCCGATAATCCGGAGGACTCCGAGCGCGCCCGCGCCTTCGGTGCCGAGGGTATTGGCCTGTGCCGCACCGAGCATATGTTCCTCGGCGACCGCCGCCAGCTGGTGGAGAAGGTCATTCTCGCCGAGAACGAGGAACAGCAGGAGGAGGCCTTCAAGGCCCTGCGTCCGCTGCAGCGCGACGACTTCGTCGGCATTCTCAAGGCCATGGACGGGCTGCCCACCACGGTGCGTCTGCTTGATCCGCCGCTGCACGAGTTCCTGCCCAACCTCACCGACCTGTCGATCAAGCTCGCGGTCAAGGAGGCCAAGGGCGAGGAAATCACGGCCGAAGAGCAGAAGCTCTACGACACGGTGCGCGCCCAGCACGAGGAGAACCCCATGCTCGGCCTGCGCGGCGTGCGCCTGGGCCTGAAGATTCGCGGCCTGTACTACCTGCAGATCCGCGCAATCGCCGAGGCCTGCGCAATCCGGATCCAGGATGGTGGGGATCCCCGCCCCGAGATCATGGTGCCGCTCATCGGATCGGTGCGTGAGCTGCAGATCATCCGGGACGATGCCGAGCGTATCATCGGCGAGGTCAACGAGGAGTACGGAACCTCCCTCGACCTGCCGATCGGCTGCATGATCGAGCTGCCGCGCGCGGCCCTCACCTCCCACGACATCGCCCGCGCCGCGGACTTCTTCTCCTTCGGCACGAACGATCTCACCCAGACCACGTGGGGCTTCTCCCGCGACGACGTCGAGGCCACGTTCTTCAACGAGTACTTCGACCTCGCCGTCTTCGGGGTCTCCCCGTTCGAGTCGATCGACGTCAACGGCGTCGGCCGGCTGGTGAAGATGGGCGTGGACCGCGGCAAGGATGCCAATCCGGATATTCATTGCGGCGTGTGCGGCGAGCACGGCGGCGATCCCGCCTCCATCCACTTCTTCGAGAAGGCGGGTCTCGACTACGTGTCCTGCTCACCCTTCCGGGTGCCCGTGGCCAGGCTTGAGGCCGGCCGCGCAGCGGTGGCCAACGAAACCGAGGCCGACTTCCTGTAAGTCGTGAACTCAAGGGGGCAGGCTCCGGCCTGCCCCCTTGCTTCGTGCCCGCGGGTCGGTGAAGAGATTGCGGATTCGCCGTGCCCGGCTGCGCTCCCGTTTCTATACTGGGGAGAACGGGAAGAGGTGCGCCATGAAGATTGTCATTGCCCCGGACTCCTTCAAGGAGTCGATGAGCGCCCCGCAGGCGGCTCGCGCCATCGAACGCGGCCTGCGCGCCGTCACCTCGGATACCTGCCACATCGTCCCCATGTCCGATGGTGGGGAGGGATTCTTGGATGCCCTGGCGGTAGCGCTAGACGCGGAGCGTAGAGAGGTTGACACCATCGACTGCCTCGGCCGGCCCATCCGCGCCCAGATCGGCGTGGCCGGCCCCCTCGCCATTATCGAAACCTCCCGCTCCTGCGGCCTCGACCTCATTCCTTCCTCCGAGCGAGACATTCGCCGGGCCGATACTCGCGGCGTCGGCCAGCTGATGAGGGCCGCCCTTGATGCGGGCGCGCAGCGCCTGCTCGTGGGTATTGGCGGCTCGGCGACGAATGATGGCGGCGCGGGCATGCTCACCGCCCTCGGGGCCCGCTTCCTCGATTCTTCTGGCGAGGAGCTGGAGCCGAATCCGGACGGCCTTGCCCGCCTCGCGACGGTGGACACCACCGGTGTGGATTCCAGATTGGCTAAGGTGGAGATCCAGGTGGCCTGCGACGTTACCAATCCGCTACTGGGCAGCGAGGGGGCGGCCGCCATCTACGGCCCACAAAAGGGCGCGAGCACGGCCGATGTTGAGTTCCTCGACGGCGTGCTGGACCGGCTGGCCACCTGCTGGGACAGAGAGCGGGCCGAACGGGATGGCGCCGGCGCGGCCGGTGGCCTCGGCTATGCCCTCATCATGCTCGGGGCACAGCTGCGCCCCGGATTCGATCTCGTCGCCGAGGCGGTGGGCTTGCGCGAGCTTGTGGCCGATGCCGACCTCGTCATCACGGGGGAGGGGAAGATGGACGGGCAGACCCTGCGCGGTAAGGTGCCCGCCGGGGTGCTTGGCCTGGCCGGCTCCACCCCCGTCATTGCGCTGGCCGGATCGATCGAGGACGAAGAGGCCCTCTACCGGGCCGGCTTTGTCGCCCTTATTCCCCTGCAGCGCGGACCCGGCGATCTCGAGGAGGCGCTCGCGGCCGGGGAGGGCAATGCCACCCGAGCCGCCGAGATGATGATGCGGCTTGCGCTCCTGAGGCTCTAGCCCCGGCCCCGGAGCCCCTCAGACCAGGCTCGAGCACGTAGCGCATCGAGGCCGGAGGGGGCGGCCCGCAGCGTGGACCGGGCCCAGGGGCCCAGGAGGCCTGTGGGAGACTGGCCCCATGGCGGAATCATCAAAGATCGCGCAGGCCCTGGCCTCGCGTATGTCCGGAGAGGCGGAGGCCTCGGCCCGCCGGAGGGCCGAATATTCCACCGACGCCTCTAACTACCGCGTGGTTCCTCAGGTGGTGGCCTTTCCGGCGGATGCTGAGGATATTGCGGCGGCGCGGGACTTTGCTGCCCGTGAGGGCCTCGGGCTCACCATGCGCGGGGGAGGCACCTCGATTGCCGGGAATTCAATCGGCCCGGGAATCGTCCTCGACACCTCCCGGCACATGAACAAGGTGCTCTCCGTCGACCCCGACGCCAGGCTCGCCCGCGTCCAGCCCGGCGTCATCCTCTCCGATCTTCAGAGCCTAGCCCGGCCCTCTGGACTTCGCTTTGGCCCGGATCCCTCCACCCAGAACCGGGCCACCCTCGGCGGCATGATCGGCAACAATGCCTGCGGTCCGCACGCCGTTGCCTGGGGCAAAACCGCCGAGAACGTGTCCTCCCTGTCGGTCATTGACGGGCGGGGCAGGGCCTTCACCGCCGGCTCCGGCCTCGGCCCCATCCCCGGCCTGGAGCGCCTCATCGACGCCAATCTGGCCCTCATCCGCACGCACATGGGCAGGTTCTCCCGGCAGGTCTCCGGCTACAGCCTCGAGCATCTACTGCCCGAGCGGGGCCGGGACCTCGCCAAGTTCCTCGTCGGCTCCGAGGGCACCCTCGCCCTGGTGACCGAGGCCGAGGTCAATCTCCAGCCGCTACCCGCCAATCCCACCCTCCTCGTCATCGGTTATGCGGACATGATCGAGGCGGCCGGCGCCGTGCCCACCATCCTCGCCCACCACCCCCTCGCCATCGAAGGCCTGGATTCCCGCCTCGTCGAGGTGGTGCGCCGCGCCAAGGGCTCGGTTCCCGAGCTGCCGCGCGGCGGAGGCTGGCTCATGATCGAGGTGGACGGGGAGAGTCCGGCCGCCGCCCGAGCCGCGGCCGAGGCGATTGCCGCCGATGCCGGGGGGCTCGAGCATCACATTCCCGCCACCGCCGCCGAAACGGCAGCCCTGTGGCGGATCCGGGCCGATGGGGCCGGGCTGGGCGGGCGCACCGAGGGCGGAGCGGAGGCCTGGCCCGGCTGGGAGGACTCGGCCGTGCCGCCGGAGCGCCTGGGCCCCTACCTTGCCGACCTCATGGGGCTCATGTCCGAGCACGGCCTGGATGGCATCCCCTACGGGCACTTCGGCGATGGTTGCGTACATGTCCGCATCGACCTTCCCTTCGACCAGCCGGGCGGGCGGGCGCGCTCGCGGGCCTTCCTCGAGGCCGCCGCCGACCTCGTCGTGTCCTACGGCGGCTCGCTATCTGGCGAGCACGGTGATGGCAGGACGCGCTCGGAGCTACTTGAGCGCATGTATTCGCCCGAGATCCTCCACCTGTTCGCCCAGATCAAGCAGCTGGCCGACCCCGATCACGTGCTCAACCCGGGGGTCATCGTCGAACCCGATGCCATCGATAGCTATCTGCGCCGGCCCGCGGCGGCCGAGATCATGGCCGAGGGCGGTTTCTCCTTCGCCGAGGACGGCGGAAATCTCACCGCGGCCCTGCACCGGTGCACCGGGGTGGGCAATTGCCGAGCCGACCGGTTCGGAGCCGGATTCTTCATGTGTCCCTCCTATCGGGCGACCCGCGATGAGAAGGATGTGACCCGGGGCCGGATGAGGGTGCTGGAGGAGGTGGCCAATGGCTCCCTCATCGACGGGTGGGGAGCGCCGGAGGTCATGGACTCCCTCGACCTGTGCCTGTCGTGCAAGGCCTGCTCGAAGGACTGCCCGACCGGGGTGGACGTGGCGAGGTACAAATCCGAGGCCCTCTACCGCGCCTACCGGGGCAAACCCCGCCCACTCCTCCATTACCTGCTCGGCCAGCTGCCCAGGTGGACGAGGTTGGCCACCGCCCTGCCTCCGGTGGCGGGCCTGGCCAACCGGGTCATGTCCCTCGCCCCCATCCGACGCACCGCCTTCCGCCTCGCCGGCATCGACCCCGCCCGGCCCATGCCGCCCCTGCTCGCGCGCAGGTTCAGCAGTTGGGCGCGCGAGCGCGGCCTTGCCTCCCGACCGCGTCGGCGCACCAAGCGGGTGCTGCTGTGGGCGGATTCGTTTTCCGAAACCCTGGCCGATACTGGGGCGCGGGACATGGTCGAGGTGCTCGAGGCCGCCGGCTACGAGGTTCTCCTTCCCGCCGCGAAGGCCTGCTGCGGGCTCACCTGGATCACCACCGGGCAGTTGGATGGGGCGAAGGCGCAGCTGCGCCAGCTCCTCGACGTCCTCGCCCCCGCAGTCCGCTCCGGCATTCCCATTGTCGGCGTGGAGCCCTCCTGCACGGCGGTGCTGCGCTCGGATCTGCCCGATCTGCTTCCCGAGGATTCGCGAGCGAGCCTCGTCGCAGCCAACACCTTCACCCTTGCCGAGCTGCTGCTCGCTCCCGAGCCGACCGGACCCGGCACCTTGGACCTGCCTGACCTGTCCGGCACCACGATCGTTGCCCAACCCCACTGCCACCACTATTCGGTGATGGGATGGGAGGCGGACCGGAAGATTCTCGAGGATACTGGGGCTCGGGTCATCACCCTGTCGGGATGCTGCGGGCTTGCCGGCAACTTCGGCATGGAGGCGGAGCATGCGGAGATCTCCCGGACCATTGCCAACACCGAGCTCGTGCCGACCCTCGCCGAACATCCCGATGCCATCTTCCTCGCCGATGGTTTTTCCTGCCGCACCCAGGCCAGCCATGTCGCCGGTTGGGGAGGTGTCCACTTAGCGACACTTCTAGCGCGCCGCACGGGTGCCCTTACGCTAGACTGAAACAGCCGTCTAGTTGAAAGGTAGCCATGCCGATCTTCTCTCTCGATAACGGCCGGTTAACCCCTGCCGATTCAACGCTCCGGCTGGATGAGGAGCTGCGAGCAGAGGCGTTTATTGCCGTTCGAGATCAGGTTGTTGAGCTCCTCGCTCGCCCGATTTTTCCCGTGGCATGGCTGACCGAAACCGGGCGGGTTGGTGAGGACGTTCACCACACCTCGCTCGTGGCCCTCGAACCGGCCGGCGAGATCGTTACCGTCGACGTGCTCGACACGCTTGACACCACCAGCCTCATGGAATCGCTGTCCCGGGCCGGCCGTCATTCCGATATCTCTCGCGGCAAGCTTGCCGGCCTTTATCCGCGCGGTACGGCGGCCTTCAGGCGAGACTGGGACGAGTTTGTTGCCGCCTGCCCGTCTCGAGTTGAACCCGGCCCCCGGCTCATTGTCCTCGCCTTCGAGGTGGCCGACGAGGTGCGCACCGCCCTCGACTCCCTCCTTGGTGCCGGCGTGGAACTCTTTAGGGTCTCCCTCCACGATTCCCGCTCCGGGCTGCTCGTCTCCCTCGATCGGATGCGCCCCAACGAGGCCTCCTTCCGAGCCCTCGTCCAATCATTGCGCGCCATCGCCACCGCGGGCGCGGCCCGCCCCGAAATCGCCGAGTCCGCCTCGTCGGCCGCCGAACCGGCCGCCGATGAGGTGAGCCGAGCAACCTACGATGACGGTGAGCGCCCAGGCGTCGAGCCAGAGGAGCCGGTTGCCCCCGCGAAGCCGGATGCTGCCGAGGCAGAAACCGATGCTGCGGACGGGCCAGAAGCCCCGGCCAAGCAGGCTGAGCAGGTGGGCGTGGTCGAGGAGTCGAAGGACGAGCCCGTCAGCGAAGAGCCCGAGACGGCGTCCGCCGAGCAGGCCGCTCCGGCCGAGCGGGAAGCCGAGACGCGGCCGGAGCGTGTGAAGGACGCCGATAGCTCCGGCGGTGAGGACCCCGCCGAGATCTTGCGAGTGGGCTCCCCGCTGCGGCACGGCCCCCAGGCCGCCTACGTGGGCGATGATGGTCGCTCGCACTGGGAGAAGGATGCGGCCGACCAGTTCCTCCTGGGCGGACCCGGGCCGGCCGGACAGGGTGGCAGCCTCACCGACGACTCCTGGGACCCGGGCTCGCTACAGTGGCCATCCGTACGGCACGACGATGAGCCGACCGAGCTCGAGCAAATCGTTGCCCAGCATGGTGAGCTGGATGTGCACGCCCGCTCCCGACGCCGTCGGCTCAACGCCCGCGCACACATTGACTCCGAGGGTCGCTTCATCCTCGAAGATGGCACCGCCTGGCCCGGACCCGATGAGGCACTCGAGGCAATTCTCGGGCGCAAGGTCGATGGCTGGAAGCTGTGGAAGACGGCTGATGGGCGGCGGCTTTCCGATCTGCGGCCCTAGCCAGCAGTGATGACAGGGCGGGGATATCCCCGCCCTTCGTCATGCTTGCCGACTAGCCTTCGGCCACGCGGCCTTCCATCTTCCGGTTGGCCCCGCCGCCGCGGAGCCTTTATCCTCCGGTGCCCTTAGTGGGTGACGTAGGTGCGCAGCCAGCGCCGCATCTCGCCAAAGGCCCGCTCGCGGGGCAGCCGAGGGGAGAGGGTGACATCGTGGATGGCATTATCAATGCGGGCCAGGGTGGTGAGCCGGCCCAGATAAGGCACCCGCCGCCAAATCTGATCCACGTCGAGCACGATATCGGAGCCGCGCAGCTCGGGGCTCCACCGATCGCTAAAGTCCGAGCGGTTGGACGTCAGCGTGAGGATGGGGCAGGTGATGTCGAGGCCCTTGGCAACCTGGGCGTGGCCCTTGGTCACGGCGGTGAGCCAGCCCGCCGTCATCGGGGTGGAGGGATAGCGCCGCCACTGCGGGTTAAAATCCCAGCCGGCCCAGTACGGATCGGTCTCGTCAACGACCTCCCCGTCCTCCCGGTAGCCGGTGAGCTGGCGCTGATAAAAGCCATTGTCCTTGATGGGCAGCACCCGCTCCGGGGCGATCCGAGCGAGGGAGTCGATGACGGGGGCGCCGAGCTGGCGCAGCAGCGGTGAGCCCTGAATCTCCAGCCAGGGTGAATTGAGGATGAGGCCGGCGAGTGCTCCGGGATGACGGTCGGCCCACAGGGCCGCGGTCAATCCGCCGGTGGAGTGGCCGTAGAGAACAAGGGGGACCTCCCAGCCGTGCGCGTCATGGATGACGTCGAATGCGGCATGCAGATCCTCATCGTAATCCGAGAGCATCTCGATAAAGCCCGGGGTGTGATGATCACGCAGCGAGCGACCATACTTGCGCAGGTCAATGGCGTAGAAAGCGCCACCTGCCCGGGCGATGGTGCGGGCGAGCTCCACCTGGAAGAAGTAGTCATTCCAGCCGTGAATGGCGAGCACGGCAAAGTGCGGGCTCGCCGGGGTCCCCGGAAGGGCTTTTGGATCCTCTGCGGCCTGGTGTCGCACGAGGGTCGCCACCACCTCCCCTTCATCATCGTCATGAAGGGGCAGGGTGCGGGCCGAAAAGCCCGGTCCGAGAATGTCAGGGCTCCACATACCCTCATTGTCCCACCGGGCGGCGCCCGGCGGGAGTGACCCTCGCCCCCGGCCCACCCGCCTCCGGGGAGCCCTCCCCGCCCGATGGTGCCGCCGCAGCGGCAGTCAGCACACTTCTGAGCAGAGAAAACACCACGATCTACACCCCATGTGTGAGTAAATACACACGTTCAGGTCGCGAGGTGTTATGCCCCCTTCGAGCCTTGTGGAACTTGGACAATTGGGGACGTAGGCCCTGCGATGTGACAGATGTGAATGGTGTGACTGCTGATGTCTGTGAGAACGCTGAAGAAAATGTTTCAATTGAGTCACGATTGGTATACCGTCAATATCGGCAGAAAATTATTCGTCCGGCCGCGTCAAGGCGACGCGCCGATGGAGGCAGGAGAGTCTGTGGCTAGGTATTGGACCCGCACCGCACTTGCGGCCGCCGTGGCAACCGCCCTGGTCTTCCCGGGTGCGGCGATGGCCGATGATGATACTGAGGCCCAGCTTGAGCAGGCCCGCGCCCGCCAGGCCGCCACCGAGATGTCGCTTGGCGATATCGAATCCCAGCTGGCCACGCTGTCGGCCACGTCCTCCGCGCTGGAGCGGCAGGCTGCGGAGGCCCAGGCCGCCCTCATCTCCGCCCAGGCGGATCTCAACGACTCCATCGAGGCCGCCCAGGTCGCTCAGGTGGCCGCGAATGCGGCGCGCGAACAGGTGGAAGCCGCCGCCGACGAGCTGGGTCGAATCGGTGCCGCGATGTACCGCGATGGCGCGTCGACGACGCCGATGGCCAACTACCTCACCGCCTCCTCGGTCACCGAGGCCACCGCTCGCCAGGACGCCTACGAGCGGCTGGGGGAGAACGCCGGAAATATCGTTCAGGAATACGAGGCGAAGCTCGCCCTGGCACAGACCATGGAGGGCCAGGCAAAGGCCGCTGCCGATGCCCAAATTGAGGCCGCCAGCGAGGTGGAGCAGGCAACCGCCGAGGCCGCCGAGGCAGCCGAGGCAGCAAAGACCCAGCTGGCTAACGCCGATGCTGAGCGCGCCGAACTCGTGGCTGCTCTCGCCGCCCAGCGCGGCACCACCACCGAGCTGGAGATGAAACGGCAAGAAGAAATCGAGGCCGCCCGGGCTGCTCAGGCTGAAGAAGAGCGCCAGCGTGTCATTGCCGCCGCTCAGCGCGAGGTTCAGGCCCAGCAGGCCGCTGCCGCCGCCAAGGCCGAAGCTGAGCGCCGCGCCGCCGAGGCTGCCAAGCCGAAGCCCAAGCCCAAGCCGAGTACTCCGGCCCCCGCGCCCACGACTCCGGCTCCGGCCCCGACCACACCGGCACCCAAGCCCAAGCCG
>JAUNVM010000037.1:13043-15731 GCA_030537635.1 Flaviflexus sp. | reverse complement strand
CCGCCTTGACACGGGAAGACAGCGGCTTACCTGAGTCGTCGATCTTTTGCTGGGAAACACCCCCGCTGGCGCGGGGAAGACCCAGACCTGTACCCGACCTTTTCCACAGCACCTGGAAACACCCCCGCTGGCGCGGGGAAGACAGTTCATTCACGACGAAGAGCGCTCGATCGGGGGAAACACCCCCGCTGGCGCGGGGAAGACTTCGCGTGGACGAAGGGGAGCGCCTGCCGCGTGGAAACACCCCCGCTGGCGCGGGGAAGACAGGCTCCATCCGGGCGTGGAGCGTTCGATGGCGGAAACACCCCCGCTGGCGCGGGGAAGACACATAAGGTCCGGTCCCGGTCCACGGTGCGACGGAAACACCCCCGCTGGCGCGGGGAAGACAGGCTCCATCCGGGCGTGGAGCGTTCGATGGCGGAAACACCCCCGCTGGCGCGGGGAAGACACATAAGGTCCGGTCCCGGTCCACGGTGCGACGGAAACACCCCCGCTGGCGCGGGGAAGACAGCACGTCGTGTGCTTGCTTGCCCCGCTATTCGGAAACACCCCCGCTGGCGCGGGGAAGACGCCTCAAAATGCACGCACTGAAGGAATCGCTTGGAAACACCCCCGCTGGCGCGGGGAAGACCCGGGCGAGTAGCCGTAGGCGATAGCCCGCAAGGAAACACCCCCGCTGGCGCGGGGAAGACGCTCGCGCATTTCTATAAGGGTTTCGCGCAGGGGAAACACCCCCGCTGGCGCGGGGAAGACACTCGACACCTACAAGTAAAGGAACACCCCATGGAAACACCCCCGCTGGCGCGGGGAAGACCCGCGGCTACTGCCTACGCCGTGCGCGCAACTGGAAACACCCCCGCTGGCGCGGGGAAGACCCTTGGCTCCCATAGTGATGGACTCATTGGTGGGAAACACCCCCGCTGGCGCGGGGAAGACCGAATTCGGCCATGGCCTTGATGCGGGCCTGAGGAAACACCCCCGCTGGCGCGGGGAAGACGAACCGAGGTCACGGAACGCGGCCTTGACACGGGAAACACCCCCGCTGGCGCGGGGAAGACACTTACAGTTTACCGTAGTCCAATTATTTTGCTATTCGGTCAGTTATTTCTGTCGATTCAGGCTGTTTCTCGGCTCTGCCGTGGTGGCTAGCCGTGCCTGGATGAGGCGAGCGTGAGGTCTTCGTTGAGGATGAGGTCGGCGCGGTGGGCGGTGGTGGCGATGAGGCGGGCATTGGCTTCGTCGCTGCCGTGGGCCCAGGCCGTGGCTTCGTCGGTGGTTTTGCCGTGGTTGATGTGGCGGGCGATGAGCCGTTCCATGCGGTGCGGGCCGTCGCTGAGGTACCACACTTCGGCGAGCTGTTTCTTTGCTCTCTCCCAGGGGCCGCCGAGGAGGAGGTAGTTGCCTTCGGTGATGACGAGCTGAATATCCGGGGAGATCTCGACCTCGTGGGCGATGGACTCTTCGATTTCGCGGTGGAAGGCCGGGGCGTAGACGGTGTCTTCGGTGGCGATGCGCTCAAGAAGTGCGCCAAACCCTGCGGCATCAAATGTCTCGGGGGCGCCTTTGCAGCCTTGCAGTCCTCGTGCTTCGAGAATGCTGCCGGCGAGGTGGAAGCCGTCCATGCCCACCACGGCTGTGTTGACTCCCCTCCTGCTCAGTTCTTCGGCAAGGGCGAGGGAGAGCGTGGTTTTGCCGGCGGCCGGCGGGCCGGTGATGCCAAGGATGGTGCGGCCCGAGATAAGGGCTTGGGCCCGGTCGGCAAGAGCTGCGAGGCTCACTTCACCTCGGAGTCGATGAGGAACTCTCCGAGCGAGACATCATCGATGTCATCGGTGGAGAAATCGAGCTCGCGGCGACGCAGGGCGCCGTAGGACTCGGTTACGAGTTCGCGGGTCTCCTCCCAGGAACGCTGGGCCGCGGGTTCGCGGCGGAAAACAACGACGAGACCGATGAGAAAACTAAGAAGTGCGAGGAAGCCTAGAAACAGTGTCACGCTGTTATCGTGGCCCACTGGCCGGCAAGAATCATCTCGACACGGCGGCCGGGTGCGGATTGTAGCCGAACTGCAATCTATGTGATGTCGCCAATGCGCTGGGAGATGACCGTGGTCACGCCGTCCTCGGCCATGGCCACGCCGTACAGAGCATCCGCGATCTCCATGGTGCGCTTTTGGTGGGTGATGACGATGAGCTGGGAGCTATCCTGCAGCTCCTTGAAGATGGTGAGCAGACGCCCGAGGTTGACATCATCGAGGGCCGCCTCGACCTCGTCGAGCACGTAGAAGGGTGAGGGTCGGGCGCGGAAGATGGCGATGAGGAAGGCGAGCGCGGTGAGGGATCGCTCCCCGCCAGACAGCAGGGAGAGGCGCTTGACGCGCTTGCCGGGCGGGCGAGCCTCAATTTCGATCCCGGCGGTGAGAGCATCGTCGCCGGTGAGGACGAGCCGGCCGGCTCCGCCGGGGAAGAGGGTGGCGAAGACGTCTTCGAAGGCCTTTTGAACATCCTCGTAGGCGCCGACGAGAACGGATTCGACTCGCTCGTCAATATCGCGAACGATGTCGAGGAGGTCGGCGCGGGTGCGGCGTAGGTCCTCGAGCTGATCGGACAGGTAATGATGACGCTCCTCGAGGGCAGCGTGCTCCTCGAGGGCAAGCGGGTTGATCTTGCCGAGGCGGGAGAGCTTACGCTC
>JAUNVM010000037.1:267-12943 GCA_030537635.1 Flaviflexus sp. | reverse complement strand
ATTTCGACGAGGCGGGCCTCCTCGGCCCGGGCCTGACGCTCGAGAGCCTCGGGCTTGCCCTCGATGACGCGGGCGCGCTCTTCGGCGACCTTCGCGGCGAGCCTGGCCTCGGTTTCGGCGGACCTGGCCGCGGTCGTGGCCTCGTGCCGGGCAGCCTTCTCGGCCTGGGCCGCGGCCAGCCGCTCCTCGAGCTCGGCCGGATCGACCTGGCGGGCCTCCCGCTCGGCGGTGAGGCCGGCGAGTTCCTCGCGGGCGGCGGCCAGGCGTTCGGCAATTTTCTCCAGGCGTTGGCTGTTGCGAGCGATCTCGTCGTTGGCGGCGGTGAGCGACTGGCGCAGCACCCCGAGCTGGGCGGTGGCGGCGGCCAGCTGAGCGTCGCGGGCGTGCAGCTCGGCGCTCGCCGCATCGTATGTTCCCTGGGCCTCGTCGAGGCTTTCGCGGGCCCGGCTTACTGCCTCGGCGGCCCGCTGGAGATCCGTGGCTGCCTGCTCGGCCTCGGCCTCGGCGGCCCGGGCTTCGGCCTGGCGGGCGAGGATGGAGGCCTCGTTGCGAGCGCCGCCGCGCGCGGTCTGGGCGGTGAGGACGTCGCCGGCGGCGGTGATGACCCGGGGTGCTCCGGCGCGGTGGATACGGCGGGCCTCGGCGAGGTCGGCGGCAAAGACGGTTCCAGCAAGCAGGGCGGCAAGGCCGGGCCAGGATCCCGTGACGGCCTCGGCGGCAAGCGCGGCCCGCTCGGCCTCGGCCTTCTCACAGGCTGTCCGCGCCGCCTCATTGAGTGCCTCGGCCTGCTTTCCGGGCAGCTCATCGGAGGCGTCGGCCAGCGCAAGGATAACTCGTCCCGCCTCGGTGTCACGCGCGTGCCGCAGGGCGTCGATGGCGGGGTCGATGCCCTCGGCGAGCAGGGCGCCCGCTAGTTCGCCGAGCGCGGCCTCGGCGGCGGCCTCCCAGCCGGAAGCCACCTCGAGTCGCTCGCGCAGCCAGCCCGTGATTCCGGGAATCTCGGAGGCAATCTCGGCCGATGCATCGGCCGGCTCGAGGGAGGCGGTGAGGGTGGCGGCCCGGGTCGTGGCCACATCGCGACGGGTGCGCGCCTCATTTTCGGCGGCCAGCGCGGCCTCGAGGGCAGCCTTGGCTCCCTGCAGGGCCTCGGAGCGGCGCTCGTGATCCTTGGACAGCTCGTCATCCCCACCATCGTGGGCAACCACCTGGGCCTCGGCGTCGGCCACCTGGGCCTGGGCTGCGGCGGCCCGCTCGAGGGCACCGGCCTTGGCTGCCTCGACCCGTTCGGATTCTTCGGTCAGCGAGGCAATCTGGGACTGCGCGGTGGTGATCCGGCCGGCAAGCCGCGCCGCATCCTCCCGGTTGTCGGCCAGCGTGCGGGCCAGCGCGGCGGCCTCCCGGTCGGCCTCGCGCTCGGCCTCTTCGCGCTGGGCTCGTTTCTCCTCGGCCTGCTCGAGGGCGAGATGGGCACGGTCGCGGGCCTCGGTGAGGGCAAGTTCGTCCTCGCGAGCCTTCCGGGCGCGCTCACGCAGTTGCTCGGGGCTTTCCCTCCGTTCGGGGGTTTCCTCGCGCTCAAGGGAACGGCGTCGCTCGGCTGCGAGCGAGGCGAGGGAGGTGAAGCGCTCGGCCTGGGTAGACAGACGCTGCCAGGTTTCGGTGAGGTCGGCGAGTAGCGGGTGGGCGCGGGCCGCCTCGGCCTCCGCAGCCGCCACCTCTTCGCGGCAGGCCTCCCGCTGGGCGGCGAGGGCCGAGCGGCGCTCCTCAAGCTTCTCGTCATCGGCGGACAGGGAAGCGAGCCGGGCCTGGGCCTGAGCGAGATCATCGGCGAGCAGGCGCGCCCTCGCGTCGCGCACCTCGGCCTGGATGACCTGGGCGGTGCGCGCGGCCTTGGCCTGGCGGGCGAGCGGGCCCAGCTGCCGGCGCAGCTCGGCGGTGAGGTCGGTGAGGCGCTGGAGATTGGCCTGCATGGCATCCAGCTTGCGCAGGGCCTTGTCCTTGCGCCTGCGGTGCTTGAGCACGCCGGCGGCTTCCTCGATGAAGTAGCGGCGCTCCTCCGGGGAGGCGGTGAGCACGTCATCGAGGCGGCCCTGGCCGATAATGACGTGCATTTCCCGGCCCATACCGGTATCGGACAGCAGCTCTTGAATGTCGAGGAGGCGGACCGGGGTGCCGTTGAGAGCATATTCTGATCCGCCGGAGCGGAACAGGGTCCGCGAGATCGTCACCTCGGAATAGGAGATGGGAAGGGCACCATCAGAATTGTCGATGGTGAGCGAGACTTCGGCGCGGCCGAGCGCGGGGCGGGACGAGGTGCCGGCAAAGATGACGTCGGCCATGGAACCGCCGCGCAGGGTTTTCGCCCCCTGCTCCCCCATGACCCAGGCAAGAGCATCCACCACATTGGACTTACCGGAACCATTGGGGCCAACCACGCAGTTGATGCCCGGCTCGAAGGTCAGCTGGGTGGCGGTTGCAAAGGACTTGAAACCGCGCAGAGTCAGCTGTTTGAGATGCACCGTTTAAGGATACGTCACGGGGCGGGGGTCGGTGACCGCCCGCCCCGATCCGCTGTGCTTAGGAGTCGAGCCCGGCCGCGATCGCGGCGGCAATCTTGTCGACCGCGCGGTGGCATTCGGGATCATCGGTCGACACGGTGACGGTGTCGCCCTTTTTGATGCCGAGGGTCATCATTTCCATGATGGAGTCGGCCGGCGTCTCGTTGATGAAGATATCGCCCTCATACTGTCCGGCCATGGCGGCCACCTGGGCGGCGGGGCGGGCGTGCAGGCCGGCATCATCGGCCACAACCGCGGTACGCGAGTAGGTTCCGCCGGCCTCGTCGGCCGGCTGCGCCGTCATCTCCGGAGCCTCATATTCGGCTCCGGCCGACACGGCAGCATTCGCGCAGGCCAGCAAGGTGCCGCCCTGCTCGGCGGTGACCGAGGCGGCAACGGCACCCTCAACCAGCGGAGCATCCTGGAAATGTACGCCGGAGGAGAATTCCTCGACGACAGCCTCCACCGTCATCGTGGCCGAGCCAAGATCGGTGAGGAGGAGAACCTCGAGGTCCTCCTCGAGCAGCTCCTTGACGGCGGTGAGCACCTTGTCATACGAGGTGCCGATCCCACCATCGTCCATGCCGCCGGCTGCCTTCATGCTGACCGATGGCGCCATTTGCGCGGCCAGCTCGACCAAGCCGCGGGCAATCTGGTCGGAGTGGGAGACGAACACGAGTCCTACGGTGACGGGGCGGCTCACTTCTCAGCCGCCTTTGCGGCAGCCTCAAGGAGGTACGCCGAGGAGGTGGCGCCCGGGTCACGGTGACCCACGGAGCGCTCACCAAGGTAGGAGGCACGTCCCTTCGTCGCCTTCATCGGGCCGGTGGCCACCGCTCCCGCGAGCGCGGCATCGGCGGCGGCGCGCAGCACACCCTCGGGGCCGAAGCCCTCCTCGGCGGCGGTGTGGGCGGCGCGGGCGGCGGGCGCCCACGCATCCACCATGGTCTTCTCACCCTCGTCGGCCTTGCCGCGGGCCTGGATGCCGGCGAGGCCGGCCTCGATCATGGCGACCATGTCACGCGGGCCCAGCTTCTCGGAGGTGAGTTCCTTCGAGGCGCGCAGGAAGGCGGTGCCATAGAGGGGGCCGGAGGCGCCACCCACGGTGGACATGAGCGTGGTGGCCACCAGCTTGAGCAGGTCTCCAGCATTCTCGGCATCCCCGGGGAGCTTCGACTTCACAGCGGAAAAGCCGCGGTCGAGATTCTCTCCGTGATCGCCGTCGCCGATGGCGCGGTCGAGTTCGATGAGCTCCTCGCGGTGCTCGGAGACGGCACTGACGCACTCCTTCATCCAGGCGAGCGCCCAGTCCTTGCCCAATGTCATGGCTACATTCCCTTCCGATAGGCCGGGGTGAGTGCCGGCGCATCGAATAGTTCGATCATTTCCTCGTCCGCCTTGAGCACCGTCACCGATGCCCCCTGCATCTCGAGGCTTGTCACATACGAGCCTACAAGGCTTCGCTCCACGTCGACACCCAGCTCAGCCAGACGCTCAGCCACCCGGCCGTAGACGATATACAGTTCGGACAGCGGTGTGCCGCCCATGCCATTGACCAACACGATGACCTTTTCCCCGCCGGTGAGATTGAGATCGGCGATCACCGGATCGAGGAGCTGGTCGGTGATCGAGTCGGCGGAGGCGGCGGGTATGCGGTGGCGGCCGGGCTCGCCGTGAATACCGATGCCGATCTCGACCTCGGTGTCATCGAGGTCGAAGGACGGCTTGCCGGCGTGCGGCACGGTGCAGGCGGAGAGTGCCACGCCCATGGAGCGGACATTGTCAATGACCCGCTGGGCGACGTTGGTGACCCCGTCGAGATCATCGCCGCGTTCGGCGGCCGCGCCCGCGATCTTTTCCACGAGCAGGGTGCCGGCCACGCCGCGCCGGCCGGCTGTGTACAGGGAGTCTTCGACCGCGACATCGTCGTTGACGATGACCGGGGAGACCTTGATGTCCTCCATGTCCGCCAGCTCGGCGGCGGTATCGAAGTTCATGACGTCGCCGGTGTAGTTCTTGACAATGTGAAGGACGCCCGCGCCGCGATCGACGGCCCTGGTAGCCGCGAGAATCGGATCCGGGGTGGGCGAAGTAAACACGGCGCCGGGCACCGCGGCATCGAGCATCCCCTCGCCAACAAAGCCGGCATGCAGGGGCTCGTGCCCCGAGCCGCCGCCGGAGACAATGGCGACCTTGCCCGCGGCCTTCTGCTCCTTGCGGGCCACGAACAGCGGATCCTCGTTCATGGTGACGAGGTCGGCGTGGGCACGAGCAAAGCCGCGCACCGACTCGATGACGACGTCGTGCGGGTCGTTGATGAGCTTCTTCATCGGTTAGTCCTTTCCGAACCAGATGCCAATTTCGCGGGCGGCCGATTCCGGTGAATCGGAAGAGTGGACGAGGTTTTCAATGTTGCCGGTCCCCCAGTCGCACCCCAGATCTCCGCGGATGGTTCCCGGGGCGGCCGTGGTCGGATCGGTGGCTCCGCACAGGGAGCGCACTCCCTCCACGACGCGATGACCCTCGATGACGGCGGCAATGATCGGGCCGGAGGACATGTAGTCGACAAGATCGGGGAAGAAGGGCTTATCGCGATGCTCGGCGTAGTGTTCCGAGAGTAGCTCGGCCGTCGCGGTGAGCTTCTTCAGCTCCACCACCTCATAACCCTTGGCCTCTATACGGGAAAGAATGATTCCGATGAGGCGTCGCTGCACACCATCGGGCTTTACGAGCAGAAGTGTCCGTTCACTAGTCATGACACCACCCTAGCGTGGCCTAGACCTCGTAGAGAAGGAAACCGGGGGCGAAACCACTGCTCTTCACGCAATCGTTCAGGATGTCGCCAGGAATGTGAAAGCGCGTGCGCCGCCCGGACGTCTCCCAGAAACCGGTCGGACACCGGTTGGAGCTGAGCTAATTACCGGCCCGCGCCGGCGGCTCGGGTGCGGGATCTGGGTCGGACGGGTCGGTGCCGGGCGGGCGCCTATCCGCCACCTCGGGCGCCGCGGGATCGGCTTGCGCCCGGGTCTCGCCCCCACCGTCAATACCGTGGGCGGCCTCCCAGGCGGCTTGTTCGGCGCGGCGCTCCTCGCGCTCTCGGTCGATTTTCACGCCCCAGTACAGGGAGGCGATCCACAGGCCGAGGAAGACGATGGAGACGACGAGGCTTCCCGGCATCCACACCCCCACGAGCAGAAGCAGGCCCTGGGCGAACGAACCGATCGCCAGCGCGGTCATCTTCGCCCGGCGCATCAGCACCGCCGACACCAGGCACAGGGCGGCCGTTCCACCCACCATGGTGGCGACGATTCCGGGGCTGGCGAGCTTGAGCCCGTAGGCGACGAGCGCGATGAATCCGCAGACCATCATCTCGAGGATGAGCATGGTGGCGGTGAACTGGGCGAGCGCCGAGCCCTTCGGCACGGGCGCGGTCAGCGGATTGGATCGCCTGTGCATCAGACCCTCCGCGCCATCTCTCGCACCCGGGCGGCCAGCTCGATCGAGCCGATGGCGAGGACCACCGGGGCGGCCGGACCATCGGCTGCAGCATCGGCCAGCGATGCCGCCACGTCCAAGGCATCGGTGAGATCGTATTCCTCGCTCACCCGGTCCTCACCGAAGACTTCCTCGGCAAGCTGGCGCAGCTCGTCGAGCTCGGCGGCCCGGGGATTGCGCAGCTGGGTGACGACGATGTTGCCGACGTGGGGTTCAAGGGCGCCCAGCATGTCCTCGATCTTCTTGTCGGCCATGGCCGCGAAGACGCAGGCGATGGGGCCGGGGAAGATCTCGGTGACGGCGCGGATGGCACTCTCAACCCCGGCGGGATTGTGACCACCATCGGCAATGACGGTCGGCGAGGTGCGCACAATGTCGAGCCGGCCGGGCGAGCTCACCGACATGAGGGCGTGTTCGACAACAAGTGGGTCGAGGGCTCCCCCGCCGAAGAAGGCCTCAACCGCGCCGAGGGCGAGCAGGGCGTTGCGGGCCTGGAAAGCGCCGAGCAGGGAGAGCGGAATGTCTTCGTAGGTGGCCGCCGGGGTGGCCACGGAGATCATTTGCCCGCCCAGGCCCACCTTGCCGTCGAGCAGTGTGAGATCCCGGCCCTCAAGCACGAGGCGGGCCGAGTTCTCGGCAATGGCCGAGGCGATGACGGCCGCCGCATCGGCGTGCTGGGCGGCGCAGACAACGGTTGATTTCGGGGAAATAATGCCCACCTTCTCGGCGGCAATCTCCTCGCGAGTGGAGCCGAGGTAGCGCTCGTGATCAACCTCGATGGTGGTGAGCACGGCAACTTCGCTGTCCACGACGTTCGTCGCATCCCAGCGGCCTCCCATGCCCACCTCCATGACCGCCACCTCGACCGGGGCATCGGCAAAAGCCGCGTAGGCAAGAACCGCATACACCTCGAAGGTGGACATGCGTGGGCCGCCCGCCTCCCGGCTCTTGGCATCCACCATCTCAATGGCGGGCAGGATCTGCTCGTAGATGTCGATGAAGGCGGCTCGGGAGATGGGCTCGCCGTCGATGGCGAAGCGCTCCCGCACCGTATGCATGTGCGGGCTGGTGAAGCGGCCGACCCGCAGGCCCTTCTCAGCGAGCAGGGCGGCAATCATCCGAGCGGTTGACGTCTTGCCATTCGTTCCGGTGAGCTGAATGATCCGCATGGAATCCTGCGGGTTGCCAAGGATGTCCAGGCAGGCCACGACCCGCTCGGTTGAGGGCTGCACGTCATGCTCGGGGGCCCGGTCATTGATCTCGGCGAAGATCTCGGCCACCCGGCCCTCCAGTTCGCTCTCCTGGGCGGCCACGGCCAGCGGATCGGGCTGGGCGATGACATCGCTCAGCGTGTCCGAGTCGGCGAGGAGGCCGGAGGCGGCGAGCGCCTTCAAAGCCTCATGATCCTCGCCGCTCACCGGCAGCTCCTTCCGCCCCTCCGGAGCCACTCCGGCGGGCACGTAGGGCAACGCCGCATTGCCCGAGCCAGATCCTGGCGCCGAGCCCGCGGCCGGGCCGGAGCCCTGGCGTTCCTCGTCGCGCTCGTTCACTTCGAGATCCGCTCGGTGATGATCTGCTCCTCACCCTCATCGATGTTGACCTCGACGGCCAGCGTCTCATTCGCGATGAGATCTTGATGGGTGCGGGCGGCGGCCAGTTGATCTCCGGTCAGGCGCAGGGTGAGGCGGATCCGGTCGGCCACGTGCAGGCCGGAGGCCTTGCGGGTGTCCTGGATGCGGCGGACGAGGTCGCGGGCCTCGCCCTCGGCGCGCAGCTCATCATCGATCTCGGTGTCGAGCACGATGAAGGAGCCGGAGCCCAGCACGGCGGCAATCTCGCCCTCGGGGGCATTGACGGAGGTGGACAGCTCGTACTGGCCCTCCGCGAGCTCGATCGGCCCATTATCGGTGTCCAGCTTGACCCCGCTCTCGGTCTTCTCCCAGGCGCCGGACTTTGCGGCCTTGAACAGGGCGGAGGTGTGCCGGCGAATCTCGCCGGGCAGCTCGCGCGGCAAGACGGTGAGATCCTCGCTCACCGCCAGGCCCGAGTCGCCGGGGGCGGTGACCTTGACCTCGCGCACGTTGACCTCGGAGGCGATGAGCGGAGCGTAGGGCTCGAGATTCAGGTCGGTCACGACCTCGAGGGTGCGTAGCGGCTGGCGGACCCGGATCTTCTCGGCCTTGCGCAGGGAGTGGGCGGCGGAGACGACGTGGCGGGCCTCGTCCATGACCCGGGTGAGCTCGGGATCGGCGAAGGAGTCGGGCAGGGACGGCCAGTCGGTGAGGTGGACGGAGCGTCCGCCGGTGAGCCCACGCCAGATTTCCTCGCTCATGAGCGGGGCGAGCGGGGCCATGACCCGGGTGAGGGTCTCCAGGCAGGTGTACAGGGTGTCAAAGGCGTTCTCGTCCTCGTCCCAGAACCGGTCGCGCGAGGTGCGCACATACCAGTTGGTGAGCACGTCGAGGTAGCCGCGCACCCGGTCGGTGGCCTGGGAAATCTCGTAGGCGTCCAGGTCGGCCTTGACGTCATCGGCGAGATCCCGGGTCAGCGAGAGCAGGTAGCGGTCCATGACGTCCATGCCCTCACTCGAGGTGACCGGCTTGGCCAGATAACCCTGGCCCTTATTGGCCGCACCGGAGTACAGGGCAAAGAAGTACCAGGCATTCCACAGGGGCAGCAGGACGCGGCGCACAGCATCGCGCAGGCCCTGCTCGGTGACGATGAGGTTGCCGCCGCGCACCACCGGGGAGGCCATGAGGAACCACCGCATGGCATCCGAGCCGAGCTCGGAGAACATTTCGTTGACGTCCGGGTAGTTGCGCAGCGACTTACTCATCTTCTGGCCATCATTGCCGAGGATGATGCCGTGGGAGACGCAGGTCGTGAACGAGGGCCGGTCGAACAGGGCGGTGGCCAACACGTGCAGGGTGTAGAACCAGCCGCGGGTCTGGCCGATGTATTCGACAATGAAATCGCCCGGGTAGTGGTGCTCGAACCACTCCTTGTTCTCGAACGGATAGTGCACCTGGGCGAAGGGCATCGAGCCGGAATCAAACCAGCAGTCGAGCACGTCGGGAATGCGGCGCATGGTGGACTTGCCGGTGGGATCATCCGGATTGGGCCGGGTGAGCTCGTCAATGTAGGGGCGATGCAGATCCACATTCCCCTCATCATCGGTGGGCAGGCGACCAAAGTCGGCCTCCAGCTCGGCGAGGGAGCCGTAGACATCGCGGCGCGGATAGGCCGGATCATCGGATTCCCACACGGGAATCGGCCCGCCCCAGAAGCGGTTGCGGGAGATCGACCAGTCGCGAGCGCCCTCGAGCCACTTGCCGAACTGGCCGTGCTTGAGGTGTTCGGGCACCCAGGTGATCTGCTCGTTGAGCTCCACCATCCGGTCCCGGATCGCGGTCACCTTGACGAACCAGGAGGACACCGCCTTGTAGATCAGGGGCTGGCGGCAGCGCCAGCAGTGCGGGTAGGAGTGCACGTAGGAGGCCTGGCGCACGAGCTTGGCTCGCTCGGCCTCCGGGCGCCGCGCCATTGGACCGCTCCCATCGCGCAGGTCGCGGATGATCTGGCGGTTGGCCTCGAAGACCTGGGTGCCCTCGTAGTCGGGAACCTGGGCGGTGAAGCAGCCGCCGTTGTCAACCGGAACCACGGCCTCAATCCCGGCATCGTGGCAGGCGTTCATGTCATCCTCGCCGAAGGCGGGAGCCATGTGCACGAGGCCGGTGCCGTCCTCGACGGTGACGAAGTCCGCGCCGAGAATCGTAAAGGCGTTCGGTCCAGGGATTTCCTTATCGGCGAAGTAGTCGAAGATCGGGGCGTAGGACCGGCCCACGAGCTCGCTGCCCGGGTAGGTGGCCACGATCTCGGGCTCCTCGCCGAGCTCCTTGGCAAACGAGGCGAGCAGGTTCTTCGCGATGATGACCTTCTCGCCGGCAAGCTCGCCCTCGGATGGAACGACGGTCACGTACTCAATGTCCGGGCCGACGGCCACGGCGAGGTTCGACGGCAGGGTCCACGGCGTGGTGGTCCAGATGAGGGCCAGCTCGCCGGTCTCGAGCCGCAGGCCAACGGTGACGGTCTGGTCCTGGCGATCCTGGTAGACGTCGTCATCCATCTTCAGCTCGTGATTGGACAGCGGCGTCTCATCGTTCCAGCAGTACGGCAGCACGCGGTAGCCCTCGTAGGCCAGGCCCTTGTCGTACAGCTGCTTGAAGGCCCAGATCACCGACTCCATGTACGGGGTATCCAGGGTCTTGTAGTCATTGTCGAAGTCCACCCAGCGGGCCTGGCGGGTGACGTCGGTGCGCCAGTCATCGGTGCAGCGCAGCACGGAGGAGCGGCACGCCTCGTTGAAGGGCGCGATCCCCATCTCCTCGATCTCGTCCTTGGTTTCGATTCCGAGCTCCTGCTGGGCGGCGAGCTCGGCCGGCAGGCCGTGAGTATCCCAGCCGAAGCGGCGCTCCACGCGCCAGCCCTCCTGGGTCTTAAAGCGCGCCACGAGGTCCTTGACGTAGCCGGTGAGCAGGTGGCCGTAGTGCATGCGACCATTGGCGAAGGGCGGGCCGTCGTAGAAGACGAACTCGTTCGAACCGTTCTCCCCCGCCTCGCGCTGGTCAATGGAGGCCTGGAACGTGTCATCGGACTTCCAGTACGCCAGCGTCTCGCCCTCGAGGGCGGGAATGTTCGGGGATGCCTCAACGTCACCATCACGGTGAAGCGGGTAGTGGTTCTGCTCGGCCATATCATCTCCTCGTCACTTGCGCCGGGACGATAGCATCGCTTCGATGCCACCGCGGTACCACCCCGCTTGCCCTGAAGGGCCGCTTCATTGAAGGAGACGATGTCGGGTCCAACCGTCCGGTTCTACTGAGCCGCAGGGCCGTTCTTCCGGATGCTCGCCGGTGATATCCCTTGCGGGCCGGGTCATTGCCCGATCATTGTAGCCCCTCCTTCGCCCCGGGGCCACCCGCCTTCCACTCCGAGAGAAAACAGCACCCGCCCCAGGCCGCTCGCCCGGATAAAGCACGCGACCATACTCGGGCCGTTCACCGAGATGATGGGCCTTGGCCGGCGGCGGGCAGCAGGCTCATTCGAATGCGAGAAAGGCTCCCCCGGCGGGCGAGGGAGCCTTCCGCGTGCCGCGAGCGCACCAATCAATAAGGCGCGCTTTGGTCAAGAGCGGGGCTAGATGCAGCGGCCGCGCCAGGGGCGCCGGCCCCGCCGGCGGCCATAGCTCATGTCCTTGAATGCCTGCAGCCTCTTGTCCGGACCCTCGGGGAGGGACTCCTCAACGGATTCGGTCACCTTTTCCAGCAGGTTCGCGAAGGTGGCCTGCTCCTCCTCATCGAGCACGTCGAAGGGATCCTGGCGGCCCGAGGCAGCCTGCTCCTCGGCGGCCTTCTTGCCCTTCTCGGTCAGCTCGACCACGAAGGTGCGCCGATCGGACTCGTCGCGCTTGCGGGCGATAAGCTCGGATTCCTCGAGGCGGGTGAGCAGCTCGCCGAGGGACTGGGGGCGGATTCCCAGAAGGTAGGCGAGCTCCCGCTGGGAGATCGGGCTGTGCAGGGACAGCAGGCGTAGCACTCGACCCTGGCCCTGGAACATGCCGCGCCCGCGCCGCCCGTCGCGGTGCCGCATGAGGGCAAGGAGGTAGAACACCCGCTCTTGCAAATTAGCTTCGGTCTCTTCTGAATTCTTCGTGTCAGTCATATCATTCTCCTATCAGGCACCTACACATTAGCGAAGGAGCCTACGCAACTCAACAGGTGGCTGATGATTGTGATGGGATTCTCAGGTGCCTGACCATTCGTTTTGTTGATGGGGTGACGGACGGACGACAACTGCCGGGGAGGGATTAGTAGTCAAGGTCGAGATCATCGACCTCTCGACCCTCGGCCGCGGCTCGCAGGCGGATAACGTCGATGGTGGAGCCGGTGAGGCCGGCGCGCACCCCACCGTCGCGGAAGCGGTTCAGGCAGGCACGGACCAGATCGGTTCCGATGCCCATGCCGGCACTATCGGGGCTGACCGCCACGGTTTTGACGATGCCGATGCGGTCGGCGTGGCCCAGATATTTCGGAACCTCGGTCCGGGTCATTCGGCGCGCCTCGTTAGCATCCACAATGAGGCACATGGCAAAGCCGACCACCCGAGCATCCCGCTTGGCCACGAGCGTGAAGCCGCCGGAAGAATCGAGGAGTTCGCACAGCAGTTGCGGATCCAGGTAGCCGGCACCAAGCTGGCGGTCCGCCACATGCAAGATATCCACCTTGTCGTCGGGCTGCGCAAGCGCAATGTCCACGTCTTCCTCCTGTACGGCGCTTACTGCAGGACGACAGTGCTCAGGTCGTCTCAGAGGCGGCAATCGAGCAACGATCCCTCCGCACAGTTGCAGATTCATCACCCTGACAAGCAAATTCCCGGGCCTAAGACGAGGTGTGGGGCCCCGGAGGGCCCCACACTACTCAGTTGTCAGTTGCCGTTAGGCTCGCCGCTTGAGTGCGACACCACCGCCGATGAGGAGGAGGGCCGCGAGGGCGATGAGAACGACGGAAGTACCGGTGTGCGGCAGCTTCGGATCGTTGCCGTAGGGCTTGTCCCCGGCCGGCTTATCA
>JAUNVM010000037.1:0-257 GCA_030537635.1 Flaviflexus sp. | reverse complement strand
GTTGACGGCTTATCGGTTGACGGCTTGTCATCCGGATCCGGTGCCGTACCATTATCCGCCTCTGCCACGACGGTGACATTAACCGAGACCTGCAGGTCGTCGATGGTCACGCCGTTGACCTCGAAGGTGCCGGCTGCGGCATAAGACTCGACTGCAACCTCGTCCCACGTGACGGCCTCGTTGGTTGTCGTGCCATCGTTCCAGTGAACGACGACGGTGTCGGGAAGCACCGGGGCGACACCCACCTGGGTGGTGAC
>JAUNVM010000009.1:61429-78433 GCA_030537635.1 Flaviflexus sp. | reverse complement strand
GAGGAACCTTCTGAGGAGCCCACGGCTGAGCCGACTGAGGATCCGAGCGATGACCCTGATTGCTCCGCTGTGGAAGGCAAGATGAACGTTGATTCTGGCGAGCTCCACTGGGGTATCCGCGAGAGCTTCCGCCATTACATTGCCAACGGTTTCGCCCACGGTGAGTGGGAGTTTGCCGGCGGTGCGAAGGAGGGTGACGGATACTTCATCTTCCCCGTGAAGAATGGCGAGGTGAACCAGAATGGTGAAGGCTTCGTGCAGTTTGCCGGTAGCGCTCGCGCCACCGGCCACCAGGGCATGCTCAACACCTATTTCGGCGATCCGAAGATCGTCTTTGACGGTTCTCCGACCGCCAAGCTCTACATGTACGTGACCTCGAATGGCACGACTGGCAGCAACACCGATTATGGTGTGGTGCACTTCGCTGACATTACTCTCGATCAGCACGAGATGGCTGGCGGGAACTACATCATGGGTGGCGAGAAGGTCGTGCTGACCGAGGAAGGTTCAAAGGCCTTTGCCGACTTCTACGATCCGGGCGAGCCGCTTGATCCGGCCGTCATGTCGCTTGGTATTTCCCAGGCGACGACCTGTGATCCCGAGACTCCGTCCGAGGACCCGGTGACTCCTCCGAAGCCCCCGGCTCCGGCCCCCGGCCATGATCACCCGAGCAAACCCCCGGTTGCTGACAAGCCGGTGAACCCGCCGGCCCCGCCGGCCGCCGAGGAGTGCACCCCTGATCCGAACAAGCTGCGGGTCACGGGCGGCACCCTGTCGTGGGGCCTGCGAAAGTCGTTCACGACCTACGTGCGTGGCTCGATTGCTCAGGGTGGTTGGGAAACCACCGCAGGTGCGTCCTGGAATGGCAGCACCTTCGTCTACCCAGCCGTCTCCGGTAACTTCGACAATGCCTCAAAGAAGGGCACGATCAACTACGCGGGAACCGTCCACTTCACCGGACACCACGGCGTGCTCAATACGGTGATGTCGAATCCGTCGCTTGTCATCAACGGCAGCAGCGCCCAGTTGTACCTGACCGTGACGAGCCAGGACATGCAGGGCAACCGGACGAACTTTGGTCGCGTGCACTTCGCGAACGTTGTGCTGTCCAATGCTTCAGTGTCCGGCGGCATCTTGTCGCTTCAGTCCTCCTCGGTCACCCTGACCGCTGCTGGAGCTAAGGCCTTCGCCGGCTTCTACTCCCCGGGCGAGTCGCTGGACCAGATGTCGTCGACCGTGAAGATGGCTCCGGGTAGCGTTTGCGATCCCACGACGGGTGAGCTCAAGGTCTACGGACCCGATGGCAAGCTCGTGAAGACGGGTGCCGAGGTTGGCCAGTTTGGCCTGGCTACGGTCCTGTTCCTCCTGACCGGCTTGGCGATGACCGCGGCTTCCCGCCGCCGTCGCGCCTAACGGTTCACAACCACACTTGGGATGGGAGGCGCGAGCCTCCCATCCCCTGTGACTTCAAGGGGAAAAATGAAGAGACAACTGATTGCCGCCTGCGCGGCCCTGTCGCTGAGCCTTACCGCCTGCTCGGGTGATGACGCGACGGAGGATGAGACCTCCGCCGCCGAGACCACGGCCGCGGCGGAACCGAGTAGCGACGAAGAAGAAACCATGAGTTCCGAGCCGAGCGAGGAACCTGAATCCACGGTCAAGGACATTGCTCTTCCCGACCCGCACACCATGACCGGCCTCTCGGAGGTTCCTAACCTCCCCGATCCCACCCCGATCGAGGGAGACTTCACACAGAGCCTTCCAGTGACGGTCACCGACGTTGAAAACAACACTGTCGAGGTGGACGATACCTCGCGAATTCTCGCCCTGGACATCAACGGGACACTGTCGCGGACTGTCATTTCACTTGGTTTAGGTGACTCGCTGGTGGGACGCACCGTGTCCTCAACCGAGGATATGCTCGCCGACTTGCCGGTTGTCACCGAGAATGGGCACTCGCTCAACGTCGAGGCCATCATGAGCCTCAACCCGACGCTTGTGCTCGCGGATCGCTCGGTCGGTCCGCCCGAGGCGATTGATCAGTTACGCCAGTCCGGAATCGATGTGGTCCTCGTGGATCCTCATCGTTCCATCGACACCACCGACGAACTCATTGGCTTTGTTGCCGAGACCCTTGGCCTGCCAGAGGCGGGCGAGCAGCTCTCGGCCCGCGTGGAGAGCGAGATCGCGGATGCGAAGGAGCAGATTGCCGCGTGGGCTCCGGATGATCCGGTGGATGCTGCATTCCTTTACGTACGCGGCACAGCCGGCGTCTTCTTCATTCTCGGTAGCGAGGATGGGGCCACCGAGCTCATCAACGGCGTGGGCGCCAATGACGTGGCCGGCGAGCAGGGAATCACGTCGACGACCCCGGCCAATGCGGAATCTCTCGTCACTCTCGATCCGGAGGTCATTTTCGTTATGACACAGGGGCTCGAATCCACCGACGGCATGGAGGGGTTGTTCGCCCGGCCCGGCGTCTCCCAGACGCGAGCCGGCGAGACCCAGCGTGTCATCGCCATCCCGGACGGCATCTCGCTGTCCTTCGGCCCGCAAACCGCAGACATTCTCTTGTCCGTGGCGCGTGCCCTGTACGGAGTGGATGAGTGACGCAGGGAGCGTCAGGCCTTCGGCGCAGGCGGCGAATCCGGCTTCAGACCTTCGCGGTTCTGATTGTCCTGCTCGCCGTCTGCACCGTCGTCTCTGCGGCCGTCGGCCAGTATGAGATCAGCCCGTCCGACGTGCTCCGCGGATTCCTGGCCCGGGTGGGCCTCGCCGAGCCGCCGGAGGGTAATTCCATGGCGGTTCTCTGGCAGGTTCGCTTCCCCCGCATTGCCCTCGGCCTCGTCGTGGGGGCCTCCCTCGCGATTGCTGGGGCGGTCATGCAGGCGGTGTTTGCCAATCCGCTGGCCGAGCCCGGAATCATCGGCGTCTCGTCGGGATGTGCGGTGGGCGCGTCCATCGCCATCGTTGCCTTCCCGCTCGCGCTCGGCGGATTCGCGGTGCCGGTGTCGGCCTTTGTTTCGGGGCTGCTCGCCTCGTTCCTCGTCTATGTCTTTGCCCGATCGGGCGGCAAGGCCGAGGTCATGACGCTTGTGCTCACCGGTATCGCCATCACCGCGGTGTGCGGTGCCATCACCTCCATCGCCACCTATGTCGCCCCGACAACGGCGCGGGATCAGATTGTCTTTTGGCAGATGGGTTCGCTCAATGGCGCCTCGTGGGGCCAGGTAGCTACGGTGGGGGTCATTTCTGCCGGCGGCATTGTCTGGGCCCTCTCGCTGGCCGCCAAGCTTGACACGCTTGCCCTGGGGGAGAAGGCGGCCGGACACGTCGGTCTTAACGTGCACGCCGTGCGGCTCGCCGCGATCACTCTCACCGCCCTGTTGACGGCGGCAGCCGTGTCCTATGCCGGGGTGATCTCCTTTGTTGGCCTTATCGTCCCGCACGTGCTTCGCCTGACCATCGGGCCGATGAATCGGGCCCTGCTTCCGGCGGCCCTGCTCGGTGGCGCCCTGCTCATCACGCTGTCCGACGTGGCCGCCCGAACAGTCATCCCGTTTGCCGACCTGCCCATCGGCATTTTCACCGCGCTGGTGGGCGGTCCCACCTTCTTCGCCCTCCTGCGTCGGGGTATGAGGGGAGGCCGCTATGTCTGAGAATCACACCGCCCGTGCCGAGCAGCCGGGCCAGGTGGTTCTTGCCTGCCGGGACATCGGCTTTGCCTACGGGGAGCGCCCTATTCTCGAGGGTATTTCGCTCGAGCTGCGGTCCGGAGAAATCCTCGGGCTGCTAGGTCCCAATGGCACTGGCAAGTCCACCCTGCTCGGGGTGCTTGCCGGAGATCTCATGCCGGATCGCGGGAAGGTCGACCTGTTTGGCCGACCGCTTTCCGCCTTTGAGCGCCGCGAGCTTGCGCGCACCCGCTCGGTTATGCCACAGGCCAGTGAATTCCCATTCTCCTATCTCGTCTACGACATTGTTGCCATGGGGCGGTCCTGCTGGAATGAGGATCCGGATGTGGACGAGGTCATCATCGGTCGATCGATGGAGCTGACCGAGGTGACGGACCTCGTCGATCGGGACGTTACTCGCCTGTCGGGCGGAGAAAAGGCTCGGGTTACGCTAGCCCGGGTGCTCGCCCAGAAGGCGCGGGTGGTCTTCCTCGACGAGCCCACCGCCGCCCTTGACATCTCCCACCAGGAGCGCACCATGGAGCTGTGCGTATCCCTGGCGAAGGCTGGGTGCGGCGTCGTGACGGTCATGCACGATATTCAGTTAGCTGCCGCTTACTGCGATCGGATAGCCGTCATGTCATCGGGCGGGGTTGCCAGTATCGGCACCCCTTCCCAGGTCATCACATCCGAGCTTCTCACCCGGGTATACAATTGGCCGATTGATGTGAGAACGCTGGCGGATGGCGAGCTAGTCATTCTGCCGAGGCGCACCGGAAGTCCCCGTCGAAAGGAGAACTGAGATGGAAGCAGTCGTCATCTCCCCGGCGGGACGGCGAGATACGTGGATCGTTGCCGCGCTGCGCTGCCTGTACGCCGTGGGCATGGGAGCGGTGCTCGTTACCGCCGCCCACCTGCTTGCCGCCATTGCCGAGGGTCGGGATTTCTCGGGGGCCACCATCACCGCCGGTACGGTCGGTACGCTCGTGGCCGGACTGGCCGCCTTCGCGGAGCTGCGGTATGGCGGGGCGGCGGCTCGCGCGGAGGAAAAGCGGATTCGCCGCCGCATCCTCATCCGATATTTTGCCGCACCTCCGGAGGCGGGGGATGGGGAGGGGAATTCCCGGATCGTCACCCTCATGACGGATAATGCCGAGCGGGTCACCGAATACCGGCAGGCCTATTACGGGGCCACGGTGGCCGCCATGGCTATTCCTTTTGGCACGCTCGCTTTTGTTGCCCTTGCCATCGACTGGGTGGCCGGCCTCGCCATCATGGCCCTGTGCCCGCTCATCCCGCTTCTCGTCATCGGCTTCATGCGCTTTTTCCGCTCCACCTCGGCGGCCTCGAGGCGCCAGCGCGCCACCCTCTCGGCGAAGTATCTCGATGCGATTCGTAATCTCGTCACCATTCGCCTGCTCGGCGCGGGCGAGCGGGTTGAGGCAAATCTGCGCGAGCAAGGAGAACGTAACCGCTTCGCCATCATGAAGCTGCTGGCCGGTAACCAGGTTGTCATCATCGTTCTTGACTCGGTCTTCTCCCTCCTCCTCATCTGCGCCTCGGCGGTTCTCGCCGGTCTCAGGTACGGAACTGGTGCCGTGTCGATTGGCGGCGCCCACGCCATTGTCTTCCTCTCCGTGCTGCTCATTGAGCCGCTCACCCAGGTGGCTGGATTCTTCTACATCGGGATGGGCGGTAAGGCGTCCGAACGCGCGATTGGCACCTATCTCGCGGGTACCCAGGATTTGCGTGAGGTCAACCGCCCGGCCCGTCCCGCCCGCACCGATGAGGTGGCCGATGGCGTGACCGTGACCGACGTTTCCTACGACTATGGCCGCGGCCCCGTGCTCACCGACATCAACCTTCGCGTCCGGCCCGGCGAGCGCATTGCCATTGTCGGCCGTTCCGGGGGCGGCAAGACCACGCTGGTCAACCTGCTCAGCGGGGTGCTTGCGCTGCAGGGCGGAGAGATTGACATCGCCGGGCGACGCCTGGCCGATCTCGAGCTGGATGAGGCCCGCCAGCTCACTGCCCTGGTCAGCCAGCGGACCTGGCTATTCACCGGCACGATCGCTGACAATCTGCAGATTGCCGGCGAGGCGGGGGAGGATGAGATGTGGGCAGCCCTCGAGCGCGCCCACGTCGCCGAGGAGATTCGCCGCATGCCCAACGGCTTGCACACCGACGTTGGCGAGCAGGGCGCCCTCATTTCCGGTGGGCAGGCCCAGCGCATCTCCCTCGCCCGCGCCTTCCTCTCCGGCCGAAAGATCATCGTTCTAGACGAGCCCACCAGTCAGGTGGATATCGAATCCGAGGAGAAGATCATCGCCGCTATCTCCGCTATCGGCCGGGACTACACGATTCTCATGGTCACCCACCGCCGCTCGCTGCTCGCGATTGCCGACGAGACGTGGGAGCTGACCGGCGGGCGCCTGGAGCGACTGGAGGTCGCGCAATGAACCCCTCGATCCGCTCCCTCATCGCCTGGCTCACCTCGATCACCCGGCCGGTGCATAAGCCCCTGTTCGTGTCCGCCCTCCTGCGGATTATCAACCTGTCCCTCGACATCGTCCTGTTCGGACTCGCCGGGGGTGGAGTCATGGCGCTTGTGACCTCCTCCGGCTCGGTTGGTCCGCTGCTTGGCTGGCTCGTCCTCGTCTCCCTCCTCAAGGCCTTCGCCTACTATCTCGAGCAGTTCTCCGGACACTACGTGGCCTTCAAGGCCCTGGAGCTGCTGCGCACCTACGTGTTTGCCAAGCTGTGGCCGAAGGCCCCGGGAATTATCACGCATGCTCGCTCCGGCGATATTCTCGCGAGCCTCACCCGCGATGTTGATCGGATCGAGGTGTTCTACGCTCACACTTTCGCGCCGCTGGTTGCCGCCTACGTGGTCTCACCCCTCGCCGTCATAATCGCCGGCATCACCTGCGGGGCCGATCTCGTGTGGGGAGCCGCTCTCGCTCTTGCCCTGTCGCTGTTCGTCGTTCCCGTCATCGGAACCCGCGACGCGCTCGCGGCCACCCGGTCCACCCTGGAACGGCGCCGCGATCTCGCCCATCACGTCACCGACTCCGTCTTCGGCAAGGCCGAGGTTGTGGGCTACGGCCGCCAGGAGCTTCGTCTGGCAGAGATGGAAGAGGTGGGGGAGCAGATCTCCGCCACCTCCGCCCGGGCCCGCCGGGTCGTCGCCGTCCGCCGGGGTGCCAATGTGGTCCTGCTCGCCGCCACCTGCCTCACCATCGTCCTTGCCGGGGCCGGACATTCCCCCGTCGTCGTGGCGGCGCTCGCTGCCGGGGCCCTCCGGCTCTACGAAGGACCGCGCGGCGTTGAGGATGCGGTGGGCTACCTCGACCACTCCTTCGCCTCCGCGAGGCGCCTCTGGGAAATCTCCCACGCCCCCGAGCTCGTCAGCGATGGTCCGGACACCTACACCGGCCGAGCCCCGGCGGTGAGCTTCCACAACGTTTCCTACGCCTACCGCACCGAGGGCGGCGAGCGCGCCGGCTTTGCCCTTGACTCGGTGAGCATTGAGGCCCCCGCCGGAGCCCACACGGTGATCGTTGGCCCCTCCGGCTCGGGCAAGTCCACGACCATTCAGCTGCTGGCCCGCTACGATGATCCGGACGAGGGCACCATCACCCTGGATGGTGTGCCGGTCAACCGATTCACGCTCGATTCGCTGCGCACCTCGGTTGCGATTGTGTCCCAGAAGAATCAGCTGCTTGCCTCCTCGATTGCCGATAATCTGCGCCTGGCCCGGCCCGAGGCGACGGATGAGGAGCTCATGGAGGCGCTGGCCCTGGCGGGTATGACCAAGGACATCGGGGCCATGCCCGAGGGGCTCGCCACCCACGTCGGCATGGGGGCGAACCGGTTGTCCGGCGGGCAGGCTCAGCGGGTGTGTCTGGCGCGCGCCCTCCTCATGGATCCGGCGGTCCTCGTTCTCGACGAGTTCACCGCGAATCTCAACTCCGAGCTGGAGCAGGAAATCCGCGCCAATATCGCGGCCGCCTTCCCCTCCGTCACCATCATCGAGGTCACCCATCGGCTTGACTCCGTGCGCGGGGCCGACCGGATCGTCATGCTCGATCGCGGCCGCGTCGTCGCGGAGGGAACCCCGGCCGATATCGAGGCCGGCTCCGGCTCCCTCTCCGCCTTCTTCCACGAGAACGTCTAAGGCACTCGCTGCCGGTCAGCTACCGAGGGCCCTTGGCCGCGCGCCTCGCACGCTGGCGCCGCTGCTCGGTCTTCCCGCCCACATAGGTGGTGGGTCGCGCACCCGGTAGCCGGATATGGGAGGAGCCGCCGTTGTGAGGTCGGCGGCGAAGATGGGCGCGAGCTTCGATCGCGAGTACGGTAGAGATGTTTGCGATTAGGAAGGTAGGCTTTCGTGGCTGATATTCTCGCCGCTTCGCCCCTCTTGACTATTTTCATTGCCCTCGCCCTGGGGGCACTGGTGGGCGCGATTCCCTTTGGTCCCCTCAAGCTGGGCGCCGCCGGCGCCCTCTTCGTCGGTCTCGCCATCGGCGCCTTCGTGCCCGGTGTCGGGGACTCCCTCGCTCTCGTGCAGTCCCTTGGGCTGGCGCTGTTCGTCTATATGGTGGGCCTGTCTGCGGGCCAAACCTTCTTTTCCGATCTGCGCCGGCAGGCTCCGCTCATGGGCTGGTCGGTCATTACCCTCGCTATCGCCGCCGTTGGCGCGGTTCTGGTCGGCAAGTTCGCGGGCGTGTCCGCCCCGGTGGTGGCGGGGGTGTATGCCGGGTCATTGACCTCGACCCCGGCACTGGCTGCGGCGAATGCGGCGGCTCCCGGGGGTGAACCCTCGGTGGGCTATGCGATCGGGTACCCGGTGGGCGTCATCATCGCCATTATCGTTGTCGCCGTCGTCGTCGGGCAGACCTGGCCGGCAAAGAATGATGAGGAATCTCTCGCCGGCAAGGACATCACCGCCACCTCCGTGAAGGTGGTGCGCCCCCGGGCGGTCCGTGACGTTGCCGGCTATGCCGAACAGATCCTCCGCATGAGCTACCTGCGTCGCGAGGGACGCACCCGCGTCATCTCCCCGGGAGAGGAGCTGCGCAAGGGTGATGAGGTGCTTCTTGTGGGAACCGAAGAGATCGTCTCCGAGGCGGCCGAACAGCTTGGTGACACGCTGGCCAAGCACCTGGCCGATGATCGGGCGGATGTCGACTTCCGGCACGTCCTCGTCTCGAACCCGGACCTTGCCGGTAAAACGGTGGCGGAGCTTAATCTTGCCGCCCGCTTCGGCGGTGTCATCACCCGGGTTCGCCGAGGAGATCTTGAGCTTCTCGCCCGCGATGACCTCGTTCTCGAGCTCGGGGATCGCGCCCTCGTTGTCGTTCCCGCCGGAGACCTGGAAAAGGTCACCCGATTCCTCGGCGACTCCGAGCGCGGCGTATCGTCCTTTTCCGCCCTGTCCGTGGGCGTGGGGATGGCACTCGGTCTGCTGCTCGGTATGGTGGAGATTTCGCTGCCCGGCGGCTCTGCCTTCTCCCTCGGCGCCGCCGCCGGCCCCCTCATCGTCGGCATGATCGTCGGCTACCTGCACCGTACCGGCCCCATCATCTGGCAGATCCCGCAGGCTGCCAATCTGACGATTCGCCAGCTCGGACTCCTCATCTTCCTCGCCGCCGTGGGTGTCACGGCCGGCCCGGACTTTGCCACCTTCGCTCTCACCGCGCAGGGAGCCTGGGCGGGCGCGGTAGGCATGATGACGGTGGCGCTCACCACCGGCCTCGCCTGGCTGGGTGGGCGGATTCTCGGACTGTCGGCCGAGCGAACCTCCGGCGCCATTGCCGGCCTCATCGGCCAGCCCGCGATCCTCGCGTATGCGATGAGCAGGAAGCCCGATGAGAAGATCGAATCTGGCTACGCGGCCCTCTTTGCGCTCGGCATCGTCGTCAAGATTCTCCTCATCCACGCCATCCTCGCCGCCTGAGTCCCTGATCACCGGATTTAAGCGACCTGACGCGGGTTTCCCCGTTACGCCGTGAGCAATAAATCTCACGTTCGTGCGTGCAGGTTTTCCACCAAAGCGCATGAAGAAGGCAGTTAAGCCCGACAAAGCGGGTGGCTTTAGTGTGGGTGGGAGAGGAGAGATTTCTCCGTTGGCCCGGCGCAGGCAGAGTTTTCCTCGAAATTCCGCTAAGTTTTTGGGTGAAGCGACCCGACCGGGTCTGTTCCCTATTCATGGAAGGTGGGCATATGTCCCTCAACCGCACTGAACTCATTGCCAAGATCGCCGAGCGCGCGAACCTCACGAAGACCGACGCTGATGCCGCCATGTCGGCCCTTCAGGAGGTCCTCGTCGAGTCCCTGTCGGCCGGCGAGGCCGTGAAGATCACGGGTCTCATGGCTGTCGAGCGCACTGAGCGCGCCGCCCGCAAGGGTCGTAACCCCCGCACCGGCGAGGAGATCGACATTCCCGCCGGCTACGGCGTGAAGATCACCGCTGGCTCGGTCCTGAAGAAGGCCGTCCAGAAGTAATCGCTTCTGCTTGCTGCTGGCCACCGAAAGGTGGCCAGCAGTATACTGAGCACATGTCAACTACGCCCTCCCACCAGGAAGATCTTGATCTTCTCGAGCGTACCGAGCTCTCCGAGCCCGGCGATAACGAGCGCTTCTCACACTATGTGCGCAAGGATAAGATCGTTGCCTCGCAGGTGACCGGCAAGGCCGTGATCGCCCTGTGCGGCAAGGTGTGGATTCCCACTCGCAATCCCGACCGGTTTCCGGTGTGCCCGGCGTGTAAGGAGATCTTCGCGCAGATGAAGGGCGGCTCCCAGAGCTAGTCCAGCGGGTGCGGCAAGTGCGTGGCCCACTGACACGAGGACAATGAATGAGGGGAACAGCTTGGCTGTTCCCCTCATGTGCATCCTTCCCGACGTTCCGGCGACTAGGCTCCCTGATGTGGATTGTCGTCGCCAGCGTAGATGTCGACGAGCTTGGTGGGCAGCTCGGCGTCGCCGGCTGAGAGGCGCCACGCGGCGTAGGGAAGCTCGGCTCGGGAGCTGACGTGGCGGGCCGCCACCTCAGCCAGATCGGGGTCGGCGATAATCTCTCCGCCGGCCACGAGGTGAACCTGGAGGGGACGGGCCCCTGCCTTGGCCAGATAGTCGCGTCCCTGCTCGAAGTCGCGGCAGGACACGACGAGCTCCTCGCGGGCCACACCCCCCTCATCGCAGACTCGGCCCGCGACCTTGAGGCCGCCGTGGGACGACTTCGAGGCGGACTTCTTCTCCACCTCCTGGACAACTCCCTCGGAGTTCTCTCGCGCGACGAGCTTATAGACGAATTCGGCGGTGGGGAATCCGGAGCCGGTGACGAGGCGGGTACCCACGCCATAGGCGTCGACGGGGGCAGCTCCGAGGGCGGCGATGGCGTACTCGTCGAGATCGGAGGTGACCGTGATCTTCGTCGAGGTGGCGCCGAGCTCATCGAGCTGCTGGCGCACCTTGAAGGCCTGGGCGACGAGATCGCCGGAGTCGAGGCGGACAGCTCCGAGCTCCCCGCCGGCGGCGCGGGCGGCCGCGACGGCCCGCTCAACACCTCGCGGTACATCGTAGGTGTCGACGAGCAGCGTCGTTCCCGGGCCCATGGTGGCGACCTGGGCGGCGAATGCCGCCTCTTCATCGTCGTGGACGAGCGTGAAGGAGTGGGCTGCGGTGCCGATGGCCTTGATATCGAAGGAGCGGCCGGCCTCGAGCAGGGAGGTGCCGGCAAAGCCACCGACGATCGCGGCGCGGGCCGCGGCAACGGCGGAGCGCTCGTGGGTGCGCCTGGCCCCCATATCAAGACAGGGGCGGCCGTGGGCTGCGGAGGTCATTCGCGAGGCCGCGGAGGCGATGGCCGAATCGTGATTGAGAATCGACAGCACCAGGGTTTCCAACAGGACGCATTCGGCGAAGGTGCCGGTGATGGTGAGGACGGGGGAGTGCGGGAAGTAGCATTCCCCCTCCGCGTAGCCGTAGATGTCGCCGCTGAACCGGAAATCCGCGAGCCAGTTCAGGGTAGATTCCGAGACGATATTGGCCTCGCGCAAGTAGTCGATCTCCTCGGCGGAGAACGTGAAGTCGCGCAGGGCGGAGAGGATGCGGCCGGTGCCGGCTACGACACCGTAGCGTCGACCCGAGGGCAGGCGGCGGGCAAACACCTCGAAGACGCTGGCGCGGTTCGCGGCCCCGGAGGCGAGGGTGGATTCGAGCATGGTCAGCTCGTACATGTCGGTAAGCAGTGCCGTGGAAGTGTGCATGCAACCACACTACCTTCCGGCGGCTCGGGCGGCGAGGTCGATAGGATAGTGGTGATGTCACCTACGCAGCCTTCCCCCACCACCGATCCCGCCCTTAAGGAGGGCCTCGGGGCCGAGTGGCACACCATTGTGCACGATGATCCGGTCAACCTCATGAGCTATGTCTCCTGGGTCTTTGAAAGCTACTTTGGCTACGACCGGCGCAGCGCCGAGCGGCTCATGATGAAGGTGCACACGAGAGGCTTTGCCATCGTGTCCACCGGCTCGAAGGAAGCGATGGAGCGGGACGCTCAGGCGATGCACACCTACGGGCTGTGGGCCTCAGTGCGGGAAGGGAGCTAGCCGTGCAGGGATTTGTCCGCACCCGAACCGGGGTTCGATCGGCCGGTGCGCCGGGAGAGTTCCGGCTCATCTCCTCCCTCCTCGGCGACATCATCGAGTTGCTGGGCGGCGAGACTGAGCCCGGAGATGATCCGCTGGCCCGCCTGGAGGCCGAGCTGGCTCCGGCCGCCCAACCCACCGACGATCCCGCGGTCGCCCGCCTGCTGCCGGATATGAGCGAGGATCCCGATCAGGCCGAGGAGCTGCGCGCGCTCACCGAATCGACAATCCGGCAGGCCAAGGTCGCCCACTGCGCTCTCGTGCGCGATCAGCTGGCCGCAGCCGGCGAGGTGCTGACCATCGCCGAGGCCGATATTCCGGCCTGGCTGGCGGCGCTCAATGACCTGCGCCTCGTGTTGGCCAGCCGGCTCGATATCATCGACACCGAGGACGCTGACCGGGTGACCCGCCGGGCCCATGCCTACGCGGCAGGGGAGCGCGCCGAGGACGGCGATGAGGTGACCCGTGAGCTCACCGTGCTCTACGCGATGATGGGCTGGTGGCAGGATTCACTGCTCCAGGCCGTGAGGTTCTCGCGCCCGGCCGGATAGGCTCAGGACATGAACGATGCTCCCATTGGGGTCTTCGATTCGGGCGTGGGTGGCCTCACGGTTGCTCGGGCGATTCTTGACCAGTTGCCCTCCGAATCCGTCACCTATATCGGAGACACCAAGAACACCCCCTACGGGCCCAAGCCGATTGCCACGGTCAGGGCGCTGGCCTTGCGCGTCATGGACGAGCTTGTTGCCCAGGGGGTCAAGATGCTGGTCATCGCCTGCAATTCGGCCACGGCGGCCGTTTTGCACGATGCTCGGGAGCGCTACCAGGCCAGTGCCGGAATTCCCGTTCTCGAGGTGATCAAGCCAGCCGCCCGCCGCGCGCTCGCCGCCACCCGCAACGGCAAGATCGGCGTTGTGGGCACCCGCGCCACCATCGACTCCGGGGCGTATAGCGATGCTCTGGGGGCCGCCGATGTTGAGCTGGTGACCGCGGCCGCCCCGCGCTTCGTGGAATTCGTTGAGGCCGGCGTGACCACCGGCCCCGAACTGCTGGCCGCCGCCGAGGAATATCTTGGCCCGGTGCGCGACGCCGGGGTGGACACCCTCGTCCTCGGCTGCACCCACTATCCGCTGCTCACCGGCGTGATCTCCTACGTCATGGGACCGAGTGTCACGCTGGTGTCCTCCGCGGAGGAAACCGCGAAAGACACCTATGCCACGCTCGTCGCGCAGGGACTGCAGCGGACCGATCCGGCGCCTCCCACGCACCGCTTTCTCGCCACCGGGCAGCCCGAGCCCTTCCAGATTCTCGCCCGCCGCTTTCTCGGCCCCGAGGTGGGCACCGTCGACCACCTGGAGACATCATGAAACTCACCGTCATCGGATGCTCCGGCTCCATGTCCGGCCCCCACGGTCCTGCCTCCGCCTATCTCGTGGAGACGCAGCAGACCCGGCTTCTGCTCGACTTCGGCCCCGGTGCCATGGGCCAGCTGTTCACCTACGTCGATCCGGCCAGCATTGACGCCCTCGTGTTCTCCCACCTGCACACCGATCATTGCGCCGACATTATCGGCATGCAGGTGTTTCGCCGCTGGTATCCCGGGCTGAGCGTTCCCCCGCTGCCGGTCTATGCGCCCGCCGATCCGCTTGAACGCACCCGCCAGATCGGCGGCGATCCGATCGAGGAAACCTACGCCTCCGAATTCGACTTCCGTCAGGTGGCCCCCGGGGAGCGGCTCGCCGTGGGAGATCTTCGCATCGACCTCTTTCCCGCCCTTCACCCGGTGCCCGCCCTCGCGCTGCGCGTCACCGGGCCGAATGGCGAGGTGCTCACCTATTCGGGCGACACCGACGTGTGTGAGGGGCAGGTGGCCGCGGCCAAGGACGCTGACCTGTTCCTGTGTGAAGCCGCCTTTGAGGCACGCCGGGACACCGTGCGCGGCATCCATCTCACGGGTGAGCGGGCCGGTGAGCTTGCTGAACGGGCCGGGGTGGGTCGCCTCGTCCTCACCCATCTTCAGCCGTGGACCGACCCTCAGGTGGTGGTCGGGGAGGCCCGAGAGCACTATTCTGGGGATGTCGAGGTGGCTAAGCCAGGGGCAAGCTACCTCATCTAAGGCATTCTCGGCTGCGACGGACGGCGGATGAGAGTGCGCTGGTCGGACAGTAGACTGGCGGTATGAGCAATCGAGCTGACGGGCGGGCCCATGATGAGCTCCGCCAGGTAACAATCACTCCCCGATGGCAGGACGCCGGCGAAGGCAATTGCCTGGTCGAATTCGGCCGAACCCGGGTCCTGTGTACCGCCTCTTTCACCCCCTCGGTGCCGCGCTGGCGGCAGGATTCTGGCGAGGGCTGGGTGACCGCCGAATACGCCATGCTGCCCCGGGCCACGAATTCCCGCTCGCCGCGCGAATCCGTCAAGGGCAAGATCGGTGGGCGCACCCACGAGATTTCCCGGCTCATCGGCCGCTCCCTGCGCGCCGTTGTCGACATGAGCAAGCTGGGGGAGAACTCCATCGTCATTGACTGCGATGTTCTTCAGGCGGATGGCGGCACGCGCACAGCGGCGATTACCGGAGCCTACGTGGCCCTCGCCGAGGCGCTCGACTGGGCCCGGAAGCAGGGCCACGTCAAGGGAGATCCGCTCATCGACTCGGTGGCGGCGATCTCGGTGGGAATCGTCGATGGTAGGGCCGTTCTCGACCTGCCCTACGAGGAGGACGTGCGGGCGGAGACCGACATGAATGTCGTGATGACCGGGTCCGGCGCGTTCGTCGAGGTACAGGGTACCGCCGAACACGGCACCTTTGACCGCGCTCAGCTCGGCGAACTTCTTGACCTTGCCGCCGTTGGCACTCGCGAATTGACCGCCCTGCAGGAGGCCGCCCGATGATCCTCGCTTCCACGAATCCCCACAAGCTGGCCGAGGTTCGCGCCATCCTTAACCTGCCGATCGAGCTCGCCCCGGCCGACCTTCCCGAGGTGGTTGAGGATGCCACCTCCTTCACCGGCAATGCGCTCATCAAGGCGCGCGCCGCCTGTCAAGCGACCGGCGAGATTGCGCTCGCCGATGATTCCGGGCTCTGCGTCGACGTCCTCGGGGGAGCCCCCGGCATCTTCTCCGCCCGCTGGGCGGGGGTGCACGGGGATGATGAGGGGAATCTCCGCCTCCTGCTCACCCAGCTGGCCGACATGAAGCCGGAAAACCGGGGCGCCTCCTTCCGCTGCGTGGCGGTGGCCTGCTTCCCCGACGGATCGGAGATCGTGGCCGAGGGGCGCCTACCTGGAAGCCTCGCCACCGCTCCTCGCGGGGAGGGCGGATTCGGATATGATCCGATCTTTGTTCCCGCCGGCTCCAAGCTGACAATCGCGGAAATGAGCGCGGAGCACAAGAACGAGATTTCTCATCGGGGAGCCGCCTTCCGCGAGCTCGCGAAGCGCCTGCGCAGGCGCAAGCACTAACCCCACACCAGCGCAGGCCCGAGCAAATGCTCGGGCCTGATGCATGAGGCGCGCGGCGGGATATGGGCCTAGTTTGGTTCGCTCTTGACGGCGTTCGCGCGAGCGCGCTTTCGGGCGATAGCCCGCCAGCCGAGGAGAAGGATCGCCAAGGTGACGGCGGAGATGATGGGCATGGCGCCGGAGATGCCGCCGCCGGTCGCCTTGCGCACGATGAGCCCACCCACGGTGGTGATGGGCCAGACGATGAGACCGGCTTGGAGGGAGATGGGGGACCGGCGGACCTTGGGCACGAGCCAGGCAGCCCCGAGAGCGAGGAGGAAGGGTGCCACTCGGGCCGGATAGTCGGCGTAGGAGTGGGCGTGGCTGGCCATGCCAATAGCCATGAAGGCGCAGGTGGCCGCGCCGTCGATAAGGAGTGCGGGCAGCGGTTTCATACTTCTCCCAAATGTGCGAGTGCCTCGCGCAGAATCTGCGCGTGCGAGGGGTTCATTTCGGCCTGGAGTTCGGGAGTCCGGGCCTCTCCCGGGGTGAACCAGGTGAGTTCGAGGGTGTCGTGTCCCGGCCGGCATTCCCCCGCCACGGGCACGATGTAGCACAGCGAGATCGCGTGCTGGCGCTCATCGAATTTCCGATGCCCGGGGGTGGGGAAGTATTCGGCCACGGTGAACGGGGTCAGGGTCGGCGGCAGCTGCGGCAGCGCCATGGGCCCCAAATCCTTGTCGATGTGCCGGGTGAGCGCCTCGCGCAGCGGCTCGTGGAGGAGCACCCGCCCCGAGACCAGGGTGCGGGTGATGGCCTCTCCGGAGGCGCACAGCAAAAGGCCGATTGCCTCGAGCGATCCGTCGGCATCGAGCCGGATCGGCACAATATCAACGTACGTGATCGGTACTTTGCGGCGGACGAACTCCAAGTCGGTGGGCGAAAGCCACGGACCCATATCGTCTGAAGCGATGTCGTTCACACCTCGATTGTGCCACGAGCGCTCGCCGAGAGCGAGGGGGCTAACCGCGAGACTCGTACCGCCAGGTAGGCGAGCGCGAGACCGGTGACGCCGGTCAGCCAGGCAATTGCCAAGACCAGCGGGCGGGCCACGCCTTGCCCACCGTCCAGGGCAGGCCGGCAAGCCTGCCAAAGAACACGAGGTTTTTTCGGCCGGTCAGCTCCTCATCAACCGCCGAGTACTAGCCGGTGAGCGAGATCGAGGAGCGGATCG
>JAUNVM010000009.1:19830-61329 GCA_030537635.1 Flaviflexus sp. | reverse complement strand
GAAGAGCCATTGATCCGCACCGTGCCCGACCGGGCGGGAATGAGGGTGGCCAAGACCTTGACGAGCATCGCCTTTCCGGCCCCGTTGGCGCCGAGCACGGCGAGAATGTCTCCGCGCTCAATGGTGAGACTGACGCCCTTGAGAACATCCGTCCCACCGAGCTGGCAGCGCAGCTCTTCAACCTCCACGATGTTCATGAAACCTCCCTGCGAGAGCGCGTAAAGTAGGCTCGCCTTACGTGTCGATCAATTCGGTCTCGATACGCGCGGGGCTGGGCTTAACCGCTGAGAATGTGAGAATCTTGGGCTATGGAAAAGGCGCGGATGATGACCCAGCGAGTCATGTGGTTCGGGGTGGCGCTCATCACCCTCCTGCTCGTGCACGGCGGATACCTCACGGTCAAGCACGGTATGCATACGGGGCTCGTGGCCGCCCTCATTGCCGGCGCAATCGGCTGGGCGGTCGCCATCTTTGGTGCCCGGCGCCCCGATCTTGCCTGGTGGAGCGGGGGAATGCTCATGGCTGGGCTGCTCGTGCCCTCAAGCCTCGGGCTTACTCCCTTCGTCCTCATCCTTGTCACCGTGATCACCGCCGGCCTCACCTTCTACCTCATCGTGCGCGATGAGCGGCGGGGGACGGGACGAGACTCCTCCCGTTGATTGCGGGACCCCGGGGAAATCGGCGGCCCAGTAAGAACGAAGCAAGGAAGCGGGCCGCGAGGAGAGGACAGTTTTGCATAGGCGAAGGGGCCGGAGCATGAGCCCCGGCCCCTTCCTCTGTCGCCCGTTAGAGCTCGGCGTTGATGGCGCTCACCGAGGCCTTGGCATCCCCGAGGAGCATGTCGGTGTTGTCGTTGAAAAACAGCGGGTTTTGCACGCCGGCATAGCCGGCATTACCCATGGACCGCTTGAAGACGATGACTCGCTTAGCCTCCCACACCTTGAGGACGGGCATGCCGGCAATGGGGGAGCCGGGCTCCTCGGCGGCCGGATTGACCGTGTCATTTGCGCCGATGACGAGGACGACATCAACGTCACCAAAGTCGTCGTTGATCTCGTCCATCTCAAACACGATGTCGTAGGGAACCTTCGCCTCCGCAAGGAGCACGTTCATGTGGCCGGGCAGGCGGCCCGCCACGGGATGGATGCCGAAGGAGACGTCCACGCCCTCGGCCCGCAGCTTGGCGGTGAGGTCGGCGACTGCGTTCTGGGCCTGCGCCACCGCCATGCCGTAGCCAGGGGTGATGACAACCTTGCCCGCCTGCCGCAGCTCCGCGGCCAGCTCGGCGGCGGTGATCTCGGTGTGTGAGCCGTAGTCCTTACCCTCGACCGGGCCGCCGGTGTCGCCAAATCCGCCGAGGATGACGGAGACGAAGGACCGGTTCATCGCCTTGCACATGATGTAGGACAGGTAGGCACCCGAGGAACCGACGAGCGCGCCGGTGATGATGAGCAGGTCATTGTCGAGCATGAAACCGGCTGCGGCAGCCGCCCAACCCGAATACGAGTTGAGCATGGACACCACGACGGGCATGTCCCCACCGCCGATCGCGGCAACGAGGTGGAAACCGAGCGCAAGAGCGAGCACCGTCATAAGAATGAGCCAGATGCTGGCCAGCCACGTCGAATTAGCAAGGATGAAGAGGATCATGAAGATCGCGACGATGATGATCGTCACGAGGTTGATCCAATTGCGTTTCGGCAGCATAAGCGGGGCGGACTTCATCTTCTCGCTGAACTTGAGATAAGCGACGATCGAGCCGGTGAAGGTGACCGCGCCGATGAAGACGCCGAGGTAGATCTCGCCAGCATGGAAGCGGGCCATCGCCCCGGATTCCACCCCCGAGACAATGAACGAGTTGTAGCCGACGAGCACGGCCGCCAGGCCCACGAAGGAGTGGAGGAGGGCGATGAGCTCGGGCATGCCCGTCATCTCCACCCGCTTGCCGGCCCGAATGCCGATAACGGCACCGATGCCCATGGCGGCGACGATGAGCAGGAAGGTGAGAATGGCGGGATGTCCGCCCCCGGCGGACAGGGCGAGCCAGATGGTGGCGCCGAGCGCAATCACCATGCCGATGATGCCGGAGGTGTTGCCGCGCTGAGCCGATTCGTGCGAGGACAGGCCGCGCAGGGCGTTAATGAACGCGAGCGCGGCAATGAGATAGGCGAGGGAAACAACGTGGTCGACGGTCATCTCAGGCCTTCCGGAACATGGCGAGCATGCGGTGGGTCACCGTGAAGCCGCCGAAAACGTTGATAGAGGCAATGGTGATCGCGATGAAACTCAGAACAGTCACCAGCCAGTTGGAGTGACCCACCTGGAGCAGGGCACCCACGATGATGATTCCCGAGATCGCATTGGTCACCGACATGAGCGATGTGTGCAGCGCATGGGTGACGTTCGTAATGACGTAGAAGCCGACGATGATGGCGAGGGCCAGCACCATGTAGTGCCCGATGAAGGCGAGCGGGGTGACGAGCACGAGGGCCGCCCCCAGGCACGCGGCAATCGCCGCCCACAACAGCTTCGCCTGCCCCTTCGCCGGCACGGGTTCGGCCGGCCCGGCCATCTCGGATGCGGCCGGTGGCGTCGGGGCAGAAGAGGTCGGCGCTGCCGAGACCTGGACGGGCGGCGGCGGCCACAGCGTCTCCCCATCTTGCGTGCAGGTCACCTGCCGACAGATGACGTCCTCGAGGTCAAGCTTGGCCTGCCCGTCCTTATCCGGGGTGATAAGGCCGAGGAAATTGACGATGTTTTGGCCAAACAGCTGGGACGACTGGGCGGGCAGGCGCCGGGCCAACTCGGTGAGGCCGATGATGGTGACGCCGTGGACGGTGATGATCTCGCCCGGCTGGGTGAGCTCGCAGTTACCGCCCGAGCCCGCGGCCATATCAACAATGACGGAGCCGGGCTTCATGCCGGCCACGGCCTCCTCATCGAGCAAAATGGGCGCGGTACGGCCCGGAATATTGGCCGTCGTGATGACAATATCCGCGTGGGCGGCGCGCTCGCGGTAGAGCCGTTCGGCAGCCGCCGCCTGCTCATCCGACATTTCCTTCGCATAACCATCGGCGCTCTCCTGGGCGGGGGCGGGAATGGGAACGAAGGTGGCGCCCATCGACTCCACCTGCTCGGCCACCTCGGCGCGAACATCGGTGGCCTCGACAATCGCGCCCATGGAATTGGCGGTGCCGATGGCGGCGAGGCCGGCCACGCCGGCGCCAATGATGTAGACGGTGGCGGGCGGGACCTTGCCGGCCGCCGTCACCTGGCCGGTGAACAGGCGACCAAAGACATTCGCGGCCTCGATCACCGCGCGATATCCGGCGATGTTGGCCTGGCTGGACAAGACGTCCATGGACTGGGCGCGGGAGATGCGGGGAATGGCATCCATGGCGATCGCCGTGACGCCCCGCTCGCGCAGCTTCTCCAGAAGCTCCGGGCTGCGGGCTGGGGCGAGGCGGGAGATAAGCATGGCGCCGCGCGCTAGGCGCTCGGCATCCTCCGGTGGGTCGAGGGTGGTGACGATGTCGGCAGCCCAGGCCTCGTCACCATCAACGAGGGTGGCACCCGCCTGTTCATACATGTCGTCTGTGAAGCTCGCTCCCTCGCCGGCCCCTCGTTCAACTACGACGTCATAGCCGAGTCGATGGAGTTTGCCGACCGTGTCGGGAGTGGCGCTGACCAAATTCGGTCCCGTCGGTTCGACGGGTACACCAATACGCACGTTGCGATCCTTTCGAGGCTGTTAGCATCACTATTCTACTAGGCGATGCTCCACATGTTCCGCGTGTCGGAGCCAAGATAATCGAGGACCTCGCCGACAAAGGATTGGGTGCCTATCGCGGCGACATTCCCCACCGTGGCAACCTCCCGCCACGGTGGCACCGGGCGCGGATAAACGAGATGCTCACCGGCCCGCACCGGGATGGCCCGGCTGACCTTGAGGCACTCGCGCCACTCCTTATCCGCAGGCCACGCCCCCAACGTCGTCTCCGGCGAAAATGGACAGGCCGCAAGCGCCTCGCGCACCCCCGCAGCGCTGATCGCACCGTCGACGAACCACCGCCGGCCAGCCACCTCGTGAAGCGATGATCGCCCCGGTAACTCAAGCGCCGCCGGAGTGGGCTCCCCGGCTCCCAGATCGCGCGCGAGGGCGGCGCCCAGGTAAAAACCGAGCCCGAGTGCGGCCCCGATGAGACGATTGCGGTGGGGCAGCGGCTCGTGGGAAATGGTCCGCGCTTCCCACCGGCGAATCCGCTCCGCTACGAGTGCGGCAACCGGGCCCTCCTGGGCGGCGCTCGCCACGAGATCCACACTGTGTCCGCCGGCGCCGAGTAGATTCTCGGCGATCTCGACCGGATTATTACCGAGAATGCCACGATGCTCGGCAAACACTTCGGTGAGGGCGAGTGCCCGATGATCAATGAGGCTGATTTCGTCGGTGCTCCCGCCCATGCCCTCCTCGACCACGACGACGTCCGCCCCGATCACTGAGGCCAGATGGAGACCCATGACCGTATACGCCCCCGAGGGGCTGAGATAGTGGCCCTGTGGCAGCCGAGGAAGAAGTGAACGAAGGATGTCACCTAATTCGGCGTAGGTGTTTGCATCGATGGCGCGGCCACGGATGCGAATGCGTTCGCGGTTGGTGATGAGCGCGGGCGAGGTGATGGTGACAACCGTGAGACCGGCCTGGCAGAGTGCGAAGGTGGCGCCGGCAGCCGAGCTTCCCTTGCCTTTTGACCCGATAACCGCGAGCGAAGGGGGCAGGCAAGGTGAGAGAATATCGAGCAAAAATCGGGCTGGTTCGAGACTGCGCGCCAGGGTACCCCGGGTTGTCCACTGGGCGAAGAACGGCTGATCAAGGGCGCTATGTTGAGCTGTCACGCCCTTAGCTTAGCCACCTCGGGCTACTATGAAAGATATGAGACCGGTGGAAGGATCTGAACTTGCGTTGTCAATGGCCCAACGCCGCATCTTGACGTGTCTGCGTGAAAAGGGTGACTGGTGCTCTGTCACGGATATCGCAGAGGCGCTTGACCTGCACGCCAACTCGGTACGGGCCACAATCAATGTGCTCATCTCCCGCGGCTACGTCGAGCGCGTTCAGCGCCACACCGGACAGCGCGGGCGGCCCGCCTGGCGATACCGGGCCTTCTCCGCCACCGGGGAGAATCTGCAACTACGCGCGATCGTCGGCGCGCTGGACCAGGTGGCCGCCGAATCGTCCTCTGATATCGCCCAGCAGTTGGCCGACGCCGTTGATATTTCGCCGCTCGAGGAGGAGACCCACACCGGGCAGGTGGCCCGCGTCCTGGAGTTTCTTCGCGCGGCCGGCTTCGCGGTCGATCCGCAGGATGATCACCTCGTCATCACCTACTGCCCCTACCGGGATATCGGCGAAGCTCCGCCGAGCGCGATCTGCCGGATCCACGCCGCGATCCTCACCAAACTGGTGGGCGATCCGCGCAAGCTGAAGTTCCTTCCGATTGTGCAGCCGGGACAGTGCCAGGTGCACTTGCCGCGCACACGCGGCTAAACTGACGCCATGACACGTCTTCAGCCGGGCGATCCGGCCCCCTCCTTCACCCTGTCCACCCCGAACGGTGAGGTGTCTCTCGCCAAGGAACTGGCCGGCGCCGAACGCGGCGTCATCGTCTACTTTTATCCGAAGGCCGGCACTCCGGGATGCACGAAGGAAGCCTGCGATTTTCGCGATGCAAGCGAGCTTGCCGGCTACACGGTGATCGGAATCTCTCCCGATTCAATTGACAAGCTGCGCACATTTACCGATGAGCAGTCCCTCGATTTCATCCTGGCCTCGGATCCGGACCACGCGGTTATGGCGGCCTACGGCGCCTGGGGTGAGAAGAAAAACTACGGGAAGACCTACCTCGGCGTTATCCGATCGACCGTGGTCATCGACCCGGATGGCAGAGTTAGCCAGGCGTTGTACAACGTCAAAGCGACGGGCCATGTGGCCCGCCTGGAGCGGCAGCTGGGCTAACCGGTTCGCCCGACCACGTCCCGGGCGGCTATGCTATGGGACTGAGCGCGAGTGGCGGAATTGGCAGACGCGCCAGATTTAGGTTCTGGTGCCCTCGGGCGTGCGGGTTCAAGTCCCGCCTCGCGCACTGTGTAATGTGGCGCGGCATCGCTGACAGATGTCACGCGTCAGGGTCGTGAATCTCCGGCACCATCGTTCACTCTCCCGCATCATCCCGGCGGGCTCTCCTCGACCGGTGCCAGAGGTGGTTGATCGCCTTGCGCCGAACTGTGTAGCGGCCGGACGATGCAGCGTCCCTCAGGAACAGCCGCAGCGTCCCGAGGGAGCAACGGCAGTGATCCTCAGGAATAGCGGCAGCGATCCTCAGGAACCGACCAGCGCCCGCTAGGAGCCGAGACCCAGCTTGGCCTGGGCGGAGATCAACGCCTCGGCGGAGGCGTGCAGGCGGCGGTTCTCCTCCTCGTTCATGGGGAAGTCGAGGACACGTTCGACCCCGGAGCGGCCGATGATCGAGGGGACCGAGAGCGCAACGGAGGAGATTCCGTGGAAGTCATCGAGCACGGTGGAGACCGGCAAGATGGCCTTCTGGTCGCCGAGAATGGCCTCGACGATGCGGGCGCCGGCCACACCGATCGCGTAGTTGGTGGCGCCCTTTCCCTGGATGACGGCGTAGGCGGCGTCAATGACCTCGCGTTCGAGCTGGCGGCGAATCTCCTCGGTGAACACGAGCTCACCTTCCGGATCGCGCCAGTGTGCGACATTGACCTGGCCGATGGTGGCCGAGGACCACAGGGCGAATTCGGAGTCCCCGTGCTCGCCGACAATCATGGCGTGCACGGAGGAAGGAGCCACCCGCACCCAGCGACCGATCACCCAGCGCAGCCGGGAGGAGTCGAGAACGGTGCCCGAGGAGAGCACCCGCCCGCGCGGCAGGCCGGAGATCTCGAGGGCAGCGGTGGTAAGTACATCACACGGATTGGTGACAAGCATGTAGACAGCATCCGGCGCCTGCTCGATGAGCTGGGGCAGGAGAGTGGACAGGATATTGACATTGGCCTCGGCGAGGTCGAGCCGGGTCTGACCGGGCTCCTGACGCGCGCCCGCAGTGATGACAACGACATCCGATCCCGCGACGCAGGAGATGTCGGAGCCACCCTCGACCCGGGAGGCCGCCATGAACCTCGTGCCGTGCGCGAGGTCGAGCACCTCCGCGTCGACCTTCTTCGTATTGATGTCGTAGAGGGAAATGATATCGGCTGAGCCGCGGATGAGTGCGGCGTAGGCGAGGGAGGAGCCGACGGAGCCGGCGCCAACAACGGTGAGCTTGGATGCGCGTGAATCGATCATGGACCAATTCTCCCGCCGGTTCTCTTCCCGTGTCACCGGTGCAGCTGGAAAATGCGCGATTTCTCATGATCGGCGCTGGGCTCCGTCGCCGGGACTGCGCGGCCTTCGGAGGGCCGGATCGGCGGCGGATACGAGGAGGAGCCCTGCTAGAGTGGGGGCCATGCAGATTGCGCGCGTGTCCCGCGATGGCGGGCCCAGGTACGGAATTATCGACGACGAGACCGATGATCTCGTCATGCTCGCCTCCGATCCGCTCTTTCAGGGGCTGGCCACCACCGGAGAGCGCGTGCCGCGCTCCCAGGCGAAGCTTCTCGCCCCGGTGATTCCCCGCTCCAAGGTCATTGGTGTGGGCGCCAATTTCGCCACCGATCCGGCCGAGCGGGAGCGCCTGGCGGCCGCCCCGCCGGTGTTGTTCTTCAAGCCCAATACATCCGTCATCGGCCCCGATGAGCCAATTGTGTGGCCCGAATATGCGCCCCGGATCGCCTGCGAGCCCGAACTGGCCATCATCATCTCCCGCCCGTGCAGGCAGGTGCCCGCCGAGCGCGCCGAGGAGGTCATTTACGGCTACACGGTGGCCAATGATGTCACCGCCCAGTTCGATGGACCCACCCGATGGGTGGAGGCCAAGGCCTTTGACACCTCCTGCCCACTCGGCCCGGTCATGGACCTCGACTTCACCTCGGGAACCATCATCGGCCGAGTCAATGGCGAGGAGCGGGTGCGTGGCGAGCTGTCCGACATGGTGCGCAATCCGATCGAGCTCATCGTCGAGATCACGAAGATCTGCACGCTACTCCCGGGCGACATCATTCTCACCGGCACCCCGGGGGCAATGGTGATGGGCGAGGGCGATGTTGCCGAATGCGAAATTGAGGGTCTCGGGGTGCTGTCCAACGAGATCCGGCGGTGAGCCCCGACGAGATCCGGGTGCCCGGAACAAGCCGGGTCTATAGCCGTCGCCGGATCCTCATTGTTCTCCTCTTACCGTTGGCGATGGCCCTTATCGCCGTCTCCGCGATCAACGTTGCCCTACCGGCGGTTGCCACCGGCCTCGGTGCCTCCGATTCCCAGCTGCAGTGGGTGGTGGCCGGCTATGCGTTGACCTTCGGCGTCTTCCTCGTCCCGGCCGGCCGGGCCGGGGATGTGCTGGGCCGGGGAGTCTTCTACGTGGCCGGCGTCGTCATCTTCACCGCCGCCTCCCTGTGGTGCGGCCTGGCCACCAATCCCACCAGTCTCAATATTGCCCGCGCGCTGGCCGGCTTAGGTGCCGGCTTCATGAACCCCCAGTCGCTCGGCATGGTCCAGCAGTACTTCTCCGGACTTGCCCGGGCCCGGGCCTTCGCCCTGTTCGGCATGGTGATCTCCCTGTCGGTCGCCTTCGGTCCGGTGCTGTCCGGCACGGTGATCACCTGGCTCGGTCCGCAGTTGGGGTGGCGGGCCTCCTTCTTGGTCAACGTGCCGCTCGGCCTGCTCGCCATCGCCCTGTCTCTTACCTGGCTGCCTTTCCAGCGGGAGCGAGAGCTGTGGCGCAGCCGCCGCACGGTGGGCTCGCCGACGGAGAAGATTGATCTCGATCCGCTCGGGGCGATCGTGCTTTCCGCGTCGGTGGCAAGCTTCATGTGGCCATTCATGACAAAGGGATCGTCAGCCCGGTGGATTGCCCTCCCGCTGTCGGCGCTTCTGGCCTGGACCTGGGTGGTGTGGGAGCGCAGATATGCCTCGTCCGGGCGCTCCCCACTCATCCGCCTCGAGCTGTTCTCCCTGCCCTCCTTCGCCTACGGCACCGCGATCTCCGGCCTCTTCTTCCTCGGCGCTCCCTCGGTCTTTGTCACCATGGCGATCTTCCTACAAAGCGGGCTCGGCACGTCCGCCATGATCGCCGGACTGATCGGCCTACCCAATGCTCTGGCCTCCGCCATCTGCGCCGGATACGTGGCCAAGCGGGTGCTGCGCACCGGCCCCCTCATCGTTGTCATCTCCGTCATTGCCGCCCTTCTGGGCGTCGCCGCCTCCGCACTCGTCATCTACGGGGTGGAGCACTGGGGACTGAGTTTCTGGTGGCTGCTCGCCACCCTCGGCCTCATGGGAGCCGGTCAGGGCGCTTTTGGGGCGGCCAACCAGACCCTCGCCCTCGCCGATGTTCCGCCGGAGGATGGGGGAGCGGCCGGCGGCGTCAAATCCACGGCCGAGCGCCTGGGGACCGCGGTCGGTGTTGCCGTTGTCACCGGAGTGCTCTTCTCGGTGGGTGCGATGGCGGGATGGACGTGGGGAGCGGTGGCCGCCTGCCTCGTCAACGTCGCCTTCCTTCTCCTGTCCCTCATCGGCTCACTGCGCGACTGGGCCCGCTCCCACCCCCGAGAAGCCGCCCACTAGGTGGCGCCCAGGCGCGGAGAAAACGCTCGACAAGCGGGCGAAAGAAGGCGCCGCAGGCACAGCCCGCCCCGCCGGCCGCAGCGGATATCCCGGCGGCCGTGCAGCTCAGAGTCCGCCAACCGCGTAGAAAAGAGTAACGCCGAGGACTCCTCGGCGCTGTGCTCTAGTGCAGAATCGGCAGGCTGAGCGGGTAGCGGTAGACCCGATGCCGGGAGGCGACGAACGCGGCGCGAATCGAGAAGATGATGGAGCCGAGGCCGAAGAAGAGCCAGAAGAGGATGGCGACGGGAATGAGGATGAGGGTGAAGAAGAAGAACCACCCGATCGCTATGCCGATCGAACACATGAGATTGAAGTTGAACGAGGCCGCCGCGCACTTGCGCACCATCTGCGAGCGATTCTTGAAGATGAACCAGATGAGGAGGGGCCCAAGGAAGGGCAGCCAGCCGACCGAGACCAGAAGCCCGATCGGAGCGGACAGGTGGGCGAGAATGGCCCACGTCTTTTCATCGTCCGGACTCATTGACGGGGCCGAGGGGTTGATGATGCGATCATCATCAAAATAGCTAAAACTCATAGGGCTATTGTTCCCGTCCCGGGCCTCAATGTCGACCGCCCGAGATGTGAGGAAGACGTCCAGCCCGGTCCTAGGCCTTCGCGCACGCGTCCTGAATCCGGTCGAAGGCCTCGTGGAGAATATCGGGGGTGGAAGCGAAGACGAGGCGGAGGTGATTCTCATAGCCGCGCCCCGAAAGTGACCCATCGGTGAGTGCCACCCCGTGGGCACGCAGGTACTCGGCAGGATTACCCACCCGCTTAGCCAGGGCGGATGCATCAATCCAAGAAATATAGGTGCCCTCGGGACGGGTTCCCGCCAACAGCTCAATACCGGCCAGGCGCTCGGTGGTGATGTCGCGATCAGCCCGCAGGACCATGAGCACCTTGTCCCGCCAACCGCGATCATCGCGATAAACCGCGGCGGCGGCCAGCGGGCCGAGGATGCCAACGGGATCGGCAGCCGGCTTCGCCCACGGCGCAAACGCCTCCGTGTCGGCGGGGCCAAGAATCATCTGAGCGCACTTAAGCCCCGGAATGTTCCAGCCCTTCGAGGCAGCCAGGGCGGTCACCGTGTGCTCGGCCGTGGCCGCAGACAGCGAGGCGTAGGGAATGTGGGTGCCATCCAGGACGAGCGGGCAGTGGATTTCATCGGCAAATACCTTCGCGCCGCGCCGGGTGACGATCTCCTCGACCGCCGCCAGCTCATCGCGCTCAAGAACCCTGCCCACCGGATTCCACGGATTACACAACAGGAGCAGCCCGCCATCGGCGAGCGCCGCATCAATCCCCGCCATATCCAGCTCATAGCGGCCCTCGCGCACCAGTGAGGGAACCTCGCGGATCTCGGCCCCGCACTGGAGAGGCACCTCGAGGAACGGCATGTAGGCCGGGGTGGGCACCACCACCGGGCCGGTGGACAGATGCGCAATCGTCTGGCGTAGGGCCGACAGCACATCGGGCACAAGATGGACGCGGCTTGCCGGAACCTCCCACGAGAACTGGCTCGCCATGAGGTGGGCGGTCGCCTCCTTGGCCGCCTCGGCGACGGGTGCCGGAAGATATCCGAGGGCGCCACGGCCAAGCTGGCCGGAAATCACCTCCGAGACCACCGGGGGAATACCCAAGTCCATCTCGGCGATGAACATGCCAATAGTCTGCGGAAACGTGGACCACTTCACGGAACCGGCCTCGCGAAGCGAGTCAATGCTGATTTTCTCCCACATAGCATCCACCCTAAACGCCCGGAGGGGAAAATGTGGAACCGTGGCGGGCGGTAGGCTGGAAGACATGACTGAAGATGTTCGCGTTCGATTCTGTCCCTCGCCGACCGGCACGCCCCACGTCGGCCTCATCCGCACCTGCCTGTTCAACTGGGCCTACGCCCGTCACGTTGGCGGCACCTTCGTCTTCCGAATTGAAGACACCGACGCCAAGCGAGACTCCCAGGAATCCTACGAGCAGCTACTCGACGCCATGAAGTGGCTCGGCATGGACTGGGATGAGGGCGTCGAGGTCGGCGGCCCCGACGGGCCCTACCGGCAGTCTGAGCGGATGGACATCTACGCCGATGTTGCCGCCAAGCTGCTCGAGTCCGGACACGCCTACGAGTCCTTCTCCACCCCCGAAGAGGTCGAGGAACGTCACCGCGCTCGCGGTGAGGACCCCAAGCTCGGCTACGACGGATACGACCGTCATCTCACCGAGGAGCAGAAGGCGGCTTTCCGCGCCGAGGGACGCACACCGGTGCTGCGGATGAGGATGCCGGATGAGGACATCACGTTCACCGATGCGGTGCGCGGCGATATCACCTTCTCGGCCGGCTCCATTCCCGACTACGTCATCGTCCGGGGCAATGGCGAGCCGCTCTACACGCTGACCAATCCGGTGGATGATGCCCTCATGAGGATCACCCACGTGCTGCGTGGGGAGGACCTGCTGTCCTCGACCCCGCGCCAGATCGTGTTGTACCGCGCCCTCATGGACATCGGGGTGGCCGACCGGGTGCCCGTCTTTGGCCACCTGCCGTATGTCATGGGGGAGGGGAACAAGAAGCTCTCCAAGCGCGACCCCAAGTCGGATCTTTTCTTGCACCGCAAGACCGGCATGATCGCCGAGGGCCTGACGAACTACCTCGCCCTGCTCGGCTGGTCGATCGCCCCGGACCGGGACGTGTTCACCATGTCGGAAATGGTGGAGGCCTTCGACATTCACGACGTCAATCCCAACCCGGCCCGCTTCGACGAAAAGAAGTGCCGCGCCATCAATGCCGAGCACATCCGCCTGCTCGACCCGGCAGACTTGGCTCGCCGCGTCGTCCCCTTCATCTCCACCCTCTCAGCCGACAGCTACGACGAGCTCACCGACCGGGAACGAAAGATCCTCAACGCCGCCGCCCCGCTCGCCCAGACCCGCCTGCAGGTGCTGTCTGATGCGGAGAAGATGATGGGCTTCCTCTTCATCGAGGCCGAGGATCTCACCTACGAGGACAAGCCGCTCGGCAAGCTGCGCGAGTCGGCCCCCGAGGTGCTCACGGCCGTCGCCGACATCATTTCCGAAGCTCCGGCCGGGGCGGATGCGGCAACCCTCAAGGAGCCGTGCGACCGGAAAATCATCGACGAGATGGGCCTCAAGCCGCGTGTGGCGTTCGCCCCACTTTTCATCGCTATGACCGGCACCAACGTTTCCCTGCCGGTCTTCGATTCAATGGCCATTCTCGGCCCCGAGGAGTCCGCCAAGCGCCTGCGCAGGCTCGCTGACCGGCTCTAATACGGTCCCGGCGGGGTCGGTTCGTGAGGCCGGCCCCGTGCGGGTGATCGTCTTCACCCCGCGTCATTTTGAAAGCTGGCCGGGGTGCCGGTACAGTTAATTTCTGCGCGATCCTCCGGGATCGACACCATGGGGTATGGTGTAATTGGCAGCACGAGTGATTCTGGTTCATTTAGTCTAGGTTCGAGTCCTGGTACCCCAGCCAGCTGAACAGCTGTAGGCCCCCATCGTCTAGCGGCCTAGGACACCGCCCTCTCACGGCGGTAACACCGGTTCAAATCCGGTTGGGGGTACGGAGAGATCCAGGCCCCCATCGTCTAGCGGCCCAGGACACCGCCCTCTCACGGCGGTAACACCGGTTCAAATCCGGTTGGGGGTACCAGCGCGGGGCGTCAATGCGACGCCCCGTTTCGCATATCAGCGTTCTTCCCATCGCCTGCCGGGCGAGCCCGTCCCCGCGGCCGCATCAGCAATCAGCCCGCCCCGGCGTGGGCGTGCCGGGGGATCTTCAGTCCGGTGAGTCATGAGACACTGGCCCCATGCGCATCGCCCTTATCTCCGATTGTTACACCCCCAGACTCGGCGGTATCGAGTCCCAGGTCCGCGACCTGGCGATCAAACTGGCCGGCGAAGGGCACGAGGTGATTCTCGCCACCGCAACCCCCGCTGCGGATGGAGCGGATCGAGAGATCGACGAGAGTGTCAAGGTCGTGCGCCTCGACTTCCCGCCGGCGCGCGGCGTTCCCGTCAACCCCCTCGCCGGGCCCGGCCTCGAGGTAATCATGCGGGGCGCGGACGTCACTCACATTCACACCGGCGTCATTTCGCCCTTTGCCGATCACGCCGCCCTCATTGCCGCCGCTCATCGCCTTCCTGCGGTTGTCACCTGGCACTGCATGCTCTGGCACTGGCAGTGGCTCTTCCGCCTGCTGCGCTACCGGCAGTTCACCGGCCGGCGCGGCCTTATCCACACCACCGTCTCGGAGATGATGGCGCGCCAGATCCAGGGGGTCATGGGGGACTCGGCAAAGGTGGGCGTGCTCTACAACGGAATCGAGCTCGATGACTGGCGCCAGGTGGCTGCCCAGCGGCTCGCCACCCCTCGGCGTCCCGGACCCCTGCGCATCGTTTCCTCCCGACGCCTGGCTCGACGCAAGCGCAATGCCGCCCTCATTGAGCTCGCCGTGGCCGCCCAGGCCGCCACCGGCGTCGATTGCGAGCTCACCATCTTCGGCGAGGGACCCGAACGTCCGGCCCTCGAGCGCCTCATTGAGCGCCTGGATGCCCCCTGGGTTCACCTGGCCGGCCGGGTGGACCGGGCGGGCCTCGCCGCGGCCTACGCCGACGCCGACATCTACTTCTCCACCTCGCTCATGGATTCCTTCGGCATTGCCACCCTCGAGGGGCGCACCTGCGGGCTGCCGGTGGTCGCCCCGGCCCACACCGGCGTGGATGACTTCTGCGAGCCCGGTGTCGGCTCACTCGTGGGGGAGGGCGATGCTGATCTGCAGACCGCCCTGGAAATTATGCTGAGCGACGATGAACTGCGCGAAGCCATGTCACGGCACAATGCCACCACGCTCCCGAGCCAGGACTGGAGCGAGGTCCTGCCCGCCACCCTTGCCTACTATCGAGCCGCCATCGACGCCCAGCGCTAGGCCCGGGCTAAGAAAACTGCAGCCGGGAAATGCCGGTACGACGCCGGCGGCACTGCCTTCGGCAATGGCGCGGTGATCGAAGAGCCCGGAGCATTGGCGTGGCATTGGCGCGGCGGAGGATAAAGAACGACAAAGAACAACAAAGAACGAGGCGGGAAGGAGATCATCCTTCCCGCCTCTGGTGGTCACTTAGAGCTCGGTGCGGCCGAGAACCTCAGTGAGGCGATTGGCGGCCGCGACCACGGCCTGGGAATGCTGGCGACCGGGCTGGCGGCCCATGCGATCGATGGGCCCGGAGATGGAGACGGCGGCAACCACGCGTCCGCTCGGGCCCCACACCGGGGCGGAAATCGAGGCGACGCCCGGCTCGCGCTCGGCCACGGACTGGGCCCAGCGGCGCCGGCGGACAGCCGACAGGGTTGTCGCCGTGAAGTTGGCGCCGTGCAGGCCCCGGTGGAGGCGGTCGGGCTCCTCCCAAGCCAGCAGAATCTGGGCTGCCGATCCGGCGAGCATGGACAGGGCGGCGCCCACCGGAATGGAGTCGCGCAGGCCGCCCAGATTGCGCTCGGCGGCAGCCACGCAGATTCGTACCTCGCCCTGGCGGCGGTAGAGCTGGGCGGACTCCCCGGTGTGGTCCCGCAGCGCCACGAGAATGGGCTTGGCGGCGGCGATGAGGGGATCCCCACCGGCGGCTGAAGCCAGCTCCTCCATGCGTGGGCCGAGAATGAACCGCCCCTGCATGTCCCGGGTGACGAAGCGGTGATACTCCAGTGCAACAGCGAGACGGTGGGCGGTGGGCCGGGCTAGCTTGGTAGCGGCAACCAGCTGAGCGAGCGTCTGGGGACCGGATTCAAGAGCGGCGAGAACCGATGCCGCCTTGTCAAGCACACCAACGCCTGATCCTTTTGCAGTGTCCATAGATTGATACTCTCATCTCATCATCTGATACGCAAATGCGGTGGTGAGGGGGCCGGACCACGCTTAATGGAGTCAACCTAGGTTCACCATCTGAGGAAGGAAGTATCGATGGGGCAGACGCTCGCCGAGAAGGTGTGGAATCGCCATATTGTGGTGCCGGGCAACGACGGGACCCCCGACCTTCTTTACATCGATCTTCACCTTCTTCACGAGGTGACAAGCCCGCAAGCATTTGACGGACTGCGGCTGGCGGGACGCGAGGTGCGCCGCCGGGATCTCACCATCGCAACCGAGGATCACAACACCCCCACCATCGGCATCAACCTGCCGATCGCGGACCCCATTTCGCGCACTCAGATCGAGACGCTGCGCAATAATGCCAAGGAGTTTGGGATTCGCCTGCATTCGCTCGGTGATACGGAGCAGGGAATCGTCCACGTGGTAGGCCCGCAGCTTGGCCTCACCCAGCCCGGGCTCACCATCGTGTGCGGCGATTCGCACACCTCCACTCACGGGGCTTTTGGGGCCCTCGCCTTTGGCATTGGCACCTCTGAGGTGGAGCACGTGCTCGCCACCCAGACCCTGCCGGTCAAGCGCCTGAAGACGATGGCGGTGAACGTCACCGGGCGGCTGCCCGAGGGCTCGACCGCCAAGGACATTATCCTTGCCCTCATTGCCAAGATCGGAACCGGTGGGGGCTCTGGATACGTCATCGAATACCGTGGCGAGGCCATCGAGGCGCTGTCGATGGAGGGACGGATGACAATCTGCAACATGTCGATCGAGGCGGGTGCCCGCGCCGGCATGATCGCCCCGGACGACACCACCTTCGCTTATCTCAAGGACCGCGCCCACGCCCCGCAGGGCGAGGACTGGGATCGGGCCGTGGCCTCCTGGAGGGAGCTCGTCACCGATCCGGATGCCACGTTCGATCACGAGGTCACGATCGACGCCTCCACCCTAGAGCCGTTCGTGACCTGGGGAACGAATCCGGGGCAGGGCTGCCCGCTGTCCGGCGAGGTACCGAATCCGGAGGAGATGACCGATCCGACGGATCGGGCGGCCGCCGAGCGGGCTTTGCAATACATGGATCTGCGCCCCGGAACCGCCCTCAAGGACATCCCCATCGACACCGTCTTTGTCGGCTCGTGCACCAATGGGCGCATCGAGGATTTGCGCGCCGTTGCCGACATTATTCGGAACCGGGAGAAGCATCCCCAGGTGCGCATGCTCGTCGTCCCTGGCTCGGCCCGGGTGCGGCTGCAGGCCGAGGCGGAGGGTCTCAACGAGGTCTTCGAAAACTTCGGTGCGGAATGGCGTCACGCCGGATGCTCGATGTGCCTGGGCATGAACCCCGATCAGCTCTCGCCCGGCCAGCGGGCCGCATCCACGTCGAATCGTAACTTCGAGGGCCGCCAGGGACGCGGCGGACGCACCCATCTCGTATCCCCGCTCGTAGCAGCCGCCACCGCCGTTGCCGGCCACCTGGCCAGCCCGGCCGATCTGTAGGAGGAGTCATGGAAAAGATCACCACGTTCACCGGGATCGCCGCGCCGCTGCGCAGATCCAATGTCGACACCGACCAGATCATTCCCGCTCGCTTTCTCAAGCGCGTGACCCGCACCGGCTTTGCCGAAGGTCTGTTTTCCGCGTGGCGGCAGGATCCGGATTTCGTGCTCAATCAGGAGGCATACCAGGGCTGTTCCATCCTCGTGGCCGGCCCCGACTTTGGGACGGGATCGTCCCGCGAGCATGCGGTGTGGGCGCTAGCCGAATACGGTTTCAAGGCCGTTCTTGCCCCCAACTTCGCCGACATCTTCCGCTCCAATGCTGGCAAGCAGGGCCTCATCGCAGGCGCCATTGACCTGCCGATTATTGAGCGCCTGTGGAACCTCCTCGAGGAGGAGCCTGGGCACGAGCTCACCGTTGATCTCGAGGCCAGGCAGGTGCGCGGAGCCGGCGAGCCGATCGACTTCGAAATCGATGATTACACGCGCTGGCGGCTCATGGAGGGGCTCGATGACATCGGGCTCACCTTGCGCAATGCCGAGGCTATCGATGCCTACGAGGCGGCCCGGCCCTCCTACCTGCCGCGAACCATCAACCTGTAGCGCCCAGCCGGGGCGATGGGATGGGCTCCGGGGCAACGGCGGGGCGCGGCGGGCAGTGGACCAAGGAGGGATAACGGATCTTTGCCCGGCGATGCGCCCACAGGGGGTTAACGGTAGGCTGAGTTAATGGTATCTTTGCGCGTTGTCACGCTGGACGATGTTCCCGGCCTCACCGACCTTCTCAGCGATTCTCGGTCGTATCTACAACCCTTTGAGCCCCGGCGAAACGACAGCTATTTCCAGCGCGATTATCAAGCCCAGATCATTCGCGCGAAGCTACTTGCCTACGAGTCCGGCCGCAGCGTTCCCTTCCTCATCGTTGACGGTGAGAAGATCCTTGGCCAGCTCGCCCTGTCGGGCATTGAGATGGGAGCCCTGAAAAGCGCGTTCATTGGTTACTGGGTGGCGCGAGACTACACGGATCGGGAGGTGGCCACCTCGGCGGTGCGCCGGGCCCGAGAGTATGCCTTTGGTGAGCTCGGCCTGCATCGCCTACAGGCGGCCACGACGGTGGAGAATATTCCCTCGCAGAGGGTGCTGGCCAAGGTGGGGTTTGAGAGAATCGGCTACGCTCCGCACTACATGGAGATTAACGGCATGTGGCGCGATCACCTGCTGTTTCAGCTCATCAACCAGGAGATAACTCCGGGCTAAGCCACGCGGTGGAGATCGCTCATTTCATGGACCGGACATCTCCTACTATCCTGGGATAAGACCTGAGGAGGGATGCATGGGCTCAGTGCTCGAAGTCAACGGCGGTAAGCCACTCAAGGGCGAAATCCTCGTCCGCGGAGCGAAGAACTTCGTTTCCAAGGCAATGGTGGCCAGCCTTTTGACGGGGGAGACGTCCGTCTTGCGCAATGTGCCGGAGATTCGCGATGTCGAGGTCGTCTCCGAGCTGCTCGCCGCTCACGGCGTTGACATCGATTACGACCAAGAGGCCGGTAATCTGACAATCACGCCGGGCGAGCCCTTCCTCGCACCCACCGATCGTGTGGAGCGGCTCGCCGGATCTTCCCGCATCCCCATCCTGTTTTGCGGTCCGTTGCTCCATCGCCTCGGCGAGGCCTTCATTCCCGATCTCGGCGGCTGCCACATTGGCGATAGGCCCGTTGACTTCCATCTGCGCGTCCTCGAGGACTTCGGGGCGGAGCGATCCGCCGCCCCCGGTGGTATGCGGCTGTCGGCCCCGCGCGGCCTGCGGGCCCGCCCGGTCCGGTTGCCCTATCCTTCGGTGGGAGCCACCGAGCAGACCCTCTTGACGGCGGTCATGGCTCGGGGCATGACCGAGCTGTCGAATGCTGCGGTGGAACCGGAGATCATGGATCTTATCGCCGTGCTGCAGAAAATGGGCGCGATTATCTCGGTGGATACCGACCGCACCATCCGCATCGAAGGCGTGGACGAGCTCCACGGATTCACCCACACGGCGCTCGCCGACCGGATCGAAGCCGGATCCTGGGCCTCCGCCGCTCTCGCCACCCGCGGTGATATTTATGTGCGCGGCGCGAAGCAGCAGGACATGATGACCTTCCTCAACGTCTTCCGTCGCATCGGAGGGGCCTTCAAGGTCGACGATGAGGGCATCCGCTTCTGGCATCCGGGCGGCGAACTGCATGCCGCCGTCCTCGAAACCGATGTGCATCCGGGCCTCATGACGGACTGGCAGCAGCCCCTCGTCGTGGCCCTCACGCAGGCCGATGGCCTGTCCATTATTCACGAAACCGTCTATGAGAATCGCTTTGGTTTCGCCGAGGCGCTGCGGGGCATGGGTGCCAATATTTCTGTCTACCGTGAATGCCTCGGCGGTCTCAGCTGTCGCTTCGGCTGGCAGAACTACTATCACTCCGCCGTCATTCAGGGTCCGACACCGCTGCATGCGGCCGACATTGAGGTGCCCGATCTGCGCGGCGGATTCTCCCATCTCATCGCCGCCCTCTCCGCGACGGGTTGCAGCCACGTGTCCGGCATCGACATCATCAACCGGGGGTACGAACACTTCATGGAGAAGCTCGACATGCTCGGCGCCGATGTCTCCCTCTTCGCGGACTGAACCGCCGCTCATCACCGCCCTGGCCCCGCTGTTTCGCGGGCTGAGCCACCTCGCCTTCCGGCTGGATGTGCGCGGCGCGGAAAACCTGCGCACCCCCGCCATCATCATTGCCAATCACATCTGCCACCTCGACGCCCTCATCCTGCCGACGGTGCTCTACGAGGCCGGTATCATTCCCCGCTTCGCGGTGAAAAAAGAACTGTTTCGCGGGCCGGTAGACCGCCTGCTGCGCCAGGCCGGACAGATCCGGGTCGACCGCGACCACCCGGTCGGGGTCATCGAGCAGCTCGGGGCGGTTCTCGACGAGGGACACTCCCTCACGGTGTTTCCCGAGGGTACGTTCACCCGCGAGCCTAACGGCTGGCCAATGCGGCTCAAAACCGGCTTTGCACGGGTGGCACGGACCCACCCCGATGTGCCCATCATTCCCGTCGCCATGTGGGGTGCCCACCGAGTCCTCGACGTTCCCAACCACACCATTCACCTCGGTGCCGCACTCCGCCGCCCCCGGATCTGCGTTGAGGTGGGCGAGCCGCTCCGCGCCTCCGGCTCACCCCGCGAGGTCACCCAGGCCGGACATGAGGCACTCACCGAGCTGGTGGCGCGGCTCAGACTGCGGATGGGTGAACAGGTGACACCGCCCGCCGAGGCTTGGTTCGGCGAGAACTGGCCACGCGGGCGCTGGCGGCTCACCCGCTAGCCGATGCCAGCCAAGGTCCAGCCACGGTGACGGGCGATTGTCACACGGACAAGAGCCACCGGTCATTCATGTCGGAGCCCCGGATGAGGCATCGGCAGGATCGGACCCGCCACCCTGGAGTGGAAAGCGAGGCTCTTCATGCGCCGCGGACAAGCTTCGGTAACCACAGCGCAAAAGGTGTGCTGGTGCGCAGCTCGGGTGGGGAAGGCGTGGCCGCGCAGTTCCGCTCGGGAAGGCTTGGGCGCCCGAGCTAGTCTGTCTTGATGTCAACGACGAGACGCTCGGGATCGGGGAGCACCTGGACGTGATAGGGGAGTTCCTTGTCGAGCCCGATGAAGACGGTGTGCATGCCCTCGAAGGGGGCGTCGACGTGGACATCACGCACGGTGAGGAGCTGATCCATACCGGTGGGCTGAAGGTCGATGGACTCACCATCGTTGGGGTAGCCAATTCCTGAGACCCACAGGGTGAGGAAGGTGTCTCCCGCCATGTCGATAACGAAGCCGGATCCCTCCTCGATGGCCTGCTCGGAATATCCGGCGGCCCAGTTGAGCGTGCCGGTTCCGGTGTATTCGACAACAATTCGCTCATAGCCGTCGTGGTGGCCGGCGCGCACCTCGACCGGGAGGAAGTCGCCGTCGATGCCGGGGTAGCCCTTCGTCGCAGTCATGTCGGTGGTGAACTCGCGAGAGGGAGCCTTCGGGGCTTCTGTCTCCGTGGCACCGTCACTGGATTCCGGCTCCGTCGAATCCGGCTCTGTCGAATCTTGCTCTGTCGAAGCTGTGGGTGACGGTGTAGCTTGGGCCGAGTCGTCCCCTCCGGTGGATTCAGCCGTCTGATCTTCGCTAGCTGCGGTGGCGGTTGCGTCCGCGGGGTCCTCGGTAGCTGGTGGGGCCGAGCAGGCGGCGAGTGCGCCGCATGCCAGGAGGCCGGTGAGTTCTCGAAGCATGCGCCAAGGCTATCGGTTTGCACTTCGTAAATCACCTTTTCCACCTGGGCTGTTATCGGATCGCAATGCGTGATGTTCACCGCGTTGCCGCGTTTGCGGCTCACACCGGCACGTTCCTGCCGCATTCCGGCGGCGGGCCCCGGCCTGGCCTTATCCGAGTCCGCAGGGGAGCGCTGATAGAATTTTCGCTATGGAATCTTCCTTGAAGCCCCGAATTGCGCTCGTCTTTGGCGGCCGATCTGGGGAACATGATGTCTCCCGCCTGTCTGCCGGATGTGTGTTCGCCGCCGTTGACACCGATGCCTATGAGATTGTTCCGATCGGTGTGGACCGCGAGGGTCGGTGGTGTGTGCGACGCGACCATGCGGTGGACGTTGAGGACAATGGGGCGCTCACGCTGCCGGATGCCGAGCTCAGCCAGGGCGAGGCCCTCGAGCTCCTCGCCGGCGTCGATGTGGCTTTCCCGCTTATTCACGGGCCGCTCGGTGAGGATGGGGCTTTTCAGGGCCTATGCGAGATGCTGGGTGTCCGATACGTGGGAGCCGGGGTGTGCTCTTCCGCCGTGTGCATGGACAAGCACGTGACGAAAACCGTCCTTGTCCAGGCCGGCCTGCCGGTTGTTCCCTGGGTCTGTGTGACAGCGGCGGAGATGGAGGAGGGTCGACACGACGACGAGATTGCCGCCCTCGGCCTGCCCCTCTTCGTCAAGCCGGCGCGGGCCGGTTCTTCCCTCGGCATCTCAAAGGTTGACAGTCTTTCCGAGCTGACTGAGGCGATCGCCACCGCAGCCGCCTGCGATGACAAGATTCTTATTGAGGCGGCGAGCTCGGGTCGCGAGGTCGAATGTGCGGTGCTGAGCCGGAAGGACGGCCCGGCCGCCTCGGATGTTGGCGAGATTTCCTTCAGCTCCGAATCTGGCTTCTACGACTACACCAGTAAGTACGTCGACACCGATTCCCTTGAACTCGTCATTCCCGCCAATATCCCCGAGGCCGATCGCAGCGCGATGCGCAGCATGGCCCTCGAGGCCTTCCGCGTCGTTGACGGGGAGGGTATGGCAAGAATCGATTTCTTCTACGACGACGGAGACATGACGATCGCCGAGATCAATACGATTCCCGGCTTCACCCCGTTCTCCATGTATCCACGACTGTGGCAGCAGACGGGTCTGGAATATAGCGAGCTCATCACCGAACTCATTGAAACCGCCCGTGGGCGGGACATGAGGGTGCGAGGCTAGCCCCCACATCTACCGCGCCGGGTTAGCCTTCGTCCTCGCCGGAATCGGTGGCCCCGGACGGATCGTCGAGTAGGGCCTCGCGTTCGGCGAGATCGGTCGGGCCGACGCACTGACGCTCGGCTGGAACCAGGTTGAGTGCCGGGCTGAACTGGGTGAGCAGATCGGCCACCGCGCCATCACCCACTGCCTCAACGGAAATGACCACTTCAACAGCCGGAGTGCGGCCGTAGGACAGAAATGTCCAGGTGCCCTCCCCGCCCTGCGCATTGGACGGTAGCCGGGGATCATCGGCATCGAGATTGAGCCAGTCAACCCGGTCCTCGCCCTCCCCAACGCTGATGCACCGATCGGTTGAGGGCGGCGGAGGCTCGAGTCCACATCGCATCGTCACCGCCTTTGACCACGCGGTGGTTGCCTGGGACGTCGTGGGGCTACGGTCAAAGCCACCGATGTTGTCGGGGGTGGCAAACAGCATGCGGGCACAAATGGGGTCCGAGGCGTGCTCGGCGGGGTCGAGCCCGACGGTGGGGGAACAGGCGGCGAGGAGAAACCCCGCCGCGATGGCTGCGGCGCGCTTCACCCCTCCATCGTATCGCGTTCGCCGCGTGTCAGAATGGTCCCATGAACAGCGAAGAGGACCTTCTCGACCGGATCGGACGGATTCTGCCGGACTCGAGCGCGCTCGTTCCCAGCGGGGACGATGCCGCTGTCATCGTGCCCGCCGGCGCGGTTGCCTGCTCCACCGACATCCTCGTGGAGAACGTGCACTTTCGCACCGACTGGTCAACAGGCGAGGATGTTGGCTGGCGCTGTGTCATGCAAAACGTTGCTGATGCGGTGGCGATGGGAGCCCGGCCCGTCTCCCTCGTCGTTGCCCTCACCCTGCCGGCCGGGCGGGAGAACTGGGCCGAAGATTTTGCCCGGGGACTCGCCGAGGGTGCCAGCTGGGTGGCGCGCACCTGCGGGCCCTTCGCGATCGATGGTGGAGACCTCTCCGCCGGCCCGGCCCTCATCGCCTGCGGCACGGTGCTGGGCGATCTCGAGGGACGCGCACCGATTCTCCGCTCGGGAGCACGCCCGGGAGACGAGCTCGTTCACGTCGGGCATCTCGGAGCCTCCGCCAGCGGCCTCGCCGATCTCCAAGCGGGGGTATCCAGCTCCTATACCGAGCTGTTTCGCCGCCCCCTCCCGCCGCTGAAGCGCGGCCTGGACATCCGCCCGCACGCGATGATGGACGTGTCGGACGGCCTGGTGCGGGATGCGCGGCGGATGGCTGCGGCATCCTCGGTGAGTATCGATCTGCATGCCGAGGCAATCGCCGCCGCCGGGACGGGCGCCAGCTTGGCGGATGCACTCACCGGGGGAGAAGACCACGGCTTCCTCGCCGCAGTCCGCCCGGGCACTGCCCCGGACGGATGGCGGGTGCTGGGCAAGGTGGGATCCGGGGAGGGAGTCACGCTCGACGGCCAACCCATCGCAGGTGGCGGGGGATGGGACCACTTCGAGGCAAAGGCGCGCCCGTAGGAGGCCTGCTTTTCGCCGGCCGTGGTTAAGCTCTCCCGCAGGACGCTCGATGGCGGGCATGAAAAATCCCCCTCGACGGGGGATTTTCAATGAACCGACCGGTTATGCGTTGCGCGCAACCTTATCGGACTTGAGGCACTTGGTGCAGACATTGAGTCGCTTGGCAGTGCCGTTGACGATGGCGCGGACACGCTGAATGTTCGGGTTCCACCGGCGGTTGGTCCGCACGTGGGAGTGCGAGACGCTCTTGCCGAAGCCCGGGCCCTTGCCGCAGACGTCACAAACTGAGGCCACGGTTCTCTCCTGATCTTCTCGCTGACAAGACGCCAGCGGCGTCTCCTGACCGCATGTCGAAACATGCAACTCGATCATCTTAGCCGTCTTAGCCCCGGTGTTCCAGCGGCCAAGCCGCCTTCCAAGGTGGTATCCGGCACGTTCCATGCCTCAGCAAAGAGTGCATTCCTCCACAGGGACCCGCCCCGGAGGCCGAGCTGGCGAAGACTGTCGGGCCGGCCGCTACCCTTAAAGTGTCGAAGGAGGACATGATGAAGGCGGTTGCCACAGATTCGCGGGGGCTCTTCGACAGTCCGCTCGAGCGCGTCGTGGGTAAGCGTACCGCGACCCGGCTTGCCAAGCTGGGACTGAGCACGGTTGGCGAGCTCGTGCGCTATGCGCCCCGCAGGCTTGCTGAGCGAGGCGAGCTTGTTCCCCTCGCCCAGGTTGAACAAGGCCAGAATGTCACGGTCGTGGCGAAGGTGCTCTCCGCCCGACTGCGGCCGATGAATGCGCGGCGCGGCTTCCTCCTCACCGTCATGATCTCCGATGGCACCAATGAACTCAGCCTCACGTTCTTCGGCAAATCCTCCCGGCCGCTGGCCTATCACGAGAAGCGCCTCAGCCCCGGCACGCTTGCCACCTTCTCCGGCACCGTCGGCATCTACCGCGGCGCCCTCCAGCTCACCCACCCCGAATACGAGATTGTCGGGGAGGAGGGAATCGATGAGGAGGAGCTCAAGCGTCCCCGGCCCATTTACCCGGCGGCGCAGGGCGTCCCCACGTGGACGATCGCCAAGGCCATCCGCACCGTCCTCGACCTCATGCGCGACGAGGAGGTTACCGATCCGCTTCCCCCTGCATACCGGCGCAGCCACGGCCTCATGTCGGCGGCCGACTCCCTTCGCGCCCTCCATCTTCCGCGCGATCGCGGCCACTGGTACCGAGCTCTGGACTCTCTCAAGCACGAGGAGGCACTCAGTCTGCAGACTCTGCTGGCCCAGCGAGCCCACGAGGCCCAAGCCGAGGAATCGACCCCGATTCCCCGCCGCTCCGGCGGCATCGCGGATGCCTTTGATTCCCGCCTTCCCTACGAGCTGACCGCCGGCCAGATCAACGTAGGTAACGAGATTGCTATTGACCTGGCCTCCGCCTCACCCATGAACCGCCTGCTCCAGGGCGATGTTGGCGCAGGCAAAACCATTGTCGCCCTGCGTGCCATGCTCCAGGTGGTTGATGGGGGAGGGCAGGCGGCGCTTCTCGCACCCACGGAGGTGCTCGCCCAGCAGCATTACCGGGCCATCACCCACCTGCTTGGTGACCTCAGCTGCGGTGGCACCCTCGGCGCCCCGGAGGAGGCCACCAGAGTGGATCTCCTCACCGGCGCGCTGGGCGCACGGGAGCGCCGGCAGGTGCTTGCGGGTCTTGCCAGTGGGGAAACCGGCATCGTCATCGGCACCCATGCCCTCCTCTCTGAGGGTGTCGATATTCCCCGCCTCTCACTTGCGGTTGTCGATGAGCAGCATCGATTCGGAGTCGATCAGCGAGATGCGCTGCGCGGGCGGGGCGTCAATCTCCTCGTCATGACCGCCACCCCGATTCCCCGTACCCTGGCCATGACCGTCTTCGGTGATCTCGAGATCTCGGAGCTTACCGAGCTGCCCAAGGGGCGGGCAGACATCTCCACCACCATCGTTCCCGCCCACCTGGAGTCCTGGGTAAATCGGGCATGGGAGCGGGCCGCTGAGGAGGTGGCCGGCGGCGGCCGCGTCTACGTCATCTGCCCCCGCATCACCCCCACCCAGGCGGAGGACGGATCCGAGGTCGAAGCCGAGGAAGGTCGGCCCCCGCTGGCCGCAGTCGACGAGGTCGTGAGCGCCCTCGCGGAGATCCCGGCCCTCGACGGCCTGGACATCGGTTCACTCACCGGCCCCATGACGAGTGCCGAGAAGGAATCCGCCATGAGTCGCTTCCGCAACGGCGAGGCGCCCATTCTCGTCGCCACGACGGTCGTTGAGGTGGGAGTGGACGTGCCCGAGGCGACGATGATGGTGATTCTCGACGCCGACCGCTTTGGTCTCTCCCAGCTCCATCAGCTGCGCGGTCGGATTGGCCGGGGGAGCAAGCCCGGCTTGTGCCTGGCCCTCTCGAGGGCACCGGAGGGAACCCTGGCGGATGCACGCCTGCAGGCCTTTGCCGCCACCCGGGACGGCTTTGAGCTTGCCGCCTCCGATCTCAAGCTTCGCGGCGAAGGAGATGTGCTGGGCTCACGCCAATCCGGGGGACGCAGCCACCTCCACTTCCTGTCGGTGATCCAGGATGGGAAGATCATTGAGCAGGCGCGCGCGGCCGCAGTACAGATCATTAGTGCCGATCCGGAGCTCACTGAGCATCCCGGCCTGGCCCGGGTGGTCCGCGAGGCGGCCCGGCGGGAAGAAACCGAGTATTTGGAGCGAGGCTAATGGCCAGAATTATCGCGGGAACGGCCCGATCGAGGCCTCTGCGGGTACCCGAGGGAGCCCGCCCCACCCCGGACCGGGTACGCGAAGCCCTCTTCTCCAGCCTCGAACATCGCGGTTATATCGAGGGCTGCTCGGTGCTCGATCTGTGCGCCGGCTCCGGCGCACTCGCCTTCGAGGCATTGTCACGCGGGGCGGCCGCGGCCACCGCCGTTGACGTGTCGAGAGCGGCCCGTAGCGCCCTCACCGCGAATTCCCGGAGCCTGGGGTTGGAACTCAACATCGTCACTGGTAAGGCCCTCACCTTCCTCGCCCAGGACGTCTCCCGCTACGACCTTATTTTCCTCGATCCGCCGTATGCGATGGGGGAAGATGAGCTGACCGAGCTGCTCAACCTTGCCGCCGACCGCCTGGTGGACGATGGCCTCATCGTGGTCGAGCGGGATAAGCGCAGTCCCGAGCCCACCTGGCCTCCCGGCATCACGGGGAACGACCGCCGGTTTGGCGACACCGTGCTGTGGAGCGCCCGCCGGGCGGAATAACCATCTAGGCTGGAGCTATGAGCATTGGAGTCTGCCCCGGATCATACGATCCCATCACGTTCGGTCACGTCGACGTGGTGCGTCGGGCGCGCTCCGTGTTTGATGAGGTCATTATTGGCGTCGCTCGCAATCAGTCAAAGCGCTATCTGTTTTCCGATACTGAGCGCCTTGAGCTTGCCCGCGAGGCCGTCACGGGTATTGGTGGGGTGCGAGTGGAATTCGTTCCCGGCCTCCTCGCCGACTTCGTGCGCCAGGTAGGCGCTTCCGCCATCGTCAAAGGTCTGCGAGGCAGCGCGGATTACGATGACGAGCAGTCAATGGCGCTTCTCAACCGGCACCTGTCCGGCGTCGAAACCGTCTTTATCCTCGGCGATCCGGGCCTTGCGCACATCTCCTCATCGCACGTCAAGGACATCGCCAGATACGGCGGTAATATCGAGGACCTCGTGCCGTCCGCCGTCGCAAGGGCCTTGGCAGGAAAGGAATACTAATGTCTGATACCTCGGATCTGGCTGCCGAGCAGCCCAACACTGCCGGCGACTCACTTATCGCCGTGCTCGATGAACTCATTGACAATGTCACCGAGGCGCGCGGTATGCCCATGTCGGCATCGGCAATGATCAATCGCAGCGAGGTGCTTGATCTGCTCGGCACCGCGCGCGACATCGTTCCCGACCAAATTCACGCCGCCGACTCGATCATTTCCGAAGCCTCCGAGGTACGCGCCCAGGCCTCCCGCAAGGCGCGCCAGGTGCTCGAGGGGGCGCGCGATGAGGCGGAGCGAATCGTGGCGGAAGGCAAGCAGGAAGCCGAGCAGATCGTCTCCCGGGCCAAGGCGCACGCCGAGCATCTCGTCTCCGAGCACGAGATCACCGAGCAGGCGCGAGGCCGCGCCTCCGATATTGTGGCCGAGGCACAGGCCCAGGCCTACAAACTCAATGCGGGCGCCAACCGATACACCGACGAGGCTCTGGCCTCCCTGCAAACCGAGCTCGAGTCCCTGCTCGGCCAGGTGCGCGCCGGCCGCGAGGAAGTGGCCCGGCGCTCCCGGGAGGCCCAAGCCAACGCGCCCGGACCGCAGGATTCGGCGGCCCCTGACATCGGCCCGGATGAGGACTACGAGGATCCCTACCTGCAGCGGTCTCGCGTCGATGAGTCCCGTTCCCGGGATGACCAGCAGTACCGCGAGGAGCAGCTGCCCGAGGCGCTCGGAGACGACGAGGAACTCATCCTGCCAGAGGAGCACGATGGCGGTTTTGCCGCGCCAGATCAACACAAGGGGTAGGCTATCCTCAGAGGTGAATCCCATAGTCCTCCACCTCCAAATAATTTGGAATCAGTCCATAAAAAGACTAGATTGGATTATGTCAAGCGAACGCGAACGAAAGGAAAATCGTGTCCGAAGCTATTGTTAAGAACGCCCTCCAAGCCGCTCTTGTTGATCTCATCGATCTCTCCCTGCAGGCCAAGCAGGCCCACTGGAATATCCAGGGTCCCCGCTTCCGCTCCCTGCACCTCCAGCTCGATGAGATCGTCGAAGAGGTCCGCACCGACTCCGATGACGTTGCCGAGCGTCTCGCCGCCCTGGGCCACGCTCCGGACGGTCGCGCCGCCACCGTTTCCAAGGAGTCCGGTATCGGCGACATCACCGAGAACTTCCTCGCCGTGAGCAAGGGCTACGAGCTCATGGTCTCCAAGCTGCAGGCCGCTGCCGACCGCATCAAGGAGAACCTTGACGAGGTTGACGCCGCCGATCCGCTGAGCGCTGATATGCTCATCGGCATCGCCACCGGGCTTGAGAAGCAGGCCTGGATGCTGCGCTCGGCCACCGTCGAGGAGTAAGACTACAAGGAGTGACACTCCGCGAAGGCCCTCCCGGGATTGTCCCGAGAGGGCCTTTGGCTACGAGAAAGGTAATCATGGCATCCTCCCCGTTCCAGCTCTCACTGCGCGATCTGCCCCGCCGCCCGGGCTCCGCCATCAACCTCGACCTGGATATTCCCGCTCCCGAGAGTTTTGCCACCGAGCTCGTACGCGCCGTTGGCGACATTCACTGTTCACTGTCCCTCCAATCGGTCTCCGAGGGGGTGCTCGTCACGGGTAGCGCCCAGGTGGCAGTCGAGGCCGAATGCGCCCGCTGCCTGCGTGCTATTGACTCCGAGATTTCGGTGCAGCCCACCGAGCTGTTTTACTATCCGCACCGGGTGACCGAACTCGTCGAGGCGGGCGATGAGGAGGCTGAGGAGGCCCCGCAGGTGGTAGGCGAGGCCGTCGACATTGAGCCGGTGCTGCGCGATGACATCGTCAGCCGCATGCCCTTCATTCCGCTGTGCTCGCCCGACTGCGCGGGCTTGTGTGATCGGTGCGGAGAACCCCTCGATGAGCTGCCCGAGGATCACGCGCACGAGGAGCCGGCCGCCGAGCCGAGCCCGCTGGACGCGCTGCGCGAGCAGCTGATTGCGGAGCAGGACAAGTGAGCCGATCCAAGGGCAAGAAGAAGGTGAATCCGCCGGCCCGCACCGACCGCGAAGCACTGCTGGAGTCGTGGGGGATTGCCATTGATGCGGAGCTGCTCGAGCTCGCCCTCATTCACCGGTCCTGGTCCTTTGAGAATGGCAAGGTGCCGACTAATGAGCGGCTGGAGCTCCTTGGCGACTCCGTGCTTTCCCTTGTTGTCACGGAGAAGCTCTACCGAGAATTTCCGGATAAGAGCGAGGCCGAGCTGGTCCCGCTGCGGGCGGCCGCCGTCTCGGAGGAGCCACTTGCCGATATTGCCAAGCGGATCCATCTCGATGAGTTCATCCTGCTCGGCAACGGTGAGCTGGTCACCGATGGACGGAACAAGCCCTCCATTCTCTCGGACGCGGTGGAGGCTCTGATCGCCGCCACCTATCTCACCCACGGCCTGGAACCGACTCGCGCGATCGTGGAGGCACATACGTCCACGTACCTGTCCGGTGCTGCGATCGTACCCGGATCGGACTGGAAGACCGCGGTGCAGATGGTGGCGCAGTCGGCCGGCCTGGGCGAGGTTACCTACGATATTGAGGCCTCCGGCCCCGATCACGCCAAGCGCTACCGAGCCACCTGTCGGATCGCTGATCGAGTCTACGGCTCGGGCGAATCCACCGCGAAGGCCAAGGCCGAGCTAGCGGCCGCCAAGGCCACCTACCCGATGCTCGATGCCTGAGCTGCCCGAGGTGGAGACCATTCGGCTGGGCCTGGCCGAACATCTTACCGGCGCCCAGATCGCCGATGTTCACGTTCTTCATCCGCGCGCCATTCGCCGCAGCCCCGGCGGTGCGGAGGGCTTTTACTCCCTGGTTGGAGCGAGAATGACAGGCTTTGCCCGGCGCGGGAAGTACCTGTGGGCCGATCTGGGGGACACCGCCCTCATCTGCCACCTCGGCATGTCCGGCCAGCTGCTCATCACCGGTCCGGGCCGCGAGATTCCTCCGAATCCCCACGTGCGAGCGAGATTCGACATGATGGACGGGACGGTACTGCGCTTTGTCGATCAGCGCACCTTCGGCCACCTGCAGCTTGCCGGCTGGCAGGACACGGCCGATGGCGGGCCGGGTGGATGGGGGAGCGAACGGCCCCACATTCCCGGTCCCGTCGCCCACATCGCCAGAGACCTGCTTGATCCAGCGCTCGATGAGAGCGAGCTCAGCCGTCGCACCCGGGCTAGGCGCACGGAGATTAAACGCGCCATGCTCGACCAGGGCCTCGTGTCCGGTCTGGGAAACATCTATTGCGATGAGGCGCTGTTTCGCGCCGGTATCCACCCCCGTCGCCGGGCCGCCTCCCTGTCCTATGCGAAGCTGGCTGATCTTTGGGGCCACGCGCGCGACGTCATGACGACGGCGCTCGCCGAGGGCGGCACGTCTTTTGATGCGCTCTACGTCAATGTCAATGGCGCATCCGGCTATTTCGACCGGTCCCTGCGCGCCTACGGGCGGGGAGGACTCCCCTGTGTGACGTGTGGGACAACGATGGTGCGCGAGCAGTTCATGAACCGGAGCTCAACCTATTGTCCATGCTGTCAGCCCTATTCCCGTCCCGCATCCACGACGAGAGGGTCCCGGCGGGCGCGGCGTGCCGGAGCCTGACCGTCCGGGCCGCAATCGCTCAGTGGATCCAGACGATGGCAGATTACCGGACGGGATTGGCTACAATCGCAGTATGAGCGAACGCATCGATGATGTCCACGTCATGATTATCGACGACCACGAGGTCGTGCGCCGCGGCATTGCCGAGGTGGTTGAGCGCGCAGACGGGCTCACCGTCGTCGCCGAGGCGGGTTCGGTGGCGGAGGCCGTCAATCGAGCCAAGCTGGTGAACCCGGATGTGGCGCTTGTCGATCTGCGCCTGCCCGACGGCACCGGAATCGATATCATCGAGCGGCTCAATGCCGAAGCCCCCGGCATCCGCCCCATCGTCCTCACGTCGTTTGACGATGATGACGCGTTGGCCGAGGCGCTGCGGGTGGGCGCGAAAGCCTATCTGCTCAAGTCCGTGCGTGGCGCGGAAATCACCGAGGTTATTAAAGCCGTGGCCGCGGGCCGGATTCTGCTCGATGAGCGCACGGTGACCCGGCGCCGGGCCGATCACGAGGATCCCACCGCCGATCTCACCCCCTCCGAGCGTCGGGTCCTCGAGCTTATTGGAGACGGCCTGTCGAACCGGGAAATCGGCGACCGCCTTGGCGTGGCTGAGAAGACCGTGAAGAATCACATCACCTCGCTGCTGTCGAAAATGGGCCTGCAGCGCAGGACCCAGGTGGCGGCCTGGGTGGCCGGACAACGGGCCGCCGGCTGGCGTAACCAGCCATAAGGACTTCCTTCTCATACCGGTCTCGGTTGGGGCACTCACCGGGCTGCGACCGGCTACCCATTATGTCATTCATCGGACATTACACCCTTGACCGGTGTCTTCTCTGGACGTTTGTTCGTTCTTGAGTTACAGTGGCGGTGATCTTATCCGTTCCGGGTGTTACTGGTCCGCAGGCATAACCGGTGCAGCGAGCGTAAGCTCGCCTGCTCAACGAGGAGCTTCCGTGGACGGGACTTGCCTTCGAGTACGGCGCGTCTTTAACAACAACGCGCTGCTCGTCGTGTCCGGCGATGCCGAACGCGTCGTCGTGGGCCGCGGTATCGGTTTCGGCCGACGCGCCGGCGACCTCATCCAGTCCGATCCCAGCTCGCGACAGTACGTCGAGGTCAGCCCGGACCGCATCGATTTCTTTGAGCATCTTGACCAACTGGGGCCAAGGGCCTCGGAGGCAATTTCTCACGCTGTGGACCTGGCTGCTGATGTTCTGGGCGAGCTGCATCCCTCGGTCTATCTGCTCCTTGCCGACCACCTCGTGTTCGCGGTGCGGCGCCTGAGCGAGGGTGAGATCATCACCAATCCGCTGCTGTCCGAGATTCGCGGGGCGTTCCCGGAGGAATTCAACGCCGCGATTCTCGCCGTGCAGTACCTCAACACCCACTTGGAGGTGGAGGTGCCCCTTGATGAGGCCGCCTTCATTGCCCTCCATCTCAATGCCGCCCGCAGGGGCGTCACCGTCAAGCAACCGCTGCAGCAGGCCAATGAGCTGGCCGCCATCGTTGCCGAGGCCCAGCGCCTCATCGGTCAACCCCAGAAGGTTGACGGAGAGCTCATCGGTCACCTCGCCCGCCTGGCCGGGCGGCTGCATCGGGGCGAATTTCGGGCCAATGCGGCCCAGCGTTCGATCATTCGGGACCTGCCAAAAGAGGCGGCCCTGGCCGAGCGCATCCTCACCCGCATCCTCGGGTCCCTCGACCCGAAGGCGCAGGGCGAGGTCGCCTATCTGGCGGTATTCCTGCACGGGTGGCATAACACTCCATCACACGATTGAAAGGATTTCGCGTGAAAGCGCAGATCATGGGATCTCTGCAGAGATTCGCAAAGGCCCTCATGGGTGCCGTGGCCGTCATGCCCGTGGCCGCCATCCTCATGGGTATCGGCTACTGGATCGACCCGGACGGCTGGGGCGCCAATAACATTTTCGCCGCCGTTCTCATCAAGTCTGGCGGCGCCGTTCTTGACAATCTCGGTTATCTCTTCGCTATCGCCATTGCCTTCGGCCTCGCCCGCGACAATAACGGTGCGGCGGCCCTGTCAGGCTTCATCGGCTTCGAGACTGTCCGTGTGCTCCTCAACCAGGACTCCGTCGCCGGATATCGGGGCATTGATCTCGCCGAGATGAGCCCGGAGGAGGCCCTGGACTGGGCATCCCACGGCTGGGCGGCTATCGGACCGAAGAACGTTCTCATCGGCATCTGCGTCGGTATTCTCGCCGCCTGGTGCTACAACCGATTCCACGCCACGCGGCTGCCGGACTTCCTTGCCTTCTTCTCCGGCCGCCGCCTCGTTCCGATTATGACGGCCCTGCTGTCCATCCTGCTCGCCGGCGTTCTCTTCATCGTCTGGCCCATCGTCTACAACATCCTGTTCAACTTCGGTCAGTCCATCCAGAACATGGGAGCGCTTGGCGCCGGCTTGTACGGCTTCATTAACCGCCTCCTCATTCCCACCGGTCTGCACCACGCACTCAACTCGATCTTCTGGTTCGACGTCATTGGCATTGATGACATCGGTAAGTTCCTCGGCGGCGCCGCCACCATCGAAGCCGCCAAGGCGGCCACCGACGCGGCCTCCTGCCCGGGCATCTGGGGCGGAGACGCCTGCACCGTCATCGGCGAGGTTGGCCGCTACCAGGGTGGATTCTTCCCCGTCATGATGTTCGGCCTGCCGGGTGCGGCTCTCGCCATGTACCTCAAGGCCAAGCCGGAAAAGCGCAAGGTTGCCGGCTCGCTGCTGCTCGCGGGCGCCCTCGCGTCCTTCTTCACCGGCGTGACCGAGCCGCTCGAGTTCTCCTTCATGTTCGTCGCCCCGCTGCTCTACCTGGCACATGCCCTCCTCACCGGTATTGCCCTGTTCATTGCCGCCACCTTCAAGTGGACCGCCGGCTTTGGCTTCTCTGCGGGCCTCGTCGATATGACGCTGTCCGCGCGTAACCCGATCGCCAATAGCTGGTGGATGCTCCTGCTGCTCGGTGTCATCTACTTCGCGCTCTACTTCGGGGTCTTCTACGGCCTCATCACCGCTCTCAACCTCAAGACCCCCGGTCGCGAGGATGATGATCCGGATACCGAGGCGACGTTGGCTGCGGATGCGACGTACGAAGATACCGCCGCTCAGATCATCAAGGGCCTCGGCGGCGCCGGCAACGTTGATGCAGTTGACTACTGCGCCACCCGCCTGCGCGTCACCGTCAAGGACTACGTGCCGGTTTCCGAGAAGGAGATCAAGCGCGCCGGAATCGCCGGTGTCATTCGCCCCTCCCAGAAGAACGTGCAGGTCGTTGTCGGCCCGCAGGTACAGTTCGTCTATGACGAGGTGGCCCGCCAGCTGCAGGCGACCTCGGCTTCCCTCGAGGGTGGAAAGGAATCCTAATGTTCGGACGCAAGAAGAAGCTCAAGCTCGTCACCCCGTTTGCGGGGACCGTCACCGGGGTTGAGGATGTTCCCGACCCGGTGTTCGGGGAGAAGATGCTCGGAGACGGCTTCGCGGTTGTCCCCGGCGAGCAGGCCGGCGTGGTCGAGGTGCTTGCCCCGGCCGATGGCAAGCTCGTGCAGGTTTTTGATACGGCGCACGCATTCGCGATGAAGACCTCGACCGGTGACGTCGAACTCCTCGTGCACATCGGGCTCGATACGGTTGAGCTCGGCGGCGAGGGGCTGACCGCGCTCGCCGCACCCGGCGACGAGGTCAAGGCTGGACAGCCAATCATCCGCGCCGACTTCCCGGCGATCCGGGCGGCCGGTAAGGAGCTTGTCACTCCCGTCGTGTTCACGAAGGGCAAGCAGATCGACTCCTTCGAGATCACCCGCGGCGAGGCTTCGGCCAATGACGTCGTGTGCACGGCTCAGCTCACATAGAAAGGATCATCATGGCTAAGCGCACAGTGAAGGTGGCGTCCGGCAACGGGCTCCACGCACGTCCCGCAGCGGTCTTTGCCAACGCGGCCGCCGAGTACGACAGCGACATCACCATCGAATTTGACGGTGAGAGCGCCGACGCGGCAAGCCTCATGGAGGTGATGACTCTCGGTGTTAAGTGCGGCAACGAGGTCACGCTCATCTCCGATGATGAGGAAGCGCTCGACAAGCTCGCCGAGCTGCTCGAATCCGATCTCGACGAGGCCTAGCGGCCTAGGGAAATGGGGTGGCGGAATGCCACCCCATTTCTTTATGCTCGCGCGGATGTCCACCAGCGGGGTGGGTCACATCCCGGTCTTACGTGCGCGCCCGCCGGACAATGTCAGGAGCTACATCCGACAGCTGTTGGGCCGACGCGAAGGAGCGCGTGACCTAGAGGGGGACCTCCCAGGTCATGACGGCACCGGATTCGGTGCCCCGGGCAAGATTGAAGGTGCCGCCGTGGCGCCTGGCCCGGGCCGCGAGATTGGCCAGGCCGGAGCGTCGGGATCTTGTGGGGGAGGGGCCGTCACCATCATCGGCCACTTCGATTCTCACGCGGGACCGGTCGATCTGACAGGTCACGGAGACCGATGAGGCGCTTGCGTGGCGCGCCGCATTCGACAGGCCCTCCCGGGTGACGGCAACGACGTCATCGCCAATATCGGCACCGATGATGTCGTCGATGTGGGCGATGGTTTCCGGATCGACATTGCTGGGCAGAATCTGCCCGTCGAGCTCGATGATGAGGGAGGGGGCGAAACCGAGGCCATTGCGGGCGAGGGAGGCCTCGCGCCGCAGGCGTTCAACGACCACGACATTGGCATCCGGCTCGCGCAGGCGGTGGACGATGCGGCGAATCTCGGTAACCGAGGAATCAACCGAGGAGATAGCCTCATTGAGGAGATCAACGATTGCCGGATCGGCCTCCTTGGCCTCGAGGTCCTCGCGGATTGCGGTGATCTTCATGCCGGTGGCGAAGAGCTGCTGGATGGCGAGATCGTGCAGGTCGCGGCCAATGGCGGCACGTTCGTCGGTCTGTGCGGCGACGTCCTGGGCGTGCCGGGCCGCCGCCAGCTCGAGGGCCAGGGCGGCCTGCTTGGCCACCGATTCGGCCATGGCGAGATCGGCGAGATCGAATTCTGGGCCGTCCTCCTCGCGCAAAAGAACGATGACGCCCACTCCGGTGCCGTGCACCATCATGGGGGCGTAGAGCGCCGGGCCGTATTCGCGCAGCGCTTCGATTCTTAAGGTGCGGGTCCGGGTCATTGAATCAACGACGACGCCGGATCCCTCCCGGATGACCGTCTGGGCCCGCCCATCCGGCGGGAATTCGATGCCGATGAGGTCGTGAGCATCCTTCCCGTCGGCTATCTCGCATACCCAGGCGTTGCCGATGGAGGGGAGGATGATGAGGGCGGCACAGGAATCGGAGACGGCTCGCATGCGCGCGGCAATGAGTTTCAGTGCCTCCTCCTCGTCGGAGCCCTCGAGCAGAGCCGTCGTGATCGCCTGGGACACCCCGATCCAGTTGGCGCGATTCTTCGACTCAGCGTACAGCCGAGCGTTCTGAACGGCGATGGAACAGGCCGCTGCCAGCATCTCCATGGCCTCACCGTCTTCGGCGGTAAACCCGCCTTCCTTATCGGTGAGGTAGAGGCGGCCAAAGACCTGCTCGTGGACCCTCAGGGATACCCCGAGGAAGTTGCCCATGCGGGGATGCCCCGGCGGCCATCCGCTGAAGCTCTCATGCGACTCAACATCGTTGATGATAAGGGGCTCGCGGATCGGAATATGGGCGAAGATGCCGCTTCCGCGCGGTGGATGGCTGAGTGCCCGCTCCGCGCCCTTGGGCATACCAGCGTGATGGAAGGCAACGGTTTCCCCCCGGGTGCCAAGGATGCCGAGGGCAGAAAACTTCGCTCCGGTGAGTTGGCGCGCGATCTCCACGAACTGCTGCAAAGCATCATGCAGATCGAGTGAGGAGGTGAGCGAGAGCGCCGAATCGAACAGAGTCTGTGGCGTCGATCCCTCGGGGACGCGGTAGCCTACCGGTTGCATGACTCCTCCTGCTCGGCGGCCCACGCATGCTCCGGGTTGCGGGCCAACAGTTCGGCGTGGGTGCCCCGGTCAATCTGTTCGCCGAGCCGAATGACTTCGTCGGCATGCTGAAGGCCGGTAAGACGGTGGGTGACGACGATGATGCCGAGGCCGGAGGCCAACAGGTCAGCCATGAGCTCATCGGCCAGCTCGGGATCCAGGTGCTCAGCCGGCTCATCGAGGGCGAGGATGGGAGCGTGGGTGCACAGCGCACGGGCGAGTAGCAGGCGGCGTCGCTCCCCGCCGGAGACCGTTGTGGCTCCTGAGCCGAGCATAGTGTCCAGGCCCGCGGGAAGCGCATCGAACCAATCACCAAGACCGGCCCGCCGCAGCGCATCAATCGCCTCATCCTCGGTGAGGTCCCGGCGGGCCACGCGCAGGTTCTCCATGAGCGAGGTGTGGAAGATGTGCGCGTCTTCCGCCGTCACGGTGACAACCTTGCTCACGCAGGAGCGGGCCAGCTGTGAGGCCTCATGCCCGCCGATAGTGACGCTGCCCGCGTGCGGTTCGACCAGGCCGGCAAGCGTGGCCAGCAGGGTCGACTTGCCGATTCCGGAGGGGCCGACGATGGCGAGCTTATCCCCGGGGCGAATGGTGAGGTCAATGGGACCGGCGATGTCTGGCCCACCCGGCCATCCCACCACCAGATTGCGGGCCTCGATGACGGGATCGAGTTCGGCGCTGGAGGTCACCTCCGGCGCGGCGGTGATGAGCGGGGCGATCCGGGTGGCCGACTGGCCGGCCCGGATGAGGGCGAGGGCGGCCGGTCCGAGCATGGCGGTTCCCTCGAAAGCGGCCAGCGGCGTGAGCACGCACACGGCCAGCTGAACCGGGGGAAGGGCGCCAGAGGTGACCTGCGGGATACCGATGAGGAGGGCGGCAATGACCGCGATCCCGAGTGCGATCTGGTCGACCACGACCGCGCCAGCGGCCGGCCGGGCCGCCTCATCCCGGTGCTTGCGCAGGCGAGCCTCCAGCTCGGTGCGCGCCGCAGTCAGCTTACTCATCTCCCCGCTCACCCGAAGCTCCGCAGAGCCCTCGAGCATGGCGAGAGACAGGGCGGCCAGCTCGGCCTGATCGGCGGTGCGCCGCGATTCGGACAGGCGGGCGCCTCGGCCGGCGAGCAGCGGACCGACAATGCCGGAGAAGAGCAGGCAGGCGGCGAGAACCGCGCCGATCGCGGGGGAGAGGAAACCAACGATGGCAACGGAGACAACGCCCGTTGCGAGCGCGACGCAGGCGGGTAGCACGGCCTTGACGAGGGTGTCTCCGATCCGGTCAACATCGGCACCGGTGCGGGCCAGCAGATCGCCGCGGTGCAGCGAGACGACAGCATCCCCCGGTCCGTCGGCGAGGCGGGCATAGATTCCGGCGCGCAAATGTCCCATGCCGGCGAGTGCCACCCAGTGGGAGGACAACCGTTCGGCGTAACGGAACAGGGCCTTGGAGATGCCGAACATGCGGACCGAGGTTGCGGCGACCGTCAGGTCGAGCACCGGTGGCATCTGGGAGGCCCGGGCAATGAGCCAGGCCGAGGTTGCGGCGAGCGCGATTGATGATCCAAGGCCGATGGTGCCAAAGAGAACGGCGAGGGCAAAGCGTTTCCGGTTCACCTGGGCGAGCGCGAGGCATTCGCGCAATGCGGCGTTTTCCTCAGGCGTCAGCATGGGCAACCTCCCTCGCGCGAATGTCAATGATGGTGTCAGCCGCCTCAAGCAGAGCATCGCGGTGGGCGATGACCACTACGGTCATCCCCGCATCCCGAGCAGCGCGCACCGCGGCAATGATCTCTCCCTCCGAGGCCGCATCCAAATGCGCGGTTGGCTCGTCGAGGATGAGAAGGGGGCGGCGCTTCATGAGGGCCCGAGTCAGCGCCAAACGCTGGCGTTGACCAACCGAAAGACCAACCCCGCCCTGGCCAACGACACTATCCCAGCCGTGCGGCAGTGTGGCCAGCACTTCGTCAAAACCGGTGAGGGCGGCAGCCCGCTGACGATCACCCTCACCGAGATACTCGGCCAGGGTGCCGGGCGGTATGACCGGACGCTGGGGCACCCACGTGATCTGGGACCACCAGGCCTCGCGGTCGATGTCGGCGATGTCGATGCCGCCGCACGAAGCCGTTCCCTCGGTGGGGGTGACGAGGCCGAGCAGGCACAAGATGGTGGTCGTCTTCCCGCCGCCGGAGGCCCCCCGCAGGGCCGTGATTTCGCCGGGGCGGATCGTTCCGGTGGCGCCAGAGGGGGCGAACAACCCGCGCCCCGGGGCCTCCACCGAAAGGTCGCGCAGGGTGATCTCCTGGGTGGATAGATCCGGTGCCGACGTGGTGCCGGGGGCGGGGGCGGGAACCTCGAGAATCTCGAAGGCTGCCTCCGCGGCAGCCACCCCATCTGCCGAGGCGTGGAACTGGGAGCCCACCTCGCGCAGCGGCTTGAACACCTCGGGGGTGAGCATGATGATGACAAGGCCGGTCGGCAGGTCAAGCAGGCCGTAGACCATTCTGAATCCCACCTCGACGGCTACCAGCGCCGTGGAAAGAATGGCGAGGAATTCGAGCACGGTTCCCGACAGGAAGGCGATGCGCAGGGCGGACATGGTGGCTGCCGTGTAGTTCTCGCCCAGCTCGGCCACCCGGTGCTTCGGGCCCTGCTCGCGTCCGAGGGCCTTGAGGGTAGGCAGGCCCGCAATGAGATCGAGAACCTGGTCACCCAGTCGCTCCATCGTCTCCAGCTTCTTCTTCGACGTCGCCGCAGTCATCTTCCCGATGAGAATCATGAAGACGGGAATGAGGGGGATACAGAAGATGAGGAGGAGGGCGGAGGGCAGATCGAGTATGCCGATGACAAGCAGCGTGGCCGGGGTGACCGTGACGCACAGGAATAGCTGGGGCAGGTAGGCCACGAAGTAGGGCTCGAGAGCATCCAGACCACGGGAGACCATGGTAACCGTTTGGGTGGTACGCACCGCGAGCCAGCGCGGCCCTAGCTCAACCGCCCGGTCCAGGACCCGGCCGCGTAGCGCGGCAATGGTGGCCAGGCCAGCACGGTGGCCAAGCGCCTCGGTGACGTACGACAGTAGCGCGCGGGCCGCAATGACGGCGGCGAGGGCGGTGATCCTCCCGGACACATCTCCCAGGGTCTTTCCCTGGGAGATCACCGGAGCGGCGGAGTAGGCAATGAGGAAACACTGGGCGAGAATGAGCCCCGCTGACACGACCCCAATAACGATGACGAGACCAACGTAGGCCCGGGCGGGAGGGGCATGCTTGAGCAGTTTCGGATCCAGTGGTTTCACAACACTTACCTTAGCTGAGGTGCGAGGAGAACAGGCCAGACAAAACGAGACGGGGAAGAAGCGGCTGAGGATTGTGCCCGCAGCATAACGACAGGGGGCGCGGCTGAAGCCGCGCCCCCTGCAATTGAGAACCTACTTGACGGCAGCCGACGGCGTGAGGCCGGCGTGCTCATCGGGAATGTCGGCGGTGTCGATGCGCCGAGCAAACACCTTGTAGGACCAGATGGTGTAAGCGAGCACGATCGGAACGAAGACCACCGCGGCGGTCGCCATGATCGTGTGCGTCGGAGCGGTCGATGCGGCATCCATGATGCTCATGGAGTAGGCATCGTCGATCGAGGACTTCAAGACGTTCGGTGCCATCGCGGTGAAGATGAACACCACCGCCATAGCGATCGCCACGAAGTTGGCAATGAAGGCCTTGAGCTCATCGCGCCGCTGTGCGAACAGGGCGGTAGCGGCCAGGCTGACCGCGGCGATGAGGAGCGGAATCCAGGACCAGATGCCCGAGGCGTAGGCGAGCTGTGCCCAGATCGCCCACACGGCGGTGATGGCCAGCGAACCAAGAGAGGCCTTGGCCGCCATATCCGCCGAGCGCTTGCGCAGATC
>JAUNVM010000009.1:4023-19730 GCA_030537635.1 Flaviflexus sp. | reverse complement strand
ACGATATGGCCAATGTCCCACCACTTGCGCCATTCGGCGGAGTTAAGCTTGCCGCGCCATTCGATTGCGCAGATGCGGACGATGAGGAAGATGAGGATGACGACGAGGGCAAGGTACATGCCCGAGAACATCGTCGAGTACCACTCGGGGAAGGCCGCGAAGGTGGCGCCACCGGCGGTGAGCAGCCAGACCTCGTTACCGTCCCAGTGCGGGCCGATCGCATTCATGGCGACGCGGCGCTCCTTGTCGTTCTTGGGAACGATGCCGAGCAGCATGCCGACGCCAAAGTCGAAGCCCTCGAGGGTGAGGTAGCCGATCCACAGAACGGCGATGAGAATGAACCAGAGAATAGGCAGGAATTCCATGTCAGCTCTCCTAGTAGACGAAGCTCAGCGGCTGGTTTTCGTCACTCGGGGCGTGCGCCTTCTTCTCGAAGTCGATGCCCTCCTTCGTGTAGCGCACCAGCAGGCGGTACCACACGACGCCCAGCGCGGCGTAGAGCAACGTGAAGATGACGAGTGAGGCGAAGACGGAGAACGTATCGACAACCTGGGACACGCCGTAGTCGGTGAGCATGTAGACGCGGTCAACCTCGGAGGTCGGGTTCGGCGCAACAACCCACGGCTGGCGTCCCATCTCGGTGAAGATCCAGCCGAAGGAGGCGGCGAGGAACGGCGTCGGAATGGCGAAGAGGGCGAACTTGCCCCAGCCCTTCGACTTCCACACCTTCCCGCCACGGGTGGCGATGAGCCCGGCGATGGAGAGCACTGCGGAGAATACTCCCAGACCGATCATGGCGCGGAACGTGTAATAGGTGATGAACAGGTTCGGACGATAATCGGTGTCCGCCCCGTACTTTTCCTCCATCTCCTTCTGGGTGTCAATGATGCCGGCCACCTCGGACTCGGGGCCCGAGAAGTGGTTGGTCGCCATGAAGGAGGTGATGTTCGGCAGATCGATGATGCGCTTAACGTTCTCCGGATCGTTGGAGAAGTCGCCGATCGCCAAGATCGAGAGGGCCGCACCCTCTTCGGTGTAGGCCTGAGCCTCCGCCGAAGCCATCTTCATCGGCTGCTGCTCGTACATGATCTGGCCCTGAATGTGGCCGGTGATGATGACGAGGATGCCGGAGATGAGCATGGTGATGTAGCCGAAGCGAGCGCCGTCGCGCCACACGTGGGTGTGCTCGGCGGGATCGCCACGGCGAGCGGAGCGCACCATCCACCAGGTGGCGAGGCCCGCAATGAGCGTGCCCGCAACGAGGAAGGACGAAGTGACGACGTGGCTGAAGGCGGCGAACAGGGTATTGTTCGTGAGCACCTCGATGAAGCCACCAATGCCATCGAGCTCGAGGCGGCCCGTCGCTTCATTGAACTTGGCACCGACCGGGTGCTGCATGAACGAGTTAGCGGCAATAATGAAGTACGCGGACACATTGACGCCGATGGCGGCGAGCCAAATGCACAGCGTGTTCACCTTGGCACTCATGCGCCCCTTGCCGAAAATCCACAGGCCGATGAAGGTCGACTCGAGGAAGAAGGCCAGCAAGGCCTCAAATGCAAGCGGAGCACCGAAGATATCGCCGGTGAACCGGGCATACTCGGACCAGTTCATGCCGAACTGGAACTCCTGGACAATACCGGTGGCGACGCCCAGAGCGAAGTTAATGATGAAGATCTTGCCGAAGAACTCGGTGAGCCTCAGCCACTTTTCTTCACCGCTTCGCAGCCACTTCGTTTGCATAACGGCAACGAGTGGAGCAAGGCCGATCGTCAACGGGACGAGAATGAAGTGGTAAACGGTTGTCACACCGAATTGCCACCTGGCTAGGTCGAGCGCTTCCACCTAGGTTCCCCTTCCGTGATGAGATGTATGGTTGTGCCCACAATCTAAGCCGATAGACCCCCCAAGGTTGGGACGTTGGTCCCGTTTGCTGACGGTGTGTCAGATCATTGTGCAACACAGGCTTCCCTCACCGGTTTTAGAACGGCATGAATCCGCGGATTGACGCGAAAAAGTAGGTGAGCCTTGAACTTCTTTTCACAACTCAAGCCTTTCCTTATTCGTGAGCGCAAGCCGGGCATTTCCGCGTGGATAGCTTGACAGCATTTTTGGACTTCAGTCCTAGGCTGGGCGGGGGAGGTGGGTTCACGGCGGCGGCCTGTGACAATGCGGGCGAGACGCTGGTACACTGGGGAGGATCAAAGAAGGGTCGCCGAGCCGGATCGGGGACCGTGAAGGCGCAGAGCGCCGCCCGCGTGGGCGTGCAGCCGCGCCACCGTATGAAGCTTCCGCCGCCAGCGGCGATACTGAGGTCGGGTGCCCGAGCCGCCCGACAGGCAGGAGTGCCCATGGCCGATCAGGCCGACGAAACCGGTGTTGCACCGATCTTTTCCAATCCCTTTTCCGACGAACCTGAAAACGCGGATGCCGCGCAGGCCCCGGTGATCCCGGCGGCCTTCCTTCTCTTTCAAGAGCCCGACCCGACCCACGTGGTGCGTCCAGCCGTCTCATCCGATGATGACGAAGACGACGAAGACAATGAAGAGCGCAAGCCCCGGCGGCGCGGATCGCGTGGCCGCGGCCGTTCCGAGGACCGCCACGAGGACGAACGCGACGAGCGCGATGAGCGCGATGAACATGATGAGCGTGCCGACGATGAGGAGGACAGCTCCGAATCTGACGAGGATGAGGAAGCCACCGGCACGACCCGGCGTCGTCGGCGCCGCCGCTCCCGCTCCGATGACTCTTCCGCGCGAGACGGTCGGGATGATGAGGAGGAGCAGGGCTCTCGTCGCCGTAGGCGCCGGCGCAACGATGAGGTTGAATCTGTCAAGGGCTCAACCCGGTTGGAGGCCAAGCGTCAGCGTCGACGCGAGAGCCGCGAGTCCGGCCGTCGCAAGCAGACGATCACCGAATCGGAATTCCTCGCTCGGCGCGAGGCCGTGGACCGCCTCATGCTCGTGCGCGAGCAGAACGGCCTCAATCAGATTGCTGTCCTCGAGGATGACATCCTCGTTGAGCACTACGTTGCGCGGCACACCCAAACCTCGATGGTCGGCAACGTTTATCTCGGCCGCGTCCAGAATGTGCTTCCGTCGATGGAAGCGGCCTTCGTCGATATTGGCAAGGGTCGCAATGCCGTGCTCTACGCCGGCGAGGTCAACTGGGAGGCCGCCGGCTTGGAAGGCAAGCCCCGCCGCATCGAGCAGGCGCTCAAGTCCGGGGATTCGGTTCTCGTCCAGGTGACGAAGGATCCGATCGGCCACAAGGGTGCCCGGCTGACCGCTCAGATTACACTTGCCGGCCGTCATCTCGTACTCGTTCCCTCCGGTGCCATGACCGGCATTTCCCGCAAGCTTCCCGATAAGGAGCGTCAGCGGCTGAAGAAGCTGCTGAAGGAAATTGTTCCGGCCAAGCACGGGGTTATTGTGCGCACCGCCGCCGAGGGCGCCACCGAGGATCAGCTGCGTGGCGACGTCGAGCGTCTGACCAAGAGGTGGGCCGAGATCGAGGCCGCCCAAAAGAAGGCCAAGTCCGCTCCCGTCCTGCTCAAGGCCGAGCCTGAACTCGCGGTGCGAGTCGTGCGCGATGTCTTCAACGAGGACTTCCAGAAGCTCTACATCGAGGGCAAGAAGACTTACAACACGATCCGGGACTACGTCCACGAGCTCTCCCCGGAGCTCGATGACCGGGTCCACCAGTGGGTCGAGAAGAAGGACATCTTCACCGATCACCGGGTGGATGAGCAGCTGGCCAAGGCCATGGATCGCAAGGTCTTCCTGCCCTCGGGCGGCTCGCTCGTCATCGACCGCACCGAGGCCATGACCGTCATCGACGTCAACACCGGTAAGTTCACCGGCTCGGGCGGCTCCCTGGAGGAGACCGTGACGAAGAACAACCTCGAGGCGGCTGAGGAGATCGTCCGCCAGCTGCGCCTGCGCGACATTGGCGGCATCATCGTCATCGACTTTATCGACATGGTGCTCGAATCCAACCGCGACCTTGTTCTGCGCCGCCTCATTGAATGCTTGGGCCGGGACCGTACCCGACACCAGGTCGCTGAGGTGACCTCGCTCGGCCTCGTCCAGATGACCCGCAAGCGGGTGGGCCAGGGCCTCGTCGAGGCCTTCTCCACCACCTGCGAGGCGTGTGATGGCAGGGGCTTCCTCACCCACGCCCACCCCGTGGAGAAGGGCGAAAGCTCCGGACAGGCAAAGAAGAAGGATCGCAAGGCCGCCGAGGCTGACAAACCCAAGAACAAGCCGAAGGCCAAGCAGGCCCCAGCCACAGATCCCGATGACCAGGCCAAGCGTGAGGAGGTCAAGGCCGCCCTGGCCTCGATTGCCGCAGCCGCCCAGCGTCAGTCGGGTGAGGAGCAGGACGACTCAGCCTCCGACAAGGACGGCAAGGCTGGCAAGCCCTCGGGCAAGGGCGCGAAGGGCGCGAAGGATTCCACGGACTCCAAGGATTCTCAGGATTCTTCGGGTTCCACGGACTCGAAGGCTTCGAAGTCTCCGGCCAACCGCGGCAAGTCCGCTTCGGCTACCGAGGCGGGGGAGGGCTCGAAGAAGACCTCCGAGAAGCCCGCGCGCAAGGCGAAGAAGTCGAAGGACAAGGATGAGGACAAGGCCACATCGGCGAAGTCCACCAAGAAGTCCGGAGATAGCGATGACCGGGAGCCGGCACAAAAGAAACCGGCGAAGAAGTCCGCCACGGGCTCTCGCGGCGAGTCGAAGGCCTCGGGCGTGGTTCGCGCCAAGAAGGCCTCGACCGATCGGGAGGAGAAGGCCAAGCCGGCCACGGCTAAGGACCCGAAGACTCAGGACGCAAAGTCGAAGGATGCGAAGGCGGCCGACAAGCCGGCCAAGCGCGCCCGCCGCGTTGCCTCCTCGGGCACAATCGTGCCGAAGACCACCTCCGGAACGGGGATTATGACCTTCCCCGCCCCGAAGAGTGCTAAATGACACAGCCATAGCGCGGATTTTCGCCGTTCGCCACTTGGCGGGCCGGGCGGTCATCGCGTAACATGGGACGTCGGCGCCCGCGAGGGCGAGAAATCTGTACGCATACGAAGAGATGAGCAACAACGTGACATACGCAATTGTCAAGGCAGGCGGCCGTCAGGAGAAGGTGTCCGTCGGCTCCATTGTTGTCATGAACCAGATCGAGGGCCAGCCCGGCGACACGGTCGAGTTCGAGCCGATCCTGCTGGTGGACGGCGATAAGGTCACGACGTCGGCCCAGGGCATCTCCGCGAAGGTGGCCGGCGAAATCGTGGGACCCGAGAAGGGCCCGAAGATCACGATCGTGAAGTACAAGAACAAGACCGGTTACAAGAAGCGGATGGGGCACCGTCAGAAGCTCACCCGCGTCAAGATCACTTCGATCGGCGAGTAGTAAGGACTGAAAGATGGCAACGAAGAAGGGTGCATCGTCCACGCGCAATGGTCGCGATTCCAACGCCCAGCGCCTCGGCGTTAAGCGGTTCGGCGGCCAGGTCGTCAACGCGGGCGAGATTATCGTCCGTCAGCGCGGCACGCGCTTCCATCCCGGCAACAACGTTGGCCGCGGCAAGGACGACACGCTGTTCGCCCTGGCGGCTGGCACCGTTGAGTTCGCGACTCGTCGCGATCGCAAGGTCGTCGATATTATTCCCGCCAGCGCTTAAGCGCAGGTAGCGACGTGGGGTGGAGCTTCGGCTGCCACCCCACGCGCATATCTACCACCAGTTATTCGCGGCCGCGACGCCTCGGCGTGCCAGCGGTCGCTCGACTGAAGAATCCACGTGAGGAGACACTGTGACCACATTTGTTGATCGCGTCGTGCTGCATGCCAAGGCGGGATCGGGTGGCAACGGCTGCTCCTCGGTGCGCCGCGAGAAGTTCAAGCCGCTCGGCGGACCGGACGGTGCCGATGGCGGGCGCGGCGGCAGCATCATCGTGCGGGTCGACCCTAATACGACCACCCTTCTCGGATATCACCGCTCCCCGCATCGCAAGGCTGAATCCGGCGAGCCCGGAGCGGGTAACAATCGCATCGGCAAGAACGGCGAGGATCTCATCCTGCCGGTTCCCTCCGGTACCGTCGTGAAGACAATGGAGGGCGACGTGCTCGCTGACCTTGTCGGGCAGGGTGCCGAATATACCCTCGCCCGCGGCGGCATTGGCGGACTCGGCAATGCGTCTCTCGCCTCGCCCAAGCGCAAGGCCCCCGGCTTTGCCCTGCTGGGGGAGGAGGGCGAGGAGATCGATGTTGTCCTCGAGCTCAAGTCCGTGGCCGATGTGGCTCTCGTCGGCTTCCCCTCCGCCGGCAAGTCCTCCCTCATCGCAAGCCTCTCGGCCGCGAGACCGAAGATTGCCGACTACCCCTTTACCACCCTCGTGCCCAATCTCGGCGTCGTCGAAGCCGGCGACGTGCGGTACACGATCGCCGATGTTCCCGGCCTCATTCCCGGCGCCGCGGATGGTAAGGGGCTCGGCCACGACTTCCTGCGCCATATTGAGCGCTGCTCGGTCATTGTTCACGTGCTCGACTGCGCCACCTTGGAACCGGGCCGCGATCCGCTGAGTGACCTGGACATTCTTGAATCCGAGCTTGCGGCCTATGCCGAGCTCGTCCCGCCCACCCCGGGCAAGGCTCCGCTCATGGAGCGTCCCCGCCTCATTGTGCTCAATAAGGCGGATGTTCCGGAGGCCAAGGAGCTCGCCGAATTCGTCGCCCCGGAGCTTGCCGAGCGCTATCCGGTGCATATCGTTTCTGCCGTCGCTCGTACCGGCCTGCGTCAGCTGTCCTTCGCCCTGGCGGCGATGGTGGCCGAGGCACGCGAGGATGAGGAGCTGCCCGAGGCTCGGCCGATCCTGCGCCCGGCCGCCACGCGGCGGGGCCCGAGCTTCACCGTTACCCGGCAAACCGGCTCGTCCGGCGTCTTCTATCAGGTGCGCGGTGATAAGCCCGAGCGCTGGGTGAAGCAAACCGACTTCGCCAACGATGAGGCGGTAGGTTATCTCGCCGACCGGCTCACCAAGCTCGGCGTGGAGGATAAGCTCGTCTCGGCCGGCGCCCGCGCCGGAGACACGGTTGTCATCGGACCGGCCGATGGTGGGGTGGTCTTCGATTGGGAGCCGCAAATGTCCACCGGAGCAGAGCTACTGGGTCCGCGCGGCACCGATCTTCGCCTCGAGGACACCGGCCGCATGACCCGCAAGGAACGCAAGGCCGCCTTCCACGAGATGATGGATGCCAAGGAGGCCGCCCGCCAGGAGCTGTGGACCGAGCGCGAGGCCGGTCTGTGGACAGATCCGGAGGAATAGTGCTTGCCAATCGGGCCTTTATCTCGCATGCGAACCGACTTGTCGTCAAGGTCGGTTCCTCCTCGCTGACCGAGGCCGACGGCACGCTCAACCGGCAGATGCTCACCCGGCTAGGAGAGTCCCTAGCGACCGCCCACAATCATGGCCAGCGGCTCGCTCTCGTCTCTTCGGGAGCCGTTGCCGCCGGCATCGGCTCCCTCGGCTTTGCCAGCCGCCCCGCAGACATTGCCGGCGCCCAGGCGGCCGCCATGGTTGGCCAGGGAAGGCTCATGGCGGCGTATTCGCAGGTGTTTTCCGGCCGCGGCATCGGCATCGCCCAGGTGCTTCTCACCGTCGATGACATGACTCGCCGCCGGCACTACGCCAATGCGCGGGCGGCCCTGGCGCGGCTGCTTGATGCCGGCATCATTCCCATCGTCAATGAGAATGACGCGGTGGCCACCCACGAGCTCACGCTTGGCGACAATGACTGGCTGGCCGCGCTCACCGCCCATCTCATCAGCGCCGATGCCCTCATCCTGCTCACCGATGTTGACGGGCTCTACACCGGCCCGCCCGGGACTCCCGGCGCGGAGCCCATCGCTTTCGTGGGGGACATGAGCGAACTCGCGGACTACAACATCACCGGGCGAGGATCCACATTCGGCACCGGCGGCATGCGGACGAAGGTGCGTGCCGCCCACGTGGCCACCGCCTTCGGCATTCCCACCATCATCACCTCGGCTGCCCGGCTGCCCGAGGCCCTCGCCGGCGAGCCCGTGGGCACGTGGTTCGCGGCCACCGGATCCAAGGCCCGGGCCCGCGATCTATGGATTGCCCACGCCGCCCCCGTGCACGGGCGTCTCGTCCTCGATGAGGGAGCGGTCCACGCGGTCACGGCGAGCCGCGCCTCTCTGCTCGCCGTGGGCATCACCTCCCTCACGGGAGACTTCGAAATCGGGGACGCGGTCGATGTCATAGATCATCGCGGACAGCCCATCGCCCGCGGCCTAGCCGGTTGGTCGGCCCGCGAACTCGCCGGCGTCATTGGGCACGAGCACGTGGGGCGCCCCGCGATTCACGCGGATGACCTGGTGCTACTACGAAGTCCTGTGAAGTAGCTCAAAGAATCCTGGGCAGTCCAGCTGGCAAGATAGGGCAAATGGCGGAAACGTCTGACCCTCCATCGTGTGGCCCCCGCTATTTCCCATCATTACGTGTTATTCTGGCCATGGTCTTGAGAGCTAGTTCAGAGCCCCGGCTTGCTAGCCGGCAACCCCGCACGTGCAGGGGTGCCCCGGGTGACGACCGGGCTGCACGACCGTGCAGCAACCGAGCACCGTCATGGTGGAGAGCACGAAGGATGATCGAGATGGTCGAACGGCGTCAGAAGCGTGGCTGGGTCCGAAAGCCCATTCCCACACGCCATTTCCTGCGCCGCACCGACCTTTTTGTGCGGCTCTGACCTCGTCCCTTCGACCCGCGAGCACCCACCATGACTCTTGAACTTTCCAGCACTCCGCACACCGCACACGACCGCACCTGCGCCATCGGCATGGACCTGTCCACGCTCGGCGTGGAGGTCTTTGATGGTTCTTCGGATTTCGGCGAGGATTTCCCCGTTGAATCCTGCAACATGGCCCGCCTGGCGGCCCTCGCCGGCGCCGGCCTGAACGATGGCCTGGCACAGGTCCTGCTGGGGCCGACATTTCGGCTGCGCTCCGACACCCACCTGAGAGAGAGCTGGCTGGATGCCGTTCAGGCGGCAACCAAGCTGGCCCCCCGACTCACCGGCCCCATCACCGCCGCCGTCGTCGCTGACGAGTACGTATTGTCCTCGGCGATCGATCAAGTGAGCGGGACCGGCGTTGGCCTGGAGTTGCACCGGGTGCGAGATGTGGCCGCTCTCGAGCCGCTGCTCGAGCGGGCCCGCGAGGCGAACATCGACCTGTCGATTGCGCTCACCGGATCGAGCGCCCGCGAGATTGACGCGGATGCGGTGGGACGCCTCATTAACTGGGTGCGCCTGCGCGAACCCGATCCCCACATTGCCCGGGAGATCCGCTATCAGCTGCGTGATGCCGCCAATGTGCATCAGCGCGATCTGCGCATCGTCGCCGACCTCTTCATCATTATTTCTGCCTGCGAGGCCGATGCTCAGGAGCGGGCCGAGCTCATCGACACCATCGGAGCCGATCGCTACGCCAAGGGTGCCCCGCGGGTGCTGGGCACCGTGCACGACGTCGCCGACCATATCGAATCCTGGCTCGCGCTCAGCGCGGCCGATGCCTTCACCCTGCTGCCCGGGTCCTTGCCGACCGATCTCGCCTCAACGGTGCGCGGGGTGCTGCCCGAGCTTTCGGCTCGCGAACACGGCGGCTCCGGGAAGTAGCTTCCGGCGTCGGGAGATTTTCGCCGGCTGGACCGGTGGCACCGGACGCAAACAGCACACAGCGGTGGCACCTGGCTGGTGCCACCGCTGTTGAGCGTGAGGGGTTAGTTCTGGCCCTGCTGCTCGGCAATCTTCTGACGGACCATGTCCATGTCGAGCTCCTTGGCCTGCTTGACGAGGTCCTCGAGGGCCGCGGGCGGAAGCGCGCCGGCCTGCTCGAAGATCTGAATGCCGTCGCGGAACACCATGAGGGTCGGAATCGACATGATCTGGAACTGCTGAGCCAGGCCCTGCTGCGCCTCGGTGTCAATCTTGCCGAAGGTGACATCGGGGTGATTCTCCGAGGCCTTTTCGAAGGTCGGAGCGAACTGACGGCACGGACCACACCAGGCTGCCCAGAAGTCGAGGAAGACGATGCCAGAGGTGACGGTCTCCTCAAAGTTCTCGGCGGTGATCTCCTTGGTAGCCATACATAATCCTTCTGTTGGGTACTGCTTCCACGAGCTAGAACACATTGGGGGCCGAATTAATTCCCCTGGGAGATTTCTGGGTAGGCTTGGGACATGACGCAGTCCACCACCGAGGCCATTGCCGCCCTCGCGCGCAGCGCCCGCATTGCCAGCCGACAGCTCAGATCCCTCAGTACCGCCGCGAAGAATGAGGCCCTCGAGGCCATCGCCGCTGCGCTCACCCAGCGCTCGGGGGAGATTCTCGCGGCCAACGAGAAGGATGTGGAGCGCGGGCGCGCCTCCGGCATGTCCGCCGGCCTGCTGGACCGACTCACCCTCACCGAGGAGCGAATTGACTCCATTGCACAGGCGTGCCGAGATTTGACGGCGCTGCCAGATCCGGTGGGCCAGCGCACCGGATATCAGCTGCCGAATGGTCTCAAGGTTGCCCAGGTACGGGTGCCGCTCGGGGTCATCGGCATGATTTACGAGGCCCGCCCCAACGTCACGGTGGATGCCGCCACGCTCGCCCTCAAGTCCGGCAACGCCGTGCTGCTTCGCGGGGGAAGCGCCGCGAAGGACTCCAATGAGGTGCTCTGTGCCGTTATGCGAGAGGCAATCGCCGGGGTTGGCCTGCCGGCCGATTCCATCACCTCGATCGACGCCTACGGGCGCGAGGGCGCCCAGGCGCTCATGGAGGCGCGCGGCCTCATTGACGTTCTCATTCCGCGCGGTGGACGCGAGCTCATCGACACCGTGTGCACCACCGCCCAAGTTCCCGTTATTGAAACCGGCACCGGCAACTGCCATGTCTACCTGCACGCGGACGCCGACCCGGCGGATGCTCAGCGGATCGTGCTCAATGCGAAAACCCACCGGGTAGGGGTGTGCAATGCGGCGGAGACCCTGCTGCTGCACGCCGGCTTCGAGCCTGCCCGCGACATCCTTCAGGCGCTGAGCAAGGCCGGGGTGACCCTGCACGTTGACGAGCGGGCGGCCGAGATTGCCCGCGGCCTGCCGGGCGTTACCGCCGCGACCGAGGAGGACTGGGCGACCGAGTATTTGTCGCTGGACTTGGCGGTGCGCGTGGTCGACAGCCTCGAGGAGGCCCTCTCCCACATCTCCGCCTACGGATCGGGCCACACCGAGGCGATCGTCACCGCGAGCCTGGATGCTCGCGCGGCATTTACCGAGGGTGTGGATGCGGCTGCGGTCATGGTCAATGCCTCCACCCGATTCACCGATGGCGGGCAGCTGGGCCTCGGGGCAGAAATCGGGATCTCCACGCAGAAACTGCACGCCCGTGGCCCCATGGGCCTGTCCGCGCTCACCACGACGACGTGGCTGATCGAGGGGGAGGGACACGTCCGTGACTGATCCGCGCACGGCCCGCGCCCCGCACGCCTCCGCCAGTCCGCACCGGCGTATCGGGATCATGGGTGGAACCTTCGATCCCATCCACCACGGCCACCTCGTGGCCGCCTCCGAGGTCCAGTACCGCTTCGGTCTTGATGAGGTCATCTTCGTGCCCACCGGCGAGCAGCCGTACAAGCAGGATCGTCAGGTTTCTCCGGCGGAGCACCGCTACCTCATGACGGTCATTGCCACCGCCTCTAATTCCCGCTTCTCCGTCTCCCGGGTGGACATCGACCGCCCGGGACTGACCTACACGATTGATACGCTGCGCGATTTGCGCAAGTTTTATCCAGATGACGAGTTCTTCTTCATCACCGGCGCCGATGTATTGCCGCAGCTGGCGGGGTGGAAGGACGCCGATGAGCTGTGGGAACAGGCCCACTTCGTTGGAGTCAACCGTCCCGGCCATCAGCTTGACACCTCCGGTCTGCCCGAGGAGGGGATCACCCTCATCGAGGTTCCGGCCATGGCTATCTCCTCAACCGATGTACGTGCGCGACAGCTCACCGGCGTTCCGATTTGGTACCTCATCCCGGATGGGGTAGTCCAGTATATTCGTAAATACGGTCTTTATTCTCAGGTCCGTCAGCCGCGAGTATCTCAGCCACGTTCGGCAAACTCCGCGGATCGCGGGCACTGAGGTTAGACTAGAGAGCAGGAAAACGACAGGAGGACCCTATGAGCAAGCGCATGTCGCGCCGCGAAAAGCGCGAGGCGGGGCTGCTCAAGCCCAAGCCGGCGCCTGAGCTGCCCGAGGACGCTGAATTCCGCCCTAGTGGAGGCGGAGATCATCTTCGTCCCGAGGATCGCGACACGCGCGATGACGGGGGCCCGGCTATCCCCGAGGACGAGCTCATCACTCCGCCCTCACCGACTTCCGCTCCCGAGGCTGCCGAGCCCGGCGCCGATGTCGATGATGATGTTGATGCTGGCGAGCCCACCGCCGCCTGGCCCGCCGTGAGCGCTTCCTCCGCCGGCGAGGCCGATGAGGCGGAAATTCAGGCCGAGGCCCCGCATACCGCCTCGCCCGCCGCACCGCACGAAGAGCCCGCAGATGTTGCCGATCCCGTCGCCACCTCCGCCGAGACGGTTGAGGAGACCGAGGTTGCCGATGATGGTGGTGACCGGGGCGAACCGCACCCCGCCGTGAGCGATGAGGTCGAGCAGCCGGTTGAACATGAGCCGGCTGAGGACAAGCTTGAGGACGAACCCGTCGCGGGTCAGCCCGCCGGCGCGGTCGAGGACTCCGCTGATACTCCCGCCCCGTCCGCCACCTCCGATGAGCCGGAGGCAATGTCCGCCGTGGCTGCTGACCACGATGGTCCCTGGGCTAATGTCAATGCCGCCGGAAGCGGCGTCACCCTTGACGCGACCGGCGACGAACAGTCGCAGGCCCCGTCCGCGCAGGCTCCCTCCGCGCCGAGTGCCGAGGCTGAGGATCTCGAGCGGCCCTCCGTTTTCGATCGTTTCACCTCGGATGAGGAGACGGACCCAAGCAACCGCGAGGAGCTTGCCACCGAGGAGGGCGATGAGGACTTCGCCGCCTCCCTGCGCCAGCGCTTGCGGGATGAGCCGCCGGTCGAAGATGGTGGATACGCCACCGAGCAGATTGACGTCGCGGCGCAGCCGACCGAGTCCAGCTCGGCCTCCTCGATCGTCAAGAACGTGCTGCTCTTCCTCATCCTCATCGTGGTGGGTTTTGGCCTGGGCATCCTCATCGGTACCTACCTGTGGGGATCGAATAGCGAGGCCGTGGTTGATGTTGCCGAGACGATGTGGCCGCTGCTGACGTGACCGCTGACGAAACCGCACTGACCATGGCGAAGGTGGCGGCCGAAGCTGCCCGCGAGAAGCTGGCCACCTCGCTCACCGCCCTTGACGTTTCCGAACGCACCGTCTTCACCGACGTCTTTCTCATTGCCTCTGGCGAAACGGACCGCCAGGTTCGCGCCATCACCGACGCGGTGACCGAGGCTCTGGAAAAGGCGGGCTGTGAGCGCCGCCGTATCGAGGGCTTGGATCATGAGGCGCACTGGGTGCTCGCCGACTTTGGGGATCTCGTCGTCCACGTCATGCAGGACGAGGATCTTGAGTACTACTCCCTGGACCGCCTCTGGGGCGACTGCCCGGCCATTGAGCTCGGGGAGGCGGAGTCGGCGTGACCCGGCTCGTGCTCTGGCGTCACGGTCAGACCGACTTCAATCGCCAGGCCCGCATTCAAGGCTGGTCGGATATTGAGCTCAACGCCGACGGCAGGGCCCAGGCCGAGGCGGCTGCGCCCGCCGTGGCTGCACTTGGTCCCACCCGCATCATCTCCTCCGATCTCTCCCGGGCCCGCGACACCGCCGAGGTGCTTGGCCGGCTCACCGGAGTCGAGGTTGAGGTGGATGAGCGCCTGCGCGAACGCTGCTTTGGCAAACTCGAGGGCCTCACCCGCGAGGAGATCGCCGAGCAGTTCCCTAAGGAGCATTCCCACTGGCGCACCGGCCGGGCCGAGGGCCGGGTCGCCCGCCTTGGCATCGAGGGCCGCCTTGCCGCCGGTAGCCGTCTCGCTCAGGTCGTCGATGATTGGGACAAGGGTCCAGACGACGTGCTTGTTCTCGTCGCCCACGGCGGCATCATCACCGCAGCCCTCACCATCCTGCTCGGCATCAATCCCGATGAGTTCCACCCCTTCGGAGGGCTTGGCAACTGCCATTGGGCGATCCTCGCCCCGCAGGGGGACCGGGCGCCCTCCTGGCGGCTGCTCGAGTACAATTCCGGCGTCGATCCTGTGTTCTTTCCCACCGCGTAGCGATTTGCCAAAGTGGCCTCAATGAGGCTTACAATGTTGGAGCACTCGGGGCTATGGCGCAGTTGGTAGCGCGCTTCCATGGCATGGAAGAGGTCGGGGGTTCGAATCCCCCTAGCTCCACAAAATTCTCAAATATATAAAAAGAGGGCTCCCGCGAGGAGCCTTTTTTCATGAGAGGGCGCCGTGCGGTGATCCCGTCTTCGTGGTCATTCCGCCTTTTGATGTCGTAGACCGCCCGCGTGGGATGCAGAGATACTCGAGCATAGGCTCCACCCGCCCGTTACGATCGTTCCGTGGTTGCCAAGCATGTCGTATTATCCACCGAGATTGGGTTTTTGCGGATGTGCGCGCAGTCGCTGGCACCAGGGACGTCCCATTCTTGTCTCGGCGACGTTGTACCGGGATTGCTTGCTATGCAAGGTCAACAAGTCTCCGCCGTTCCCCATGCCCTGGCAGCTAGGAGCCCTCAGGCAACTGGTTCCGAGGTTGCCGCACTGTTTAACTCCCGGATGCTAGTTCGACATCGGCCGATGCGGGGAACAGTTCATATCACCGCCGCCAAGGATCTTCATTGGATGCGGGTGGCGTTGAAATCCGGTTATTCCTCGTGGGATCTGCGCCATCACACACAGTTGGGCATTGATTCGCGGGTGATCGATAAGGCCTGTGCTGTGGCGTGGGAGGAGATTGAGAACCGGGGCGGGCAGATGAGCAGGGCAGACTTGTTCGATGCGTGGACGCGTCGGCTTCAGACCAAGCACCTAGACGGTGCCCCTCAGCTGCGACAGTGGTGCACATGGTTGATGTACGCCACCATGCGTGAGGGCGCCATTGTCGAAGGGCCGGCGGGCAAGAACCAGCATCTATTCATCGACGTGCGCCAGTTTCCCGCCTGCGATAGTGCGGAGTCGGGATGGGTTCTCTCGCCCGATGATCGCGAAGGCGGGATCGCCGAGGTCGCGCGCTGTTATATCCATGGGCACGGTCCCATCACCGTCGCCGACCTTGCCTGGTGGGCCGGACTATCGAAGACCGTGGCTGCGGGCGCAATTCACGCGGCTATTGAAGCTGATCCCAGCATTGGTGCCTTCGATCTTGCCGACGCCGGCGTCCCCCCCCGCGTCATTGAGCGGGAGCCGGGGGCAGGTTTTCCTGCGCAACGATCTTCTCGACGTCCTTGCCGACCACCGCGACGAGGTATGAGGGACACTCTTCTTGCCCGCCTTTGACGAGTTATACGTGGGCTACGCCAACCGGACCTGCTTGACCGACAGTGCCGGTGACCGGCTGATCTGCCCGGCCCGCAATGGCATGTTCCGACCGCTGATCATTCATCGCGGACGGCTGGTGGCAGTTCGTCCAGC
>JAUNVM010000009.1:0-3923 GCA_030537635.1 Flaviflexus sp. | reverse complement strand
GCATGTTCCGACCGCTGATCATTCATCGCGGACGGCTGGTGGCAGTTCGTCCAGCAGATGGCCAAACCCGATGGCTATCTCCGCCCACCAAGAAGCTGGAGGCACTGGTCCAACGGCTGGTGGAACAGACTCTCTTGCGGCTAAGTAGCTGAGGGGGTAGTCGTGCGGCAGCATGTGCGCTACGTCAGCCGCACCGCATCATCACGGCCCGGTGGCGTGACAAGCTCCATGCGCTCCTAGACAGGCAGCAAAGCCCGAGTCTTCATCACGAGACGTGGTGGAAGTGAAAACACGAAGGCTCCCGGCGAGGCACCTTCTCTGCGTTCGGATCTGCGCGGTACTCGCTGTGCCGGCCTCCGTCAGTCCCCGGCAATCGGAAGCGGACTGTCTGTGGGGACGAGAACCGCTTCGAGTCCCGCTGCCGCCAGCTCCTCGCCGGTCAGCGTGGGGGAGGAAATGTAGAGGGAATCGAAGAACATCGGGCAGGTGATGACAAGACTGCGGTTGAGCGACCACACGTGAGTGGGCAGGTGCAGGCCGCTATGCTCGACGTGGATGAGGTCGGTGAGGGGTTCGAGCGTGGCGGCGAATTCCCGCATCTGCCACGGTCCAAGGTGAGATCCCCGCAGCGCCACCTCATCGGCGTCCCCGCTCTCAGCGTAACCGGTCCAGCGCACGATAACGTGCGGCTCGAAGATATCGGTGTGGTTCGTGAGAGCCTCAAGGAGGGCGGGAATAAAGCCGTGGCCGGCACGGGCCTCCGGCTCGGCCACGAGATCGACGCCCCGGGGCAGGAGTTCGAGCAACGTGGTCTGTGGTCCGAGGACGGTTCCGGCCTGCTCGGCCAGATCGGCCCAGGACAGGTGAATCTCGCCGAGTCGGGTGGGCAGCGGCAGGAAGACCCGATAGACGTGCCAGCCCTCCGTGAAGAGCGCGTAGGCGCTTACCCTCGTCATGTCGGTGCCAAACGGCGGGATCTCAATGCCCATGACTGCCCCCTCATTGGTTGCCCACATTGTATGAACCTCGCCCCGGGAATACCGAGCTTTGCCGCCATAGCGCCGAATTTGGCAAGCTCCACCCGTCTGCTCGCTGGCCCCGACGAAAATTGGGGCTGATTGCCGGCGTGTTGTATCCGGGCCCGCCCGGATAATGGGAATGAGGGAGAGGAGGGCGCGATGGCTGAGGAACATTTCGACGGACCGGTGGGCGACTGGGCCAAGGATAGGGCAGGCGGTGAGGAGGGAGACGATGAGTTCTCGCCGGCGAGTGCGACCGATGCGCTGACGCTGGCCGGTCTAGAGTTTCGGGTGCTGAGCAGGCTCGAGGCCCCGCACCGCCGCCCCAGGCTGCTGAGTCCGGTCCGCTATCGCCTGGACCTGCAGGTGATGGGCGAGCCGCCGCTGCAGCGCCTGCTCGAAGTGGACTCGCGCACCTACCTCAACGAGCTCATCGAGATGATCGCCATCGTCTTCGAATTGCCGCAGTGCGAGTCGGTCCAGGTTCTGTACAACGGCGCGCAAATCACTACCGAGGAGCCGATGGAGGGAATCCCGCTCGCCTGGCACATCCGCATCGATGAACTCCTCCAGCTCCCGCTCAGCTTCGCCATTCGCCGTGGGCCCTGGCATTGCCAGATCCTCATGGCTGAGAAGATCCCGGCCGATCCGATCATTGCCGCCCCCAGCCTCATTGGCGCCGAGGGGCCGCCGCCACCGCTGGGATGTTCGGACCCCGGTGAGTATGCCGAGCTGGTGGCTGGTCATAGTAATGCGCTGGCTGCGCCGGCCACCGAGGCCATTCATGCCCTGCTCGAGAGTTATGCCCCGCGCCGCGATGTCTCCTGGCTCAGGGACGAGGCACTGAAGATTCTCAACAACACTCCGTTTCGTCGGGAGATCGCGCAATGCCTGGACGCTCTGTCGCCCAGTCAGAACCTTGACGGCATCGAGGACAAGGTGGCGCGGCCGTGGATGGTGCTGCTCGACGCGGTCAGAGCCGGCCGAAGCATTCCCGGACTTGCCCACCATCTTATTGATGAGTTCGGGTGTCATCCGCCCCGGGCTGCCGATGTCATCAACACCGCCCGGGTGCTCGGTCTCATCACGGTCGATCCATCCGGGGCGGAACTGACCGAACTCGGCGCCGTGGTGGCCGATCACCCGAGGGCCTTCTTGAACCACGTGAGCCGCCGTGGCGTGCTCGAAGCGAACCGATTCGCGCGGACCCACGCCTACCTCTGCCTCATGAGCGTCGCCGCGCCGGTGATGGTCGACTCCATCAGCTGGCGCAAGCGTCAGCTCGACGGCCTTGGCATCCTTGACGAATCGGCCGAGGATATTATGCGCACCTCGTGCTTCCTCCTCGCTGCCTCGATGACGAATCCCACGGACCGGCACGCCCCCATGGCCGCCCTTGCCACCCTGCTCCTTGCAGATCCAGACAGTCCGGTGCTTCGCGGGCGCTGGTAGCGGCGGATGCCGTAGATCTGGACGTGCCAGCGATCTTCTGACGCGGTAGTAAAAATATCGTAGTGTGAGGTATGGAACTTCCTCGCCCAGACATTGATCCCGACGGCCTTCTCGAGTATTCGGTCGTCTTTACCGATCGCGCGCTCAACCACATGTCCGCCAAGTTCCGCCAGGCCATGGTGGAACTGCTCGACATTCTGCGCGAGACCTATCACGGCTCCGCCGCCTGCATTGTCCCCGGCGGGGGTAGCTATGCCATGGAGGCGGTGGCCCGCCAGCTCATGACCGACGAGCCCGTTCTGATCGTGCGCAACGGCTTCTTCTCGTATCGCTGGTCCCAGATCATTGAGGCGGGTTCAATCACCGATCGGCAGACCGTGCTGTGCGCCCGAGAGGCAGAAGATGGGGGATATGCGCCGGCGCCAACGGAGGAGGTTGAGGCTGCCATTGCGCAGCACCGCCCGAAGGTGGTGTGCGCGGCCCACGTCGAGACCGCCTCGGGCATGCTCCTGCCCGATGAGTATCTGCGCCGGGTCGCGGCGGCCACCCATGAGGTGGGCGGCCTATTCGTCCTCGACTGCATTGCCTCTGGTCCGCTGTGGGTGGACATGGGCGAGATTGGCGTCGATGTTCTCATTTCCGCCCCGCAAAAGGGCTGGTCGGGTACGCCCTGCGCCGGATACGTCATCCTGTCGGAGGAGGGCAGACGTGCCGTGGAGGCGACCGGGTCGACGAGCTTCTCCCTCGGTCTTGGCACCTGGCTGAAGATTGCCGATGCCTATGTCGCCGGCGGCCACGCCTATCATGCCACCATGCCAACCGATGCTCTGCTGCACAACCTTGAGGTGATGCGCGAGGCCCGCGAGATGGGCCTGGAGACCCTGCGCGAGCGGCAGATCGAGCTCGGGGCGAAGGTGCGCTCGGCCCTGGAAGAGCGCGGCTACGCCTCGGTGGCGGCCAGCGGTTGGCAGTCACCGACCGTGGTCGTCTGCCGCACCGACGATCCGGGCCTGGCTGGCCGCTTGATTGATCGCGGCGTCCAGATCGCGGCCGGCGTGCCCTTAAAGGTTGGCGAGCCGGAGGACTTCACCTCCTTCCGGATCGGCCTGTTTGGGCTCGACAAGTGGGCGGATATCGACTCCGCACTCTCCCGTCTCACCCGGGCCTTCGACGCGCTCGACTAGCTCTCCTGTGCGACGCCTGGCCTGCCTGGGCGTCTCTTCTGCGTCGGTGCTGCACCGCCCCTGCTGTCAACCCGTGCGCGCGATCGTCTCGGCGTGGGTGCTGCTCCTCGTTGCGTGAGGGGGCGCGAGGAGGCGAGGGGCGGGGCCGGCTCGGAGTATCCGAGGCCTGGCAGGCAGCGCCAGGGAGGCATGGGGGATGGAAAGAGAAGGCCTCTATGATGATGGAAATCGAGGGCGCCAGCTCCATCATCGGCTTCTCCTGCGTGGA
>JAUNVM010000036.1:966-18508 GCA_030537635.1 Flaviflexus sp. | reverse complement strand
TCCCAGCAAAAGATCGACGACTCAGGTAAGCCGCTGTCTTCCCGTGTCAAGGCGGTGCTTCCCAGGCTTGGCGCTCCTCGAGCTAGTTGAAGGGCTTTCCGCGTAAGGGTCGCGCCGATAGATTTACGCTCCATTTTTCTTCGATGTGATCAAGCGTCTGGTCGTGTTCGTGTTGCCACTCAGGAGCATTGCGTTGACCTCCGCTGAGCCTTGTAATCTGTCGGCTTATCGGGCTGCGGTGGACCCGGCTTCGTCTCGCTCGTCGAGGTGCTGGCGGTGGTTGCGGCGGACCGGCTGATCTGGAGCGCTGGGAGGGTTATCGTTCCCTGAATTCTTGTCGCTGCAATTTTCTGGAGGGAGCCGGATATCCCTGGGATAATGGTGGTGGAGATTCCCATGGACTGGATCGCAGAGCACCGTCGCCGCATTGCCCGCCTCGACCGTTCGTTCCGGGCGGAGTCCTTTTGCGCGCCGCGCGGCTCGCTGGTTCAACTCATTGAGGGCGTGGCCATTGCATTGCATTCCCAGGAGCATGCAGAGGATTCTTGGCGTGCATTTTGGGGCGCGCGGATCACCCACGAGATTGAGGTGTGGCCGGGTGAGAACTCGACGGTGGCGGAGATTGGTGCCGCGCTCACTCATGCCGTGGGTGAGGCGGTACGCCGTAACCGCCGTATGGGAACCGAAGTGGATGCGCGTGATCGCACGCTTACTCTCACCGCTATGTCCCGCGATGATGACGTGGCTGAGGCTGCCATTGCGCTTGGCTTCCGACCTGATGCGGTGTGGGCATGGACGCCGCGCACGCGGCTAGAAGAGCGGCTACCCACCGTTCGGGGTGTATGCGTTGAGCGCACCGATGATCCGAGTGAGATTGCGGAGACCATGGGGAAGGTGCAGCGCTTTGATGGCCGGTTTATGGCCGGCTTTCGGGACCGCCCAACGTCCGAGGGTTACCGGTTCAAATATGCTATGGGTGAGCTCGAGCGAGGAGCCTGGGCCGGAGTGATTCGTGTGAAGGGACAGACGGTCAGTCTCTGCACCGTTTCGGCGGGCGATATACTGCCTAATCTGGCCGTTGGGCCGGCGGCTCATATTGGTTTCATCTGGACCGAGCCCCAGTGGCGCGGGCGCGGTTACGCGGGGGAGATGTTGCGCACCGGCTTGGACACGTGGGGCCGGGACGCGGAAGCTGTGACGGTGGGTTATGCGGTGAATAATCCGCTGTCCGCGCCGATGTGGCTTGGCCTCGGCTTTCGCCCCGCCGTCACCGTCTATTCGCTCAGTACTATTCCCGCCGGTTGAGAAGCCAGATGCTGAGGACAAGGCGAGTGCTGGCAGCACCCGCCCGCATAGCCTCCGCATAGCCTGCGCTGGCGCTCAGCGCCGCCGGCGGGTGTGCTGATTGGGCTCAGGAGAGATTGTTGGCTGCGCTGTTGCGAGCGTTCATCTCTTTGGCGATGCGATTGGCGGTGACGACCTGCCAGAAGGCGATGATCAGGACGATGGCGTTGAGACCGAGTATAGCCGTGAGGAATAGGGCCTCGGGGAGCGGGTTGAGTTCGTGGTAGATGCAGATCGCAGCCATGAGGAGCAAGAGAATGCCGGTGACGAAAGTGCCTTTCCAGACCCGTTGATTTGATCGGGAGAACACCTCATCGGAGGTCATAGTGTGCTTGGTGCGCACGCCTGCAAGATGAGAGATATTCATGCCGTCGCGCATCTTCCCCGCCAACACGAGGATGATGATGCCCGCGATGAGAAGGCTGGCGGCAGCGGCGTAGAACATCGTGAACTCCTGTGTCGAGCCGGCCAATATTTCCGTTACAGTAACGGGACAGCTGCTCGGTCGCAAAAGATGAACCGCTCGCGCCCTCTCTTCCCGTCCGCACCCCGCAGCTGGTGACGGCGGGGTGCGGAGGCGGTGAGGCCGGTTGGTGCTCTGCCCCGAGTGGAGGCTTAGCCCTGGAGTTCTTCGACGCGATCTCGCGCGGCCACGAAGGCGTCGATGCAGGCGTCGATGTCGGCCTCGGTGTGGGCGGCGGAGAGCTGGACGCGAATGCGGGCCTCGCCGCGAGGCACGACGGGGAAGGAGAAGGCGGTGACGTAGACGCCGAGGCGCAGCATCTCATCGGCGATGGCGGCGGCCCGGCGGGCGCCATCCTCGCCCGGGAACATCACGGCGATGATGGGGTGTTCGCCCTCGAGGAGCTCAAATCCCGCCTCGGTCATGCCGGCGCGGAAGCGCTTGGCATTCGCGTCCAACTGCTCGCGCAGATCATCTCCCTCGCGGGCGAGTGTGAGCGCGATGCGGGCCCCGGCGACAAGCGAGGGAGCAACAGCGTTGGAGAACAGGTAAGGACGGGCCTTTTGCCGCATCATCTCCACGATTTCGGCCGGTCCGGCAATGTACCCGCCGGAGGCACCGCCGAGCGCCTTTCCGAGGGTGCCGGTGAGAATATCGACGCGGCCCTCGACACCGGCCCGGGAATGGGTGCCCCGGCCGGAGGCGCCAATGAATCCGGTGGCGTGGGAGTCATCGACGGCGACGAGTGCCCCGTATTCCTCCGCGAGATCGCAGATCTCTTCCAGGGGTGCAAAGTAGCCGTCCATGGAGAACACCCCGTCGGTGATGATGAGGGTGCGGTTGCCGGTGGCCTCCTCGAGCTTGGCCTTGAGGTCGGTCATGTCCCGATTGGCGTACCGCAGCCGCTGGGCCTTGCTGAGCCGAATGCCATCGATGATGGAGGCGTGGTTGAGCTGATCGGAGATGACCGTGTCATCCGGGCCGAGGAGTACCTCGAAGAGGGCACCGTTGGCGTCAAAGCAGGAGGCGAAAAGAATGGCGTCCTCGGTGCCGAGATAATCGGCGAGCTCCCGCTCCAAAGCCTTGTGCTCATCCATGGTTCCGCAGATGAAGCGGACCGAGGCGGTGCCAAAACCATAGGCATCAAGGCCCTCATGGGCGGCGGCGATGATGTCGGGATGATTGGCCAGGCCCAGGTAGTTGTTGGCGCAGAAGTTGAGCGCCGGCCCGCCGCCCGCGGTGACGTGGGCGGATTGGGGTGAGCTGATGGGCCGTTCGGACTTCTCCAGCCCGGCCTGGCGGATCTGCTCAAGCTCGGCGGTGAGCTCGTCGCGGAAGGTGAACATTTACTTGCTCCAATCGATGAGGACCTTACCGGCATCGCCGGCCCCGGCGGCGTCAAAAGCCTGCTCCCAGTCGGTGGCATCCACCCGGTGGGTGATGATGCTGCGCAGGCCCTCGCGCAGGCCGGGGGAGGACTGCAGAAGGAAGGTGGAGTGATACCAGGTGTCGTACATGTCCCGGCCGTAGACGCCCTGAATGGTGAGCATGTGGGTGATGACCTTGTTCCAGTCCACCGGGTAGGGGGCCGTGGGCAGGCCAAGGAGGGCGACCTTGGCGCCGTGGGTGCACGCGTCGATGAGATCGGCCATGGCCCGGGGGCTGCCCGACATTTCCATCGCCGCATCGAAGCCCTCGCGGATCGTGAGATCGCGCTTGACCTCGGCGAGGCTGGTGCGTGTCGAGTTGACGGTGACGATGGGGCCGACGGGCTCGGCCGCCTTCTTCGCCAGGGCGAGCCGATCATCGGAAATATCGGTGATGACGACGTGGCGGGCTCCGCCGTGACGGGCAATGAGCGCCGCCATGATCCCAATGGGTCCGGCCCCGGTGATGAGCACATCCTCGCCGGTGAGCGGGAACTGCAAGGCTGTGTGCACGGCATTGCCGAAGGGATCGAAGAGGGCGGCAAGTTCGGGGTCAATGACCTCGGGCTGGACCCACACATTGTCGGCCGGGACGACAACGTAATCGGCGAAGGCGCCATCGCGGTCCACGCCCACCGAATTGGTGCGCACGCACATGTGCCGCCGGCCGGCCCGGCAGTTGCGGCACCGGCCACAAATGATGTGCCCCTCGACGGACACGTGGGCTCCCTCGCGCAACCGCTGGGCACCCGTGCCCAGTTCCACACCCGGGCCAATATCGACGATGTGGCCGTCGAATTCGTGGCCGATGATCTGGCCGGGGCTCACGTGCTCGGCGGCAAAATCTCCCCAGGACATGATCTGCAGATCGGTTCCGCACAGGCCGGTCTTGGCCACGCGGATCTTCACTTCTCCGGGCCCCACCTGGGGTTCGGGCACCTCGGCCAGGACCAGTCCTGGCCCGGGGGAGGGCTTGATGAGTGCGCGCATAAAACTCCTTGCTTTCCTTCACTGTAACGCCGTGGGAGGGATGCTCGCATATCGGCGCAAGGAGTGCGTGAGGGGCAGGTGTCGCCGGCCCGAGGTGTACTTTCGGGGTCCCGATAAGCGAGACTGGAGCCATGCCAGACATCCAGTACATCATCATTGCCATTGTCGTTCTCGCGCTCGCCTCGACCGCGCTCGTCTTCTCGACGCGCCGCAAGCGCGACGACACGATTGAGCTTGACGAGAAGACCTCGCCCTACATTTCCGACCGGGTCGGAGAAGAAGAGGAGGCCGAGGCTGAGGAGGGCTCGGTTGCCACCCTCGAACGGCCGGAATCCGTTCCCTCACGCATGGAGCGGCTGCGGGCCCGGCTCGCTCGCTCCGGTGCGCTCGGCAAGACCCTCCTGTCGATTCTCTCCCGCGGCGACCTCACCGAGGAGGACTGGGAGGAGATTGAGGAAACCCTGCTCACTGCCGACGTCGGCCTCGAAGCCACCGATGAGCTCATGGACAAGCTGCGTACCGAGACAAAGGTGCGCGGCACCTCTGATCCGCAGGTGGTGCGTGAGATTTTGCGCGAGAAGCTGCTGGAGATGGTGGACCCGGCGATGGATCGGGAGCTTGACCTGACTCCGGGCACGGCCGATGACGGATCCCCGCATCCCGCCACCGTCCTCGTTGTCGGTGTCAACGGCACAGGCAAGACGACAACGATTGGCAAGCTTGCCCGCGTCCTCGTCTCCGAAGATCGCACCGTTGTCCTCGGAGCGGCCGACACCTTCCGCGCCGCCGCCGCAGATCAGCTCGCCACGTGGGGCGAACGAGTGGGCGTTGAGGTGGTGCGCTCCGACGTGGAGGGGGCCGATCCCGCCTCCGTCGCCTTCGACGCGGTGAAGACCGGCCAGGAGAAGGCCGTGGACGTCGTCATGGTTGATACGGCCGGACGCCTACAAAACAAGTCCGCCCTCATGGACGAGCTCGGCAAGATCAAGCGGGTCATGTCCCGCACCGCCCCGGTGCGCGAGGTCCTCCTCGTCATCGACGCCACCACCGGCCAGAACGCCATGACCCAGGCGAAGGTCTTCGCCGAGGTCACCGGCCTCACCGGCATCGTCCTCACCAAGCTCGACGGCACCGCCAAGGGCGGCATTGTCATCAACGTCCAGCGCACCCTCGACGTTCCCGTGAAGTTCGTTGGTCTCGGCGAGGGCCCCGATGATCTCGCGCCCTTCGTCCCGGAGGACTTCGTCGACGCGCTGCTCGACTAACCACCGGCACTCGCCAATCCATCCACTCGTCAGTGGAGCCGGAAGACCGAGCCGGCACGTCGCGCCGTCGATGCCAGCCGGCTCCACCTAACGACGTGCCCACCTTGCGCCCCTGGGCACCGCCCGGCCCGGGGCGTCGTGGTGGCCGGGACCGGCGGCCATACCCCGGTCCCGTCGTCCATGTCGTTCACCGTCTCGGCTGCCGCGCAGCCCGCGGTCCTGGCGGTCACGGCCCCCGCGTCCCCAGCTGTTCGCCCCGGCGGGAACCGGATGGTCGGGCGTGTACTCGGATGTGCTCACCGCGCCCAGTTAGGTACCCTGGGATAGATCGATCGAAAAGGAACCACCCGTGTTTGCATCTCTTTCCGACAGAATTACCGGTTCATTTAAGGCACTGCGCAGCAAGGGCCGGCTGTCCGAGGCCGATGTTGAGGCAACCATCAAGGAGATCCGCCGCGCCCTGCTGGATGCGGACGTGGCGCTGCCCGTGGTCCGCCAGTTCACGTCGGCGATTCGAGATAAGGCGACCGGGGCGCTGGCCTCCCAGGCCCTCAACCCGGCCCAGCAGGTCATCAAGATTGTCCACGACGAGCTCGTGGAGATCCTCGGTGGTGAGACCCGGGACCTGAACTTTGCCTCCCGCCCGCCGACCGTCATCATGCTGGCCGGCCTGCAGGGCGCCGGTAAGACGACGCTCGCCGGCAAGCTCGGCAAGTGGCTGCGCGAGCAGGGAAACAAGCCGCTCCTCATCGCCTCCGACCTGCAGCGCCCCAACGCGGTTAACCAGCTGCAGATTGTTGGCCAGCAGGCCGGGGTGGACGTGTGGGCCCCCGAGCCGGGCAATGGCGTGGGCGATCCCGTGCGGGTGGCGCGCGATGGTGTGGCGCATGCCCGAGAGAACTACTACGACGTCGTCATCGTCGACACCGCCGGCCGCCTCGGCATCGACGAGGACATGATGGCCCAGGCTCGCGATATTCGCGATGCTGTGCAGCCGGATGAGACGCTTTTCGTTGTCGACGCCATGATCGGCCAGGATGCCGTGCAGACCGCCACCGCCTTCCGCGACGGTGTGGGCTTTACCGGCGTGGTCCTTTCCAAGCTGGACGGTGATGCTCGAGGCGGTGCCGCCCTGTCGGTGCGCGGGGTGACCGGCACCCCGGTCATGTTCGCCTCCACCGGCGAAAAGCTCGATGATTTCGAGCGCTTCCACGCCGACCGCATGGCCTCCCGCATCCTCGACATGGGCGATGTGCTCACGCTCATCGAGCAGGCGCAGAAGGCCTTCGACGAGAAGCAGGCCGAGGAGCTTGCGGGGAAGATGGCCGAGGGCGACTTCACGCTCAACGACTTCCTCGACCAGCTTCAGCAGCTGAAGAAGATGGGCTCGATGAAGAAGATGCTCGGCATGCTTCCCGGCATGGGGCAGATGCGCGAGCAGCTGGAGAACTTCGATGAGCGGGAAATTGACCGGGTCGAGGCCATCGTCCGCTCCATGACCCCCCAGGAGCGCAATAATCCAAAGATCCTCAACGGTTCGAGGCGACTGCGCATCGCCAAGGGCTCGGGCACGACCGTGCAAGAGATCAATGCCCTCATGGAGCGCTTCGAGCAGGCGCGGATCATGATGACGAAGATGGCCTCCGGCGCCGGCATTCCCGGCATGGGCTCCATGCCCGGGATGGGCAAGAAGGCCAGGGGCCGGGCCCAGGCCAAACCGAAGCGCAAGAACAAGGGCTCGAAGAAGGGTCGCTCCGGCAATCCGGCCAAGCGGGCCCGTCAAGAGCGCGAGGCAGCGATGAAGAAGAAGCAGCCCGGCGCCTCCTTCGGGGCCGCAAAGACGGATGAGACCCCGGATCTCGACGAGCTGGCCAAGTTCCTGCGATGATTCACCTCACCGGCCCCATCCTCACCCGTGACGGTCTCCTTCCCGAGGCGTGGATTGTCGGCGAGACCATCACCTTCCGCCCGCCGGCGGGTGCCGGCGGCGCCACCGAGGTGGCCGGCTTTGTCACCGACGGGCTGGTCGATGCGCACTGCCATATTGGCTTGGCCAAGGGCGGGGGAGCGGCAAGCCGGGAGGTGGCCCTCGATCAGGCCCACGCCTGCATCGCCTCCGGGGTCACCCTCGTGCGCGATCTTGGCGTTCCCCAGGACATGTCCTGGATCGATGGCGAGAAGTGTGCCCCGCACATCATTCACTGCGGCACCCACATTGCCCGCCCCAAGCGCTACCTGCGCGGATTCGGCCGGGAGATCGAGGTGTCCGAGTTGCCGGAGGTGGTGGCCGAGGAGGCCGAGCGCTCCGCCGGCTGGGTCAAGCTGGTCGGCGACTGGATCGACCGGTCGATGGGAGCCGATGCCGATCTCACCCCGCTGTGGCCTCGCGACGTGCTCACCGAGGCGGTGGCCGCTGCCCACGAGCGGGGAGCCCGGGTGGCGGTGCATACCTTCGCCACCGAAACCATCGATGATCTGCTTGCCGCCGGCGTCGATGGCATCGAGCATGGCACGGGCATGACCCCCGATCACATGGCCGAGGCGGCCCGCCGCGCCATTCCCGTCACCCCGACCGCCAATCAGGTCTCCCACTTCGGCGAATTCGCCGATCTCGCGGGCGAGAAATACCCGGTGTATGCGCGGCGTATGCGGGGCATGTACGAGGGCTACCAGGATCACATCTGCGCCATGGCGGAGGCGGGGATACCGCTGCTCATGGGCTCCGATGCCGGGGGAACGCTCGACTTTGGCACCCTGCCCAGCGAGCTTGCCGCCTGCATTGAGGCCGGCCTGGATCCCGAGCTGGTGCTCACCGCCGCCACCCACGGGGCCCGAACCATCCTCGGCCAGCCCGTACTCGCCGAGGGAGCCCCCGCCGATCTCGTTGTCTTTGAGCGCGATCCACGAAGCGAACCGGAGATGCTGGCGAATCCGGTGGCCGTCTTCCGGGCGGGCGAGCGCCTCGCCTAGGCTCGCATCGCGGCTTGGGCCCGCCGAATCGGAGCGGGTGGCAGAGCCAAGGTGAGTGAAACCACCCGGGGTGATCGCGGTACTGCTTGGGCGATCTGGCGGCATCTGGCACAATAGAACGGCGTACTCGGCGAATGCTCGGGCCCTCTCACCGCTCATTTGCCTAGTTCCGGGCGAGGAACCTCGGGGTCCCCACCTGGCGTTTTTCGTCCATCAAACTCACAAGGAGTGACCACAACCGTGGCAGTGAAGATTCGTCTCAAGCGCATGGGTAAGATCCATGCCCCGTTCTACCGCGTCGTCGTTGTCGATTCCCGCAAGAAGCGGGACGGCAAGGTGATCGAGGAGATCGGTGTCTACGACCCGCTTCAGGAGCCCTCGCTCATCAAGATCGACTCCGAGCGCGTCCAGTACTGGCTGTCCGTCGGCGCCCAGCCCTCCGATGCGGTTCGCCGCCAGCTTCACCTCACCGGTGACTGGGCGAAGTTCCGCGGCAAGGGCAATGCCGAGGGATGCCTCCAGGTCAAGGAGGTCTCCTCCGAGGAGGCCGAGAAGGCTCGCACCGAGGCCATTGAAGCCGTTCAGTCCGATGCTGAGAAGCGTCGCGCCGAGAAGGCCGAGGCCCGCGCGGCCGAACAGGCCGAGGCGGAGGCCGCCAAGGCCGCCGAGCAGGCTGAGGCTTCCGAGGAAGCCGCCCCGGCCGAAGAGTCCGAGGACGCCTGATGTTGGTTGACGCCCTCGAGCACCTCGTCCGCGGCATCGTCGATCATCCCGATGATGTGCGGGTCTCCTCCCGGAGCATGCGCCGAGGCGAGCTCCTCGAGGTGCGCGTGAATCCGGAGGACCTCGGCCGAGTCATCGGCCGGTCCGGACGCACCGCGAAGGCGCTGAGGTCCGTCATGTCGGCACTGGCCAGCCGCGGTCCTATCCGCGTGGACGTTGTCGAAACGGATCGCTAAACCAACGCGACACGATGAGAAGGCGGGGCTCATGCCCCGCCTTCCGCATATCCGCATCCCGGCATGTGGCATCGCACCATCCTCCCGGCATACCCGGCGGATGCGGGCGGCCGCGGGGCGGGTGATGCTAGGGGAGGACCAATCTCATAGAATGGGCTCGTGCAACTCACCGTCGCTATCATTACCTCGGCCCACGGACTCAAGGGGGAGGTGCGCCTTGATGTGCGCACCGACAGCCCCGAAGAGCGGCTGGCCGATGGCGTTCAGCTAGAAACCGATCCCGCCGAATTTGGCCCCCTGCAGGTCAAGCGCACCCGCACCTACAAGGGCATGTGGTACGCGCTGTTTGAGGAGGTCACCGACCGCACCCAAGCCGAGAGCATGCGGGGCGTGCGGCTCGTCATCGAAACCGATGAGGAGGAGAGCCGCGAGGAGGGAGCCTTCTACTCCCACGAGTTGGCCGGCCTGCCCGCCGTCGATCCGGATGGCAATGAGCTGGGGACGGTCACCGGGCTGGAACCCAATCCGGCCCACGAACTGCTTCTCGTGAAAACGGCGGCGGGAACCGTGCGCGTTCCGTTCGTCCACCAGATTGTCACCGACGTGGACCTCGATGAAGGCCGGGTGGTCATCGATCCGCCCGGCGGGCTGTTTGAGGACGAGTGATGCGCTTCGACATTCTCACCGTCTTTCCCGGCTACCTGTCCGCCCTGGACCTCTCCCTCATTGGCAAGGCGCGGCAGGCCGGGCTGCTCGAGGTGGGCGTGCACGATCTGCGCGACTGGACCACCGATCGGCATCGCACCGTCGATGACACCCCGGTGGGTGGCGGGGCCGGTATGGTCATGCGCGCGGACGTGTGGGGCAAGGCGCTTGACGAGTATCTCGTTGGTGAGGGCGTCAAGATCCTCGCGATCCCCACCCCGTCGGGACCGAGACTCACTCAGGAATTGTGCGAATCCCTGGCCGCCCGTGCCGACCGCATCGTCATTGCCTGCGGACGATACGAGGGAATCGATGCTCGGGTAGCCGAACATTATCGGACCCGCGAAGATATCGAGGTTCTCGAGTTTTCGCTCGGCGATTACGTACTCAACGGCGGCGAGGTCGCCGCTCTCACCCTCGTTGAAGCGGTGGGCCGGCTCATTCCCGGCGTCGTTGGCAATCCCGAATCGCTCGTCGAAGAATCGCACGGGCAGGCCGGCCTGCTCGAATATCCGGTCTATACCCGGCCCCTGGACTGGCGGGGCCACGCGGTCCCCGAGGTGCTCACCTCCGGGGATCACGGCAAGGTTGCCCGATGGCGGCGGGATGCGGCGCTACGCCGGACCGCCCAGCGCCGCCCCGACATGATTCGTGCTCTCAACGCACATGAGCTGGATAAGGACGATCGAGCGATCCTCGCCGAGTACGGTTGGCTGTGGCCGCGCAAGCCCGAACCCTTCTCGCACCCGGTACGCATGCTGATTGATGACAGCCCGGATCCGGGAGAGGTGGCCGCGCTGGCGGCGCGCACCTTCCCCGATGCCTGCCCGCCCTCCCTACCCGCCGACGCCATTGCCGCCCACATCGCCACCGAGCTGTCGGAAGAAAAATTCGCCCACTACGCCGCCGATAACGATCACCAGCTCCTCGGGGTGCGCGCCGAGGGCGGGCCGCTTCTCGGCTATTCCCTCGTTTTGCTACCGAGTGCCTCCCGGCCCCCGCTCGCGGAGCTGGCCGGCGCGGCCGAGCTCTCGAAATGCTACCTGGACGCATCCTGGCGGGGCAGTGGCCTTAATGCTCTTCTCCTGACGGCGGCCCTGGACCGCGCCGCCCACGCGGTGGGTTCCGGCCGCATCTGGCTCGGGACGAATGCGGGGAACAAGAGGGCGATCCGCGCCTATGAGAGGCGGGGCTTTGAGCTCGCCGGGAGGCGCACCTATCTCGTGGGTGATGAGCCTAACGACGACGTCGTTATGGTGCGAGATATTGATGTGGCATACTAGTTGGGCTACTCGCTGACACAATGCGCTGGTCCTGCCGCAGGGGGACGCGCACCGGCGAGCCTCGATCCACCGGCAGTCACGCTGCCCCGAGTCGCTTTGTGACCTGCGCGCACAGGCGGGAAGAGAAACTGTCATGCAGACACTCGATATTGTCGATAAGAAGTCGCTGCGCACCGATATTCCGGAGTTCCGCGCCGGCGACACGGTTCGCGTCAACGTCAAGGTTATTGAGGGCAACCGCTCGCGTATCCAGGCCTTCCAGGGAGTTGTCCTGGCTCGCCGCGGCGCCGGGGTCTCCGAAACCTTCTGCGTCCGCAAGGTCTCCTTCGGCGTGGGTATTGAACGCACCTTCCCGCTGCACTCGCCGACCGTCGAGTCCGTCGAGGTTGTCTCCCGCGGCGTCGTTCGCCGCGCGAAGCTCTACTACCTGCGTGAGCGCCACGGCAAGGCCGCGAAGATCCGCGAGAAGCGCGTCGACAAGTAACAGTTATGTAAGGCCCGCCGGTTGGACCGGCGGGCCTTCGTTCATGGCACGCAGTTGGTCGTAGACTGTGCGCAGTGCCCATTAACCAAGGGAGGTGGATCTATGGAAGAGGCTCATTCCGTGCCGGAAGATATGCCGCCCAGCTATCCCCCGCAGCGCAAGCCCAAGCAGTCGCTGCCCGCCTTCCTGGGGGAGATGGCCGTGGTGATCGCGGCCGCCCTCCTCATCTCCGTCCTGGTGAAAACCTTCCTCCTGCAGGCCTTCTACATTCCCTCCCCGTCGATGACCCACACCCTGGAAGTGGGGGATCGGATCATCGTCAATAAGCTCGCAAACTCGCCAGAGGAGATTCACCGAGGCGATGTCGTCGTCTTCGTGGACCCGGGCGGCTGGTTGCGCCAGCGCCCCGAGAGCGAGCCGTCTCAGCCGATGAAGGTTCTCACCACGATCGGGGAAACCGTCGGGATCATCCCGAAGAACTCCGGCCACCACCTCGTCAAGCGCGTCATTGGCGTGGGTGGGGACCAGGTCTCCTGCTGCGGCGATGACGGGCGGCTGCAGATCAACGGCGAGCCCATCTCCGAGCCCTATCTCCGTGAGGGCGGCCCGCCCTCCACCTTCGAATTCGAAGTGACGGTCCCCGAGGGGCACGTGTGGGTGATGGGTGATAATCGCTCCAATTCCGAGGACTCTCGTGCCCACATGGGAGAGCCCGGTGGCGGATTTGTCCCGGTGGACAATATCGAGGGCCGAGTCACCCTCATCATGCTTCCCCTCGACCGGTTCGGTCCGCTCGACTCGGCCGAGGACACCTTCACCAAGGTGCCGGACCCCTCACCGTGACGGGACTCTTTGACCTGCCGGGTGGGGAGCCTCCGGAGCCCGATCCGGCCGGCCCGACTCTCGCACGAGAGGACTGGCTCATCGCCGTGCTGTCGGCTCGCCTCGGTCGGCCCGCTCGGCTGGTTGCCATGGACGAGGTGGGTCGTGGCGCCATCGCCGGCCCGGTTGCCGTCGGAGCTATCATCTACGAGACCGGCCTTGGAGATCCACCCGCAGGAGTCCGCGACTCCAAACTCCTCACCGCCCGCCGCAGATCCGACCTCGTGACCGAGATTGAGTCCTGGACCTCCGGGGCGGTCGGCTATGGCAGTGTCGAGGAGATCAACTCCCGGGGCATCATGTCCGCAATCTGCCTGGCCGCCCGGAGAGCCATGGACCAGCTGCCGCCGGCCGATCTCATTCTTCTCGATGGCAGCTACAACTGGTTTCGGCGCGATCTCGACCCGCCGAGGATACCGGTGGAGACGATGGTGAAGGGTGACCGCTTTTGCCTGAGCATTGGCGCCGCCGCCATCCTCGCCAAGGTTGCGCGGGACGCTCTCATGGTCTCCCTGGCCGATGAGCGGGGTTATAGTTGGAAGTCGAACAAGGGCTACGCGTCGAAGGCCCACGTCGAGGCGCTGCGCAGGCACGGCCCATCGACATGGCACCGCACCGCGTGGCAGCTACCGGGAGTAGACGATGAGTGAATTGGATAATTTCGAAGGCGATCTGGAACTAGCCCTCTACCGGGAATACCGGGATGTCATCAATCTCTTTCGCTTCGTGGTGGAAACCGAGCGGCGCTTCTACCTCGCTAATGATGTTGACCTGAAGATCCGCTCGGCCAACAATGGCGAAGTCTTCTTTGACGTCACCCTCAACGACGCGTGGGTGTGGGACATCTACCGCACCACCCGCTTCATCCGCTCGGTTCGCATCGTCACCTTCAAGGACGTCAACGTCGAGGAGCTCAACAAGGGCGATATCACGGGCGACCTCAACCTGCCCGCGCAGTAACCCCCCTCGTAACCACGGCCCCGTCCACATCAGTGGGCGGGGCCTGGGGTATGCGCAGGAGAGGGCCCGCCCGGGCGGTGGGGAGGTGGCGCGGGAAACATGGGCGAGGTGAACACCGCCCTGAGCCCCCGAGCAGCCACCGCCCTGTGGACGGCCATTGCCGAGCCGCCCTCGCCTGCCCCCACCCTCATCGACGCCGTCGGCCCCGTCCCCGCCCTCGAGATGCTGCGGGCGGGGGAGCTCGCCGGATATCCCGAGCTTGGCGCGCATCCGGCCCGCTGGCTGGAGCGGCTCGCCCACCTCGAGGCGCGCGGGTGGGACAACCCGGCAGAGCACTTCCTCATGCCCGGGGATCCGCACTGGCCCACCCAGCTCGCCGATCTCGGCCCCGAGCGACCGCTCGGCCTGTGGGTCGAAGGGCGCCCCGAGGTGCTGACTCGGCCGGCCCTCACCATCGTTGGCGCCCGAGCTGCCACCCCGTATGGCACCCGGTTGGCCGGATCCTTTGCCGCCGAGCTGTCCGCCTCCCACGTCATCGTCTCCGGCGGCGCCTTCGGCATCGATGTCGCGGCGCACGAGGGGGCGCTGGCGGCCGGCGGGGCAACGGTCGCGGTCATGTCCTGCGGGATCGACCGCGCCTATCCCGCCCGGCACGCTAGGGTTTTCAGCCAGATCACCGGCAGCGGGGCCATCATCTCCGAGTATCCGCCGGGCACCGCTCCCGCCCGGCATCGCTTCCTCGTCCGCAACCGCCTCATTGCCGCTCTGGGCACGGCCTGCCTTGTGGTCGAGGCGGGCCGGCGGTCCGGGGCACTGGCCACCGCCCGCCGCGCCGCCGAAATCGGGCGAGAGGTCCTCGCCGTACCCGGGCCGGTGGGATCGCGCATGAGCTCGGGAACGAATCAGCTGCTGCGCGACTACGGAATCTGCGCCACCGAGCCCGGGGATGTTCTCGAGGCGATTGGCCAGCTGCACGCCGATCCTCCGCCCACCTCCAACCGGCGCAAGCACGACTGCCTGCGCGGGGAGCGCGGCGCCGTTCACGACGCCCTGACAGATGTGGCCTCCCCGCTGGGTGATATCGCCCGCCGAGCCGGCCTGACCGGGCCCGAAACCCGGCGGGCGCTCAGCGGTCTGGTCGCCCTCGGCTTTGCCGCCGAGGCCACCGGCGGATGGCATAGGCTGGAGCCATGAGCTCGATCTCGGTTGCCGCACTCCTCGAGGCCTACCGCCGCGAGTTGCAAGTGCGCCGCGCGCTCGCAGAGCACACCGTCATGGCCTATCTCGCCGATACGACGAGCCTGCTGCACTTCCTCGCCCTTGATGCCGGGGAACATCCGGGCGATGTCGAGCACATGAGCGTAGGCGAGCTTGGCCTGGATCGGCTCACCCCGGGTCAGCTGCGGGCCTGGCTGTCGGCCCAGCAGGCGCTCGGTGCGGCCCGCTCCTCTCTGGCCCGGCGCTCCGCAGCCATCCGCTCCTTCACCGCCTGGGCCCACAACAATGGCATTCTCGATACCGATCCGGGAGCCGCCCTGGGCTCGCCGAAGATCGACAATCGATTGCCCCGGGTGCTCACCGAATCCCAGGCCGAGCGCCTGCTCAGCTACGCTCGTGATCTCGCCGAGGACGGCAACCGGTCAAAGATCCGCAACTGGGCGGCCTGCGAGCTGCTCTATGGCTGCGGGCTGCGGATCAGCGAAATGACGGGCCTCAATCTCGTCGACATCGAGGATCCGACCGTGATTCGCGTGCTCGGCAAGGGCGGCAAGGAACGGATTGTGCCCATCGGTGCCCCCGGACGCGATGCTCTTGCCGCCTACCTGCGGGTGCGCCCGCAGTTCCTCGTTGAACCCACCGATGCTCTCATGCTCGGGGACCGGGGCGGCCGCCTCGATCCGCGCACTTTCCGAGGCATTCTCGCCCGGCTGGCCACCGGCGCGGGCGTGAGTGCCATCTCGCCCCACGATCTGCGCCATTCGGCCGCCACCCACATGCTTGACGGGGGCAGCGACCTGCGCACGGTGCAGGAGTACTTGGGCCACGCCTCGCTTGGCACCACCCAGCGCTACACGCACGTGTCAACGGACCGGCTGCGCCGAGCCTTCGGCCAGGCCCATCCCCGCGCCTGAGGGCCACAGACGCATGCGCGGCGTCTCAAACAAGGTGAGCGGATCGTAGTACCTCTCATCATCGCGCAGCCCCAGGTGGAGGCAGACGGTGGGACAGTGACCGGCGGCGACGGTGCCGATCACCTCCCCGCGCTCCACCCGCTGTCCCGGCCGGACCACGGCCACGACCGGCGTGTAGGTGGTGCGCAGCCCGCCGCCGTGATCGACCGAGACCGCCGGGCGCCCGGCAACCTCCCCGGCAAAATGCACCCGCCCGGCGGAGACGGCTCGCACCGGTTCGTCGGCTACGGCGGCAATGTCGATACCCCGGTGGCCGGCCGCCCACGGGTGGGCGGGAATACTGGCGCGGCGCAGCACCTGCCTGCTGTGCACCGGCCACTGGGCCGCGGACTGGGACGCCTCGATGACCAGAGCGGGCGGCGGCGAGATATCCGGGGGAACGGGAGGTGGAAGCGGCGGCGGGAGGAACGGCAGGGCAACAAGGGCAAGCGTGAGCAACATGAGCCCAGGATGCGTCGCGTCAGGCCGCCGCCGCCCGGTCCGCTCTCCGCCGTGGAGAGGCGCGCCGCGGCGGCCGATGGGGACGGGAATGGAGCCGGTAGGTGGGGGAGTGGGCGGCCCTGCGGGGCGAAGAGCCGCTGAAATCACACCGTTATCGGTGTTGGCCAGGGGACCTGGATTCGGTAGGATAGCAGGGCATCTGGAATATCCAGATGACTTCGCGTGCTCGGCCACCCCCGCGGTTCCAGTCCTTCGGGTCAGCCGCGGACGAGCACTAGGGGCGATGCCATCCGGTGTCGCCAACAAACTGGAAACCCGCGCGACAGCGCAATGAAAGGCTATTACATGGCAGTCGTGACCATGCGCCAGCTCCTCGAGAGCGGCGTCCACTTCGGACACCAGACCCGTCGGTGGAACCCGAAGATGAAGCGCTTCATCCTCACCGAGCGCAACGGCATCTACATTATCGACCTGGAAAAGACGGTTGAGGACATCGACCGGACCTACGACTTCGTCAAGGAGACGGTCGCCCACGGCGGAACCATTCTCTTCGTTGGCACGAAGAAGCAGGCGCAGGAGGCCATCGTTGAAGAGGCCACCCGCGTCGGCATGCCCTACGTGACCGAGCGTTGGCTCGGCGGCATGCTCACTAACTTCCAGACCGTGCACAAGCGCCTCCAGCGCCTCAAGGAACTCGAGCAGATCGACTTCGAGGATGTGGCCTCCTCCGGCCGCACCAAGAAGGAGCTGCTCATGATGTCCCGTGAGAAGGACAAGCTCGAGCGCACCCTCGGCGGTATCCGGAACATGAACAAGATTCCCTCCGCCATCTGGATCGTTGACACGAAGAAGGAGCACCTCGCTGTTGCCGAGGCGCGCAAGCTCAACATCCCCGTCGTCGCCATCCTCGACACCAACTGCGATCCCGACGAGGTCGACTACTGCATCCCCGGTAACGATGACGCGATCCGTTCCGTCTCGCTGCTCACCCACATCATTGCTGACGCTGTGGCCGAGGGCCGCATCAAGCGCGCCGGCGGCGACGAGCAGGCCGAAGAGGATCCCATGCCCGAGTGGGAGCGGGAGATGCTCGCCAAGGCCGATGCTCATGACGCCAAGGTTGCCGCGGCCGAGAAGGCCGAGCCCAAGGCCGAGGAGCCCGCCGCCGAGCAGGCCG
>JAUNVM010000036.1:0-956 GCA_030537635.1 Flaviflexus sp. | reverse complement strand
TTCACGCAGGTGAGGGCATTGAATTGCTGGTTTCTGAGCAGCCCGCCGAAGAGGCACCCGCGGCCGAGCAGGCCGAAGAGACCACCACCGACAAGGCCTGAGGAAGGACACCCATGGCAAACTACACCGCAGCCGACATCAAGGAACTGCGCAACAAGACCGGCGCCGGCATGCTCGACGTCAAGAAGGCTCTCGATGAGGCCGACGGCGATGCCGCGAAGGCCGAAGAGATCCTGCGCGTCAAGGGTCTGAAGTCGCTGGCCAAGCGCGAGGGCCGCTCCGCTTCGGCCGGCCTCGTCCTCTCGGATGTGCGCAATGCTGACGGCCACGGCAAGGGCGTTCTCGTGGAGATCAACTCCGAGACCGACTTCGTGGCAAAGAACGAGAAGTTCATGAACTTTGCCGACGAGGTTCTCGCGGCCGCCGTTGCCTCCGAGGCGACGACCGTGGAGGAGCTGCTGCAGGCTCCCTACGATGACGAGACCGTCAAGGACAAGCTGGATCAGATGGCCGCTGTGATCGGCGAGAAGATCGAGATCTCCCACCTGGCCACCCTCGAGGGGGACCACGTGGAGGCCTACATGCACCGCACCGCCACCGACCTGCCCCCGCAGGTTGGCGTGCTCGTTGCCACCGACGCCGAGGGCGCCGGCGTGGCCCACGACGTCGCCGTGCACATCGCCGCCCTCAACCCCTCCTACCTCGACCGTGATTCGGTTCCGGAGGAGGTCGTCGAGGCCGAGCGCCGCATCGCCGAGGAGACCACCCGCGCCGAGGGTAAGCCCGAAAAGGCCGTGCCGAAGATCGTCGAGGGTCGCCTCGGCGGCTACTTCAAGCAGGCCTGCCTCGTGGAGCAGCCCTACGCCCGCGATCCCAAGCAGACCGTGGGACAGGTTATTTCCAACCACGGTGGCAACGTCACCGGCTTCGTGCGCATCCGCGTCGGCGCTGAGTAA